>JANOEC010000135.1:0-4183 GCA_031412995.1 Geobacteraceae bacterium
AAACCAAACAACCTTGTCAACTTCTTTTTTTAACTATTATTTTCAAACCCTCTGGCTGACTGCCCTGCTGCCTGGCTGTTCCGCCTTCAAAGGGATCCCGTTTATACCTTGCCACCCTTCATCGGTCAATAGCTTTTTTCAATAATCGTTCTTATATTTTTGCCGACAATTCTTAACTCTACCATTCAAGCTACTTACAACTGTGACACTTGCAAGGCCTGATCAAGATCGGCCAGAATATCCGTGATGTCCTCGATACCGATCGACAGTCGGATAAAATCAGGCGTTACCCCGGCAGATAGCTGCTCCTCTGCGGTTAACTGTTGATGGGTGGTGGATGCCGGATGAATAACCAGCGACTTTGCATCACCAACATTTGCCAAGTGCGAGAAGAGCTTTACGCTGTCGATAAACCGCCGCCCTGCATCAAGCCCACCCTTGATGCCGAAACCAATAATAGCGCCGGCACCTTTCGGCAGATACCTGCGGGCATTTTCATAACTCGGATGGCTCGCCAGGCCGGGATAATTAACCCAGGATACCAGCGGATGATTCTCCAACCAAGTAGCTACCTCCAGGGCATTGCGCACATGCTGGGCCATCCGCACCGGCAACGTCTCCACCCCCTGAATGATCTGGAAGGCATTAAATGGTGACAAACAAGCACCCATATCCCGGAGCAGTGAAATGCGCATACGAATGATATAAGAGAGATTGCCCAGGGCATCCCAATACTTGAGGCCATGATATGAGGGATCAGCCTCGGTAAATTCCGGGAATTTGCCATTGTTCCAAGGAAATGCCCCCCCATCCACCACGGCTCCGCCGATACTGGTACCGTGCCCGCCAATAAATTTGGTCAACGAATAGACCACAATGTCGGCCCCATGCTTGAGCGGTTGCAACAGATATGGCGTCGTCACCGTATTGTCGACAACCAAAGGTATTCCAGCCGCATGGGCAATAGCCGCGATCGCCTCAAAATCATCAACATTATTTTTGGGGTTACCGACCGACTCCATGTAGACCATGCGGGTATTCGCATCGATTGCCTGACGGATGTTTCCCGGATCCGAACTATCGACAAACCTCACGGTTATGCCCAAACGGGGTAGTGTGTAATGAAACAGGTTATACGTCCCACCATACAACGCAGCAGTAGAAACGATATTCTGCCCGGCCTGGGCAATATTGAGGACCGCATAGGTAATTGCTGCCTGTCCTGAAGCAACCGCGAGGGCGGCAACGCCACCATCCAGTTTTGCCAGGCGTTGCTCCAGCACATCCGTTGTCGGATTCATCAACCGAGTATAGATATTGCCAAACTCTTTCAGACCGAAGAGATTTGCGGCATGCTCACTATTGCGAAAAACATATGAGGTGGTTTGATAAATCGGCACAGCCCGTGACAGGGTAGTACCATCAGGTGACTGGCCCGCGTGCAAGGCCAGGGTAGAAAATGCCGTAGTTGATTCTGCCATACTTCACCTCCGCATATATGTGATAGCTGAAAATACTATTTACTAGCCAGACTGTCAACTTTCTACTCATTTGTCGCGCTCATTCTTTACCTGACAATTAAACAATGACCCCATCTCTTTCTACAGGTCATGATCAATGAGGCAGACGATCATACAACTGAGCAAGATGGTGCAGGCGTGACGCTAATGCTTCGGTAAGGCCTTTAGTTAGATAACGCCAACCCCAGTTTCCGCTGGCAACCCCTGGGCAGTTCATCCGGGCGTCCGTGTCCAACTCCAACAAATCCTGTAATGGCAGAATTGCCATATGAGCAACTGAAGCCTGAGCCGCGCGAATCATCTCCCAGACCAGGTCCTCCGCCGAACAACGTAGATAGTCACAGACCCGATGCTGCTGCTCGACTGATAAATGATTGAACCACCCGCGCGTGGTGTTGTTATCGTGGGTGCCGGTATAGACCACGCTGTTGTGTCGGTGATTGTGAGGCAGGTAGACATTGTCCGCCCCGGAATCAAAAGCAAATTGCAAGATATTCATTCCGGGGAACCCGCATGAATCCCTGAGTTGTTCAACCGCCGGCGTTATGACCCCGAGATCTTCAGCAATAATCGGCAACTCGCCCAAGTTAGTCCGCGCGGCAATAAAGAAATCAGCCCCTGGACCCTGTACCCAGCGGCCACGGATGGCGGTTTTTTGCCCCGCAGGCACTTCCCAGAACGCCTCAAACCCGCGAAAGTGGTCAATCCGCACCAGATCATACAGGGCAAAATCATTACGCAGTCGGGCCAGCCACCAGCCATAGCCATCAGCCTGCAGCCGGTCCCAGCGATACAGCGGATTTCCCCAGAGCTGACCGGTCTTGCTGAAATAATCAGGGGGGACACCGGCGATCAGGGTTGGCTTGCCGGTCGCATCCAGCATAAACAGGTGCTGATTACACCAAACATCCGCTGAATCATGGGCAACAAAGATCGGCGCATCACCGATTATTCGCACGCCTTTATTATTGGCATACCCCTTCACGGCTTGCCATTGCCGGCTAAACTGCCACTGCAGGTACTTCTGCTCGCCAATAAGCGCACCCAGTTCAGCCAGATACTTGTCAATGGTTTCTGGCTTGCGCTGGGCCAAATCCTTGGGCCAGCGATGCCAGGGCACTCCGTGAAAATTTTCTTTGCACGCCATGAACAAGGCGTAATCATCCAGCCAAAAAGTGTTGTCACAAAAACGCCAGAACTCTGCTAATCGCTCCTGAGCGCTACCGGCAAAAAAACGGGTTGCGGCGGCCTTCAACTGCTGACCTTTCTCCACCCTGACTGTTGTGAAATCAACCTGACTTGTCGGTGCCTGTACAGCTAATTCAGTGGGGAGCAGATCGCCCTCGTCACACAACTGCTGCAAATCAATCAGGTCCGGATGACCGGCAAACGCGGAAAAACAAGAGTACGGGGAATTCCCAGATGCCGGCGGCCCTAATGGGAGCACCTGCCATATCGACTGGCCAGACAGGGCAAGGAAATCGACGAATTGCCTTGCATCTCCAAACTGGCTCATTTCAAAGTTACAAGTTGCTCACGTTAGCGAATCCTCACCGGCTGGTCATCGATGTGGTGCCTCGCGGTGAATCTCTGACAGCTCAGCCTGTTGAATCAACACCAGGCCTAGAACTTCCACTCCCCACTCCTCCGCAGCCTGCTCAGCCGCGAGCCAAGTCATTTAAGATCATCGTGATCGATCCAGGGCACGGCGGGAAGGATCCTGGGGCACATGGGCAGCGTGGGACGGAAGAAAAAGACATTACGCTGAAAGTCGCGTTGAAATTGCGCGATCTCTTGAGCAAGCAGCCGGGAGTCCGCGTCCTCATGACCCGTGACCGGGATGAGTTCGTCGAGTTGGAAGACCGGGCGAAGTTTGCCAATGGGCAGGAGGCGGATCTCTTCGTGTCGATCCATGTGAATTCACACCCCCAGCGCTCTGTGAAAGGGATTGAAATCTACCACTTCGGAGAGGCCAAAGATCAACGAGCATTGGAAGTGGCGGCCCGAGAAAATGGAACCCCACTCAACAGCACCGGCGTGGGATGGGAATATCTCGTTGCCGATCTCCTGACCTCGAAGAAGATCGAAGCATCCCTCGAACTCGCCTGGACGGCCAAGGAGGCCATGGTGACCAACCTCAACACCCATTACGCGCTGGTAGACCATGGCGTGAAGACCGCGCCCTTCTATGTACTCCGCTTCACCAGCATGCCCAGCATCCTGGCTGAAATCGCTTTTATCTCGAACTCTGCTGAAGAAGACCTGCTCCGAACAGGCCTCTTCACCACGCGCGTGGCAGAAGCACTCATGGAAGGCGTCAACACCTTCCTCGCCTCCGCGAACATCGCCACGCGATGAACCCTCTACTGGTCGATCCCCCACGTCGATGCCTACGGTCAAGTTAGTCTTGGAATACGATGGAACCTGCTACGCCGGGTGGCAGCGCCAGCCCGATCACCCTACGATCCAAGAAGCCGTCGAACGAGCCATCCACCAGGTCAGTCAAACCACGGTATCCGTCATCGGCGCAGGCCGCACAGACTCCGGCGTCCATGCGCTCGGACAAGTCGCAAGTTTTCGCACAGATTGCGAGTGGCCCGCGTCCAACTGGATGCGGGCACTCAATGCCGTGCTGCCGAAAGACATTGCCGTTTGTTTTTCCG
>JANOEC010000136.1:0-156311 GCA_031412995.1 Geobacteraceae bacterium
GGTGCAAGTCCCCTACGGACCCTGATGGTGGGAACCGTTAGCCGAACGGCAAGGGTGTCCGGGGTGACCCGGAATCTGAAGGAAGCCGCAGGCAAAATCCTGGCCCGACGAACAGGAATCGCATACGAGGCAGGCATATCCCCGGATGATCTTGTACATTTGCATATTAAAAGCTGACATCCTTGACTTGAGTCATAACCCTTCCCAATAATCAGCTTACAATATGCACAATATCTCACAGAGCAATCGAAACAGAGGGGAGTCTTATGCAAAATTCACCAAAAGGGGACAAAGCCATTGGCGAGATTGTCGCTGCCGATTTCCGCACCGCTAACGTATTTGAAAATCATGGCATTGATTTCTGCTGTGGCGGCAAGGTTGCTCTCGCGGCAATCTGCAGAGAAAAAGGACTTGATCTCGTCACGATAACAAGGGAACTTGAGGCGGTGAATAATGAACCGGTCGAACGTAGTCAGAATTATTCCTCTTGGGCACTACCATTTCTAGCCGACTATATCGTCAATACCCACCATGTATATCTCAAGGAGAATGACGGGCAGATCGCAGCCTACTCCCGAAAGATCGCTGATGTGCATGGCGCTCACCATCCCGAGGTGATCCGGATCGCCACCATCTTTGACAAGATTGCAACCGATATGGCGGCCCACCTGAAGGACGAGGAGGAGGTGTGCTTTCCGGCTATCAAACGAATCTACGCGGCCAAAATAGCCGGCAATACGCCGGATACCATTGATCGGGAAACGGTCCGGGTTTCCCTCCTCAAGCTTCATCGCGAGCACGAAGAGATTGGCGACGCAGTTCACACGATACGCCATCTTTCAAAGGAGTATGCGATACCGGGTGATGTCTGTAACACCTTCATGGTCACGTACCGGAAGCTTAAAGAGTTCGAGGACGATCTCCACAAGCATGTCCACCTGGAGAATAATATTCTCTTCCCGAAAGCGGCAGAACTGTGAGTCAATCAACAGTGACTATTTTCCGAGAAAACTTGGCGAGGAGTGCATAGAAAAAAATATCCGGGAGTGATCAGATGAAAACAGTGATTATTGGCGGGATAGCCGGTGGACTGTCGGCCGCCAGCCAGATTAAGCGCGAGGACCACGACGCGCAGGTGATTGTTCTGGAAAAATCAGGCGATGTTTCCTACGCCGCCTGCGGTATGCCTTACAACCTGTTTTACAAGGATAAGCCGGTCGAGGACCTGCATGCCTTGAGCCTTGATGCGATCCGCACGGAGCGTGGCATCGATTACCGGCTGCATCATGAGGTCGTAGCTATTGATTCGGCCCAGAAGGAAGTGACGGTTATTGACCATGAACTTTCTCGGGAATATCGAGAAAGCTACGATTACCTCGTGTATGCCACCGGCAATCAACCGAACAAGCTGGCCCTTCCCGGCTTTGATGATGCCGACGTCTTTTATTTCAAGACACTGGACGACACGCGGCAGGTCAAAAACATCATCTACGAAAAATCCCCTGCCAATGCCATTCTTGTAGGTTCCGGTTACACCAATCTTGAGCTGGTTGATGTCCTCTTCAACATGAAGATTAAACCGGTCATCCTTGAGAAATCTCCCACGATTCTCCCCTCGTTTGCCGAAGAGATCCGGGCTAAAGTGCTGGAGAAACTTGAGGAGAAGGGGATCAGGCTCCATACCAATGTTGATATAATCGAGAAGAAAGGTACCGTGGTCAGGACCACAACCGGGGACTACGACGCGGGTATGGTGGTTGTCTCAATCGGCGTAAAGCCGAATACGGCGCTCTTTTCGGCCGCCGGAGGCGAGTTGGGACTGGGCGGGGCGGTAAAGGTCGACCGCTTTTTGCGGACAAACCTTCCGGATGTCTTTGCTGCCGGTGACTGCGCCGAACACTACGTCCGCCAGCTCGGCCGAAACGGCTACATGCCGCTCGGTCCGACCGCCAACAAGCAGGGGCGGCTTGTCGGCAGCAATATCGTCAATAGCAATGCCATGAAGGAGTTTTACGGCATTGATCAGACCGCGGTATTCAAGTTCTTCGACCTGACGGTGGCCACTACCGGTCTTAGTGAACGGCAACTCCAGGAGGGTGGCGCACACTACGTGAAAACCTACGTGGATACGCCGACCAGGGGCGCCTTTCCTGGAGGAGGCACAATGCGTGTGCTACTCCTGTTTGAAAAAGGGACAGGATTGCTGGTGGGCGGGCAGATGATCGGGCAGGACGTCGTGGCAAAACGGCTCGATGTTCTTGCTACGGCTATCTACAAACAGATGACGGTGTTCGAGCTCGCCGAACTGGACCTGAGTTATTCGCCGCTCTACGCGCCGGTTTGGGATCCGCTCCTGATTGCAGCAAACAAGGCGATCAAGGAAGTCTGATTGCAGGGGTTACAATCAGCTTCCAGGGGAAAGATGAATACTACTCGACTATTGAGGTAGAGATCATGATATGAATCAAACGTCTATATGACCCGCATGAGACGGAAGACGGATCCCGCTTTCTTGTGGATCGCCTCTGGCCGCGTGGCATGAAGAAAGAAAACCTCCCGATGGATGGATGGATGAAAAATGTAGCTCCCCGCGATGATTTGCGGCGCTGGTTCGGTCATGACCCGGCCAAGTGGGAAGAGTTCTGCCGTCGCTACGATACCGAGTTGGCGGCCAACAGCGAAGCCTGGCGTCCCCTTTTGGACATGGCTCGAAAGCAGGACATCACCTTGCTCTACAGTGCGCATGACATTGAGCACAACAATGCCGTGGCAATCCGGTCGTTTCTCGAAAAAAGACTGGGCGGCGCTTCTTAGTCTGTCGGTACAAACAAAACGTATTCAAGGGAGGAAGAAAATGAGTAAGCCATGGGTTGACCAGGATGCCTGTATCGGTTGTGGACTCTGTGTGACTAATGTTCCAGAAGTATTTCGTATGGCAGACCATGACAAGGCGGAAGTTTATGATCCGGGAGGGGAGACTGAAGATACTATCCAGCAGGAGGCCATCGACATCTGTCCGGTCTCTTGTATCCACTGGCAGGAATAACCATAAAAGGAGAACGTGTCATGCAAAAATGGAGATGCACCATCTGTGCGTATGTCTATGACCCTGCCGAGGGGGATATGGAAAACGGAGTCGCGCCGGGAACCTCTTTTGAGGGACTCCCCGACAGCTGGGTTTGCCCCCTTTGCGGAGTCGGCAAGGATTTGTTCGAGCAGGTTTAGTAAATTGGAATTTATTTTAGTTGCCGAGGTTTTAGTTGCCGAGGTTGCAGCCAGTCAGATTACTGCTATGATTTTTCCTGATTGTAAAGGGTTCAGGGTGGGCACAAAAAAAGGAGGAATTATGGAAAAACAACGATACACGGCAGTACGAGCCTGGAAAGTCAAGGGATCTACCGCACTCCTGGCAGCGGTGATCGCCATCGCTTTTTCAATCTCGGTCGAAGCAGCACAGGGAGCGGCAAAGTACAATGCCAAGGGCGAACTACAGATACCAATAAATTACCGGCAGTGGGTCTTTGTCGGGGCGCCGGTCACTCCCAACGATCTAAACGATGGCAAAGCTGCCTTCCCGGAATTTCATCATGTTTACATTGACTCCGCCAGCTATGCCGCCTACAAGAAAACCGGCAAATTTCCCAACGGCACCGTTCTTGTCAAGGAACTTGCCACTGTTGGCGCGAAGAGCAGTTCCAGTGGTAATGGCTACTTTGCCGGGGAGTTCAGCGGAATTGCTGCTTCCGTGAAAGATACTAAACGCTTTGCTAAAGAACCGGGCAACTGGGCCTATTTCAGTTTCATGGGGGAGAACGGCAAAACTCTGGCAAGCGCCAAGGCGCACGACACCGCTGCCTGCAACGTCTGTCACCAGAAAAATACCGAAGATTGGGTTTTTACCCAGCATTACCCGGTGTTGCGAGCTGCCAAACCTGCCAAGTAACACAACACTAACCCAGTTCGACCTCAACCCTTCAATGTAAAGGACCGCTGGTCTGCTGCCGGCGGTTTAATCCAGCACTCAAAAACCAAATAATATGTAAGCGATTGTTGACGCGCCGGTAAAATAGCTACGAAACACACCTCGAAGAAACTCTAGCCAATCACATGAATCCAACATTTCGGGAGGGACGCACATGAACAAAAACAAAATTTATTGGCTGACCGCCATAACGGCGACATGTATCCTGTTGGCGGTAATAATAGTTAGTTGCGGTGGCGATGGCGGCGGTACAACACCGGTTGTTGATGTGACCCAGGCAAACTCTTCAAAGGCAATCGACGCGGGGAAGCAGACATTCCGTTTCGATACTTTTGGCGATGAGGCCTTCTGGGGGGACACCCTCAAGCTCCACCAGACGATCGAGGGAAGCAAGTTCACCGGCGGGGTGGGGCCTGGCGTGAGCCCGAAGACCGCTCTGGCCGTGGGACTCAAGGTCGACGTGGATGCCCTCCCGCAGGACCTGGTCGCTCAGCTGAAAAACGGCACCCTCAATCTTGACGACCCGGCCAACACGCTGGCCCTTATCAAGTTGAACGCGGTCCTCGGTATTACCGGATTCTTCAACGCCGACGGCAGCATGAAGTCGATCGGCATCCAGTGCGCCTTCTGCCACTCCACGGTGGATGATTCGCTCGCTCCCGGCATTGGTCACCGCCTTGACGGCTGGGCCAACCGTGATCTCAATGTGGGGGCGATAATAAACCTCTCCCCCGATCTGAGTGCCGTGGTTGCCCTGCTGAGACCAGCCATCCCTACCGTGGATGATGCGACGGTGCGAGCCGTCCTGAACGGCTGGGGTCCGGGCAAATTCGACGCCCAGCTCTTTCTGGACGGCAAAGCCGCCAAGCCCGGCGGGGCACTGGGGTCATCCGCGACCCTGATCCCCCCCGCTTTCGGTTTGTCAGGCGTTAACCTCCACACCTCGACCGGCTGGGGCTCGGTCACCTACTGGAATGCCTTCGTCGCCGTTCTCGAAATGCACGGCAAGGGGACTTTCATCGATTCCCGGCTGAACGACCCGGTCAAATACCCGGTTGCCGCCGCCGCGGGCTTCGGCAACGTCCGCAACGATCCGGACCTGGTTACTCCTAAGCTCGCAAACCTTCAAGCATACCAGCTCGCCATCCAGGCGCCGGCACCACCGGCAGGCTCTTTCGATCAAGCTGCCGCCGGGCGCGGGAAAGCAGTATTTAACGGCAAGGCAAAGTGTGCCACCTGCCATGTACCGCCGCTTTTTACCGAGCCGGGCTGGAATATGCACACACCCGCCGAAATCGGCTTGACCGCCCTGAATGACAACTTCCAGTCAAACCGGTCACCCGACGGCCGCTACCGGACAGCTCCCCTCAAGGGCCTCTGGACCCATACAAAAGGCGGCTTCTACCATGACGGCAGGTTTGCCACGCTGCTGGATGTCGTAAATCATTACAACGATAACCTGCCAGGTGGCCCTTTGGGGCTTAGCGACGCGGAAAAAAATGATCTGGTCGAATACATGAAGTCTCTGTAGACGGTGAAAGAAACTAAAGGGGTCAGAAAGAAACTAAAGAGGTCAAACCTACACTCTTGACAAAGTAAAATGTGTAGGTTTGACACCATGTCTCTAGGCCACCACGGTGCTCAGTTCCCGTGACAGCCGAAGTTTGACACTTTGTCACCCTTAAAACAAGACTAACTAGCCGATAACATGATAAATTATCGGCTTTTAGCTGTCCCGAATGTAGTACGTACAAAACCTTGTAATATATTGAAAATGGATTTACGTATGTATTATTGTAGTATGTTTAAGGGAATTCGGGGGGACACCATACTTAATGCCAAAGGCGGCCTTTCGACCGCCTTTGGCATTAACGTTTTCTGCAGTTATATCAAGGTGTTTTGACGATCCTGGTGAAGAGATAATCATTGTTGGCCACTGGGGTATGGCAGCCGAAGCACTCGCTGACAAAGCCGGCATCCTTGCCATAGGGTTTCAGCTCGTTACCGACAAAACGGGCAAAACCCCAACCGCCGGTATCCTTGTACTTTGCGGCATCTTTGACCATGAATTCGACCTGGACGAAGGAGGTCGGCTCAGTGGCAACCGGAAAGGCCGGGTGCTTGTCGGCTTTCCAGGCCACCTTTGCCAGCACGCTGCCGTCGGGCAGCGGTTTCGTGCCGGAACGGAGCGCGGCGATTGCGCTATCGTTGCCGGTGATGATGCGAAGCTGCCCCCGATCCTCCCGGTAGGAGGGCGCGACTACCTTCCAGGACATGTAGTCGGGATAGAAAGTGATCCCGTTTGGCGCCACCGGACGATCAGCTGCTACAACGCTAACCGCGACCAGCAGACAGGTAAATCCGAACAAAATAGTTTTCCACATGCTGCCCTCCGTATTTAACGTTAATCACTGCGCCAGGGAGACCATCAGCCGTCTGCGCAGATTCCGGACTCAGGCCACTGTTATGTCGGTGGTCGATTCCCACAGGCCGTGTAGGTTGCAGTGCTGCCGGGCAATCAGGGTCAGCTTGCCGTCGGCAGCCGCCTCTTTGGGGATGACCAGGGTAAAGATCGCCTTTGGCTTGAGGAAACTGCGGGACTGGAGATCGAGCCTGCCAGCCGGTTCATTGCCTACGCGCAATTCAAGGTGTTCGATCCAGTGGGTCGGCCCCATGGGGTGCAGATTCTCGCCCACGGTGACCTCGCCGGTGAACGGTTCGCCTGCCTTGACGGAAGCAGGAGCGGTGATGACCGGGGCATGCCCTTTCTCAAGGGGGGGGGGCTTGGCTGCTGGATTCTTAACGCGGTTGACGCCGGTGAACAGGGCCTGATCGACCTTGGTCGGGAGATAATGCTCTGCCGCTGCCAACTGTGCTGCAGAGTGCTGGCGGCAGCTCCGACGAATGCTGTCTTACTGAATGTACGTCGATCCATGTGCATCTCCTTTGCCGCAAAATTGACTGCTAATTTAAAGTCTACCACCAATGCCCAAATTCACCATCGACGGTCGGCTAGGGATTTTAGTATGAAGTGGGCCACATTCCTGTTAAGTCTGCGTGAGTATGTAAAAACAGGGAAAGGGCAGCCTTCACCCCATGATCAGATTATTGATAACTGGCATTAGTACCCACCTTCCGGTTATCGGCTGATCTCATATAAAAAAGGCCAAGGGGCGTTTGCCCCTTGGCCTCTAACTTTCCAATGTTGATTGACCGCTTACAGTTTCACGTCCAACTCATTCTGGTAAATCTGCTCACGAACCTGTTTCTTCCTGATCAGCACCAGTTCGCCACTGCGGGTTTTCATGACCGCACCCGGCTTGCGGTGCGAATTGTAGTTTTCCGGCGACATACTCTCGGAATAGGCTCCCGTGCCGCCGATGACGACATAGTCACCAATTTCCGGTTCGGCAATCAGCACCGGCACAATGTTGCCGTCGTTGTCCAGACGCACCGAATCGCCACTTTCGCAGCAGCGTCCCACGATGCCGAACGACTTTAACTCGGCCGTGGGCTTGCTGTCATACTCACTGGAGAGCAGCGTACCGTCCTGGCGCACAATGGCAATGGGATGCTCGGAGCCGTACAGCAGCGGGCGGGTCAGTAGTTCCATGCCGCCGTCAACGATCAGGAAATTCAGTTCGTTGGTCAGCTTCTTGTCGATGATGCGGGTGATGATATGGCCCGAGTTGGCCACGACAAAGGTGCCCGGCTCGATTTCCATCTCCAGTTCGCGGCCGGTGGCCGCTTTGAATTCCTCGATCCGCTGCTGGGCATAAGCGCCCAGGGAAGCAATATCGGCCTGTTTTTCCCCGGGCATCCGGGCGACTTTGAGGCCGCCGCCGAAGCTGACAGTGGTGGCATCCGGGAAATAGCTCTTCACAAAGCCGAGTTCACGATCGATGTTCTGCCGCCATTTTTCCGGATCGCCCCCGGAACCGATATGGACATGCACCTGGGTAAAGCGCAGACCCAGTTGGTCAGCCATGGCTTTTACCGTGGGGACATCATTCAAGTGGACACCGAAGCATGAATATTCGCTGCCGGTATCACGGGTGGCGCTTTCACCGCCGCCGGCGGCTCCCGGATGGACCCGCATGGAGAGGTCGATGCTGTTGGCTTTGGCAAAGTCGGCGATCAGTTGAAACTGTGTCATGGAGCAGACGTTGTACTTAAGGCCTGCTTTGATCATTTCCTCCAGTTCGGCACGCTCCACACCGGCCGCAACCTCCTGGGTGGTCAGCATCATGCGCGAATAGGGGATCCCAGCGGCAAAGGCACGGGCCGCTTCATCCAGCGACGAGCAATCCAGATCCAGTCCATTGTTGGTGACGACCCGCAGAACGGTGCGATCAGAGTTGGCCTTCATGGCGTAGCGGACATGCAGGCCAAAGGCATTCGGCATGTTTAGCAGCTGCTGGCAGCTGTTTTCGATGTATTCCTGGTCATGTAGGTAGACCGGGGTTCCCCACTGCAGCGCTATTTTGGGGATGAATGTTGCATCCAGTTTGGTGGGACCAAAGTGCTTCATAGTCATGCTTTTGACCTCAAAAATGTGATATGACACCGCATGCCCCGATCCCTGCAAGCAGCCTGAAAAAGTGAGCATATCTATGTAACATTTTCGACGGTTGCGACGCAACATCTCTCTGGCGGTTGGGTGCCGAGAGATGGAATCCTGGCCTCCGGGCATGGAATGTAAAAGTTACCTCTTGCAGTGCCATTCTTGCTTTTTGGGCCAGCGTAACGGTATACTCCCGCCATTCAAGCTTAGGGTGCTGAAAGAAGGGCCAAAGGTGAAACCATAATGCCGAAAAATCGTGACGCCGCCCGTGCCAACCTGGAAACGCTCTACCGGATCTTCACCGTGCCGGAAGCGCC
This sequence comes from Geobacteraceae bacterium, assembly GCA_031412995.1. GTDB lineage: Bacteria > Desulfobacterota > Desulfuromonadia > Geobacterales > DSM-12255 > JANOEC01. Next base: position 8,864 of record JANOEC010000136.1, read on the forward strand.
CGATTCTACCCTCGGCGCCATCGATCAGGCGATTGCCGACGATGTCACCGGCTTTCTGCAGACCCATATCGTGGCCATCGAACGGGACCTTGAAGCTATCGAAGCGAGCTTCTCCTCCTTCGCCATCCCGGAAGAACCGACCTACGTCTCCGAATACACCGAATTCGTCAAAGAAAACCTGGTTGCCCAGTCCGTCCATACCGCTGCACCTGGCTTTGTCGGCCACATGACTTCAGCGCTCCCCTACTTTATGCTCCCTCTGGCGCGCCTGATGACCGCACTCAACCAAAATGTGGTCAAGGTGGAGACCTCCAAGGCTTTTACCCCCATGGAGCGGCAGGTTCTTGCCATGCTTCATCATCTGGTCTATCGCCGTGATGCCGACTTCTATCCCTCCTGGATTCACAACAGTCAGCATGCCCTGGGGGCCTTTTGTTCCGGTGGCACCATCGCCAATGTCACGGCGCTCTGGGTGGCGCGTAATCGACTCTTCGCCCCTAGTGGGGCGTTTGGCGGCATTGCCCAGGAAGGGCTGGCCCGGTCGCTGCAGCATCGCGGCGTTGCCGATGTTGCTGTCCTCGTTTCCGAGCGCGGTCACTACTCCTTTGGCAAGGCCGCCGACCTTCTGGGCCTGGGCCGGGACAACCTGATCAAGGTGCCTACCGATGACCATAACCGGATCGACCTGAAGCAGTTGCGGGCGGAGTGCCGGCGCCTGCAGGAGAGGAATATTCTCCCGCTGGCGCTGGTCGGTATCGCCGGTACCACTGAAACCGGCAATGTTGATCCGTTGGCGGCGATGGCCGATTTCGCCGGCGAACTCGGTTGCCATTTCCATGTGGATGCTGCCTGGGGTGGGCCGACCCTGTTCTCTGACCGTCACCGCCACCTGCTCAGCGGCATCGAGCGGGCAGACTCGGTCACGATTGATGCGCACAAGCAGCTCTATGTCCCCATGGGGGCGGGAATGGTCGTCTTCAAGGACCCGACCGCCCTGTCGGCGATCGAACATCACGCCAACTATATCCTGCGGCATGGCTCCAAGGATCTGGGGAGCCATACACTTGAAGGCTCGCGACCAGGGAAGGCGATGCTGGTTCATGCCGGTTTCAATATCATCGGTCGCAAGGGGTATGAACTGCTCATCGACATGGGGATCGAGCGGGCGCTCACCTTTGCCGCCATGATTCGTGAGCATCAAAGCTTTGAATTGACCAGCGAGCCGGAACTCAACATTCTTACCTATCGGTACTGTCCTCTCGCGGTACAGAATGCCCTGGCCACTGCGCCGCCCGGGCAGCGCGCCGTTATCAATGCACTCCTCGATCAGGTCTGCCTGCTGTTGCAAAAACATCAGCGGGAAGCAGGGAAGACCTTTGTTTCCCGGACCAGACTGCGTGTGGCCCATTATGGCGAAGAGCTCACGGTCTTGCGCGTTGTGTTGGCCAACCCGCTGACTACCGATGAAATTTTGGCGGCGATTCTGCTGGAGCAGTGCGAGATCGTGCAGCAGCCGGAAATTCAGGCTTTACTGCAGCAGGTTGCGGAAATCTGTACCGGTTTGAAGGTGAAGTAGCGGGGCACAGTCCCCGTGAGGCCACTCCCTGTATTTTCGCATTAAAGGAGTCCAGTCGGCCGCCTTTAATGTTTCTGCTGCGGTTCTGCCCGGATCGACACCTATCTATCGCCATTAGCGCAGGGCAGTAGCCTCTCGCCCGCCAAAACCCTGGCCAAGGAGCAGAGTTAACGACGTCGCCCCGGCAATCATCCGGTCGCCGCTTTCCAGAGCGGCATACTCTGCCGCTTTGCCCGGTTGCCGGTATGCTGCTGTGGCATGGGTCCCGGACAGATCACTGGTGACAACCAAGGTGTCCAGATACTGTTCACCGCGATAGCGATCGATGGTATAGCTCACGGTCGTGTCGTTTCTGACGGCTAGCACCTTGAAGTTCTGGTCACCGCTGCTGTAGTTGAAACTTTTTCCCCCGGCCAGCATTGGATTGTGACCACTCCAAAATTCGATGGTGTTTAAGATGAACAGGTCAACCGCTCCTGACACCCAGTACACCGGCACAAAGATAAACGCCCATGTGACGACGCTGCGCAGGGTTTTGTCAGGCACTGATGCGTTCACTGCATAGATCTTTCTGGTAAGGGCAAAATTACCGAAACAGCCGGATAGGGACGGAGTGATTGCTGCAAGCAGCATCAGCATGAATAGATAGCGTTTCATGGCGAATCTCCTTTTTTTTGCAACGCCATAGGCATTGTCAGGAGTAATTCTTCTTGTTCTTATCTTAACTTTATTCCTTTGTCGGAAAGCGGTCAATTCACGTCTGGGGGGAATTCAAAGGAGACAATACCGTAATGTGAGTCTTCGCGAAACAATACCTGACCTGCTCGAGCTGGTCCCCCATACCTACATGGCGGACCAGCGCTCTGCCTCTGCCAGATCAACATAGGTAAAGAGAACCGGTTGCATCCTGAATAGGGAGAGGTATACTTTTCCCATTCGACAACGGGGAGCAATGGTGTTCACTGGAGATATGGAGGGATTATGGATACGCAACGATATTTGGCAGCGTTAACGGGAAAAAAAGGAAGTATATCGCTGATTCTGGCATGTCTGTTCGCCATGGCCTTGTCCGGCCAAGCAGAAGCAGCACAAGGGGCGGCTAAGTTCAATACCAACGGTGAACTGATGATGCTCAAGAATTATCGGCAATGGGTCTTTGTTGGGGCGCCGGTCACCCCCAACGACATGAACAACGGTAAGGCGGCTTTTCCTGAATTCCATCATGTCTACATCGATCCAGCCAGTTTTGCCACCTATAAGAAGACCGGCAAGTTTCCTGACGGTACCGTTCTCGTCAAGGAATTGGCTGGTGTAGGTGCGAAGAGCAGCTCCAGTGGCAACGGCTACTTTGCCGGGGAGTTCGTTGGAGTAGCAGCTACAGTCAAGGATGCCAAACGTTTTGCCAAGGAGCCGGGTAACTGGGCCTATTTCAGTTTCATGGGGGATGGCGGCAAGGCGCTGGCAAGCGCCAAGGCGCAACCCACCGCTGCCTGCAACGCCTGTCATCAACAGAGCGCAGCTGAAGACCTGGTCTTTACCCAGCACTATCCGGTTCTACGCGCAGCCAAACCGGCCAAGTAAATGGGGACAGCGTAATTTCTTCGCTTATTTACACAAGGCGGCCAACTGGCCGCCTTTGTTATTTCACCTGCATATTGCAATCGCGTACCATGTCACCTTGCCTGCCACGAAACATCCAGGTTCAGGGTTTGCAGCGCTCCAAATTAGGGATATCCATTTTTTGTTGTGAGAATAAGGAGCCAGACTGCTTTTTGTTATTGTGACTTACTACCGGTTATCCCTCAGTGATGGCGGTTCGTTTCCTATAAAAAAAGCCCCGGTTTTCACCGGGGCTCTGGTTACAGCAGGAGTCGTTTATCAGACTCTTACAACGTTTGCGGCCTGAAGCCCTTTCGGACCCTTGGTTACTTCAAACGTGACACTATCACCTTCAGCAAGGGACTTGAAGCCGTCGCCAGAAATGGCGGAAAAATGGCAGAATACGTCTTCACCATTTTCCTGCTCGAGAAAACCAAAACCCTTGCTGTCGTTAAACCATTTTACAGTTCCGTTTACCATTGTGTACTTTCTCCTGATTCTACTGTTCATTTTTATCTGATCTATTTCAGATGTCCTTGCAGTAAGCGCTATTCCGAGCATGAAGTCAATCAACAAATTTCAGGGTAATTAGTGAAACTCCCCATATAATTTGTGAGGGGTTAAGGACCCGGTCTTGGCAGAATGTTGCTACGTCCGCAATTTTGCAGTATTCTCCGGGGGATGCCAACGTATAATGGGGGTGGTTTGTGGCCAAAGAAAAGATCAGATGTACCATTACCAGTGTGAACCTTGAGACCGCTTGCTGCTGCGATTGCCAGAAATGGATCCGACACCTCGCCTCCCACGGGCTGAAACTGGATGACTTGCGCCGCTTGCACAGCGGCAAAATTCCGCCGGGTAAACTGTTTGTGCTCGATATGCTGGAGTTTCTGCGGAAAACTGATCCCTATCTTGATCGATTCCTAACCGGCCGGGGCGGCATTCGTCAGGACGATCTACTGGCCATTGATTTTGCCTCGGTTCGCCAACTGCTGAACCAGGAATTCCCCGAACTGGTAGCTCAGCTGGCCGATCAGACCGGAAAAGTGATCAAGCGCCGGCCAGGGGCGGTTGATCTATCGCCGCTGGCCCCCCTTACCAGGAAACGCTGATGCACCATTTGAAATATTTAGCCGGCTATTCGCCGCAGATAACGGCCCAGGTGGCGCAGCTGGTGGCCGAAAATCGCTTGGGCAGCTTTATTGTGCAGCGCTATCCGCAACTGCACGAGGTCAGAACCGATAGGTTGCTCTATGACTTTACGGTCACGATCAAGAACGATTACATGCGCACCGCCCAGCCGCTGAGCCGGGTTGCCTATGACGGGAAGATCCATGTGATCAACAATGCACTGGGGACCCACACCTTTGTCTCGCGGGTCCATGGGGGCAAGCTGAAGGCCAAGCACGAAATTCGCATCGCCGCCATGCTGCGGGACGCCCCCCGCGAATTTCTGCAGATGATTGTCGTGCACGAGCTGGCCCATCTGCGGGAGAAGGAGCATAACAAGGCCTTCTACCAGCTTTGTGAATATATGGAACCGGACTACCATCAGCTGGAATTTGATACCCGACTGTTCCTGACCCAGGTGGAGCGGGCCGGGTCACCGTACCTGACACCAGAGTAATTAGTTTCCAGCTACTCTATTTTTCTTCCCAATCTTCCGCTGCCTCCGGCGTCGCCAGGTGGCTCTGCCGCCGAAGAAGAAACCGATCAGGGTCAATCCCCAGATCGCCGTGGTTGCCACCTGCTCGCTGAATGTGAGCATATATCCCCCTACACCAGCTGGTAGCCGACGCCGGCAAACTGGATGTTGGCCGAATCGTCGCAGCGAGGTGGGGAAACGGCATGTACCCCGCCACACTTCGGGCAACTTCCCACAAAGGTTGTCAGCGAAAAGGGGGCGCCGCACCCTTGACAGGTGGCAGGCAGTCCTTCTCCCGGCAGCGGTTTGCTCCTGAGTACGCCACCGTGGGCGCGAGCAACGAATTCCACCAGTTCCTTCCCTTCCGCATATGGCCCTTGACCCGTCCCAAGACTGCATCCGCAATTACCCATGATGATCTCTCCCTGTGCATGGCACCATACCGGCACCATGATGATGAACTATGGCGGAGCATAGCCTGGGAAGACAGCGAAAAACATGACTCAGGTCAAGTCCAGTCAACTGGCTTGCCTGGATGCAACTGGCGGCCAGTTGGTCGCCTTTGTCGCAGCGATAAAATAAAGGGGGAGTGGCGACTTTCGGAAACGCCGGAGCCGTGTTCGTCAGCCACTACTGCGTCCTTGCCCTACTTGCCCTCCCCGGCATAGGTGATCCGGTAAATCGCCCCCTTTTTGTCATCAGATACAAGGAGCGAACCGTCTACCAATACCTCCAGATCCACCGGCCGCCCCCAGCCCGCAATCCCCTTGAGCCACCCCTCGGCAAAGGCAGTGTAACCGGCGGCCCGACCCTGTACCAACGGTACGAAGGTAATCCGGTAGCCAATGGGGGTCGATCGGTTCCAGGAGCCATGCTCGGCAATGAAGATGCCGCCACGGTAGCTATGGGGGAACATGGTGCCGTGGTAAAAACGCATGCCGAGTGCAGCTACGTGGGGTCCCAGCTCCTTTTCCGGAGGGACGAAGGTGGTGCCTGCCGGGCCGCTGGCGCCAAATTCCGGATCTACAATTTCCTTGCCATGCCGATACGGGAAACCGAAGTGCAAACCCTTGACCGGCGCCCGGTTCAGCTCGTCGGGAGGAAGGTCATTACCCAGCCAGTCCCGACCGTTGTCGGTAAACCAGAGCTCCTTGGTCAGCGGGTGCCAGTCGAAACCGACCGTGTTCCTGACGCCGCGGGCAAAGATTTCCTGGTCGCTGCCGTTAGCATGCATGCGGGTGATGGTGGCAAAACGGGGATCGTCCTGCCGGTCGCAGACGTTGCACGGCGCCCCGACCGGGATATAGAGCTTACCGTCCGGTCCGAAGCGGATGAACTTCCAGCCGTGATGCTCCTCCTTGGGTAACGCGTCGTTCACCACCACCGGTTGCGGTGGATTGCGCAAGTGCTTGGCGATGTTGTCGAAGCGGATGAGCCGTCCGACCTCGGCCACGTAGAGTGAGCCGTCGCGAAAGGCAACGCCGTTAGGCATCTGCAGCCCCTTGGCGATGGTGAGTACCTCGTCGGCCTTGCCGTCGCGATTATGGTCGATGACGGCGTAGACTTTTCCCTCACCTCTGGTGCCGACGAACACGATCCCGTCCGGCCCTGCGGCCAGCGATCTTGCCCCTGGCACTTTTAGTGCAAAGTAATCGATGGTGAAGCCCAGGGGGAGGCGGATGTCCGCCAGTGACGAAAAGGTCGGGATGAGGTTGGCCGGAAAGACCCCGGCCAGCAAAAGCGTCAAGGCTAGCGGCACGCAGCGTCGGCTGAGAAGGGGAATGAACGGGTTGGCCATGACAAATACTCCTTGCCCAGCGCATTGAGCTTTCTGCGTTAATTATACAACGCTACAAAGCAAAGAGAGAGTTCCCGGCAGAGATATTTTTTCGCAAGATTTCGCCAGATCTCGTCCGTCAGGATTGTTTCTGCCCTTTCCCTAGCCCGTCAAGGCCTGGTTTGCCTGTTCTGCCGGGCAGGCCTGGATTGAAAATACGCACGGTGGCGGATGCGTCGTGCTGGTTGAGTTAATGAACAAAATAGGGGCCACGTTTTACGGCACAGCCGGGGCCGGAAGCGAAAAAAGGGCGGAGAGTATTCCCCGCCCCTAGAATTACCTGAATGCTGGTTATTAGCGCCTAGCAGCCGTCGGCAGATCACACCACCGATGGTGCAGCGCTTCAAAGCCGATACTGAAGTTGAAGGCTTCAAAAATACCACAAAGCCCCACAACGGTGTAAAAGACCCTGGTCAGCGCCGTAGCTTCACCAAATAATGCCGTAACAATATTGAAGCCAAAGACCCCAACCAAACCCCAGTTTATTGCTCCGATAACGAGCAGTACCGTGACAATTATGTCGAGTGTTTTCATCATACTCACCTCTTTCCCCGAGTAAAAATCCTGCTTTCCAGAGACTCCGTCTCTATCTTTATTATACGCCTGTAGCGTTCAATCAACCAGTAACACGCCATAATGAAACGAATTTATGTTGTGCTTTAGTAGTTATGTCGGCAATGTTTATGGATTAATCTGACTGGAGGAAAAGATGACGCTGAAAGTGCTATTCCTGCAATGTGCCATACTGTTACTGCTGGGAGTATCCGGTCTGCATGCAGCGGACGTGATTACGCTTAGAAATGGCATGCCCTTCAATCACAAGGGGCATCAAAACGAACGGGTTGGCAAGTGCTACGTCTGTCATGACAATGTGACGGTCTCCAAGGACGAGAAGCAGATTGTTACTGGCGTGCCAGGCAAAATCGCCGGTTTTGGTAAGGAATGGATTCACAATAACTGTCGTGATTGTCATGAGCTGTTCGGTGAAGGTCCGACCAAGTGCAACGAATGCCATCGCAGCAGTTCACCCAAGTCAGCCGGCTCAGCTACGGCTAAGGTGTCGCCGTAATACCAAAGCCTTGTGTCCTGCACTGTAGCAATTTTTAGCATCAGGGAGAAAAGTGGGTTTTATCGCGCGCATAACGCAAAGGCGGCCAAACGGCCGTTTTTTGCTGTTTCGGTGTCGGTGCAGGGGAGTTGGCAGTAGTTGGTGCGCTTACGAGCGCAGGGCGACTCCCGAGATAAAGCTGCGCAGAAGTTGATCTGAACACGCTTTGTAATGCTTGTGCCCCGGTTTTCTAAACAGCGCTGTCAGCTCGTGTTTCGTGATGACGATCTTCGCCAGCTTGAAGATCCCGATCAGGTCGTCTTCCTTGAGGTCCAGGGCAATGCGCAGTTTCTTCAGGATGGTATTATTACTTAGCTCCGCCAGCGGTTTTTCGGCCGGCGACGGGCTCCCTTCCTGCTGCCCGCGATTATTGATGATCAGGCCATCGAGGAAAAATCCCATGATCGGATTACTGCACGGGATATAGTCTTCCTCATCTTCCTTCTTGAGAAAGGCGGCAATGGTTGACTCGCCGATGTCACGTCCCGCTGTTTTGAAAATCTGGATCATGGTTGCAGTGTCAAGCGCCAAAGCGTCCCGGATGCTGCGAAATAACTCATTGTTGGCCATGGTGGTCTCCATTTTTGGAATAGGCTACACTACCCTATTTTCTGCCACGCAGATACCGGAATGCACGAGCCAGGGAGTTTCCGCGTTGGTCCGGCAAGAACGGAGCCGGGTACATGAATCATAAATGTAGGATCGACTGTCTTATTGCCAGCAGAGGGGGGAATGCATTGCTCCGCAATCAGTAACATGGTACTGGTTAATTGCGTCTGAACCAGAGGGACTGCACCTCTGGTTTTTTATGAATATGGAAGAGAGAGTCCCCTGTGAGTTCAGTAGAATTTTTCCACCAGCCGATATCCGTATGAAAAGGGATCGTAACCGATCTGGCCGACCCGCTACAACGATGGATTCTCCCCCCATTGACCCGGCAAGTCGTGGTTTGATCACGGCGCACCATGGTGTTGAAGTCGAAGTGCTTTTTATGACTGGCAAGCGCCGCATGGTGAGGGTCAAGCGGAGTTCCGGTCATGTGGTTGGCGATGACGTGGAGGTTGTGGGTGAGGTTCTGCAGCGGCTGCCGCGGCGGACAGAGCTGCGTCGGCGCGATGGTCGGGGTGGTATCCATCTGGTTGCAGCAAACCTGGATGTGCTGGGAATTGTGGTGGCGCCTCACTCGCCGGTCGGCTTCATCGACCGGGCCATTGTTGCGGCTCGGGTCGCCCAGTTGCACCCATTCGTAGTGGTCAATAAATGTGATCTGGAGGAAACTGCCGCACTGCTGGCCACCCTGCAGCAAACGTATGCCGATTCAGTGCCGGTTTTTCCCCTCAGCGCCAAGAATAAGACCGGCCTGGCCCAGCTGCAAGCGTTTCTGCATGAAGGACACCGGGGAGTTTTTGTCGGCTCCAGCGGCGTTGGTAAAAGCTCACTGCTGAATGCCCTCTGCCCGGCGATCGATCTCAAGGTGGGTAGGGTCAGTGATTACAGTGGTCAGGGGCGACACACCACGACCGTCTCCACGCTGCATGCCCTTGCCGGTGGTGGCGAACTGGTTGACACCCCTGGATTCCGGGATTTCGGTCTGGTGGATATTACGGCATCAGAACTGTCCTGCCACTTTCCTGGTTTTGAGGAGCATGATGTGGTGAGCTGTCGCTTCCGAAACTGCCGTCACCGGACTGAACCCGGCTGTGCGGTCATCAGTCTGGTGGAGCTGGGGCAGATTCCGCCCGCCCGGTATGCCACCTATCTGGAACTATTGGGCGAGGTTGAGGCGGCGCAGTAACCTTCCGGACGCGTGAATAATCGGGGCCATGCTGCTGCAGCATGGCCCCGATTGCTTCATGGCGACAATTGCAAAAAGAGTCTTATTCCTTACGGCTGGTGACTTCCAGCAGGTGGTAGCCGAACTGGGTCTGGATAGGACCGAGGACCTTACCGACTTCGCCAGTGAAAACGGTCTGATCGAATTCCTTCACCATTTGGCCTGGGCTGAACTCACCCAGCCCGCCACCCTGCTTGCCTGATGGGCAGAGGGAATGATCCCGGGCAATGGCTGCAAAGTCGGCGCCTGTTTCAATCTGCTGCTTGAGGTCTTCGCAGACCTCCATACTTGCCACCAGGATGTGGCGGGCAGTTGCTCTTGCCATGATATGCTCCTTGTTCTGTTAAGGGTCTCCCGATCCGGGGCTGAAAATAATAGCACAAATATAGTGACAGGGGACATGCCCTATCAACAGTTGCCCGCCAGCCAAGCCATTCTCCCGGTCAGGCCGGTAATAATGCCCTTTGTTTCAAGTGCCTATGCTATAATATATAGAGCCGTACCTGTGGTGAATTCTCGCCATACAAATCGGCACTAAGGAGTAGAGGCCATGAGTAAAGGTGAGAATACTAAGAAAGAAGGCAAGAAAGCAGCAGCCACATCCCCGAAGGAAAAAAAAGCTGCCAAAATTCTGAAAAAGGCTGAAAAGCAATTCAGCATCGCAATACCGTCAAAGTAATAATTTATACAGAAACATCGCGCTTCATTCTTAAGGCGGCCAATTGGCCGCCTTTGTTGTGTGCGTACTGAAATGTCCAGTATTTACGTTCTACATTAAACGGCCGATTGGCCACCACGGCTGTATCTGCTACAATGGCCAGGCATGACACTGAGAGCCGCTAGGGAACCCCTTTGGGGCAATTCATCATCAGGAATCCATTATGAAAATACAGAAATTGACAATCGAGAGCCGCCCCAAGGTCTATGCCCTGCTGCAGCGGGCCTTCCCTGGTAGAGACTATGAAACCGGGCTGGTGCAGAAACTTCACGCCAGCGGCCGGACTGTGCACGAATGGGTCTGTATTCATACCAACAAAGCCATTGCTTACATCGCTTTTTCCCCAGCTTATCAGGGCAGCGAGATCTGCGGTCTGCACTTGGCGCCGATGGCGGTGGCACCCGATTTTCAAAAGCAGGGGGTGGGGTCGGAACTGTTGCGTTTTGCGCTGCGGCAGGAAGTGGTCAGCAGCCAGCCGCTGTTTGTTTTTGGTAAGCCGGGCTATTTTCAGCGGTTTGGTTTTGCCCCCTGCAGTCGGCCCGTCTGCCCGTTTGATCGCAATAATGCCCAATTCCAGAGTATGCGTGCCAACTTCACCAGTAACTTCATTGTTGGATATGAACCTGAGTTTGGCGTACCGACCATTTCGCCTAGTCCAAAGGGGAAAAAAAGCCGGGGCCGGTGACGAGCAGGAAGTGGGGATCAACTGGGTATGGCTGCGGACATGATCAGATCTGAGCTGACGGAAAAACAGCGCCAGTTTAATGCGGCTATGGCGCTGTATACTACCGGTGCTGGCTATCAGCTATTCGGCACCGGGGTTGCGGTGGCCAATGTCTCCCTGCAGGCATGGCTGCTCTGGCGCATCTGGCCCTTCTCCATCGGGGTAGGGATGCAACTGGGTGTCATTCTGGTCGCCTGGGTGCTGACCGACTTTATCAACGGCCTGGTGCATATGTACATGGATGGCAACGATGCCTATGATTCGCTGGCAGGCCCGCTGATTGCCAATTTTCATCTGCACCACCAAACTCCGCTTTACCAAAAGAAAATGCTGCCAGTGGTCTATTTTGTCGAATCCGGCGCAAAAATCTGGTTGGTCCCTTTTCTCGGGGCGGTTGCGCTGCTGACCACGATTGACGGGTGCAGCCCCCTGCTGCTGTATCTCCTGGTCTACATCGGCATCCTTTCCTCGGTTGCCGAAGTTTCCCATTATCTCTGCCATACTTCCTGCTCTCCCGTCGCCAGGGTGCTGGGTAATTGCGGCATTCTTCTGGGCAAACGCCATCACGGGAAACACCACCTGCAGGATAATGTCGGCTATGCTTTTTTGAATGGCTTGACCGACCCGCTGCTCAATCTGATCGCGTCTCGGGTTGCCCCAGGGTACAAGCAGCATACGGATCTGCATTATGCTGCCTATCAGGGGAATCGAGAGAGTCGCTAATCAGAGTATCGGGACGATCTGCTGGAAGTTGCTCGTGTCCATACGCCATGCTAGCAATGTCCCTGCCCTCCCGACAACGCATCCTTGGTAATTGCGTTCACGCCGGTGCCAGGCGCATTTTCGGGATCAGCGCTTCGGGCAGTTCGGTCATCCGCTCCGGACCAAGCTTGACGAGCTCTTCCCGGAAGCGTTCCGCATCGGCAACGAGCGTCGCCACTTCGATGCGCTGGCAGACCGGACAAACTCGCCGCAGGTAACCGGTGCCACTGGTCAGTAATGACTCTGCACCGCCATAATTACCGTTGCGCCAGTGCAGCAGGGCAACGGCGATTTGCAGCATCCCCTGGTAAAACCGGCGCGGTTCATCCTCGGAACCGACCCAGAGATCTTCGAGCGTTTCATGGCAGTCATACCAGTCGCCGCGATTGAACTCGCCGAAGGCCCGCAAAATATCGCCGGAAGGTGAATCTGTACAGTCGGGTTTCTTGGGCATTAAATATCACTCCTTACTAAGCAGATCGCAACCGCTGCACTTCGCTCTGTTGCCCGCGCTTATTGTGTCTTTTTGCGACCAAACGTCACTTTGCCATAAGCGGTGATAACTTATGTCTATTTTAGACCTGAATGGTCCAGTGTAAAACCACTAATTCATACTTTGTGGTTGAATTTTGGCGAAGATATGCGAAATTGTTGATATTGGGACAGGCCCCCGGAAAAGGGGATTAGCGGGGCATGCACGAATCAAGAACCACAGGAGAGGAAATTATGGAAATTAATCTGCGCCATTTGCGCAATCTGCTCACCAAGCGCAAAGACGAGATTGAACTCAGTGTTGAAGGGACCGGGTACCTGGCCCGGACGGTCATCGGTGTCGGTACGTTTCTGCTGGACAATGAAGGGAATATTGATTTGCTGTCGGCTAAACAGCTGGTTACGTTTGAAAGGTTCCTCAAGCCGCTTTTGGAGCGCCCGCCTATGGAGCCGGTCAGCTAGCTCGCGCGCTGGGTGCTGACTTTTTGACAGCTGGCCGGGAATTGCTATTCTTAAAGTATGTCAGGCGGTAGTAGGCTTGACTGCATCATCTCGACCGTCATGTTGCGGTCGACGTTAGCAAAGGAGGATGTCATGTCAGACTCTCGCCTTGTGGATCGTGCGGCCGGTGCCATCATGGGCGCTTTCATCGGTGATGCCCTGGCCCTGGGCCCGCACTGGTATTATGACCTTGACGAAATGCATCGCGATTACGGTGATTGGATCACCGACTACACCGATCCCAAGCCGGGCCGCTACCATGCCGGACTCAGGGCTGGTCAACTCTCCCAGGCGGGTTATATTCTCACGATGACCCTTGAGTCGCTGGTTGCCTCTGGCGGCTATGATGAAGGCGATTTCTGTCGCCGGCTGGATGAAGAGCTCCTGCCGCTCCTGGATGGCACCCCAATCAGCGGGCCGGGCGGCTATACCAGTCAGTCGATTCGCGAACTCTGGCGCCAGCGGGTACAGCAACAGCTACCGTGGGGCAAGACCGGCGGCTCTGCTGACGACACCGAGGCGATCGAGCGTACCCTGGCTCTGGCCGTGCGATATGCTCTGCGCCCGGCCCAACTGGCCGGCACCGTTACCAGTAACACGATCCTGACCCAGACGGATCCGGCCGTTGTTGCCATGACCGTAGCCTACGGCGCGGTGCTGGGGATGCTGGTGCAGGGGCATGCCCTGAATGCCCACTTGTCCGGCAAACTGATGCGGCTGGTCAATAAGGGTGAACTTCCCTTTCACCACATTACCAGTGACAATCTGCAGCCACCCAGACCGGGCGATCCCGACCCGTCCCATGTCGGGCTGTTTGCCTCACCGGATGCCCTGCTGACTCCGTCCTACATGGCGGCTGCCGCTGTTGATCCGGATATCCGTATCGAACCGGCCTGGAAGGTCTCCATCGTTTATGGCATGCCCTGTGCCATCTATCATCAGCTGCCGGCGGTCTACTATCTGGCGGCCCGTTTTCATAATGACTTCGAAGCGGCTTTGCTGCATGCCGTTAACGGCGGTGGTCAAAATCAGGCCCGCGCCACCCTGACCGGTGCCCTGGTGGGGGCTCAGGTGGGGATATCGGCCATCCCCGAACGATTTATTAATGGCCTTGCCGAACGCGAGCGGCTGCTCCATTTGGCCAAGGCTTTGGCGGAAGATGTACGGGCATCAGGTTGATAATCTCGAGGAAGTATTTGAAAAACAGACAGAAACAGGAAAAGCGGCCATAAAGCCGCTTTTCCTGTTTCTATGAAGGCCCATCAGCAGTTACCGATGGGGTGACTCAACAACGATATATCCGTCGGCAGTGCGACGATAGTAGTTATCGTCAACAACGTAGTAGGGGAACCCGCCAACTGAAATAGTTACTGCACCTACCGCAAGGTTGGGTACGATCAAGCCAATTGGCGCGGCAACAACCATGAATCCGTTGCGATGGCGGTTGAAAAAACGTCCTTCCTGAAAGTAATAATTATTACCGTGGTGAGAAAGTTCAGTATAACCTTGAGGGAGTTCCTGAACGATTGAACCGTGGCGGCGTCCGTGATCCTCAATTCCTTCTCCACCATGTCTACTACCATGGCTTTCCATTTCACCATGGTTTGAGCCATGTCCTCCACCACCGCGCGCCAGAGCGTTTACTGGAAATCCTGCGATGAGCGAAAGCGTCAAAAGTGCAAGCAGCAGGCGCATAGTCTGCATAATAAAAGCCTTCTCGTTGGCCATGATTTGTCCCTCCTTTGCTCTGTTTTGTTGATACCGCAGACAGGCAATGAAACAAAACCATTATCATCTTGTTTGTACTGTAGCACGGGTTGAAATTTTCGGCATCCATTTTACGTTGCAGATTGGGTGACTATTTCATTTTTCTGCAAAGGGATAGATTGGTCTGAGCGAAGGGTGATTCACCTTGCTGCATCATGAAGTTCCCGAGCAGGTTGCTATCTGGATACCGGAAAGCCGCCTTAAGGAAAGTTGCGGGTTCATGTAGCAACCGGCGCATAGTTATGGCACAATCCTTCCACCTGCTACAATAGATGCAGTCATTGATTTTCTCTGCACCCGTCATATATCCACTTCTCGGAGGACACTGCCGATGTACCGACTATTAGCCATATTCCTGGCCTTCGCGACCATGCTGGCAGCTTGCGTCCCGACTATGTATGGCGTCCCGCAAGAGAGCTGGGACCGAATGAGTGAGACCGAGCGCGTTGCCGCAATCCGGGCCTATGAACGGGAACAGCAAGCGCGGCTGCAGGCCGCCGAGGAGCGCCGTCTCGCCCAGGAAGAGCGCGCCAGGCATGAGGCTATGGAGCGGGAACGAGAACGGGCACGTCAGGCCGCCATCGAGCGGGAAAAGCATGAGCGGATCGAAGCGATCCATCGGGGGGAAGGTGCCTATGGCGAACTGATCAGGGTCCGGTTGCAGGGAGGCAAGATCAAGATCGGCGGACAGCACCACCGTTACGAGCCACTGACCTTTACCATTGCGGACGGTGAGACACGCAAGATCGCGGTAGCCGATAAAACGGGCCGGGAAGTGGATCTTGTTGTCACCTATGCCAGCGGCGCCTTTGCTGTCGAAGGGGTCCGCTTCCCCTATGATCGCGACTGGAAGCGGGGGATACTCTATGCGGACACCAGTACTGGCGGTCTACTGGAGCTGCGCGGGGTTGATCTGTTTATTGCCGTGCATGACCGTTCAGCACGGTTTGAGCGGGAACGGCTGCGAATGACTGTTCATCGGGAAGAACTACCCGTTATTGTTCCCCGGGAAAAACCGTCACTGCCACCACGGGTAGAGATTCGGCACCTTGAGCCGACAAAAACACCACCAACCGTTAATGTTTCCGTGAAGGAACCGGTCAGGCACCATGCGCCACCTGCATCGCCGCCGACGTCTCCGGCAGCCGAGCAGCTCCCTAAAATGGTTGAAGTTCTGCTTCTTGACGGGGAACAGGACCAGCGGCGTCATCGGCAGAAGCGTGAGCGGAAAGCGATCCGCATCGCCGAGGGGGAGAGCCGGGAGCTTGAGGTTCAGACGGACGTTGAAAAGCGCTCCGTGTTGCTTCATTACCGCAATGGCGAACTCTTAATCGAGGTGACCCCGGGGAACAAGCGGGACGCTATTCGCTTCTCTTTTGAGAAAGAGTGGCGAAAAGGCAGGGTGTACAAGGTATCTCTGCCCGGAAAAGTTCCGCAGCAGAAGGTTGAATTCAAGATCACGGCGATTGAGAAGAAGTAGCGGCAATCGTGGGCGGCTGTGAGGGCGCGCGCGGGTAGGCGATCTGCTGTCGTACCATGGTTGGCGCCGTTTTCTCTCCGTGCGCTGTCGTGAGTGCTACTATTATTTTGTGTTACCGCGCCTTCCGGCGTACTACTGACCTGATGCGCGATAGCCCTTCAACGAAGGAAATAACTTATGACCAATAACGATCTGCTGCGCAGTCTCCGTTACGCGCTGCACCTCAATGGCGAAATCATTGCTGAACTGTGTACGCTGGGCGGGCAGGAAATCAGCCCGATAGACGCATTGAAACTGTTGAAAAAAGAGGAAGAGACTGGTTTTGTCGCCTGTGACAACATGTTGCTCAGCGCATTTCTTGACGGCTTGATCATTTTTAGGCGTGGTGTGTATGAACCAAAGTCCGGCGCAGCCAAGGTCGCGGTGCAGCCCTTGAATAACAATCTCATTCTGCGGAAACTACGGATCGCCCTGGAGTTGGATGAAGAGGGCATGCTGGCGATTCTCGCCGCGGTCGGTGTCCGGCTATCAAAACCCGCATTGTCAGCGATGTTTCGCGCCGAAGGCCACCGGAATTACCAACCCTGTGGCGACCAGTTCCTCCGCAATTTCATCCGTGGTTTGACCCTTGGTGGCAAGAAAGGGCCGGTACCGGTTGAACCCCGCGCGTAAAACTTGAATGGTACCAGTCGCGAAGGAGAAACAGATGAGTAAAGAAGTACAACCTGAGCTTTATCGGCAGCAAACTTTGACCGTTGCCGATGTCGATGATCGTGGTGTTTGGCTGTCGGTTGGCAACCGGCAGGCGCACCTGCCCCTGCGGGAAGCGCCCGGGGTCGTGCCGGGCGAACAGTTGGAGGTATTCCTGTACCAGGACACAGCTGGTGTGTTGCACGCCACTTGTCGACTGCCATTGGCGCAAGCCGGGGAGTTTGCCGGGTTGACGGTCCGTTCAGTTGGTCCCCATGGGGCGCTGCTTGATTGGGGCATGCCCCGAGATCTCCTGGTGCCGCTGAGTCTGCAGCCGGAGCGGATGCAGACTGGCCGTACCTACGTGGTCAAGGTCGACATCGATCCGCAGGGGCGGTCGTTTGCCAATGCCCGCATAGATGACTGTCTTGACCGCACACGGCCGGAGCTACAGGAAGGAGACGCCGTTGACCTCCTTATCTGGCAGATCACCGATCTTGGCGCCAAGGTTATTGTCAACCAACGGTTCCCGGCGCTGCTCTACCGGGATGATTTGCCGCCCGGTAGTTGCATCGGTCGCCACTGTATCGGCTATATCAAGCGGCTACGTGCCGATGGTAAGCTGGATGTAACCTTACGCAAGGTGGGAGCGGAGGGGGTGTCTGACGCGCGCGACATTATCCTCAAAGTACTGGCAGCCCATGGCGGTTCATTGCCGCTGCACGACCAGAGTTCGCCGGCGGCAATACAGCAGATCCTGGGGATGAGCAAGAAAACATTCAAAAAGGCTGTTGGCGGACTTTATAAGGACGGACTGGTGACGTTGGTCAATCAGGCTGTAACGTTGGCAGGGTCAGAGACAACCCGGTCTGATGCCGATCGGTAAGTTGCGTGGTTACTGCGGGTGAAACTGAACTCACTGCGCGGCGAATGGATTGCCCCGCGTGGTGGATCATGCTATAGTTTTTTTGCGTCTGAACCATGGGGACAATTCCCTGTGGTTTTTTTGTGGGCGCAGAATGAGAGATACTCATGAACCCGAAAGCATTTGCCTCACTCCACCTGAAAACCCCTATGCTCAAGAATCTGGCGTCACTCGGTTATACGGAGATGACGCCGATTCAGGCCGCAGCGTTGCCGCTCATCCTGGCCGGAAAAGACCTGATTGCCAAGGCCAAGACCGGCAGTGGCAAGACCGCTGCGTTTGGTATTGGCCTGTTGACCGACCTGGAACAGGGGAGCCTGCGGGTGCAGGCGCTGGTGCTCTGTCCGACGCGCGAGCTGGCGGATCAGGTAGGCAAGGAGTTACGGCGCCTGGCCAGGTTTACGGAGAATATTAAAATACTGACGCTCTGTGGTGGCGTGCCCTTTGGCCCCCAGTTGGGTTCGTTGGAGCATGGTGCTCATCTGGTGGTCGGTACACCCGGTCGCCTGTTGGATCACCTGCGCCGCGGCAGCCTCAACCTGTCTCAGCTCCGTACCTTGGTGCTGGACGAAGCGGATCGCATGCTCGACATGGGGTTTCAGGATGATATTACGGCGCTGTTGGCCGCCACCCCGGCCAAGAAGCAGACCCTGCTTTTTTCCGCCACCTATCCCGAAACTATTGCCGCCATGAGTGCGGCAATTCAGCGGGAGCCGGTTACGGTCAGTGTGGATGAGACTCATAGCGAAGATGCCATCGAACAAATATTCTATGAGGTGGAGCGCGAGGAGCGCAGTCAGGCAGTGGTGAGAATCCTGGACCATTATCGCCCGGAGTCGACGTTGATTTTCTGTAATATGAAAATCGATTGTCAAGAATTAGCCGATGATCTGGTCAGCCGTGGTTATGAGGCATTGGCGATTCATGGCGATCTGGAGCAACGGGAGCGGGATCAGGTCCTGGTCCGGTTTGCCAATAAGAGCGCTTCGGTGCTGGTGGCGACCGATGTGGCGGCGCGGGGGCTTGATATAAAGGAGCTGCCGGCGGTGATCAATTACGAGCTTTCGCGCAATCCGGAGATCCATACCCATCGCATCGGCCGTACCGGTCGGGCCGGTGAGCAGGGGTTGGCCATCAGTCTGGTAACGTCCCGGGAAAAAAGATTGATTAGTGTCATTGAAGAGGCATTGGGGAGTACCATTGCCAGAGGTGACTTGGCCTCACTGGCGATGGTGCCAGGGCACCCATCGGCGCCGACCATGGTCACCTTGTGTATTGATGGCGGCCGCAAGAATAAATTACGGCCGGGCGATATCTTGGGTGCTTTAACTGGCGAGGGTGGCATCGCCGGGAGCGAGGTCGGCAGGATTGATCTCTTTGATTTTCATGCATATGTGGCGATAGTGCGGCAAAGCAGCGCTCTGGCGCTGAGCTGTTTGGGACGAAATAAAATCAAGGGGCGATTCTTCAAGGTCAGGAGGATGCCGTGAAATTCACCCTGCTGACGCATTTTAAAGAATTTGGCAAACGCTCAAATACCGGGCAAGTGGTGCTGGAGGTGCTGGGTAATGTGGCCGAGCAGGTTCGTTGGGACCGGCTGGAGCCACCAGCCCAGCTGGCAACGGAAATCGCTGCTGGCGGCGTGGCGCTGATCTATCCCGGTGCTGTTGACGAGACAGATGCTGATTGGACCGGCATCAACCAATGTATCCTGATCGATGGGACCTGGCATGAGGCGCGCAAAATCTTTCAGCGCAGCCCGTATCTCCGCTCTATTCGCCGGGTCTGTTTGATTCCAGCGGGGAAGTCGGTCTATAACCTGCGAAAAAATCAAAAGGACGCATGTCTCTGTACTGCCGAGTGTGTCATCCAGGTCCTGCGTCACACCGGTAACACTGCGGATGCTGATCGATTGGAAGAACGCTTCCTGGCATTTATCAGGCCGCCAGACAAAATGCGCGGTGAAGTGCCCGGTCATTGACGCAGATACAATTATGTCAAGAAGTTGGAGAAGGGCGGCCCGTAGGTCGCCTTTCAGTTTTCATGGGGTTTGGGAAGGGGGATTCGCTTGCCGCCGGTGATGACCCCGGAATTGGTGATCGTCTCGAGGCCTGCTGTTGATGCGTATGCTCATGGAGAAAATACTTGTTAGTGCTGCTGTTTAACCGACCTCGGCTTCAGTTTCTGGGGCTGCCTCTTCAGTAGCTTCGTCAGTGGCTTCATCAGTCGAAGCACTCCCTTTGATCAGTTTCCGCTGTAACTTCTCATCATTCTTTTTTTTGCGGTCGAGCTCTTTCTGACGTTTTTGAAACTGGAAGTTTGGTTTTGCCATTGCGGTCCTCCTCTGGGGAAACGGTCTTAAGCCGGAATTAAAATTGCGTTATTACTATGGATTGGGTGTTATCTATCCGTTTGTATGGTGAGATGTTACGTAGTTAATAAAAAAGCCCCGAGATTTCTCGGGGCTTTTTGCGGTTTGCTGGAAGCGCTGATTATGCTCTGGTTACGTTCGCTGCCTGAAGACCTTTTGGTCCGGTGGTCACTTCAAACTTAACTTTATCGCCTTCTGCAAGGGATTTGAAGCCGTCACCCGAAATAGCGGAAAAATGACAGAAAACATCTTCGCCGTTTTCCTGCTCGATAAAACCAAACCCCTTGCTGTCGTTAAACCATTTTACTGTTCCGTTTACCATGTGATTACTTTCCTCTGTTACTTCTTGATGTAGTTGTTCGGCACTGTACCGAATTTATGCGACACTAGCAGCTGCAGATGATTATTGTCAAGCTGATAAATCTAATCGTTAAACGAATTGAATAGTCACAAATGATTAATAATTATTTGTACGAGTTGCGATAGTTGAATGGAAAGCGAATAAATGAAACAAAAAACAGCGCCAAAGTAGATATATTTCTTGAATAATATGACTATATCGTGGCGAAAGTGTCTGTTTTTCGTCGATCCACCTTGCTAATGCAAGGACATTGCCGTAGTATAAAATATGCATGAAGTATTTGTGATATATGGGGAATGTTGCATTTGTCCAGCATCTCTGTACCATTCTGACAAAAAGAAAGCGAAGTGGATTATATGACCCTCAAAGTCGGCAACATTGTAAGTCATGCGGGCGCTCTAGAATGGGGTGCTGGCAAGGTAATGGAAGTAACTGCTTCGTTGGCAATGATTCAGTTCAGTGATGGAAAAAATCGCAAAATTGCCGTGTCGCATTTTTCAACGCTTTCTCCCGCCGCACCGAGTTCTTTTGTCCCGCTGCAGGAATCCCTGGCTGAGGTAAAAGTAAAAGTGCCCCGAGCTCCCAAAGTTGCCAAGGCAGCCAAGGTTGCAAAGGTTGCCAAAGCAAAAATATAGTCATGGGTTCTCCCCATTGACCATCAGGGCGCGTAGGATAATTTGTGCTGCCTACCTGTCAATTTTAGCCTCGGGCGGGAATCGGACTGGCAAGGTACCGCAAAGGATCTGGCCGACATGATACCTTGGGAATTTCTGGCAAAGGCGAAGGTTCCTGACAGTAGTGACGAATTGCTGCTCTATCGTCGCTCGGCAGAGTTCTCAATCAGGGTTGCCGGTAGCGAGTTGATGAACAGCCGGATGCATGGTTCCGAAGATGCGCTGGCCGAACTTGCTTGGGCGCGGATTGCCGGGCGGGATAAACCGCGTATTTTGATCGGCGGGTTGGGAATGGGCTACACCGTCGCCGCAGCCCTGCGGCAGCTCCCTGCTGCTGGGCAACTGGTGGTGGCTGAACTGGTGCCAGCCGTTGTTGATTGGAACCGGGAGTTCCTGGCGCCATTGGCTGGCGCTCCGCTTGAGGATCAGCGGGTGACGGTCTGTGTGGCAGATGTTGCCCAGGTATTGCGGGACGGGCAGCAGGCCTATGATGCCATTCTGCTGGATGTGGATAATGGCCCGGAAGGGCTGACCCGCAAGGTGAATAACTGGCTCTACAGCTGTGAAGGCGTGGTCGTCACCTGTCGTGCTTTGCGGTCGGGGGGGGTGGTGGCCTATTGGTCGGCGGCGCCCAGCCAAGCATTTACGCGCCGGCTTAATCAGGCTAGATTTGCGGTCGAAGAAGTTGATGTCCGGGCGCGCGGCGAGCGTGGCGGCGGCCGGCACACAATCTGGCTAGTCAGCCGCCGTTCTGAGCGTACTCCGTAGCTGTTTAACACGATCTCCCTCCGCTCAACCTTCATACTGATTGCATCCTCCCTCGGTTGGCTATTATCGCCCCGGAAGGGTGATACACAGGCACTCCCCTTCCGCATAGACCGTATCGCCAGAAAAAATGCGCCCATGAACCATGATTTTGCGTCCCAGCGCAGAGACGACCCGGCTTTCGACGGTCACTACTTTTTGCAGCGGCAGCAGATTGCGGAAGCTGACATTGAGATTGCCGACCACAATTGGGTACCCTGCTGCCCATGCCGCCAAGCCCAGTGCTTCATCAAGAACCGCTGCCACTGAGCCGCCGTGCGCGTGGTCCGGCGGCCCTTCTGTTTCGGGCCCAAACCAGATCCGGGCATGAAGATGCTTATCCGCGTCACGGAAATAACGGACCCGAAAGCGATTGCCATCAGGATCCCCGGAAACGAAGCGAAGCGATTCGCCCACCAGGGCTGGCGCATCAAAAGGTGACCAGCCGCTTTCACCGCTGAGATCGACGGGCGGACAGGCTGGCAACGCTATTTTGCCAGATATTGTTTTTGCCATGGGCATCTCCTTTGGTTGTGCGCAATTACGTTTACGCAAACTAATTGATAGGGGCCACCATAGCAGATTCTCAGGGGCAAGGGAAGGTGTTGGCAGTATTCTGCCACGGGGCACGGTGCCCTTTACGTTGAAAATGGCGCGTGTCATCTGTTGGATAGAATTACATGGGGTATTATTATGTGGCGATAGTTTTGCTGAATCTGTCCAGCCAAAGCGACAGGTTTTAGTTGTTCTCTGCTCAACCGCTGACTTCTATTTCCGAGGCGTTGATGTTCTTCTACTCTCGTGCGCACAAGCTGTTACTCTGCTTAGCCGTTTGTCTGTTGCTGGGAAGATTGTGCCAAGCAGATGCTTTGGCAGAAACTCCTGCGACAATGACAGGAGAAGACTCGTCTGCTGGAACGAATGGTGAATCGGAATTAGCACCAGACGATGCGGCCGCACTTTCTCCGAACGTTGCTGACACGGCTCACCGCATGATTGAACAAGATTTGCTGGCGAGGGTAATTGCATTTGACGATCTGTTTGGCAGCAACAGGACCGATATGAAGCGTCAAACCAAGTATCAGCTGCGCTGGCGCAATTCGTTCCGTGCCGATCAGGTGGGAAAGATCAAATTCGGCACAACCGCCGGGCTAAATGTCACTCTCTCCAAGATCAGTGACCGATTGCGGCTGGTGATTACGGGTGAGGATGAGCTAGAGCAACGTTCACCAAGTCTGCCCGCAGACCCGGGCACGCCAGGTTTTGACCGGACCACCAGTCAGGACAACCGACCACGGCTGGTCAACACCGAACTCCGCTACGGACTGTTGCGGTCCTCGTCCATTGAATCATTCGTTGGTGTCGGGGTGCGGGTGGTCTGGCCACCGGAGGCTTTTGGCCGGTGGCGGTTTCAGTTTACCCAGCAACTCAATGAGACAATGCTTTCCCGGATCGGTGAAACATTTTTCATTAAAAATGCCGTTGGGTTAGGTGCAACAACAGATTTCACCCTGCAGCAGATTATTGATCCGCAGACCATGGTGCGTTGGGCGACCACTGCCACTGCATCCCAGGAATTTGAAGGGCTGGAATGGGGGTCAGAACTCTCACTGAATCATCAACTTTCCCCCATAAGTGCCGTGGCCCTCACTGGGGGGGTATATGGCAATACGATCACTGCTGCGGCAATTGAATCGTACCGGCTGTTTGCCCGTTATCGCCGGCAATTTTTACGGGAATGGCTCTATTTCGAGTTGGAACCGGAAGTCTCCTGGCCACGAAATGGGGCTGGGCGCTATCCTGCGTTTTTTGCCGGGACGTTCCGCTTAGAGGTTGTTTTTGCCGGATCGGCTGCGGTTGCTAAGCAATAAGTCTGCACGGGGATGACAGGTTGCGCTCCAACCTGCAGGGCTGCTAATCGGGCCGTCTTTGTTGGTGCAAGTGCCTGCATCCTCTGTTCGAAGTGATATACTTACTTCGCAACGAATGATTATCTGGGTGAAGGGAGCGTGCCATGGAGCTACGCAGGACAAAAACCGTGATCCTTAATGACGGCGATCCGGAACAGAAACGGGCCGAAATTCGCCAGTATTTTCACCAGACCTACAACATTGACGAGCAGCTCTATGAAACCCTGAAACATGACGAAACATTCTATCTGCGGGCCGATCGCCTGCGCCATCCGTTGATCTTCTATTTTGGCCACACCGCCACCTTTTTTATTAATAAACTGACCATTGCCCGGGTGATTGATCGGCGGATCAACCCGCGATTCGAGTCCATGTTTGCCGTCGGGGTGGACGAAATGTCCTGGGACGATCTGGACGAGCGCCACTATGACTGGCCGACCCGCCAGGAGGTGAAGGCTTACCGCGACCAGGTTCGTGAACGGGTTGACGGCCTGATCTGCACCTTGCCGCTCGCGCTGCCAATCACCTGGGAGTCGCCCTGGTGGGGCATCATGATGGGGATCGAACACGAGCGGATTCATCTGGAAACCTCGTCGGTACTGATCCGGCAACTCCCCATTGACCAAGTGGTGCAACTGCCCTGCTGGGAGATCTGCCCCGAAACCGGCGAGCCGCCAACTAACGTCCTGCTGCCGGTGCCGGGCGGGGCAGTGAAGCTGGGTAAGGCCAAGGACCACCCACTGTATGGCTGGGACAATGAGTATGGCGCTCACATTGCAGACGTAGCCGGGTTCAGTGCCGGGAAATATCTGGTTTCCAACCGTGAATTCCAGGCATTTGTCGAAGCTGGCGGCTATCGCGACCGCCAGTGGTGGACCGAGGAAGGTTGGTTCTGGCGGGAATTCAAGCAGGCCGAGCACCCGCTCTTTTGGCTCATGGGCGCGAACGGCTGGAAACTGCGCACCATGGCCAGCGAAATTGATCTGCCCTGGAACTGGCCGGTGGAAGTAAATTGTCTTGAGGCCAAGGCTTTCTGTAACTGGCAGGCAGCCACCACTGGGCAGCCAATCCGGCTCCCCATTGAAGATGAGTGGCATCGACTCCGAGATGATTGCGCAATTCCTGATCAACCCTACTGGGACCACGCGCCGGGCAACCTCAATCTGGAATACTGGAGTTCGGCCTGTCCAATTGACCGTTTCCAGACCGGTGATTTCTGCGACGTGCTGGGCAATGTCTGGCAGTGGACGGAAACGCCGATTTATCCGTTCACCGGCTTCGAAATTCATCCCTGGTACGATGATTTTTCCACCCCCACCTTTGACACCAAGCACAATCTGATCAAGGGCGGATCCTGGATTTCTACAGGCAACGAGGCAACGCGGGATTCACGATATGCCTTCAGGCGCCATTTCTTCCAGCACGCCGGATTCCGCTATGTGGCCAGCAGCGCTCCGGTGGTGATTCATGATGATCGCTATGAGAGTGATGCCCTGGCAGCCCAGTATTGTGATGCCCATTATGGGCCAGAACATTTCGGCGTGTCGAATTTCGCTGTTGCGGTAGCACGTTGTTGCCTGGAGTTGATGCCGGGGCGGAACATGGGACACGCCCTGGATCTGGGGTGTGCGGTGGGCCGGTCAACCTTTGAGCTGGCCAATGGCGGATTTGCGCAGGTCACCGGACTGGATTTCTCTACTCCCTTCTTCCGCCTGGCAGCCCGTATGCAAGAGGAGGGGTATCTGCGTTACGCATTTCCCGAGGAGGGGGAGGTCGTCTCCTTTCATGATGTCAGCCTGAGCGACTTGGACTTGACGGCAGGCCGCGAGCGGGTGCAGTTTTTCCAGGCAGACGCCTGCAACTTGCCGGAGAAATTTGTTGGCTACGACCTCATTCTGGCGGCCAATCTTATTGATCGGCTCTACAGCCCGCGCAGATTTCTGGCCAGTATCCACGAACGGCTGAACCCCGGCGGCTTGCTGGTGCTTACATCACCCTATACCTGGCTCGAAGAATTCACCAAAAAAGAAGAGTGGCTGGGGGGGTATCGGGCGGCTGGCGAACCGGTCTGGAGTTTAGACGGTCTCAAAGAGGCACTGACACCGCATTTTCGGATGGTGGGAGAGCCTCGTGATCTCCCCTTTGTTATCCGGGAAACCAGGCGTAAGTTTCAGCACAGTCTGGCCGAAATGACGGTCTGGGCACTGAAATAGTCACTGATTGACGGACTGATGGGTGGGGTTATGCTCCACCCTCAACCTGAAATTTTCCCGATCAGTTCCTGCAGAGTTTTGACGGCAAAGGGCTTTTGAATGAAGGCATTCGGTTTTTCTGTGGGGAACTGTTCGGTGATATTCTGCTCGCCATAACCGCTGCTGATGATGACTTTTATCCCTGGGCGCAGTCGCCGCAATTCGTGGAACGTCGCGACACCGTCCATATGCGGCATGGTCAGATCCAGGATGGCGAGGTCTATTTCGTCTTTATGCGCCATGAATAATTCGAGCGCCTCCTGTCCGTCTGCGGCTGGCAACACGTTGTAGCCAAGTCTTTCTATGCAGGTAGCGCAAAAATTCCGCACCATCTCCTCATCGTCAGCCACCAGCACCAGACCGTTACCCGGTACGGTCGCCTCTGGATGGCTTTCGGTCGCGACAGACTGTTGGTGGGTAATGGCTGGGAAGAGCACGCGGAAACGGGTGCCACAGCCAACTGCACTTTCCAGGAATATTGCCCCCTGATGGGCCCGGACAATTCCCAGCACCGCTGCCATCCCCAACCCCCGCCCGGTGAACTTCGTGGTAAAGAACGGTTCGAACAGCCGCTGCATGGTCTGCTCATCCATGCCGCACCCATTATCACTTACCTCGAGCCAGACAAAGCGCCCCGCAGCAGATTTCTCTTCCAGGCGGCTCTGATCAAGAGTGGCGGTGTCGTAGTCGGCAGCGCCGGTACTGATGGCGATGAGTCCGGGATTCTGGCCCATGGCTTCGGCGGCATTGGTAATCAGGTTCATCACTATTTGCTGGATTTGTCCGGGATCAGCCTTGATTGGCGGTAATTCTCCCGCAGTTTCCACGAGCATTGAGATGGTACGGGGGATCGAAGTCCGCAACAGTTCGGCATTGGTCCGGACCAGATCACCCAGATCTACTTCACGTAGCTCAAATGCCCCTTTGCCCGAATAAGCCAGCATTTGCCGGGTCAAATCAGCTGCCCGGTGGCAGGCCTGAAATGCCCGTTCAATCAGGGTGCGTTCCGGCGTTGCCACGGGGAGTTGCAGCAGGCTCAGGTCGAGATTACCCATGATTGCGGCCAGTAGATTATTGAAATCATGGGCAATGCCGCCGGCCAGCACGCCCAGACTTTCCAGCTTCTGGGCATGCAGCAATCGGCGTTCCATCTCCAGTTGCCTGGCTTCCAAAGCTTTTCGTGCAGTGATGTTGCGGACTGATGCCAGTATAAGGTGTTGGTCGAAAATGTCGATGGTTCGCAGGGAGACGAACGTATTGATGTGAGTACCCTGCTTGGTGCGGTAGACGGATTCGAAGGTGGTTGAACCAGACTGCAAAAGTGCGTCGATGCGTTCGTAAATCATCTCTGGGCTGTCAATAATCTCGTAATCGGCAACGGTCAGCCCGGCGAATTCCTCGCGACTATAGCCGAGCTGCTGGTGGGCGGTGGTGTTGAAGTAAACTGCTTTAGTCGTGACCGGATCGGTCAGCTGGATGCCGTCCGGAGACTGCTCAAAGAGGGTGCGGTAAAGCGTTTCCGAGTCTTGCAGTAGTTTGTGTGTTTCTGCCAGTTGGGCATAGTTGGTAATTTCGTTATCCAGCATCAGGCTGGCATAGGTGAAAAACGGCTGGATTTCCCGCATGATCTGCTCATCCAGCAGCTGCATGTCTTCCATGACCACAATGCCGATCACGCGGTCACGAGCGAGCAAGGGAAACAGCCAGGTTTCGGTGGCGCCAAGGCCGGTGGGGCCGGTGGGAAGACCCAGATTGGTCGTGGTGGGTATCCGTAACGGGGTCAGGGATTCAAGAGCTTGCAGGAGATACTCATCCTCCAGCGTTTCGACTATCCGGTTGTTACCGTAAATATCATTGTAGATAAACTGGTCACCGATAAGGTGATAGAGGGCGATGTTGGCTGCCCCAATGGTTTCCATCAGGGTATTCAGGATATGGCGGATCATATCCTCCAGCCCGGAGACATCTGTCAGCCGTGTCAGCATCCGGTTGATCAGTTCCAGGTGGGCCTTGCGACGGGAGGCATCGGTTATTCGCTGCTGCAAATCCTCCAAAGAGGGTGCTGGCGGGGTAAATACCATCAACTGTTCCTTCTCACGGGCATAGCCAAGGTGGTGGCCAGAGTGGCTTCCAGCCGTTCGAGACCAACATCCAGCCAGCGCAGTTCCAGGGACGTCATTTCGCTCGCCAGCCGCGCTTCGGCACTGAAATCTGCGGAGCAGGGGGTGCGAATGGCCAGCAGATACTCGTGGGCACTGCGGAAAATACTCCGCATGATCTCCGGGTTGCCCGGCATGACCGCACCGACAATCTGTTGCCAGTGTCGGGCCCAGTCCTCAAAGAGGAAAAAGGCGCCGGCTGCCAGTTCCTGGCAGAACAGGTCGTGCCCTAAGTAGATGTCGACACAGTTTTGCCCCGGTGTTCGTACGGTGCGGGCATCAGTCAGGATCTGATCCATCAGCGGATGGCAGGCCCCGTAAAATATCAGGATGCGGCGTCCGGCATAGTGGGCGATGGCCTGTTCAAGGCTGGATTTGAGCCGGCCAAAGTCAACGTGCAGGCCAGATGGAAGAAAAACTGTTTCCACTGGCCAGTCGTTGACGGCAATCAAATGGCGGATTTCCTTGTCCAGAATGCCGCAACCGATCAGGAGCGTTGACTCAGACATGGCCAGCTCCTACCCCATACCGGCCATGGTTCAGGGCCGCCGCAACCATGGCCCGGATGTTTTCCTTGGGAATTGCCAACGGCATCATCAGCGTGCCAAAAATAAAGCCGCCGCCAGGCTTCCCGTCCGCCATGATCCGCAGCACTTCCCGGTCAATTTCCGCTGGCGTCCAATCGATCAGTCGGATGTCGTTGATGGCGCCGGCGACGATGGCTCGCCCGGCCAGCAGCTGCTTTGCTTCGGCAACATCATCGAAGGGGTTGAGATAGTAGGCGCCAATGCCGGTCGTCTCCTGTAGGTCGTTGAGCATCGGGTTAATGCGGCCACCGCCATTGAAATAGACCACGCCGGCCGGCCCGCCCGGACCCAGATCTCGCTTAACCCAATGGAGCGCCAGCTGTCTGAACTGTGGCACGGTAATAAAGGTGGCAGAAGCAACTGGATTCACATAGACGATCAAATCGGCCCCAGCTTCCCGCAGTGCGGCAATCTGGACGCGACAAAACTGGGAACATTTAGCCAGCAGTTTTTCCCGGAGCTGCGGGCTGCCGGTGAGAAACAGTTCAATCCAGGGGCCGATCCCCATCAACATGGCCGGCAGCGAAAACGAGGCCGTAACCGTAGCCAGCACCGGGTACCTGCCGGCAGCTTCCCGTTTGAGGATGCTGATGCAAGTGGCTAATTCACGAAACCGGGGGTGTGCCCGCGGATCGGTTGGGACGTGGAGTCGTTCAATATCGGCTGGCTCGCGAATCACCAGCTGGCCCACGTTTGGCGGGCCATCATCGGCGTAGATGATATTGTTGCAGCCGAGCAGTTCGACCTCCAGCGCTGAATAAAACATGCCCATCAAGGTATCGTAACCATACCGCTCCCTAAGCCTGAGTTGCCCCTCGGCGACCCGCTCGCCACTGGCGTAATAATCGCGCAAGCTCAGGCCCAATTCACTTGCCCCCTGGTCGATCAGATTGCAGACAACCGGGACCCGTTCCGGGATATTCCCGGTGAGGAGTGCACCAAACAGAGCCATGCCGCCGCTCATGAGCGCATCTCCCGCAGGAGGGTGGCGATGACTGCCGGGGCTTCAGCGGCACTGTCGGCCCAGGCATCGGCCCCCACTTCCCGATACAGGTTTTCATTAAAACGGTACGGAGCACCGCCAACGATCAATTTTATGCGCTGCTCCAGGCCGCGCTCCTGCAGAATTGCCCGGACCCGCTTTGGCCCATGCGCGCCAATGGCCGTATGGACCATCATCGAGGAGATGCCGATAACTTCGGCGTCGAGGGTCATGGCCGTATCAACAAAACGCTCCGGAGCAACATTGATTCCCAAGTCGGTTACCTTGAACATTTTTGCCCGTAAGCATCCGGCAACGATTTTTTTGCCCAGTCCATGGAAGTCCCCATGGCTGGCACCGATGACCACGTGACCTTGAATTTCCGGCGCGGTGGCAAAACGGGGAATCAGCATGTCGGTAACCTCTTCCGCAATTTGGGAAGCAAGAAAGTGCTGGGAAAGGGTGATGAGTTTGTTGGTGGTCATGCCGCCGATCATCAATTCCATGGTCGGCACCACCACCTCGAAAATGATCTTTTCCGGAGCAATGCCTGCTTCTAAAGCGCGGTTGATGATCGTCAAAGCTCGATTGCGGTCCGTATCGAAGAGGGCATTGTAGTAGTCGGTGATGATCTGTTCCATGCGGTCTCCGGGTGCCGGATTGATTATCGGTGTACCATCATTTTCAGTTGCGCGCAGGAAATTAATTGTATCTTAGTATCCAGGGTTTTCCAATCATGTGCTACAGGTAATATTCGCTGCTCTTGGAGCAGGACCGGTTCGACACGGACATGGGGGTAAATGGCGCAATTTTCATTGTACGAGTACCGGCATGCGCGCGTGTTATGGTCATGTCTTATTGCCCGGTCAATGCTGGGCAAGGAGGCCTGAATGCGCTATAATTTAATTAGAGAAGTAAAGTGGACCAGGCAGCAACCGGACAGTCGGAGCGATTGGGAAAGGAGCGAGTCATGTTAGGTCGAGAGGTTGTACGTGAAGTTACACGATTAAGGGGTCCAGGGCAGCATTTCATCAGCTGGTGGCGGCCGGAGCAGGATTTTCTCGACATTGATCTGGTCGATCGTTTCGTGGAAAATTGCGCCAGTGACGAAGAGATTGGCGGATTTGACCTGCTGGGGATGGAAGAAATGTGGGACCGGCTGTTAAAGGTGGCGCCCGACCGGATTAAGCAGGACACGCTGGGAGCACAGAAGTTTATCCTCTGGCAGAAAGAGGGTGGAGAAAAGGTCGAGTGTCCATTGGCACCGGAAACATTGATGGATATCTTTGATACCGAAACCAAACATAGCTACATCGACTGACTGGGCGCTGGGTGAAAATGGAAAATGCTCTTCGGGCAACTTTGGTTGCCCGTTCTCATATGTAGTCAGTGCGGTATACAGGGCAGGCAACATGAACGTTATGTGGTACAAGGGGATGATACCAAACGGAGGGAGGGCAGGGTATGGAGCTGCTGGACGGCAAAAAATGTGCGGAGAGCCTGATTAACGATATTGCCAGATTGGTGGCGGGTTACGTTGAATCCGGTCTGCGCAAGCCACATATGACCATCATCCTGGTGGGGAGCCACCCGCCGAGCGAGTCCTATGTCAAGTCGAAGGTTGCCACCAGCGGCTTGGCCGGTTTTGACAGCAATCTGCTCCGTCTGCCGGAAACCATTAGCGAAAAAGAGCTGCTGGCGCGCATTGCCGAGGTGGATGAGGA
The DNA here is from genome assembly GCA_031412995.1 of Geobacteraceae bacterium. Classification (GTDB taxonomy): domain Bacteria; phylum Desulfobacterota; class Desulfuromonadia; order Geobacterales; family DSM-12255; genus JANOEC01. The sequence goes on from JANOEC010000136.1 coordinate 40,346, forward strand.
TCCCACAACTGATGGCTTGATCGTCCAGTTGCCGCTGCCCCGGCATATCAACCAGCAGCGGATCATTAATGCCATTAATCCGGATAAGGATATCGACGGCTTTCACCCCGCCAACTTTGGCCGCATGACCCTAGGCCAGAAGGCGTTTCGACCAGCGACGGCCTATGGTATCTGCAAGCTGCTGCAGTTTTATGATATCCCGATCAAGGGGCGGCACTGTGTGGTGATCGGACGTTCCAATATCGTTGGCAAGCCGATCTCCATTATGCTGAGTAACGACTTTGACATTGGTAACGCCACCGTCACCCTGACCCATATCGAGACCCCACGTGAATTGCTCCTGGACGAAACCCGGCGGGCGGACATTGTCATTGTGGCGGTCGGTATCCCCGGCTTCATCACGCCGGAGATGGTCAAAGAGGGAGTTGTCCTGATCGATGTGGGCATCAACCGACTGGAGAGCGGCAAGATCGTCGGTGACGTGGATTTCGCCGCCGTTGCGCCCAAGTGCGCCTGGATTACCCCGGTGCCGGGCGGGGTCGGTCGCATGACCGTGGCGGCGCTGATGATCAACACCCTGAACGCCTACCAGAATAATTTCAATCTTGCTTGATGAAAGCAGTCCGCCCATGACCGAATCGACCCACCCATTCCAGTCGTTAACGCCGCCCCTGATCATGGATGCGGTGGAAAGCCAGGGGTTTAGTTGTGACTGCCGGGTTTCTGCCCTGAACAGCTACGAAAACCGGGTTTATCAGGTCGGGGTGGAAGATGGACCGCCGCTGATTGCCAAGTTTTATCGGCCCAAGCGCTGGAGCCAGGCACAGATCCTCGAAGAACATGTATTCAGCCGCGAGCTGGCTGACCATGAGCTGTCGGTAGTGGCCCCCTGGCAAAACGGGCTGGGAGAAACGATCTTCCACCACCAGGATTTCCTCTTTGCCCTCTATCCCCGCCAGGGCGGTCATGCCCCGGAGTTTGACAACCTGGACAACCTGCTGATCCTGGGCCGGATGCTGGGACGTATTCATCGAATCGGCGCGATCCGCCCGTTCAGCCACCGACCAACGCTGGATAGTGCCAGTTTCGGTCATGCCAGCGTTGCACTCCTGGTTGATAAATTCATCCCCATCGAGTATCGGGAAAGTTATCTGGCCGTCACTAGCCAACTCCTGGAGATCATCGACCGGACCATGGCTGAAATTGGCGGGATCCAGAATATTCGCACCCATGGTGATTGTCACAGCGGCAATATCCTCTGGCGCGAGGGCACGCCCCATTTCGTCGATTTCGACGATGCCCGCATGGCCCCGGCGGTGCAGGATCTCTGGATGATGCTCTCCGGTGACCGCCCGCGGCAACAGGCCCAGCTGGCCGAACTGGTGGAAGGGTACCGCGAGTTCAATGACTTCAACCCGCAGGAGTTGCGGCTGGTTGAAGTGCTGCGCACCCTGCGCATGCTCCATTACAGTGCCTGGCTGGCCCGGCGCTGGGAAGACCCGATGTTTCCCCGCACCTTCCCCTGGTTCAACACCACCCGCTACTGGGGCGAGCAGATCATCCATCTGCGTGAGCAGTTGGCAGCTCTGGCTGAGCCGGCCCTGGAGCTGCCGTGAAGGGGATTGCGGCCGTTGGCGGCAGTCGCTGCTCGCTACAATGAAATTTCCCACTGATTTAATCCCTGGCCGGCTGATCCAGCGCTACAAGCGGTTTCTGGCCGATGTGGAACTCGCAGACGGTACGATTGTGACCGCCCATTGCGCCAATTCCGGGAGCATGCTGGGGTGCAAGGAGCCGGGCAGCAAGGTTCTGCTTTCGCTGAGCCCGAATCCAAACCGGAAACTCGCCCATACCTGGGAAATGGTTGACGTGAACGGCTATTGGGCAGGCATCAACACGGCTCTGCCGAACCGGTTGGCGCGGGAAGGTATTGAAAACGGCACGGTTGTTGAGTTGCAGGGGTATTCCGGTATTAGGAATGAAGTGCCCTATGGCACCAACAGCCGGGTCGATCTGTTGCTTGAGTTCGGAACCAGGCGCTGTTATCTGGAAGTTAAGAATGTAACCATGGTGGCGGGCCAGCAGGCGTTCTTTCCTGATGCGGTAACGGTGCGGGGGCAGAAGCATCTGCGGGAGCTGCAGATGGTGGTGGCGGCCGGTGACCGGGGGGTGATCCTCTTTGTCGTGCAGCGGGGAGATGCCGCGAGTGTCAGTCCGGCTGATGCCATTGACCCGGTATACGGTCGCTTGTTGCGGGCGGCAGTGGCCAACGGGGTGGAAGCATTGGCGTATCAGGCAACGGTAACGCCGACGGAAATTTACCTGACTCATCGGCTACCGATCATCTTGCCGTAAGCTGGACAACAAAAAAGGGCCACAGCAAAGCTGCGGCCCTTTTTTACGTTGGAGCAAGAATTACTTTGCTGCAGGAGCTGCCGGTGCAGCAGGAGCTTCAGCGGCCTTGGCGGCGTCTTTCTTGACAGTCTTTTTGGCTTTTTTTACTTTTTTAGCCGGCTTGGCAGCTTTGGTTTCTTCCTTGGCGATCGGCGGGTGACCAGCAGGCATGCCCGGAGCAGCAGGCTCAGCAGCAACAACAAGACCAGCGAAAGCAACGGTAGCAACAGCGGCAACGAGAGTAGCGATAAGTTTTTTCATTTGAATCTCCTTCAGCGAGTTGTGATCATCTGTACTGATTAAAAGCATTAGCTATGCCAAAACTGATGGTCGCGGCAACTCATTGAAATCGCATGGAGCATCGAAAATCTCGTAGATTTAGGCCCATTTTGCCACCGCAATTGAGATGAAAGCTGCCTCATTTGCGGTGGTGCTGAGCGACATGTAGCTGCTAACAGTATTCTGCTATTTGATCCGGTGGTTATTATTCTCGAATCATGATCAGCAGCATTTTGAACTGGCCGACGGCCCGCACCGAGTGCGGTACATTGGCAGGCATGATGATCAGTTGGCCGGCCTGCATGCGGTGCACCGTGCCGGCAATGGTAATGTCCGCAGTACCGTCAATGATCTGTACCGTCGCGTCGTATGGCGCTGTATGTTCGCTCAACCCTTGTTCATCATCAAAGGCAAACAGGGTCAGGGTGCCGACTTTCTTGTCGAGCAGGGTCCGGCTGACGACTGCTCCGGGTTGATAGGTCATAAGCTCGTTCATGGTGATGGCGGTGCCGATAAGCGCGTCGTTACTGGCCATGGTAATTCTCCTCTGCTTTGAAATGCGGTCTTGATGAAGCAAGTATACCAGCTTGGCGGCAGAGGGAATTGACGCCGGTCAAGAAAGAAGTATATAGAAGCATACAACAGCTCACAAAATCGCGGCAGAGGCTTTTTGAAGCGTTTTTGTCCTGCGGTTGTGATTGAATTGACGGACAAGTGCCAGGGATAAGTTGTTGATTCTGCCACGATTAGGTATACTATAGCCGTTTTTAAGCTACGCAGATGGGTGAGGTTGGCGATGGCTCCTCGTGAAGAAGCAGTGTTATATGACGCATGTCGCGTCCTCTTCGGAGCGCAGATCGATGTAACGCAGGATTTCCTGCACTACATTCAGCTCGACGGGGTGAAAAACGCCTACCGTTCCCGCGCCAGGGAATGTCATCCGGATAGCTACGCCGGCGAAGGCGATCTGCTGGCGCGGACCGAGCTATTCCGCCAATCAGTTGAGGCCTATGAACTCCTTACCACCTTTCTCCGCGATCGAAAACTCCCGGCAGTCAGGAGTAAAGCGCCGGCCTCCGGGTATCGCCAGCCCGCTCACCATCGTTGGTCGCGCATGCAGCAGCAGAAACCCCGGGCCCGTGACGAACGCTATTATGATGGGCCGCTGCCGCCAATTGAACTGCGGATCGGTCTTTTCCTCTATTTTCGTGGGCTCATTTCCTATCAGGCGGTGGTTCGTTCGCTGCTGTGGCAGCGTGATCAGCGCCCGGCCCTGGGGGTTCTGGCCTGCACCTGGGGTTGGCTCACGGCTGATCTGATTGACTACATCCTTTCCGCCTGTCACATGACGATGCCGTTCGGTGAGCGGGCGGTCAATCTGGGGCTGCTGACCCAGAATCAGCTGAAAGTTCTGCTGTTCCATCAACGGTCCCTGCAGCAGCCGATCGGCCGCTACTTTGTGCAGCAGGAGCTGCTCAATGAGCAAATGCTGTTGCGGCTACTCAAGGAGCGGATGCAGCATAACCGCGAAGTGCAGGCCAATCGAAACCTTTGATTCACAACGGCAAAATTTCCCATCATTCAGGAGATTGTGATGCTGAAAATACTTAACGCGGTCGAAATGCGGGTCCTTGGTGCGCTGATTGAAAAGGATCTGGCAACCCCCGAATATTACCCGCTCACCCTCAATTCCCTGACTGCGGCCTGTAATCAGAAGTCAAACCGGGATCCGGTGATGGCCCTTGATGAGTCTGACGTGGTGCGGGCACTGGATTCGTTGAAACTCAAGCGCTATGCCCGCCAGTCGGCCGAAGGTATTCGTGCGGCCAAGTATTGTCATTCGCTCTCCGAGAATATGATGCTTGAGCCGGTAGACCTGGCGATTCTGGCCGAGCTGCTGCTGCGTGGGCCACAAACCCCTGGTGAACTGCGGACCCGGGGCGAACGGATGTGCCCGTTAACTGATCTGGAAACGGTCGAACGGCTGCTGGAAGGATTGATGAACCCGGACCGGCCGTTGGTCTGCAAACTGCCACGTCAAGCTGGACGCAAGGAAGCCCGCTTTGCCCAACTGTTTGGCGGGGTGCCGGAGATGACTGAAGAAGCCGCAGTACCGATGGAGTCGGCGCGGCGGCAGGTCATGGCCGAAAACGAGCGCGTAACAAAGCTGGAAGAAGAAGTGGCGGCGCTACGGAGTGAAGTGGTCGAGCTGCAACGACAGATGGCGGAATTCAAGTCGCAGTTCGAATAGCTGTTGCTTTCGCGAATGAGAACGAAAAAGGGGGCCGATGGCCCCCTTTTTCGTTGTTTGGTATCGGGTTCAGTCCCGAATCACTTTAGTGACAGCGTCGCCCCAGGGATGGCAGCGGCATTGTTTGTGGCATCGGCAATTTTGGTCGGGGTGATGGTGAAACTGGCGGCAGTTGGCGTGCCGGAACTGACGTCCACCTCCAGGGTGGCGAAATCGCCCTGAGCAAATCCGCTGGTAGTGGCAATAGCGAAAGTGAATGTGGAGTTACTGTAGTTAGTCGGGATCAACACGTTGGTTACTCCGGCTCCGGTAAATCTGAAGAGGCCGGCAAGCACCTCCACGGTACCGGCCGGGGCCAGGCGAATGCTCGTCCCCGCCGGCAGGCTGATGGTGCCGGTAATCCCGCCGATCAGGGTGCCACTGGGAATGCCGCTGGATGTCAGGGTCAGCTTGAGGGTGTTGGTGCCGACTGATGCCAGGCTGGCGGTTGCGCTGGTGAAACCGCTGAGTGTCCCGCTGGAGACCACTCCGAGGGCAGAGCTGAATTGATTCCGGTTGCTGATCCCGAAACTGGCAGTGGCTGAAGCATTCAGGTCATTGAGCAATGAAGTCAGGATGCTCTCGATCTGGCTGAACGCTGCGGCGGTGGTCGGGTTGTTTGCGTGCGCCATCTGGGAAATGGCCGCTAGTGCTAGAGTGTAAGCCTGCCGATCCGTCCCCACATCGGTCATTGCAGCGACGGATGCCTGGACCGGCTCAATCCCGGTGATATCCGCAAGTTTGAACAGCGACGAGACGCGGGCATTGGCAGCGGCAATGTTGGCCGGCGTCAGGGTGCCGGCCAGGCTGTAGGCCAGATCGGTCAGGGGGGTCACCGCGAAACGCTTCGTGGTTGCGGGGCTGACAGCGTCCAGCGCCGCTCGCATGGGGCGTGCTGGGCTGATCGTCACCGGTGCTAGCGTGGCTTCATCCGTATAGGTCCCGGTCGCTTCGATAGCGACTGCGCCGGTGTAGGCGCCAATATCAGCGGTGAAAAAGCCGCCGGCGACCGTAGCGACGGTGGCCAGCGCTGTTGTTGCCTTGGTACCGGCAGCATCAAGTGCGTAAATGCTGACGCTGCCCGGGAAGAGAATGCCCTTGCTGGCAGTGCCGGCAATCTTGGTGGTGGCAACTGGCGCAGACCCACCGCCTCCGCCGCAGCCGGTAACTGCAACCAGTGCCCCGACTAAGAATACCTGCATGATGGTCCTGATGGTCTTGATCATATATTCACCGCCTTTATCGATTGTCAGAATTTGCAATGACCTCGGCTACCACGAGATGAGGCCCATGGCCCGCCGCAGCACCAGCAGCGCATCGGAGAGATCAATCTTGCCGTCCGGATTGGGCTTTCCGGTCTGCTGCGGGGCGACGTCGGCCCGGACCTGTTCGGTAGACGACAGCTTCCTGGCCCCGATGCTCGCTTTCAGCATCAGCAGGGCGTCACTGATGTCAACGCTGCCGTCGCCATTGAAGTCACCACTCGGATCACCGACAAAGAATGGCCGCATCATGTCATGCTCTTCATGGGAAAGAATGTGGCAGTGCCAGACATACATGCCGGCCATGTCAAACCGTGCCTTGACGCGGGTAACCTTGCCCGGCGGCGAGATGATGGTGTCCTTCCAGCCGGTCTCGTACTCGTTCAAGGGATCCTTGATACCGGTGCCGATGTAGCTCGGTTCACTCAACACCCCAGGTGTTACGTCGGGAGGGGTAAATTTGTATGATGTGTCAGGATTGGTGTCGATGGTCTCCCGCTCGATGAGCTGGAACGACACCAGATGGAGGTGCATCGGATGGGAGTCAGCCGTGGTGTTGATGATTTCCCAGATCTCGGTGTCGTTCAGTTTCGGCCGCTCGGTGACGTAGATATCGTGGAAGTCACGGGCATCGATGGTCGGCATGGTGCGACCGAACTGGTCAGTGATTTCCATCAGCGAGAGTTTCCTGACCGGGGTGTTCACCGTGACCGGCAACGCGCCGGTGAGTGCGGGGACCAGCGGGCGCAGGTTCAAGGCAACGTTGGGAGCCGGGACGTCCGCCACCGCATTATTCTTGGCAATGACGTCAAAGGTCATGATCGCCGTAATATCTTCAGGGGACGTGGGGATCGGCGGTGGGGTTCCATCCAGCACGCCATCGTAAAAATTCGGTGATTCACCGAATGGTGAACCTGAAGCATGGTTTTCCATGACTACCTGGTCACCAGGTGCCAGACCGTTGAAATCCACCAGGACGTCGACCCGTTCACCCGGCATGAACGTCACGATATTTCGCTGGACCGGATTGGCAAGGAAACCTTGCTCGGTGCCGATCTGATAAAAGGGGATAACCGTTCCACTTCCGGTCTTGAGCCGCATTGCCCAGGTGCGCGAATCAGTGCCGTTGATAAACCGCATGCGGTAGACCCGTGGCTCGATTTTATAGGTGCCATAGATCACGCCGTTGACCACCGGCATCATGCCAAAGAACTCCAGCGTGGTGCTGGTGGCCAGCAGCGGCAGATTGGCGCCGTTTCTTTCATATGGTATCAGGTGGCCGTCCACATGGTCTTTCATGAACAGCGGAGTCGACGCGCAGTTGGTGATGACGTCGGGGGTGATGGTACCGTCTGGCTGGTAGGTGAAGGTGCAGGTGGTGGCATCGGCGGCGGCAATAATCGGGGTATCTGGCATGGCCAGTTGCCCATCGCTGTAGAACACCCGGTCCTGCAGGGCGAAACCGAGTTCGTAATCGCCGGTTGGCAGATACTTAGTCCCGCCGATCCCCTGCAGCAGTTTTTCGTTGTCGTCGGTGATGGGGAAGAAGCCGGCCATGCCCATGTTGGTATTGTTATGAGTTATACCAAAGGCGTGATCGTGGTACCAGATGGTGCTGGCTTCCTGGTCCATGGGGTAATAGTAGGTGCCTTCCGGGCCGTATTTGGCAGTTGATACCCAGTCTGGCCCCTTTTTGGCAAACAGCGGCGTGAACCAGGCCTTGGCGAAACCGTCACTATCCGGACTGGTATGGGCGCCATGGACATGAGTTGAAATGCGGTCGTACGGGTAGCAGTCCTTCGGGGAATCAGCGCAGAGGGTAGGATCAAAGCCGGTTGGCTGCTCATTGGGCAGTTCGTTCAGCCAGGTTACGCGAATCGGTCGCCCCTTGGTGCCCTTGATGGACGGCGCGGGAAAGTGCCAGATGCCGCTGCTGGCGAATGTCCCGTCTGCAAACGGGGCGGGCGCATTGCCCGTAACGGTCACGCCGGCGGGTGAGCCTGGAGGAGTCCAACCGGTGCCGCCGGACCCATAGCCATAGACCGAGGTGATCGGGCCAAAGGGGGTGCCGACAGCATCCAGCAGCCCCTGCCCGCCGCCGAAAATAGTATGTAAGTCAAGGGCCTGCTGGAACTTTTTCACCGTGATGGTATAACAGTCATCGGTACTGGAGGGGTCATCAGGCAGGCGGCCGCAGGTGCTGGGAAACCCCAGTTTGACCGCATCGGCCGTGCGGTAGGGCACATACGTAAAGTAGCTCGCCAAGGCATTGGGAATGACGTTCGTCCACTTGTTTGTCTGGGATGATGGGTCGAGTATCGGCTTTCGGTAATCAGGGGAGACGATCGTCGGTGCCCCGTATGCCATGCTCCCGGCCAGAACGGCTGCCATCAGGACCGGACAGCATATGGCCCGTTTACCTCTCTGCAATAGTGTTCGTTCCATACATTCCCCCTGGTTCACGCGCTGCTGTATATAGAATTGACAAATGTTTCGTCTGCTGTCTACTGTCTGTTGTGTGACCTTTTATACACGTTTTGTGCCAGCTGTTGTTGTGAATCTGTATCTAAAAACATTTAACAATATTGAGTTGATAGCAATTGAATGCCACGATTGACCGCAGTCACAGGCAGTGAAAAATAGCAAGCAAACACGTGCTTGTAAAGAAATCTTACAGGGGTACAGGTGGGATATGGTTTTCATTAGAATGAACATCAGCCGTTGTATCAGTACGGTGGGCGGAGTATCGATTGCTGCAACGATACTCTTGACATCGCTCACATGCCCAGCAGCAGAGACTGGTTTGTCTCTCGGTGAGCGCATGTACCGTGAGGGGATCCTCCCGTCCGGCAACCCGATGCAGGCATTTGTCAAGGGGGATGTTCCGGTCAGCGGCACGGCATTCAGCTGCGTCAGCTGTCATATGCGGAGCGGGCTCGGGTCGGTGGAGGGGGGTGTGGTTACCACCCCGACAAACGGCCGGAGTCTTTATCAGTTGCGGAATGCGCCCCTGCCGGTCATGCCGGGCATGGGAGGCAGTGGCGGGGTGAAAATCACCCAGCCCCCCCCTCGGCCAGCTTTTACGGACGAAACGCTGGCGGCAGTGCTGCGGGGTGGGGTTGATCCGACCGGCAGGAAGCTCGATGACGTCATGCCCCGCTACCATCTCGGCGATGAGGATATGAAGATCCTGGTCGCTTACCTCAAGTCGCTTTCGGCGACCAACTCTCCCGGGATAGCAAACAAGACGCTGCATCTGGCCACCGTGATCACGGAGGAAGTCCCCCCGCAACAGGTGGAAGCCATGGTGGCGCCGCTGGAAAAGTACGTTGCATCCTGGAACCGTCTTGCCGGCGCCTTTGAAAAAAACAAGACTTCGAGCCAGACCCGCATGTATGCCAAAAGCAATCGGGTTGCTGCCTATCAGAAAGTTGTGCTCTCCCGCTGGGTGTTGAAAGGACCCGAAACAACGTGGGCCGGTCAGTTAGCGAGACTGTATCAGCAACAGCCGGTTTTTGCGCTGGTCGGAGGGATTTCTACGGGCGACTGGAAGACAATCCACCAGTTCTGCGAAGTGAACGGGATCCCGTGTCTGTTTCCCCAGACCGATTTTCCGGTCATTTCAGAGTCTGACTGGTACACTGTCTACCTTTCGAAAGGCCATTATCAGGAAGGGGAGGCTGCTGCCCGCTTTCTGGCTGCGTCACCCCCTGCGGGCAGCGAGCAGGCTCTGGTTCAGGTGGTCAGGGATTCACGTCAGGGGAGAGCCCTTGCGGCGGGTTTTGTGGCGGGTTGGCGTGAAGCAGGGCGTAGTGAACCGCCAATGATCTTGCTGAAAGAAGGTGAGCCGCTATCCACCAACCTCATGCTGCTCGACTTACTACGAAAGAAGCCAGCGACACTTATCGTCTGGGATGGTCCCGGGGTGGTCAAGGAATTAAGTGCTCTTGCTGCAGTTGTCGCATTACCAGAACTGCTCCTGGCGTCTTCCGGCTATGCGGGTAGCACACTCTGGACGGTTCCGGACACTCTGCGCAGCCGGACCCATTTTACCTATCCCTATCGTCTGCCCCAGGATGAGGAGATGCACGATCGACTGAATGAGCCGCTGAAGAAGGATCCCCGGATGCAGGGGGACGCCCGCCTGATTGCCAAGAAGTCCATTGCCGCCGTCGGGGTGCTCAACCAGGCGCTGTTTGCCATAAAGGAGGAACTTTTCCGGGACTACTTCCTTGATGTCATCGGCATGATCAGGGATCTTGATGTGCCACTCTATGAGCGGATCAGCTTCGGACCCGGCCAGCGCTATGCCGCAAAGGGCTGTTACATCGTGACTCTGTCCCAGGGTCCGAATCCCATATTGGTCAGGAAAAGCGAGTGGGTTGGTTATTAGGTGTTGCGGCGAATGGCCATAAAATACGCACTGAACCTTGTAAGGGCATCGATTAGTCTTGAAATTTGCGGGCGCGACTCCGCTGTAACAAAAAACCCTTCTGCTTCAGAAGGGTTTTTTGTTGGTTCGTACTCAGGGCGGAAATCAGGTTTCTGCCGTGGTCAGGGTAAACAGTGAGCCGGCTCGTGACCAGGGTCGGTCAACCGTATGGATGCCGCAGGCGACACATTCAAAGCGGGGTACTCGGGCGTGCAGATAGGTGTCATGGCGGAAAAAATTGCCATGGTGCCAAATTTCCTGATCGGTATCAGCTAGACGGATGGTTTGGCCACATGCCGGACAGCTCCAAAAACCGCCGTGGACATAATCAACCATGATGTTCATTTTTGTTCCTTCCGCCAAAACTTCAATGGAAGTGACGTGCCAAGGGTGACAAAGCCCAAGAGTCGCCGAAAATATGTCCAATTGCTGCATCGGGCTACCCTTTGCGGCACCTTTGCCGTAGTTGACTTAGAATCAAGAACTGACTTCTGATGAGCACAGAGTGTGCCATGGGAATTAACTGAAATTGATTAGTATAATCAGTGTGATGGGAAAAATTGCTTGTAGTCTGAATGTGAAAGTGTGCCCAATGTTGGACAGCTTGTTGGAAATTGCGCACCCACACGCGGCTTAAGTGCGGTTAAGCGGGTTGTACATTGCCTTGGTCGAGCTACAATTCCATTATCTGTACCTGCTAATCAACGTAAAGAAGCGGCCATGCTTTTGGCAAAGAGATTGCACCAGGTAAACTAATATGCAAAAAAGGGCTTCCAATAATCATAAAGTCTCTCGGGCCGGGATCGTTTTTCCGTTGCTGCTGATTGTGTTCATCACAGAATTGGCCGTAATGGAATTTTTTGCGCCGTTTATATCGCGTGCGAATCCATTGGTGTCGGCACTAATTGATGCAGTCGCGCTGTCCCTGGTATGTGCCGTGCCCTTGGTTTCAATGCTCTCCGGCACTAACTCTTCCGGTAATCAGCAGGATCCGGACTATATCAGAGACCGCCATTGGTTTATCCTGCAGCTGCTGGCAGCGGTGGCGGTTGTCGAATTCGTTATCATGTTGGTGTTACCTTGGTTCTGGCCAGAGGATGGCAGTATTTATCGCCCACTGCTGGATGCTTCCCTGGCGACCTTGATTTTGGGACCCTATGTCTGGTGGCTCGTTACCCGGCAGCAGTATGATGTTTTACATGATCTGCACAATTCGCCCCTGAAGTCGTACGTGTTGTTGCTTGGGGCGGTATTTGCGCTGGATTTGCTGGAAGCAGAACTGATTCCCTTGATCTTTCCCGTCGGGACGTCATTCCCCTATCGTTTTTATGATGCCTTTTGCACGACCCTGTTCACGGCGCCGTTTCTGTGGTGGTTGATGGTAAGGCCACTGCAGCGGGCCGCGCAGGCTGAGCGGGTTCGTCACGATGCGATTCAGTCACAGGTGGTTGATGCCATTGTGAATATCGATCAGCAGGGAATAATCGTTTCCACTAATTGCGCTGCCGAAGAAACCTTTGGCTATGACCAGGAGGAAATTGTTGGCCGGCCGGCATCAATTCTTTTCTGCGATGAGCTGTTGGCGCCGGAATCAATGCAGCGTTTGACCGGTGAGAGGGAAGAGCCACGCCAGGGGACTCATGAAGTCGTCTGTCACCGCAAAGATGGGACCCCCGTTGCACTGGAAATTTCCATCAGCCGGCTGCTGCTGCAGGGGGCACGGCAGTTTCTGGTAATCATGCGTGACATCAGCGTCCGCAAAGAAATGGAACAGGATTTGCGTAAAAGCGAGACCCGTTTCCGCCAGCTTTTCGAGCAGTCGGAAGATGCGATTATTTTTTTTAAGCCCGCGACCGGCGAGGTGCTGGATGCCAATGCCACTGCTGAGCTGCTTTTTGGCTACACTCGGGCTGAACTGCAGGCAGCAGGCGTAGAAAGCCTGGAAAAGGGTGGCGAGTCAGCCAAACTCCGGGCGTTTATCTGCGGCATTAGCCAGGGCGGCATCTCCATCCTTGATCGCTATCTTGTCTATAAAAATGACGGGACCGAAGTTATCATCTCCATTCGCGGTAAACTCTTGATTCTACAGGAGGTCGAAGTTGTTTTCTGCACCTTCCGTGACATCACCCAGCGGGTGCGGTTAGAGGAACAGTCCCGGGAAATACAGGCGAAGCTCATTCAGGCCAATAAGATGACGTCGCTCGGTCTGATGGTTTCCGGGGTGGCCCATGAAATCAACAACCCGAACAGTTTTATTCTGGCCAATGCCCAGCTGCTGGACAAAGTTTGGCGCGATGCCGTGAAAGTGCTGCGCGAGTACTACGACACCAACGGTGATTTTCTGCTCGGCGGACTGCCATATACCGAGATGGAACGGCATGTCCCGGAGATGGTGGATGGCATCGTTGATGGTACCCGTCGCATTAACGTCATCATCGGTGATTTAAAGGGCTTTGTTCGTCAGGACCGGCGGACCACCATGCGTGAAATTGATATTAACGCTACCGTACAGGCAGCAGTGGCAATCTTGCAGAGTCAGATTGTGAGGTACACGGAACGGTTTACCATGGAGCTTGCTGACTCGCTTCCAGCAGTCTGCGGGAATAACCAGCAGCTCGGCCAGGTGTTGATCAACCTGCTGATGAACGCTTGCCAGGCCCTGCCCAGCACGCAGTGCAGTATTTCGTTGCGTACCAGCTTTGATCATGAGGCAGGACAGGTTGTCATCAAGATTCATGACGAAGGAGTTGGTATCCCGCAAGAATTGGGGCGCCGCATCATGGACCCGTTTTTTACCACTAAACTGGATGCCGGCGGGACTGGCCTGGGTTTGTCAATTTCCCAGTCAATCATCAAAGAGCATGACGGAATGCTTGAATTCAGATCAGATCCAGGGAAGGGGACAACGTTTTTTATTCGACTCCCCATCCCGCATCCCCCCGCAGAGGAGCAATCATGAAGCAGGTTCTAGCAGCCGATAAATCGATCCTGATTGTCGATGATGAGGCTTTTATTCTTAAGGCCTCCAAGCTGTTTTTGCAGAGTAGCGGCATCCGTAATGTCATTACCCTGCAGGACAGTCAGCAGGTTATGTCCGTGCTGGCCAGTCAGCCGATTGCGGTGGCGGTTGTCGACCTGAACATGCCCAATATCTCTGGTTTAGAACTGCTTCCTCGCATTATCGAGCAGTATCCGCACATCCCGGTGATCATGGTGACAGCCAGTGACGAGATCGAAACCGTGGTGAAATGCATGCGGTCAGGGGCATTCGATTATCTGGTCAAACCGGTGGATTCAAATCGGTTGGTGGGGAGTGTGCAAAAGGCCCTGGAGTTGAACGAGATATCAGGTGAACTTTCCTCGCTGAAGCAACGACTGCTGAACGATCAGCTTGATCAGCCGGCGGCCTTTGCGGCCATGATTACAGCCAGTAAGAAAATGCGCGCCATCTTTCAATATGTGGAAGTGGTGGCCGCCACCAGGCAGCCGATCATCATTACCGGGGAGACCGGAACTGGCAAGGAGTTGATGGCCCGAGCCGTGCATGAGCTGAGCGGTTGTAGCGGAGATTTTGTGGCGCTGAATGTGGCCGGGTTGGATGACAACATGTTCTCTGATACCCTGTTTGGTCATAAAAAAGGGGCATTTACCGGGGCCGATCAAGTACGGGAAGGATTGATCGCCAAAGCCGGCGGGGGAACGCTTTTTCTTGATGAAATCGGCGATTTGAGCGAAATGTCGCAGATCAAACTGCTGCGACTGATGCAGGAAAAGGAGTATTACCCGGTAGGCTCAGACATGGTTAAAAAGAGTGATGCCCGAATCGTTCTGGCGACGAATCGGGATCTGCAGCAATTGATTGCTGCCGGCAAATTTCGCAACGACCTGTACTATCGACTACGGGCACACCAGGTGCAGATTCCTGCGTTGCGCGACCGGTTGGAGGATGTGCCGCTCCTGCTGGACCATTTTCTTGCCGTTGCTGCCACCACCTTTACCAAGCGGACACCGACACCGCCGCCTGAGTTGGTAACCATGCTGTCTCACTATAAATTCCCTGGCAATGTCAGGGAGTTGGAGGCTGCCGTCTATGATGCTGTTGCGCGGCATGACAGTGGCGTGTTGTCGATGGAGAGCTTCCGTGAAATCCTGGGGGATCGGCAGATGTCGCCGGCGGGGGGCCTGGTGGCTACTGCGGACAATGACCCATTAACAATGGTTTTCGGGCACTTCCCCACCATCAGTGAGGTCGAGGACTATCTGGTTGATAAGGCGTTGCTGATGGCCAAAGGGAACCAGGGCATGGCCGCCAACCTGCTGGGCATGAGCCGTCAGACGCTCAACAAACGGTTGCAGGGGAAGAAATAGCGAGTGACCTGTGCTCTGTCGTGATGAACTGAACTGATGGTGCAATGATTGTTGACAGCTGTAAAGAAAGGCACCTTATTTTGTCAAAGAATTTGACCGCTTAAATTCCGCGTTTGAAACCGTATTGAAAAAACCAGTGTGATGTCAGCGTGATACCATGTTTTGGCTAACGGGCACACTGCCTGCAATCATAGAATTGTTTATCTTGATTCATGAGTGATCTGACGGTTTGACAAATAAGACTTCTTTGGTACTGTTTCAGCCAGCAGTACATATACTTTACGATTTGGAGAGATGTGATGCAACGATTGATCATGGTGGCAGTACTGGTGTGCAGTGTTGTATTAACCCGATCGTGGGCTCAGGCTGCGGAGCTGAAGACTGAGGATGAAAAAATATTGTACGCCGTTGGCCTTTCAATGGCGCGCTCCTTAACCATATTTACCCTTTCGCCGGCGGAATTCGAGATCGTCAAGCAAGGGCTTGCGGATGCGCAAAGCGGGAAGAAGACGGCGGTCGAGCTTGGTGCCTACGCTGAAAAGGTTCAGGGACTGGCCCGAGCTCGTCGCAAGGTGCTGGGGGACAAAGCTGCCGTGGAAGGCAAGGCGTTTCTTGAGACCGCAGCAAAGGAAAAAGGTGCGGTCAAGACGGATACAGGACTGGTCTATTCCGTGCTGAAGGACGGAGCAGGTGCCAGTCCGAAACCGACTGATACGGTCAAGGTCAATTATCGTGGGACGTTGATTGATGGCAGAGAGTTCGATAGCTCCTATAAGCGGGGCAAGCCGGCTGAGTTTCGCCTGGATGGTGTGATCAAGTGCTGGACTGAAGGACTGCAGAAAATGCAGGTTGGCGGTAAGTCTCGATTGGTCTGCCCTCCCTCGATTGCCTATGGTGATGCGGGAGCGGGTGAACTGATCCTGCCGGGAGCAACTCTGGCTTTTGAAGTAGAGTTACTGGAAATCAAGAAATAGGTGACTAGTGTTTCGAGCGAATTCAGTCATGATTGTGCTCATGCTGGTTGGAACTCTCTTTCTGCCAGGGTTTGTCGTCGCAGTACCCAACGACTGCCGGGTTGTGGAGACCCCTGAGCGGTACGAAGTGGTCTGTACCGGCGATGCTGTCCTGAAAGGTGCCACGGTGCCGGCTGAGGCAAAAGTACTTCCCGTTCAGGGCAAACATCGACCGCTACCGCAGCAGATGGAGAACGAACGAGCGATGCGCTTGAAATCGATGAATAATTCACACCTGCCTTTGGCTGATCCGCAAACAGATCTGGTGCCGGAACATGGGAAATAACTGTCGAGTGAGCGTGTAAATGCAAAGTAAAACGTTGCTGATATTGATTAATCTGCTTGCTTGGAGTGCTGTGAATTCTGGCGGTGCTGAGGACGTTCCGCAACTTAAGGGGCCAAAAGAAAAAATAAGTTACGCTATCGGGGTCGAAACAGCACGAAACTTCAAAAACCAGGGAGTCGAGTTTGACCTTGAAATTGTCCTCAAAGGGATGAAGGACGGTTTGGCAAATGGCGCGTTACTGCTGTCAGACAAAGAATTGCGGAACACATTGATATCGGTGCAAAGCGAATTACGGCGAAAACAGTCTATAGAGAACAGAGTACCAGGCATTAGCAGCCGTGGCAAGAGTGAGCCGCCTGTACGGTAGCGTTCTTAGTTTGCCGCAGGTTGCTCGGTAATGAATGCGTAACTATGGTGAGTTTGTAGGGATAACGGACGTATCACGGGATAAACGGGGTGAGTTATGGTAAAGCAAAAAATGCGCAACGCACTGCAACTGTTACTAGGATTGGTCGTGCTGTTCTGCGGGATGAATCTGGCCTATGCGGGCCCGGGTGGCGGAACATACTATGCCAACAGTCCGGCCGGCGGGGCTTCCGGGGTAGGGCTCCGGAAATTCGTCGATTCACTCCCAGGTGTGGGTGCTGCTAACAAGAACAACCTTGGTAACTACATTCCCATTGCAACGCCAATAGTCGGTAAGCCTGGGGTACCGGCAGATGGAGACTATTACGAAATTGATCTGGTTGAGTACAACCAGAAGATGCACTCAGACCTGCCCAAAAAAACCAAACTGCGTGGCTATCGCGATGCGAGCCCGGCATTTGCCAACCTGTCAACCCAGTATCTCGGGCCGTTGATCATCGCCAAGCGGGATCGGCCGGTACGGCTAAAATTCACCAATAAGCTCCCAACCGGCGCAGCCGGTAATCTCTTTATCCCAACGGACACCACTTTGATGGGGGCAGGGATGGGGCCGTTGACGGCCGCCGGTGCGCCATGCGATCCGGCAGCAGTTGGCGCAACCTGTGCCAGTTACACGCAGAACCGGGCGACTATTCACCTGCATGGTGGCAACTCGCCCTGGATCAGTGACGGAACACCGCACCAGTGGACGGCTCCGGCTGGGGAAGTAACCCCCTATAAGAAGGGCATTGGCGCGCGGGATGTGCCGGACATGCCGGCATCAGGCGATGGCAGCCTGACATTTTACTGGACCAACCAGCAGAGCAATCGCTTGATGTTCTATCATGACCATTCGCTTGGTCTTACCCGTCTCAATGTCTACGCCGGTGAGGCCGCCGGCTTTCTGCTGACCGATCTGGTGGAAGAGGGTCTGATCAATAATGGGACCCTGCCTAACATCTGCGCCGGTGGACCGACGGCCGCTTGCGAGTACCGCTACGGTATCCCGCTGATCATTCAGGATAAGACCTTTGTGCCACAAAACATTGCGGTGCAGGATGCGAAGTGGACCAACCCGAGTTGGGGAGCACCTGGCGATCTCTGGTTTCCGCATGTCTATGAACCGAATCAGGACCCGACCAGCAATGCCGGGGCAAACCCCTTTGGTCGCTGGGACTACGGCCCCTGGTTCTGGCCACCGATCAGTGTTGCCGCAGACAAGGCAACACTGCCTGAGCCGTCGACAACCCCTGAAGCCTTCGCTGATACTATTCTGATCAATGGTACGGCCTATCCTTATTTGCCCGTGGAACCAAAGCCATATCGGTTCAGGGTTCTCAATGCTTGCAACGATCGAGCCCTCAACCTGAGTCTCTTCTATGCCGATCCAGGTGATCCGTCCGGCAAAGAGGTCAAGATGGTAGCGGCGGCTCCGAATGCGAGCCCAACCTGGCCGGCTGGGCCGTTCCCGGATGTGGCAGTATGGCCTACTGACGGCCGTGCTGGTGGTGTGCTGGTGGTGTGCCAGATCCGCTGACCGTGGGTCCGAAGATCATTCAGATTGGGACGGAAAGTGGTTTCCTGCCCAATGCCGTGATCCATCCGAACCAGCCGATCAACTTTAACTACAACCGGCGTGACATCGTCGTGCTGAACGTCCAGGAGAAGAACCTCTTCATGGGGGCAGCTGAGCGGGCAGATATCATCATCGACTTCTCGCAGGTGCCGCCAGGCTCAACCGTCATTCTGTATAACGATTCTCCGTCTCCGGTACCCGCCGGTGACCCACGCCAGGATTATTATACCGGTAATCCGGACCAGACTGCTGGTGGCGGCGCCCCTTCGACCCTGCGCGGGTTTGGCCCCAATACCCGAACCATCATGCAGTTCCGGGTAGCCGGCACTCCTGCAGCTCCTTTTAATCTGGCCAATCTGCAGGCTGCACTGCCGGTAGCTTTCAAAAATACCCAGCCGGCGCCGGTCGTACCGCAACCGACCTATCCAGTCGCATCCGGTGGCAATGGCCAAACCGAGCTGTACGCGAAGATCCAAGACTATTCAATGACGTTCACCCCCATCGGGGCAACTGTTCCGACGACGATCCCGTTCCAGCCCAAGGCGATCCAGGAATTGTGGGATCCGTATGGTCGGATGAATGCAACGTTGGGAGTAGAGCTGCCATTTACCACCGGACGTAACCAGACGACCGTGCCGATGGGCTATGCCGAACCAGCTACTGAGCGGATTGTTGACGGTCACGTGCAGATGTGGAAGATCACCCATAACGGTGTTGATACGCACCCGGTACACTTCCACATGTTCGATGTGCAGGTCATTAACCGGGTTGGCTGGGATGGCGCTATCAGGCCACCTGATGACAACGAGTTGGGATGGAAGGAAACCCTGCGGATGAATCCGCTGGAGGATATCATTGTTGCCCTGCGGCCAAAGGCGCAGACATTGCCATTTGTCCAGCCCATCAGCAAACGGGCTATTGACCCGACCTTGCCGGATGCGGCCATGATTGCCACCACCGATGTAACCACCAATCCGGTTGCCGGAATTGCCACTACCGTACGTAATGTGCCGCTGGCCGACCCTCTTGGTTATGATTATGGTTATGAGTATGTCTGGCACTGTCACATCCTCGGCCATGAAGAAAATGATTTCATGCGGCCGGTAATCTTTGCCGTATCCACTACCCAGGCACCACAGCCAACGCTGCTCGCTGCCTATCTGGGCGGGCAAACCGTGCCGGGTAAAGCTGTGTACATTGCCCCGTACACCAATACCTTTGCCAATAAAGTTGTTCTCCAGTGGGTTGACAATTCACCCTTCTCTACGCCAAGCAACTTCCTGGTTGAGAGAGACAGCGGTGCTGGCTTCCTGCCGCTGACAACCATCTCGTACCTTCCCGGTTACCCGCCTATTTATACCGATTGGTCGGTTGCGCCGGGTGTCAGCTATTCTTACCGGGTGAAGGCGCAAAACGCCTTCCTGGATTCGCTGTACTCAAACACTGCGGCAGTCACAACGCCAGCCTACACTGCAGCTACCGGCGTCACCCTGACGGCGAGCAAACCAACGCCGCATATCGTCGGCACCAACGTCCAGTTCACCGCCGTTGGATCCGGTGCCACAGCGACTGCTCCACAGACCGTTGCCTATCAGTATCGCTTCCTGGTAAACGGCATTGAGGTGCAGGCGTATAGTAATAGCAGCGTCTGGACCATGCCGGATACAACACCGATTGGTAGCTATACCGTCACGGTGCAAGTTCGCACCAGTCCGGCGGTTGCCTTTGATGTCCAGGGAACGACCACGCCTTCGCCGTACCTCGTAGTGGCGACGCCGATTCCACCGGTTACCCTGCCAAACAAAATCCCGGGTATTTATGCTGCGGCACCGGTAGCCGTTACGCTGACTGCCGATGTACCAACGGCGACCATTTACTACACCACTAACGGCACCATCCCGACGACTGCCACTCTTACCAGTTTCGTTGGGAGTGGGACTATCACTCTGAATGCTACCACCACCATCAACTACTTTGCCGTTGATGTGAACGGCAACGCCGAGGCAGTGCACACTGGTGAAACGTGGGTCATTCACCCGGTGGTGGGCGCCACTTTCCCGACGGGTGATCTGAGTGCAACAGTTGCGGTCAATGGCGGCGCCTTGCTGACCAATGCCGCGAACGTGACCTTGAACATCTCTGCTTTTGATCCGGCAGGGATTGCCACCATGATGTTCGCCAATGGGGATACATTGGGAGTCTGCCCTGCCTATCCTGATGTGGCGAAGTGGAGTGTTGAGGAGCCGTATGCCACGACCAAGACATGGCCGATTGATGTAGGATCAGGAATAGGTTTGAAAACTGTTTGCGTAAAGTTCCGCGACAAGGCGTTGCCATTTACCTGGAACCCGCCGGCACTGCCGGTTGGCGGCATCGTCTATCCACCGGTAACGGCAAGTATCTCGTACGATAGTGCAATCCCATTTACCTCGGCCTCGCCAGCGCAAGGAACCTTTGTATCCGGACCGATCTCGGTAACCCTGACTGCCAATAAGCCGGGGACAATCTACTATACGCTGGGAACGATTGCTGCCCCGCCGGTTGCTCCGACGACGGCATCGACCATCTACACCGTGCCGATTCCGGTCAGTAATATCCCAAGTGTCGGTACGGTCATCAAATACTTTGCCGTTGATACTGCCGGGAATGCTGAAGCGGTCAAGACCGGGACCTGGGTTATGGCGTCCAATCAACTGGTGGCAACGGTTGCCATCAATGGGGGGGCCACACTGACGAACAATAATCTGGTCACGCTGAACCTGAATGCTGTGGATCAGAACCCCGGACTGTCCATTGTCACCATGCAGTTCTCCAATGTGGGCTGCATCCCTGCAGATACGTGCACCAATACGGCGGACTGGTCTGCCGAGGAGGCATATAACTCCTTAATCCCCATAAACATAAAGTCGAACTGGAATCTGGCCTTCCCCGGAACGACAACGACTGACGGCTTGAAGACGGTCTATGTCCGTTTCCGCAACAACGCCATACCGACGGGTAATCTGTACGCTCCAGTGACGGCGACCATTACCCTGGACACCGTCAAGCCAATCACCACTGCCAGTCCGGTAGCCGGCAGTTACGCTGCGACGCCAATCCCGGTAACACTCACCGCCAATGAGCCAGCAACCATGTACTATACCGTTGATGGAACAACCCCAACGTTCCCGGTTACCGGGACTACCCTGACGTATAGCACACCAATTCAGGTAGCGACGGATACCACCATCAAGTATTTTGCCGTTGATGCCGTAGGGAATGCAGAAATAGTCAAGACTGGCACGTGGAGCATCCATGTTGGCGATCTGGTGGCCAGTGTTGCTATCAATGGGGGGAATGCGGTAACAAAGAGTATCCTGGTCAATTTATCGTTGAATGCGGTTGACGCGACCGGGGTGGTTGCCATGCGGTTTTCCAATACCGGTAATATCAATAACCCTACTGAATGGACCCCTGAAGAGCCCTACGCCATCAGTAAGGCCTGGACGCTGACCGCTGGTGAAGGCTTGAAAACAGTCTACGTTCAATTCCGCGACGGTGCAGGTGGTGGCGGTGTGCTTTATCCGCCGGTCACCGCCAGTATCACTCTTGATACCACACCGCCGGTTTCTACCGCAGGTCCGGTTGCCGGCACCTATGCCGTTGCACCTGACGTAACGCTGTCGAGCAATGAGCCCGCTACCATTTATTACACCATTGATGGGAGCACCCCCACCACTGCTTCGGCCGTTTATGTCGGGCCGATCCGCGTGGCGACGAACACCACCATCAAATACTTTGCCGTTGATACCGCCGGCAATATTGAGTCGGTGAAATCAGGTACCTGGACAATTCACGCCGGCGACCTGGTGGTCAATACCTTTAAGATCAACAATGGTGCGGCATCAACCAATAACGTTGCGACGATCTTGACCATAGATGCAATTGACCCGGGAACGGGTGTGGCAACCATGTCGTTCTCGAATGACGGTCTGGCGTATTCCGCCGAGGAGCCATACACCACCACCAAGGCCTGGAATCTTACCCCCGGTGAAGGTACCAAGGTAGTCTATGCGCGTTTCCGCGACAATGCCCTGGGTGGCGGTATTCTCTATGACCCGGTAACGACAACCATTCTGTTTGATACGACTGCCCCGGCGACCTCGGCCAGTCCGGTGCCGGGCACCTACTCCAGCCTCGCACCGAACCCGCCGGTGAATGTAGCCCTCACCTGCAGTGATGTGAGTGGATCGGGGTGTAGCAAGATTTACTACACGATCGATGGCACTGATCCAACTACTGGTTCAACCCAATACGGTGGGCCGATTCTGGTCAGTACGTCCAAGGTCATCAAGTATCGTGCTGCCGACAGTGCCGGAAATCTGGAAGCAGTCAAGTCTGGGACATGGGATATCCACCCAGAAGACTTGGTGGCGAGCATAAAAATCAATAACGGTATCAGTTGGACGGTTAGTCCATCCGTCACCTTGAACCTTTCTGCTCAGGATGCTGCCGGGATTATTGCCATGCAGTTCTCCAATGATGGGGTAACGTACACACCGGAAGAGCAGTTCCCCGTGGACGGCATCACGAACACGACGGCCACCAAGGCCTGGACCCTGACGCCGGGTGAAGGGGTAAAGACGGTCTATGTCCGCTTCCGGGACGGGGCTGGAAACGGTGGCAATCTCTATGCACCGTTGACCGCAACGATTGCGTTCGGTCTTAAGGACGGTATCCTGCCCGGCACGACCGATCTGTTATCCAGTGTCCTCAGGACGCTGAAGATTGCCATGGGCCTGGTAACGCCAACGTCGGTTGACTTGGTTCATGCCGATGTTGCACCGTACAAGAATGGGGCATCTCGACCTGATGGTAAAGTTAACCTGCTGGATGCGACTGTCATCCTGCAGCGTGCATTGGGTTTGATCCCTTCGTTCTAGCACTATCTGGACCTCTTCTCTTTTAGGGAGGGAAGAGGTCCGCCAAACCAATCCCGGAGGAATTAGCGATATGGAAAAAAAAATTAAGTTTCTCATTGCTGGAATATTGCTGGCACTGCCATTGACAGGGTGTGGCGGTGGGGGTGGTGGCGGTGGGGGCGCACCAGCTACCCAGGCCGTTGCGACTCTGTATCTCTTTGGCCAAATGTCGTCAGTGGCCAACACGAAGATCGACTCAGTACTAGCTTCAATGGTAGTTCCAGATACAGCAGTGTTGGTGAACTATTCGACCCCAGCACCTGCTGGATACGCTCCGAATACGTTCGATATGCGGAGTGGGTTCGCCCAGACTTCAGGCCCAGTGAAAGCTGCCAAAATCAGTGGAACATATAATACAAGCACAAAAGTCTTAACTGTAGCAGTGGAGAATACTGTTCCAAAAGTTGCCTTGCAATGCTACACAAGTGCGAGAACTGGAAGTGTGAAGGGAGCCGAGATCGCGCAGATAGTCTTCAAGCTCGTCACGCCGGGGACTGCTCCAGCACTTCCTGTGCAAGACCTAAGTGCAGAAGTCGCTCAAATCAGACAGTTAGTGTCTGTTCCAGATGTAGATTATTTGATTGG
This sequence comes from Geobacteraceae bacterium, assembly GCA_031412995.1. GTDB lineage: Bacteria > Desulfobacterota > Desulfuromonadia > Geobacterales > DSM-12255 > JANOEC01. The sequence continues at coordinate 64,197 of JANOEC010000136.1, forward strand.
GAGTTATGTGAAGTTTGTAACGACGTATCGCTAGCTTTTAAGGGAGCAAACGTCTTCCGTATTGCCAGCCAGTTATCCTGTGCTAAAAGAATCTAGTTAAACCTAACGGCCGCTTTTCACCATGGAAGCGGCCGAACTTTTATGAAAGCGGGTCTTATTGATGAGAAATGCAATTTCAAGGGCGCTCTGCATCGCAGTTCTAATTTTACTTGTGTCTGTCAGCGCTTCATATGCAGAAACCGGCAAAATCAAGCGCACCATTGATACCTACACTGCCCCCGATGTCGTGCTGGTCAACCAGGACGGCAAAAAGGTACGTTTCAAGGAACTGCTGCAGACTGGCAAGCCGGTGGTGGTAAATTTTATTTTTGGCACCTGCACGACCATCTGCCCGATCCTCTCGGTTGGCTATACCAATCTGCAGCAGAAGATCCCCCAGCAGCCGGACAAGGTGCACCTGGTCTCGATCTCCATTGACCCGGAAAATGATACACCCAAGGTGCTGAAAGAGTACCTGAAGCGGTACCGAGCCAAGCCCGGCTGGGATTTCTATACCGGTTCCCGATCTGATATTGACAAGGTGATGCGGGCATTGGACGCCTGGATTCCCAATAAGATGTCTCACTACCCACTTACCCTGATCTGGGTACCTAAAGATAACTCGTGGGTGCGGCTTTACGGCCTGATGAGTAGTTCCGAATTTCTGAGCGAATGCCAGAAAGTGGGGATAAGGTGAGAAAGCGGTTTTTATGGAAAGGAGTTGCTGCAGTTATTTGTCAGGCAGTGGCGCTGTTCATGGTGGCGTCGGCGTTGTTCGCTCAGTCGGCTGAACGGCCTTTATCTCCGCAGGAGCGAAATCGCCTTGGCGAACGGATGTATCGCGAAGGGTTGCTTCCGTCCGGTGAACCGATGCAGGCAGTCGTGAAGGGGGATCTTCAGGTGCCGGGGACGGTGTTTACCTGTATTAGCTGCCATCTGCGCAGTGGTATTGGCTCAGTTGAGGGGGGGGTATATACTCCGCCAACATCAGGAAGGCACCTCTATAAACCGCTGCCGGTGATGAACAAGGGGAAGCATGCGTCAACGCCGGCACTCCGGCCTGTCTACACTGACAAGAGCCTGGCGGCCATGTTGTGGGGTGGAGTCGACCCAGCAGGGCGCGTGCTTGATTACATCATGCCCCGCTACCATTTGCATGATGAAGATATGTCGATCCTCATTGACTATCTGAAACAAATGTCTGCAGAATTTTCGCCAGGGGTTTCAGAGACGGCGCTGAAGTTTGCCACAGTCATCACCGATGATGTGCGGCCTGAAGATGCCGAAGCCATGGCATCGGCGCTGGAAAAGTATCTTCAGCATAAAAATAATATGGCGTCGTCATATGAAAAAGAACCGCGACGTACCCGCATGGCCGAGGCGATGCTCGTTTCTCGCGAAGCTGCGTATAAGCGACTTTCCCTGTCGCGCTGGCTGCTGAAAGGGCCACCAGCAACCTGGCGCGAGCAGCTTGAGGCGTATTACCGCAAGGAGCCGGTGTTTGCCCTGCTGGGTGGGATCTCCCGCAGTGATTGGCTGCCAATCCACCAGTTCAGCGAAGAAAACAAGATCCCGTGCCTTCTGCCAATTACTGATTACCCGGTAATATCCGACCGGGACTGGTATACCCTATACTTCTCCAAGGGTTTGTATCAGGAGGGGGAAGCTATCGCACGGCATCTCAACTCAAATGTAGAGGTAGTGGCTGGAAGTCCAGTGGTGCAGATTGTCCGCGCCACCCGGCAAGGCAGAACACTTGCATCTGGGTTTGGTCAGGCCTGGGCAGATCAAGGGCATCAACTGCCGGCTAGCGTTACTTTGCAGGTTGGTGAACAGTTGACTGAGGAGCGATTGCGCGTGCTGCTGCAGGAACGACCAGCAGCTATACTTCTTTGGGGTGGCCCGGAAGATCTGGCCATTCTTACTTCGCTTGTTGCCAGCGCAAACCGACCACCGATGGTTTATGTAGCATCGGGCTATTGGGGGGATCAGATCTGGTCCCTGCCGGAGGCAGTGCGTGGTTTTACTTTTATTGCCTACCCGTTTCGTTTGCCGCAGAACGAAACAGTATATGGCGCCTATACCGATCAGATGCTGAAATCATTGAAGATCAAGGAATTATCTGGGCAAAAACTGGTCAAACAAATGTACTCTCTTAATTCTGTGTTGTCGCAGGCGCTTATGGAATTAAAAGGCGATTATTTTCGTGACAGCTTGCTTGATGTTATTGGTATGGGCATGAGTAACGGTGGGATGGGGCTGGTGCAAGAAGAAACGTATCCGTTGTATGAGCGGCTCAGCTTTGGTCCCGGCCAGCGCTATGCATCGAAGGGTTGCTATATTGTGCAGTTAACTAAAGGGGAAAAACCGGAATTGATCAGACTGAGTGATTGGGTGATTCATTGACCGTCTGTCGAATGTAAATAATTAACCTTATTAGCGCCAATCAGCTGAATTCTTGACTGCTATCGCTTAACGGATATAGTGATTTCATGTCGCTCGATATAAAAATTATCCATTAACTTGCAGTTGACGACAAAATAGCTCTTAAGCGGCATTCAATCCTTCGGATGCGCCAGCGCAAGATCTCAGTCGATGAGGTCAAGCAGGCTCTGCTCGCGGGCAGGATTATTGAAGACTATCCATCCGATCGACCGTTACCGAGCGGGTTACTGCTCGGTTATACTGAAACTGGCAAAATAGTACATGTAGTTGTAGCCATCGATGAGGATTATCCGATGCTCTGGCTGATAACCGTTTACGAGCCAAACCTTATTGAATGGAATGAAGGCTTTGAGTACAGGAGAAACTAATGAAATGCCCTCTCTGCAAAGGAATTATGGAGTCGGGGAAAACAAATCTCCCCTTCAGTCTTGAAGGAGGAAATGTTGTTGTCGTCATTAACGTTCCTGCCCTGGTATGTGGCCAGTGCGGCGACGATTTTGTTCAAATTGACATAGTCAGGAAAGTTGAAATAATTATCGATAGAATCGAACGTGATGGGATAAGTATGGGCCTTGTGGAATACGATAAGGCTGCCTGAAGTCTGGCAGATACCGATTTAACTGGATCGGCGGGATTCTTAACATTAGCGATCTTGGCAGGAACGCCAGACTGCATGGCCGGGATATTGGCCTACAACGGGACAACTGCTGTCTGCCTGGGCGAAAAGCTCTGGGCTATCCCGATTTCAATCCTGCTTTCATAATTTGAGCAGGGAAAAAACGATTCACCAGGGAGAGGCATCTCGCCTGGTGAATTTGGATATGCTGCGATACGCCACCTGCTGTCTCAATGCCCCTTGTGCATGCTCCCCTTGCTCTCCTGACTGTTGGCCGCAACTTCCTTTTCCGCCTCTTTCAGCACCACTTCAAACGTGGTCAGCTTCCCACCATGCTGCTTGATAAAAGCTGCCGCACTCTTTTTGTCGGCAAAGGCCCATTTGGCTACCGGGGTCATGATCCCCTGTTTTTTACCGCCAATAACCCAGTTGGCGGTCTTAGCGTCAATCAGGGACTTGCTGTTATAATCGGCAACGGAAACGGATTTTATCGGCTTTCCTTTCGTCTGCTGCAGGTCGGTGGCGATGCAGGCGATACTGCAGGTGCCGGCGCTGCTGCCATCTGCGTAGGTGATCACCATCCTGCTGTGCGCAAAGGTAGTCCGGTTCATGCCGCAGTGCGTGCAGGAATCGGGCGGTTCGACTTTGACTGCAGCGGTAGCGGCGGTTACTAATCCCAGGATAAGCATTATTGCAAACAGTACGTTCTTCATTTTTATCCTCCTCAGGTGGTAATGGGTCAGTCAAAAGGATTATTTCTGCTCCTGCATCTTCATTTTCATCATCTTCCGGCGTTCGCGGATCATTTTGGTGTCTTTATACATGTCCTCATATGCACTCTTGATGGCATCGTCAAAGGTGCCAGGCGTCCCTTTGCTCTCTTTGATAAACGCCTCGGCCGCAGCCTTGCTGGCAAACGCCCATTTGGCATGACTGGCCATGACTCCCTGCTTGTCGCCACCGATGACCCAGAAAGCGGTTTCGGCGTCAATCAGCTGCTTGGTGCCATAGTCACCAACTTTGATGGATTTGGGTGTTTTGTCAATGGTGTTGGCCAATTCCACCGCCAGGCAATGAATGCTGCAGGTGCCGGTGGCCGAGCCGTCATCATAGTCGACGGACATTCGGCTGTGGGCGAACTTGGTCCGGTCCATACCGCAGTACTTGCAGGAATCGGGCGACTCCACCTTGTCGGCGGCAAAGGCGAATACGGCCCCCAAGGTAAGACAAATCAGGATGAGTGACAATAAACGTTTCATGGAAATCCTTTCTTGGTACGTGAGTGTCAACAGCTGCTGCTGTCAGGATGGTGAGTCGGTGCATGGTTGAAAGCTATCTAACGGCCTCTTTCCGGGCTGCAGCCAGTATGTTTTCCCAGGTTGAGAGGGTGCCTCCATGATCGTGGATGAACTGTACTGCTGCTTCCTGAGTGGCAAAAGCCCAGGTTGGTGTGCCGGTCATTACCCCACGCTTGCGACCACCCGTTATCCAGAACGCACTGGGTGCTTCAAGTAAATCTTGATTGTTCCGATCAGCAACCTGCATGGTGGTAATTTTTTTGTCGGGATGGGTATTCATTTCCGTGACTGCACAGTGCAGACTGCAGACACCGCTCTGGCTGCCATCGGCATACTTCACCAGCATCCGGCTGTAGCCATAGGCTTTGCGATCCATGCCGCAGTGGGTGCAGGAACGCTGCTGTTCAATGTCATTGCCAGACTCGGCAGGGAAAGTGCCTACCAGCAATAATGCCATACAAAGCACACTCGCGGAGCTAATTCTGCTGATCACGGTGGTCTCCTTTCCATTACGGCAGGCTGGCAAGTACTGCCTGCAGGCGGATGCCGTCCCGGTAGTCTTCATTCAGCCGGACGGTACCGGTGTTGTCGATAACAATGGTTGTGCCCATGGTCCCCTGATAGGCCCCGGTCAGCTGATGTGCCACATCCGAGAGGACGCCGATGGTACCTCCGGCGAAACCGCTGGCGGCCGCAGCGCTGGCGGCATCAGCTACCGAGCCGGAGACATAATCGACAATATAAAAACCGACATTCGGGAAGTTAGGGGCGACGTAGGAACGCAGGTTGTTCATGTGACTGTCGCAGATTGGGCACCACATGCTAAAGTAGAGGACAATCCCCTGTTTGCCACTCAGAGCGTCAGTCAGGGTGACCGTGGTGCCGTTGATATCCGGAACGCTGAAGGCTGGTGCCAGTTGTCCGACTGAAGACCCGGCAGTACCAGCCTGCACGGAGGGACGCTTGTCCTCGCCGGAGGGAAGCAGATTGTCGCCGCATCCGGCCATGAGGAGGGTGAACAACAGAAGGGCGATGCAGTTACATGAAGACATAGCGCACCCCCAGGCTGAAAACGTCGGTTGTCGGGAAGTTTTTGCCCCAATTATCCTGCTGCAGGGCATGGTTCCAGCTGCCCCTGACGCTCCAGTCACTGTCTGTGCTGGCGTAGGTAACCGTGCCGCCAAGTGACTGCTTGCGGAAACCACTGTTGCGATCCGTTATGCCGTTATAGCTGGCATCGTCCTCGTTCAGCCAGGCGTAGGAAAGACTTCCGGCCAGCGAATTTCCCGCCGCACTCAAAATGTGGGTGTAGCCGAGGGAGAGTGAGGCTGATGCCCGGTTGCCCAGCTCTTTACGGTATGGTTCAACATATTTGCCATATTCCCGGTTGATGGTACGTTCGAAGTAGGTGCCGTAGGCAAAGGCCATTGCGGCATTCCAGGGTCGCAGGGTCTTGTCAATAAGCAGCGTGCCGTCAAGCCGATAGAAGCCTCGGCCGGTCACGTCAAAGCTGCTGCTGACGTCATCATAGGGCGAGATACCGGTTGGGAGTAAAAGCGCCGCACCTAATGACAAACCAGGCATCAGGCCGGCCAGGTCGCGAACCTTCCAGGCCGAGTTGTCATCCAGCAGTTCATAGGTCAGGCTGACGGTGGTGTCGCCCAGTCCGTCGGTCTGGGAAGTAACTCCCGAGTAACTGTTATCGTTCCAGACATAGGGAAGAGAAACGCTGGCAGACCAGTCAGTGGCAAAGCGGTAGCCCAGCCCAAGGTTCAGACGGTACTGGCGTAGATCGGAACCGGGAGGATCGCTGAGATGTTTCCCCTCCTGGTTCCAGTAACCGTCATACAGTTCTGTATCGAACGAAAGATCGGCCACGGCGCGGGCGTACTTTGGTACGTTCAGAGATGCTCCGGACCCGCCCCCACAACAGGAGGCAGCGCCGGCCGGTTGAGTAACAAGGGTGGCAGCCCCCACCAGGAGGGCTGCCGACATAATAATGAACTTTAATTTCATCTGAATCCCCTACTGCATCGCGGAGGGAGTTACGGTGAAGGTCTGATAGCCGTTGGTTGCGCCGACTGCATTGCCGTCCAGGGTTTTTTGCTCGCCATTGACCGTCAGCCGGACGTAAATCGAACCGGCGGTCCCGGCGGACAGTCCGGTCAACCCGGCGGCGGACCAATGGCCGCTGCCAAGGTCGGTGGCGGTGACCCAGGTTGTCTTGTCGGTGGATGCCTCGACTAAAATGGTGTTGACGGTCCAGGATGTGCCCGCAGCATTGTTGAGCGTATCGTTAATCTTAACGGCCGGGAAGCTCAGCATGGCACCCATTTCTTTGGTGGCCAGAAAGAGCTTGAAGGTATACGTGCCGCCCATGGCGAGGGTGAGGTTGTCGTAAAAGAGGAACCAGGTCCGCTTCTCCTGACCGGCCATGCCCATGATGGCGTCATTTATCCCGATCAGTTTGGCCAGCTTGGTGGTGCCCATTGGCATGCCGACCACGGGGTAAAATTTTACAACTTCAGTCCCGTCGATGGTCACCTTCAGCTCCCAAACCCCCATGGACATGCCGTTCATGGCTGAGGACATAACGTAGTAGACCGTGCAATCGTAAGTACCAGGAACAGAAGAAGACTCAACTACCGACTCCATTGGGGTTGTATGGCTTTTGGTCGACATGTACATGTATGGCCGCAGGGTAACGGTTTTCCCGCTCGCAATAGTGCCGTTGGAGCGGTTGGTCAATTTGATCTTGAACATGGTCTTGCCAGTGGTTGCGGCCATGGTTCCCGGCACGTATTCGACGATATAACTGGTCGTCAGCGCTGTTTTAGTGAAAGCCGGAGCCCCGATCTGATCCGGTTTAAGTTTTGATTTGTTCAAGGTACTGTCAAGCTGAAAAGCCATCAGGGCATTGGCAAATCTGGTATCGATATCGGTGGGGATAGCCGTGGCAGATGCTGTTGTTACTGCACCGCCGCCGGTTTTAAGACCATTAAGAGTATCGTCAGACAGGTCCTCGGCCAGGGCCAGAATCAACTCATGCTGCTTGGCTGGAGTAATGCCCAGGTCCTTGGCCAGCTGACTGAAAGCTGCCGCACGCAGTCCGGCCAGGCGCTGAGCAGTGGTGGCTGCCGTGGACAGTCCAGCAAATACCGGCTTGATTGTTGTGTCCGGGGTGTAGCCAAAGGCGTTGGCAAAAGCGGCCAATGCCGCAGCCCTGTTTTCAGGACCTTTTTTAACCCGTAACAGTTCACGAATGATTGTGCTTGATGGATCAACCGTCACTTGAGCACCTGAATTGAGCGTGCCGGCAGCAACGTGGGCACTGAGGGCACCGAAGGTTACACCGGATGTCGCCGTGGCTTCATCAGTATAGGTGCCGCCTTTGGCCTCGAAAATCAGCTCTGAACTGACCACGGCATTGGGCAGCGTCACGCTGAAGGTGCCGTCGGTACCGGTTGTAACCGAGGTGCTGTAGGTGCCGAGCACGTTTTTGACTTTGACTTTTGCCCCATTGGCCGGGCCAGCAAAGACTGATCCGTTAACAGTGGTCGTTTCCGAGGAAGAAGAGCTGCTGCACGCAGCCATAACGCCTAGCAGCAGTGTCAGGGTAAGTAGCTGTATAAATTTCATGAATTCCTCCAAGTGCGTTGAGTAAGTGCCCGGTCCCTGGCAGTAAACTGCGGGGACCGGGCAAGAGTGTTATGCCGAGCAGCAAAGAGCTGCCGGTCTCCGGACCGTTTTCAGTTCCGATCTGAGAGGAGGCGGTGCAATCAGCCGGGTCAGCAACTGCAGCTGCTGTTCAAGCTCGGTCCGGGTGGTAGTGATAATTCTGCTGGATATGCCCGGCAGAAAGGCGCCGCGGTAGAGGGAAGCTGCGGTCTGGAAAAAACTGTGCGCAGACTGTTTGTTGCCGAGTGAAAGTTGCCTCAGCCCGGCGATGGCGGTTTCGTGGAAGTCGCGCGCGTCAATCTGTATTTTGTGTGCATCCAACGAAAATCCCTCATGGCTGATAATAAACGGATTTATGCCAAAGGCGCCGCTTATCACGTCCTGGAGTCTTCCCATGGTGGCGTGTAACCGCCTGTTTTCCGCTTCCGTCGCGGCAATGCCCCAGAGTGTCTGACAAAGGCGATCACGGGAAATCGCTGCATCCAGTGGTGACAGTAGTGAGCAGAAGAGCAACCGGGTGGCATTGTCGGGCCAGGAAATAGTGACCGGTCTGGTGGCGCAGACAATGGTGAACTCACCAAGTGTCCGCACAAACAGATTATGCTGGTGAATAGACATGGATTTCTCCTCATGTTCGTGTCATGAATCCCATGACCAGGCACAGCTCCTCACGCAGTTTCAGGTCAGGATTCATGACGAGAGACTACGCGGGATTCCTACAGGGCAGACCAGTGGCAATATTTCCTTGGTCAGCGAAATGTGTCAACAGGTTGCTGCAGCTGTGCCTGGAGCGGTTATCAGGCGAACGTGGAGAGTTTTGGCGGTGGATCAGGTGGGTCGCTATAACGTGAGGTCAGGCGTTGATGATCACGGGGCGGATAAGAACAGTAACTGCGTTCGGTCAGGCAGTTTGCATAGGAATAGGGGATGAGGTCGATTTTGGCCCCGCTCCACTGGGCAAACTCCTTGTTGTCATCGCAGGGACAGCCGCACTTGTAGACCGTTTCTGCTGCAGACTCATCTGCAGGAGCAGTGTCAACAGCGGCAACCGTTTGCGGCGGCTCGGTCGTGCCACAGCAGCTGGTTTTCCCGGACACCGGCGAAGCAGTGGACTGCAGGGCGCACTGCTCAGTTTTGACGGCTGGGGCTGTGGTTTGGTGTGCCTGCTTTTTCTGCCAGCAGCAGCAGGTTTTGTTTGCCTGGCTGGTCAGTGAGCAACCATCGATGGCGCAATTCCCCGAACACTCACCGCTCATGGCATGGGTGACGGCTGCCGATCCAGTGGCCAAAGGCGTGAGCTGTCCAAGGAGCAGGGTCACGTAGGCCAGCAACAGGAACAGGGCTGAATATGTGCGGGAAGATTTGATCATTGCCCAGCTACCATCACCGATCAGGGAAAAGGGTGTCAGTTTCATTGACTTGTGTAAACGATGCTGTCGTATTCATTGACAACTGCTAACGTTATCTAGCATAAAACAGTCGGCATTGAAATCATCGTTTACTAGTACATTAATTGTGCCAATAATTATTGTTGCTGATGGATCCATGCTCTTCCCTTTCGACCAATGCCGGTAGTTGATAAACCGGCGGCGTGGCATGACATAAAAAGTGAATCGCTCATAGCCATGTTTTTTCAAGCGCGGGGGGAGTATTTTGTTATACTCGGAAGCGGTGTAAGAAACTGTTTTCCGGTGGTGGGTCGGCAGAACCCTGCTGCAGGTAAAGGAGTGCCGTTCATGACACGCAAAATGAACATCATTGTTGTTTCGGTTATTGGAACATTGCTTGCAGCGCTGCCGTTGTTCGCCGGAAGCACTGCACCATTGCCGTCAACTCAGGACAAATGCCCGGTCTGTGGCATGTTCGTCAGCAAGTACCCTGACTGGTTGGCCAAAATCACCTATAAGGATGGCACGGTCGCCTTTTTTGATGGGCCCAAGGATATGTTCCGTTACCTGGCCAATCTGAAGCGGTATGCCCCGGGCAAGGCCCCGACCGCCATTGAGTCGCTGCAGGTGAAGGATTACTACAGTTTGCAGATGATTGACGGCCGCACCGCGTATTTTGTGCTCGGTAGTGATGTGTTTGGCCCCATGGGCAAGGAGTTGATCCCGTTTGCGAACCTGTCAGCCGCCCAGGAATTCATGAAAGACCATCAGGGGAAGAAGCTATTACGCTTTGGTCAGATCTCCAATCAGACGCTGAATGCGTATGAATAAGCGCCAGATCTGAGACATGCGCCGTTCAACGATCTACCTTATTACGACCGCTTGTGGTCTGCTGCTCATGGCGGGGTTGCCGCTGCACGCGGACTACGCCCGCATCTGTGACCGAGCGGGTCACGAAACGCGTCGCGGTTTGGTTAAGGAACTTCGGTTAACTGACCTCTGTCTGGTGACGGAAGCCCGCTATACGCGACATCCAGCCATGGCTGACCTGCACGCACCGTTGCAGGAGCATCCGCTGGCCCTGGAGCATTTCCCTTCCGGGGCGCTGATTACTCCGCCCCCCAGGTTGCTGAGGCCCCATGACACCAGCCGTTAATCGTCAGCGCAATATCATGGACTTCGCCCTTTCTTCGCTGTTGCGCCGGAAAGCGAAAAATAGCGCTCTGCTGGCGGTCTATGCCCTGATCATTTTTGTCATCGCCTCCCTGCTCTTTTTCGTCCAGGCACTGAAGCGCGAAGCGGCGTTGCTGCTGCAGGATGCCCCGGACATGGTGGTGCAACGGACCCTGGCCGGTCGCCATGATCTGATCCCGGACAGCTATGCCGCAAAGATTGCGGCGATTCGGGGAGTCCAGCAGGTGACGCCGCGCCGCTGGGGTTATTATTACGATCCGGTCTTTGGCGCCAATTATACCCTGATGGTGCCGGAGACGCGTCAGATTGCCCCCGGCAGTGTCAACCTTGGTCAGGGGGTCGCCAGAAACCAGAGGATCAAGGAGGGGGATCTGCTCACCTTCCGGACCGCTAAAAATCTGCCGCTCCTGCTGAACGTGCAGCAGATTCTACCGGCTGCATCTGAACTGGTGTCAGCGGATCTGGTGTTGCTGGCGGCGGAAGACTTTCAGACCATGTTCAACTTCCCGGTCGGCCAGGCTACTGACCTGGCCGTCACTGTCGGCAACCAGCGGGAACTGGCGACCATTGCCGAGAAGATCGTTGAACTACTGCCCGATACCCGGCCGATCCTGAAGAGTGAGATGCTCCGTACCTACGATTCGGTTTTCGATTGGCGGGGCGGCATGATGGTGGTGGTGCTGGCAGCAGCGGTGCTGGCGTTCATTATCTTTGCCTGGGACAAGGCGACCGGTTTGTCGGCCGAGGAGCGTCGGGAGATCGGGGTGCTCAAATCCATCGGCTGGGAAACAACGGATGTGTTATTGCTCAAGTCCTGGGAGGGGCTGGCTATCTCGCTAACCGCCTTTATCGCCGGGGTGGTGCTGGCCTATGGCCATGTGTTTTTTTTCGATGCCGGTCTGTTTGCGCCGGCACTCAAGGGGTGGTCGGTGCTCTACCCGCGCTTTCGTCTGGTCCCGGTGCTCGATGTCTATCAACTCGGTGTCCTGTTCTTCCTCACAGTAATCCCCTATACCGCGGCAACGATCATCCCGTCCTGGCTGGCTGCCACGGTTGATCCCGATGCGGCCATGAGGTCCGCAGCATGATTGAACTGGCTCAGGTAACCAAATGCTTTAATGCCGGCAAACCGAACGAGTTTATTGCCGTGAACGAGGTCAGCCTCACCATTGACCCGGGTCTGATCACCGTGTTCAAGGGGCCAAGCGGTTCCGGAAAAACCACGTTGCTCACCTTGATTGGCTGCATGTCCCGGCCGAGTGCCGGGCGGATTCGCCTGGCCGGGTCCCGGCTGGATAATCTGGCAGTTCCTGTAGATGCTGCGGGGGTCGATATCTCCAGTCTGCCGGAACGGTTTCTCACCGCCATTCGCCGGCGGACGTTCGGCTTCATTTTTCAGCAGTTCAATTTGATCAAAGGGATTTCGGTGCTGGAAAATGTGCTGCTGCCCGCAGTGCCGACCGGTGCAGACTATGCCTCGTCCCGGCAGCGGGCCCTGGAGTTGCTGGCGCAGTTCGAACTCAGTCGCCACGTCGCCGCCCCTGTTGAGTGGCTGTCGGGCGGCGAACAGCAACGGGTGGCCATTGTCCGGGCCTTGATCAACGACCCGGCGGTGATTATTGCCGACGAACCGACCGCCCACCTGGACAGTCGCCTCTCCCGCGAGTTCATGGCCACGGTGGCGACGTTGCGGGCAACGGGCAAGACGGTGCTGATTGCCAGCCATGATCCGCTGGTCTTTGACTCACCCCTGGTTGACCGGATTGTGGCGCTGCGTGATGGCCGCATCGTTGGTGGCGACAGCGCGTCATGATCCAGCATCCTGCCGTCATCGCCCTGACCGGAGGAGCACTGCTGACCGGCGTGCAAATGTTGGCGGCCGCTTGGCAGGGGATTAAAATCCTGCGCCAGTGGGATCTGGCCAGCGGCAGCGAGCAGCAGCTGCAACTGGAGCGCCGTACCTATCTGATCGCCACCATGGTCGGTTACGCCCTGCTGTTTCAGATCCTGTCCCTGTTCCTCTTTATCTTCACGGCTGATCGGCTGCACGGTCTGTTTATCGGGGCCATGTGCGCCGCCGGTACCCTGAACGTCAATGGTTTTGGCTATCCCACCCTGCTGCTGAAGATTTGCAACAGCCTGTTGGCGGGCATCTGGCTGGTGGTAAATCATCTTGATACCCAGGGGTATGACTACCCGCTGATCCGGGTGAAGTACGGGCTGCTCCTGCTGTTGGTGCCGTTGGTGCTGGTGGAAGGGGGGCTGCAGACCGCCTACTTTCTCCAGTTACAGCCGGATGTGATCACCTCCTGTTGCGGCAGCCTGTTCGGCTCCGGCAAGCAGAGCCTGACCGGCGATCTGTCGGCCCTGCCGCCGCGGTCAATGCAACTGCTCTTTTTTGGCATCCTTGCGCTGCTGGCGCTGGTCGGCGGTCGGTTCTGGTTAACGGGAAAAGGGGCGCTGTTGTTTGCCGGTACGAGTCTGACCACCCTGGTGGTGGCGGTGCTGTCATTGCTCTCGTTTATCTGTCTGTATATCTATGAGCTGCCGACCCATCATTGCCCGTTCTGTATCTTCCAGCGCGAGTACGGATTTATTGGCTATCCACTCTACGCTGCGCTCATTGTTGGCGGGATTGCCGGGGCGAGTGTCGGCGTGTTGCAGCGGTTCAGGAACTGCCCCAGTCTGGCCCTGGTTATCCCACGCAGTCAGCGACGCCTTGCCGGATGCACCATGTTGGTATATCTTTTATTTGCCGTCATCGCAGTTTACCAGATGACGGCAACGCAATTTTGTCTGCCCTGACGTAATGTCACCATAGAGTAGCTGTGTCAGGTTTGGTAATTGCTTTTAGCCTCCCCTCCCTTGACGGGAGGGGATTGAGGGGTGGGTGAAGTAGACAACGGAGTCAAATGTGGCAAGCTCCCCCACCCCCTAACCCCCTCCCGCAAGGGGCGGGGGGACTTTTAAGGCAATTGCAAAAATTTAACCGGACACTGCTGACCAGAGAGAGGTTTCTTATGCGCTATAGAATGATTTTTGTTGTCTGCTGCCTGGTGCTGATGGTGCCGGTAGCGTCGGTCCTGGCCGCTACAATCAATATTGTTGCGGTCGGTGGTGGCAAATATCAGGTGGTGGGGAGCGGTTTTTCTGGAGCAGCAGCGCTGGATCTCTGGGTCAAATATGATCCGGCCAGCCTGAGCGCGCCCCTGGTCACCCAGGGTGTCCTCGCCAACGGGACCCTCTTTGCGGCCAACCCGAATCGCGGTCCAGGGGTGATTCAACTGGCATTTGTGCATGCCTCGGGAGTTTCCGGGTCAGGTCCGGTCGCCGAAATATCCTTTACCCTCAAAGGGGGCAGTGGTGCCCCGCCGAGCATCTCTTCGGCCAGTCTGTATGATACCAATGGCAAGGCCATTTCGCTTACAAGTGGCGGATCGGTGTCGGACAGCCCCGCCAGTGGTATTGTTGTTCAGCCGGTATCCAAAGAGCCACTCTGGACGGGTGGTACGGGGACGATCGAACAGGCTGGCAATAAAGGGACCACCACGACGACGGCAACCGGTGGCGCTGTTGGTGGCGGCACCATAACCTTGCCGGGTGATCCGTTCGGCGGGGTCACGTCAGCCAAGGATCCGGGCAGGTCGCCGGTCAGCGACCAGCCGCCACCACCAATGCCGCCACCTAGTGAGCTGGAAAGTCGCTCGACCCAGGCAGCGGCAACGACTCCACCACCGGTCAAGGAGCGGCGGAAGTTGCCGGCGTCGCCAGCCAGTGTACTGGAACGGTTCCGTACCTACAAAGGGGAGACCACGGTTGCGGCAATGAAGCCGTTGTTCACCTTGCCTGGCGGCGGTTGGGTCGTGCAGGAACCGGCCATCGCCCTGGCTGATGGCAAGGCCACGCTTACTGTACAGATCACCCTGGACCAGGTTGGCCTTGATGCCCCCAATTTTGCCCTGCGCGGCCTGGAAATGACGGCGCTGAAAACCGTGGGTGAAAGCGGCTGGCTCATTGAAGCGATACCGGCAGCCGGTGCGTTCAAGGGATCGATCTCGTTGTTGCTGGATGATGCGGCAGCGGAATTGCCGGTACTGGTAGTGCCGCCGCTACCGAAGAGTTGGGCGGACAAAAAACTGACCGAGGCTGAAGTAAACAAATTCCTGGCCGAGCGGGGGACCGCAAAGGGACCGGCTGGCGACCTGAACAACGATGGCTTGCGCGATTACCGTGATGATTACATCATGATTGGCAATTATCTGCTGGCAACGGTGCCGGTAAAAGAGAAGGAAAAGGTTGTAGCGCCGCCAGCAAAGGCCGATAAAAGTGAGACGCAACCGGTGAAGGGGAGTGGTGGGAAAGAGGGCGTTGCGGCTAAACCCTGATTTATAAATAATTCATGCAACTACGTCACCACGGCCCGGCAGGTTATCCTGTCGGGCCGTAGCCTATTCTACTCCACCACCAGCGGAATTTTCTGCAGCCGCTTGTAGTAAAAATTCTGCCCATACAGTGCTGCCACCGGGTTATGGCCGGTAACCCGATCCTTGCAGACCAGGGTCGTGACCGGGGCCTGAGAATATTTGGCAAAGAGCATGTCATGACCGACGCAGAGGCCGATGATGATGTTCATGTCGGTCTGCGCCTGGTTGCAGAGCTCGGCCTGAGCGATCGGATTGCAGGCCGGTTCAAAGGTGCCGGGGCGGACCTTGTCACTTTCCGCCAGCCCCAGCTTAAGCTTGTCGATGCTGCCCGATTTGCAGCAGACCGAGAGCGGTTCCAGCCCCTGGGCGGTGAGGATTGCGGCCAACTGCTCGGTCTCGTACAGCAGGCCGATGCAGGTGGCGATGCCGATCCGCTGCCAGCCCATCAGTTTGATCAGGGCAAGGGTGTCCTCGACGCGGGTCCAGCGGGCCACGACCACGTCACTGCCAGGTTGGGGCTGATAGCAGAGCCCTTCCACCCTGGCGGCATTAAAGGCGAGGCGGGCATCTGCCGAGTCGCCGCTGTACTTGGCAAAGGAGTCATTGATGATTGCTTCGCTGGTGTTGGACGGGCAGTGGCTGGGCCGGGGCGGGGCAGTGGCCGGATCACCGCTCCAGCAGTTGGTGGTGCCTTTGGCGCGCCAGACAGCACTGCAGTTGGCGCAGTTCAGTGGGGTCTCTTCTCCGGTATTCATCGGTGCCTCCAAGTAGCAGTTATTGCACCAGTAAAGGTATTTCCTGGATCAAAATGTAAGGCGAGACGATCAGCATCAGGAACTTCTGTTCGTTGCTGCTGCCGTCCCAGACGCTGATCTGGCTGGGAGTTGGTTTGCTGAGACGGCCGACGGTAATCATTTCCTGAATGAGGGAGGTGTTGTCCTTGGCCAGGGCCTGGCCGGCGTCGACCAGTTCAATTTCCGGGGTGACCAGAATCAGGACGTCCCGTTGCAGGTGGGGGCGTAGCCATTCCCACTTCGCTTCGTCAATGGTGCGGGACATTTCTTCCGGGGTGCTGGGTACGGGGTTCTCAACAGTCATTGGTTCTCCAGATTAGCGTCTCACGCCACTTTTGTGACGCTTTATCAGTGATAATTTTACGGATTGCCCATACAAAACGCGCGAACGGTCATGCTGCCCCGTCGTCCTCAATGACAAATCGAAAGGCGATCCCCTCGTTCGTTGCCCGGATGACCTGACCATGAATGACCGGGGCATCATGGCCCATGACCTGTTGGGTCAGCTGGAGGTCGAGGATGGTGTCCGGTGGTGGGTAGGGGTCCAAGACCACAATGATAAAGGCACCGCCGTCACTGACATCGCGGGTGACGCCAACAGCAGTGCAATGCCCCGGCCATTCGACCCGCACTTCCAAGGGGACTTCAATTCGTTCATAGTTGCGACGTTCGGACATTGCAGGCCCTCGCAAATAGTTTGCCATACTATACACGCACTTGCCGGGCAATTCCAGCATGCGAAATGAACTGGCGGGTCAATGACAGAAGTGGTTGCTGTGTCGGGCCAGATAATGCTGATGGTACTCTTCGGCCAGCCAGAAGGGGCCAGCTGGTTCAATGGCCGTGACAACCGGCCGCGCATGGCGAGGCTTTTGTTGTTCTGCCACCAGAGAGGATCGGGCCACCGCTTCCTGGGCCGGAGAATGGAAAAATATCACTGACCGGTAGTTGGTGCCCATATCAGGCCCCTGACGATTTAGCTGGGTCGGGTCATGACACTCCCAGAACAGGCGGAGCAGTTCCTCATAGCTGACCCGTTCCGGATCAAAGGTCACCTGCACCACCTCGACATGTCCGGTGGTACCACGGCAGACCTCTTCATAGGTCGGGTTGTCCGTCGTCCCCGCCATGTATCCCACCTGGGTAACGATCACTCCGGGCAGTTGCATGAATGCCGCCTCTACCCCCCAAAAGCAGCCGGCGCCGAATGTGGCGGTCATGACGTTCATGACGTGAACCCTTGCGGATAGGCGATGCGGGCCTGTTCCTCAGTGATGACTGTCATCAGGGGCGGGCCCTGCGGCAAGGTCGACGATATTGGGGTGCGTTCCCAGAAACGTCCATCAGCCGGGTTTCGGTAGAGCTTTGTCGCGCCGTCACTGCTGGTTGCCAGCAGTTCCAGTTGCTCAGTCAGTCGATTGATCCGTTCCCAACCGCTGTCCGGGACCATGCGACTCCCCAGGTCCAACCAGTAGCCGCGAATCATGGTTTCTTCAGTGCTCAGTGGTTCCATGCATCGTCTCCTGAAATGATAATCAGCCCCGCAGCCAGCGACTCGGGATCGCATCTTGCCAGCCCAGCGCGGTCAGTACCTGCCGGTACGGAGCATCCAGCGGGGCGGTAAAGGTAATCGACTCGCCGGTTAGTGGGTGGAGCATGGTCAGTTCCGCCGCGTGCAGCAGCAGACGGTGACAGCTGAACTGCTCCCGGAAAAAACGGTTGTGGCGCCCCTCACCGTAGCGGGTATCGCCGATGAGCGGGTGAAACAGGTGTTTGAAGTGCCGGCGCAATTGGTGGCGGCGACCGGTCAGCGGAGACGCTGCCAGCAACGAGTAGCGGCTGGTCGGGTAGCGGCCGACGGCCTGGGGGAGTTCGGCCGTTGCCAGTCGCCGGAACTCGGTGACTGCCGCTTGCGCGGCTTTATTCTGACAGGACCGGGGATTGTCGCAGGCGTCAGTCTCCTCCACCAATGGATAGTCGATGCAGCCGGCTTCAGGGACAATGCCCCGGGCAACCGCCAGATAGGTTTTCTGGATCTCGCCGGAAGCAAATGCCGGCATCAGCAGGCTGGCGATTTCCGACGACAGCGCGAACAGCAACACCCCTGATGTTGGCTTGTCCAGCCGGTGAGCCGGGTAGACCCGCTGCCCCAGCAGGTTGCGGGCTTCCTGCAGGGCAAAGCGCGTCTCAAAGCGGTCGATGGGGCTGCGATGCGTCAGCAGCCCGCTTGGCTTATTGAATACCGCCAGCAGATTGTCACGGTACAGCAGTTCCATCAGCGCTTCAGCTGCACTTCGATGACCACCGCGACCGAGGTGCCTCGGCCACTGAATGCCCGGTTAATGACGATCTTGCCGCTGCCGTTTTTAGCGGAACGGACTGCGGCCAACGGGATCGTGACCTCCTCGCTCAGTTCGACCACCCCATTGATCAGCGTTGCCTGTAACGGATTGGCTACGGACGCCGCGACTTCGCCGTCAACGATGAAGCTGTGGCCCGGCGATTCGATGATCGCCGTTGCTGCCGGGGTGGCGGTGAGCCGGTAGCGGAGGGTGATAAAGGGTGCGGTTGCCGGGACGGATAACGCAGGGGTTAATGATTCGGCCCGCACTTTCAATGGTGGCAGGGTCTTGGCGCTGGTAACGGCTGGGGTCTCGCCGGGACGGGCCACGGTCAGCAGATAGTTTCTGCTTGCCTGTTGCCGGGCTGGAGTGCAGGAATCGGTGGCAAAAACGGTGAAACGGTAGGCACCGGTACTGAGGGGGGTGCCTTGCAATTTGCCGGCAGCGTCGAGCGTAACGCCTGGCGGGAGCAGACCTTCAGTGATCAGGAAGGAAATTGGCTCTTTGCCCCCCAGGGCTGGCAGCGCGGCTGTATAGGGCGTTTCATCGATAGCGGGTGGTAGAGCCCGGTCCAGCAGGGAGAAGGGGGGGCAGGCAGCGTAGGCTGCTGAGTTGACAATGACGGACAACGCAATGCTGGCGATCAGGTGACGCATGATTCCTCCGGAGTCAGGGTGAAAAGCTGTTGCAGTAAGCGATAGATGAAGCCCCACAGGTCCGGTTTTCCTGGTTGCGGGAGTTGACGCTCCTGTTCGTCAATTGGTGGCGCAGCATGGCGGGGCGCACAGAGGTAGGTAATCAGATCAGGCATTAGCTGGCTCATGGGACGTTTCATCCGAAATTTGGCGAAAGTATACCCGAAGAGTCAGTCCTTGCAACGTCTGGCAAGTGGATCTGGTGAAGTTTTGTTGCCGAGATAAACCCTCAAGTTTTCCGCAGAAAGCCGATATGGAAAAATAGCGGCGAGTAACGCCGTGGGGAGAAGGTAGAGTTATGCGGATGTGGCAAAAATTGCTGCTCAGTTACCTGAGTCTGGTAGTCATGACCGGTCTGGTCGGCTATTGCGGGATCA
Organism: Geobacteraceae bacterium; assembly: GCA_031412995.1. Lineage (GTDB taxonomy): Bacteria > Desulfobacterota > Desulfuromonadia > Geobacterales > DSM-12255 > JANOEC01. The sequence continues at coordinate 83,487 of JANOEC010000136.1, forward strand.
GGGGCATTAAGAGCATTGCTGATCAGTACGCGGTGGTAACCAATGAGGTGTTGCCATCGCTTGCGGCACTGAAAGAGCTTCGTTTTGCCGGGTTGCGTATTGCCGCTTCGACGGTGCAATGCGTCTTCCATGAGCGGAAAACAGCAGTTTCCCCAGCCCATCTGGCGGAACAGGAAGCTGACTTGCTCCTGGCGGGTCTGGACCGGTATCGCCAGGAATTTAGTCAGTTCATGGTCATTGAGCGGCGTCATAACCATCATACCGCTCAGTTGGTTGAGCAGATCAGGCAGCGGGGCGATGAACTGCAGGCGACGAGCAATGCCCTGCTGTTCAAACACCGCATTGGTGCACCTGCGGATGAACTGACTGCATTGTCGGAACGGTTAAAGAGTGGAGAAAGGGAATTCCTCAGCGTCGTAGATCGCGCCATTGTCTATGAAAAAGAGCAACTGGTTGCCAGTCAGCGTCGGGTCACGACGGCTATCAGTTCGGCCAATCAAATTATTGCCGCTGGGGCGATTGCCGCTTTCCTTCTTGCTTTTGTTGCCGGTATCACCATGGCCATCCGTTTTGGCTGGGCACTGCAAAGTCTGCGGGAGGGTGCCGAGCGCCTCAGTTCAGGCGATCTTGCCACCCGGTTGCCGGTCATGGCCAACGACGAAGTCGGCCAGGTGACCAGTTCGTTCAATACCATGACCGAACGGTTGCAGGCGGCCTATACGGAAACGGAAGCGTCACGCGCCTATCTGGACAACATCATCAACTCCATGGTGGAAGCGCTCTATGTGACCGACCTGGATAGCACAATTCTGGTGATCAATCAGGCGGCCTGTTCCATTCTCAATGCCACCCCGGACATGCTGGTGGGGAAAAAATATTCGCTCCTGTTTGCCGCCCCGGCCCAGCAGCGGGAAATTCTGGCGTGTCTATTGGCCAGCGGGTCAGTGAGTGAAGAAGAGGCGCTGCTGCGGACCTTTGACGGTGAAATCTTCCCGGTTGCCCTATCCGGGTCGGTGCTCAAGTCGGGTGGTGAGAACCGCGGCATCGTCTGGCTGGCCCATGACATTCGCGAACGGAAGCGGGCTGAGGAGGAGATTCGCCGTCTGGCCTTCTTTGATTCGCTGACTGGTCTGCCGAACCGGACGCTGTTTGTTGACCGCTTCAACCAGGCCATCAATATGGCCCGGCGCGAACAATCGGTTATTGCTTTGCTGCTTCTGGATCTGGACAACTTCAAGGATATCAACGAATCCCTGGGCCATGCCGCCGGCGACCGTCTGCTGCAGGCCGTTTCCCTCCGGTTGCAGGAAGGCATCCGTCGGGCCGATACCCTGGCGCGGCTCGGTGGCGACGAATTCATTCTGCTGATGCCGAATGCGCCGGACTACCGCAGTATCTGTGTCGTGGCCCAGAAACTCCTGGGGCTGCTGACCCTGCCGTTTGATCTGGATGGTAAAGAGCTGTTTATTTCCACCAGCATCGGGGTGACCATCTACCCGACCGATGGTAGCGACTGCGACGTCTTGCTGTCTCATGCCGACCTGGCGCTCTACGCCGCCAAGGGGCGGGGGCGCAATGCTTTCAGTTTCTACTCGGAGGAAATGGATCAAACCACCCAGGAGCGCCGTGATCTTGAGGCGCGTTTGCGCCAGGCATTGCAAAATCAGGAATTCTATCTCGACTATCAGCCGCAGTTCGACCTGATTACCAATAAACTTGTGTCAGTCGAGGCGTTGGCCCGCTGGCGCGACCCGGAACGGGGGCTGATCCCGCCGGACAAGTTTATCCGGATTGCCGAAGAAGCGGGGCATATTCAGCAACTGGGGGAATGGGTACTGTTCGAGGCCTGCCGGCAGGCCCAGGAATGGTTCGAGCAGGGCTACGCACCGATTCGGGTTGCGGTGAATCTTTCCGGCAAGCAGTTTGAGCAGGCCAACTTTATTGACGTTATTGACCGGGTGCTGGCTGAAACCGGGCTTGATCCCAAAAGGCTGGAACTGGAGCTGACCGAGAGCATACTGATGGAAAAGGCCCAGGATACGATTGCCACCCTGATTGACTTCAAGGTGCGAGGTATCAGTCTGGCCATTGATGATTTCGGTACCGGCTATTCATCCCTCAGTTATCTGAAATACTTTCCACTGGACCGCCTGAAGATCGATCGCTCCTTTGTGCGGGATATTGCTGAAGATCCGGACGACGCCGCCATTGTTGTGGCAATCATCGGCCTGTCCCACAGCCTGGGGCTCAAGGTTATTGCCGAAGGGGTGGAAACCGCCGAACAGTTGTCGTTTCTGAAAAAACAGGGGTGCGATGAAGTGCAGGGCTATTACTTCGCCCGGCCCATGACCCCGGCAAAAATCGTTGAACTGTTAACCCGCAGTTAGACTGTCCCGCCTCAGCTGTACCTTCCCGGCAAGTAGGTTATACTAAACGAAAATACCCCTGCCCGGAGTAGACCCATGTCAGACCATACTGCCGCATTCTCTCCTGCCCGTGGTGAGCGAACAGCTAATCGTCGTTGGCTGAAGGAACAGATGAACCCTTATTTCTTTGTGGCCATGCAGGATGAACCGGCGGCCCTGACTCTGCTGGAGCGGGAACTGGGCTCACTGCAGCAAAATCGGCGGCTGATTCTGGCGGATCGGGAAAAGACGCTGATCCTGGCGTTGGTGAATCGTCCCGGCACGCTCTATGAGAGCTTGCGGCAATTTTCGGAACGGGAGATATCTTATGCCATGTTTGCCCATTCCGGCGGTGCGCTGCCCGGCATGGTTGAGAGTCTGGAGATCCAGCGCTTCGAGTTTAACCGCCGGAGCAATGAGGAGATCCTGACGGCAGCGGCGCCACAGATCCCGGCCGGAATCAGGCGTCGCGTCATCAGGGAGCTGCACAGCAGCTACCCGGAGTTTCCGCTCCGTAACCTCGATCGCCTGCTAAAGCTGATCTGGTTGAACAATGAAGCCTATGTGCGGGTGTCGCCGGCCCGGCGGGTGGCGTTGATCGTTAACCTGCTGCACCGGGGGAACCAGAGCGGCGGACTATATCTGGATGTGGAGGAGATGCCCGGAACTGGCGAATCGCGGGTGATGTTCGCCGTTGGTAACCCACCGCAGCGGGATTTTTTGCTGCAGGTGATGGAGGTGTTCAAGCGGCTGGAGGTGGGGGTGGCCCGGGCCTACTGTCTGACCATCAGCAATGGCGTTCACCCCTATTTCCTCGGCACTTTTTATGTGCGCTGCCATGGTGCGAACTGTTCATTGACCAGCGGGTCGCCACTGTTTGTGCGGTTGCGGGAAGAGTTGGCCACCACCCAACTGCTGGCCACCCGGTCAACCCTGTACCGGGATTTTGTGACGGCGGGGCTGTTGTCCGGCGCTGATGCGGCCCTGATTGAAGCCTTTATCGCCTTTTGTCACACCCAGCTCGCCCATCATCAGCCCGACCGCTTCGGGCTGGATGATGTGCGGAGCGCCTTTATAGCCCATCCGGAGATTGCCCAGCAGCTGGTAAATCTGTTTCGCCTCCGCTTTACGCCGCAATTGCCCGAGCGCGCAGAACGTTATGCCGCTGCTCTTGCTACCGCCCGGGCCGGGGTGGTCGATTATGCTACCGGGCACCGGCACCTGGATGAGGTGCGCCGCACCATCTTCCGCTGCGCCCTGCTGCTGGTCACCCATACCCTGAAGAGCAATTTCCTGGTGGTGGAGAAGCAGGCACTGGCGTTCAGGCTTGATCCGGCCTATCTGACGGAGCTGGGAGAAGCGTTCACTGCCGATCTGCCAGCAACCATGCCGTTTAGGGTAACCTTCTTCTCCAGCCGCTTTGGTGCCGGTTATCATATCGGGTTCTCGGATATTGCCCGTGGCGGCTGGCGCACCGTTATTGCCCGCACCCCAGACGATCTGACCACTGCCACCACGACCCTGTTTCGGGAAAATTATGTCCTGGCCCATACCCAGCACCTGAAAAACAAGGACATCTACGAGGGGGGCTCGAAGCTTGTGGTGGTACTCGATGCGGCTGATCTGCGGCGGGGTGAGGAGGGAGAACTGGTTGCCTGGCGCCTTTACAAGCTGCAGTATGGGATTGCCAATGCCTTTCTGGACATCTTTGTCACCAATGATGGTCTGGTCGCCCATCCGGAGGTCGTGGATTATTATCGCCAGGACGAGCCGATTGAGCTGGGGCCGGACGAAAACATGCATGACGCCATGATTGAAGCCATCGCCAGCCTCTCCCGCAAGCGGGGCTACCTGCTCGGCATTGGCATCATGTCGAGCAAGCGGATCGGTATCAACCATAAGGAATATGGTGTGACCTCCACCGGGGTGGTGACCTTTGCCGAGATCACTATGCAGGAGTTGGGGATCGACATGCGCCGCGACCCGTTCCGGATCAAGTTTACCGGTGGCCCCAATGGTGATGTGGCAGGGAATGCCCTGCGCATTCTGTTGGCCGGCTGTCCGCAGATGCAGATCACCCTGTTGCTGGACGGCACTGCAGCCGTGATGGATCCTGCCGGCGCCAGTGTTGATGAACTGCGGCGCATTGTGTTGCAGCACGATCTCGACGCCTTTGCTCCGGCAGAGTTGGGGGTTGGTGGGGTCATGCTCTTTCGCACCGGTCGGCGCCAGGATGGGCTCAGGGAACTCTCCCGCCGGGTGAGCCGGACGACGTCTGGTCTGGTGGAAGAGTGGGTCTCGCTGGATGAATTTCACCATGAGTTCGACAGCCTGGTATTTACCGTGCCGGCCGACCTGTTCATTCCGGCGGGCGGTCGGCCGGAAACCATTGATCGGGAAAACTGGGAGCAGTTCATTCTGCCGGACGGCACACCGTCGGCCCGGGCAATTGTGGAGGGTGCCAACTCTTTCCTGACGCCGGAGGCACGGGTACAGTTGCAGAAGCGGGGGGTACTGATCATGCGCGACGCCTCAGCCAACAAGTGTGGCGTGATCTCATCATCGTACGAAATTATCGCTAACCTGCTGCTCAGTGACGCGGAATTCCTCACTCATAAGGAACGCTACGTAGCGGATGTGCTGCAGATTCTCGAACGCCGGGCCGCCGATGAAGCACGGCTGATCCTGAAGCGGCGGCGGGAGCAGCCGGGCCTGCTGATGACCGAAATATCCGACGGGTTGAGCGGTGAGATTAATGCCAATTATGCCCGATTATTCGCCTATTTTCAGGAACATCCGGAGCTCTCTGGGCAGATGCTGTTCCGTCAGGCTATTCTGCAGCATCTGCCGCAGATGCTGCGGGATGATCCCCGGCTGAGTCGCCGTCTCGGTCGATTACCGCCAAAGTATCGCTCCGCTATTCTGGCGGCAGAAATCGGCACCTCACTGGTCTATCACGGGAACCGGGAGGCGGATTTTGCCGACATGCTCAAGCGGCATCTGCGGCGGCAAGGGGACAGAAGTTAGGTGCAAAGTCAAGATCGGTTTTTGCCGCGGATACAAGCGGATAACGGCGGATAACGGCGGATAACAACAAGCATGTAGCGATACGTTGCCAATGGGCTATATTAAGCTTTTATCCGCCTTTATCTGCGGTAAAATCTGGGTTCAATTTGTTTGAAAATACCACGCATGGCGCAATCAAGGCGCTCATTCTATTTTCTCGGTTCAGAATGGTCCAGTTTGGCCCTGGCCTGCTGTTCGAGAAATTCGATAAATTCAATGCTGCGGGTGACAAAACGGAGATTGTAGCGGCTCTCATAGAGCAGGATGGCGCTGGCGGCAAACAGGAACAGCCCGCCCAGGAGTGCCAGCCCGGTGGGAATCCACGCCTGATCTGTCGTGCCGTAGGCACTGTTGATGGCGATTCCCAGGCTGGTGGCCACGAAAAAAGCGGTGGCGGTATAGAGGGTGGCCATGGCTTTCTGGATCAGAATTGCTCGGTACCGCTGGCGGCCGATCTGCTCGGTGAGAAAGGCCAGCCGTTCGGTTGGGAAGGAGATAGTCCCGGCCACCACCTGCTCAACTTCCCCCTTCATCACATTTACCCGGTCGAAAATCCGCCCCAGGCGGGCAGAAGTGGAAAAGATCAGGGTGCCGCAGGCGGAGATCAGCACCGCCGGGGTGATCATGGCCGTCAGGATACGCGAGCTGGCCAGGGCTTCGAGAAAATCATGGTCGGGGAGGGTCATGGACTGCTCCTGTAGAAATGGCTTGATAGCCGCGGTTAACGGTGATGATCCGGGTGCCCAGCGGTTGCGAGAGCCGGTCAAGGGTGGCCATGGCGTTTGCAGCCGGCGGCCCGGTCAACGGGCGGGGCTGGTAGTTGGTGGCGCGGTTGTCAATGGTCAGCGGGATAACTGCAAGCTCCGGCGGGCCTGAATCAGGGATCGTGATCATGGCGATCATGCTGGTGGCACCCGGTCGGCCGCTCGAGCCAAAGGTGAAATTACCGAGACTATAGCAGATGATGCCGGCGCCGTACTGTTCAACCCCCTGCAGGACATGGGGGTGGTGGCCCAGGACAACCGTGGCTCCGGCATCGATGGCCCGGTGGGCCAGATGGCGTTGGTCGCGGCGGGGCGTTTGCTCCAGTTCGCCGCCCCAGTGAAAGGCGACAATGACCAGATCGGCCTGCTGCCGAGCGCTTTTAATGTCGGCCAGGACAATTCGTTCGAGTGCCGGGGCGGTGCCGGCCCGGCTGTTGGTGGCAAAGAACTCGGGCGGCAGGGTCAGCGAATAGGCCAGAACGGCAATGCGGCGTCCAGCCCGGTTGAGGTAGGCCGGTTCCCGCGCTGCGGCTAGGTTAGGCCCTGCGCCAACAAATGCTATGTTGGCGTTTCCCAGTGCAAGCTGTGTATCCTGCAGCCCGATAGGGCCAAAATCTAGCATATGATTGTTGGCCAGGGTGAGCACGCTGAACCCGGCCCTTTGCAGGGCGGTTGCCGCGGCAGGTGGAGCGCGAAAGCGGAAGCGTTTGTCGCGGAACTCGGTGCCGTTGCTGGTCATTGGGGCTTCCAGGTTGCCGATGGCAATATGGGCCTGCTGCAGGAGCGGCGCGGTGGCGGCGAAGGGATAATCTGCACCCTGGCGGACCATGATTGCCGGGTAGCGGCCAGCCAGCATGATGTCACCGACCGCCGCAATGCGTAACGGTTCCGCCTGGGTGGGCAATGGGTGCCAACTCAGCAGGAGCATCATGATGAGCAGAGTCGTGCAGGTACGTGTCGCCAAGGATCCCTCGTTGCCAGCCTGCTGGGTGCGATCAGCCCTGATGCCTTGATGCCCGAATTCAGGGATAAAGGTTGACTCAATTTGCTGGCTGGTGATAAAAAATAAAGCTTCGCATCAGCCAAGTCAAAGGAATTGCCATGCTCGATCCACGTTCCATTCGTGAAAATTTCGCCGAAGTCCAGCAACGCCTGGCCAGCCGTGGTGGCAATCTCGATCTTGCACCGTTGCGGGAGCTTGATGGTCGGCGGCGTGACCTGCTGCAGCAGGCTGAGTCGCTCAAGGCACTGCGCAACCAAGTGTCCGAAGAAATCAGTCGCATCAAGGACAAAAGCCAGGCCCAGGACAAGATTCTGGAAATGCGCGAGGTTTCCCAGCGGATCAAGGGGCTGGATGAAGATCTGAAGGGGATTGAGGATGAACTGTCCGGTCTGCTGCTGACCGTGCCCAATCTGCCTCACCCATCGGTGCCGATCGGGACGGACGAGTCGGCCAACGTTGTGATCAATGTCTGGGGCGAGCGGCCGCAGTTCGATTTTACGCCAAAGCCGCACTGGGAAATTGGCGAGGATCTCGGCATCCTTGATTTCGAGACGGGCGCCAAGCTGACCGGGGCCCGGTTCACTCTGTATCGCGGCATGGGAGCCAAGCTGGAGCGGGCGCTGATCAACTTCATGCTTGATCTGCATACCACCCGGCATGGCTATGAAGAGATGCTGCCGCCATTCATCGTCAACCGGGAGAGCATGACCGGTACCGGCCAGTTGCCGAAATTTGCCGATGATCTGTTTCGACTCGAAGGGCTGGAATACTACCTGATCCCAACGGCGGAAGTGCCGGTAACCAACATTCACCGCGGCGATATTCTCAAGGCCAGTCAGTTACCGATCTGCTATGCCGCCTATACCCCCTGCTTCCGCAAGGAGGCTGGCTCCTACGGCAAGGATGTGCGCGGTTTGATCCGGCAGCACCAGTTCAATAAGGTTGAATTGGTCAAGTTTGCCCATCCGAGCCAGTCCTATGCCGAACTGCAGAAGCTGCTGGGCAATGCGGAAGAAATTCTGCGGCAACTCGGTCTGCATTACCGGGTAATGGAGCTTTGTACCGGGGACATGGGCTTTTCGGCGGCCAAGACCTTTGACATTGAAGTCTGGTTGCCGGGTCAGGAAGCATTCCGTGAAATATCCTCCTGCAGCAATTTCGAAGATTTTCAAGCGCGCCGCGCCGCTATCCGTTTCCGCGAGGATGAGAAGGCCAAGCCCGAATTCGTCCATACCCTGAACGGTTCTGGCCTGGCCGTCGGACGCACCCTGGTGGCAGTGCTGGAAAATTATCAGCAGGCTGACGGTTCGGTTATTGTCCCGGAGGTGTTGCGACCGTATCTTGGCGGCGTAGAGCGCATTGCATAGGCGGTCTGCAGCTTAAATGGCGCCGTAGAGGCGTTTTTTTTGCCGGCGATACGGAAGTTGGCGAGAAAATAGTTGCAGAACAACCATCGATTTGCTACATATACCGTCTCCCATAAGGAGGCTGTAGCACTTGATCAGGTGATAGTATCGGGTAAGATCAGTTTCTACGGAGGATTGGCCGAGCGGTTGATGGCACTGGTCTTGAAAACCAGCGTAGTGCAAGCTACCCGGGGTTCGAATCCCTGATCCTCCGCCACATTAGATTAATCCGGAGAGATGGCCGAGTAGGTCGAAGGCGCTCGCCTGCTAAGCGAGTATACTGGGAAACCGGTATCTAGGGTTCGAATCCCTATCTCTCCGCCACTTTAACTTGTTTGCTCAGGAGGCAGTACGTGCGTAAAATTGCACTCATTCTCGTTGTTGCTATCGCGAGCGGCCTGGTGGTTGCCGGTTGCAGCAAAAAAGACGAGAAACCTGAGGCCACCCCGTCTGGCGCAGTGACCAAGAAGGAAACAGTCGTCAAGGTTCCGGAAATAGTTGCCGGCAAGTGGAAAGCAGTAAAAATAGCAGTCCAGGATAAGAGTCAGAACAAGGAAACGGTCTATACAGTTGATGTCGGCGGGCAGTTAGCGCTCCCGGACAGTGATCTGACGCTGAAAGTCGAGTTGTTCCTGCCCCACTTTATCATGGAAGGGGCCATCCTGACATCCCAGACCAACGAGCCGAAGAATCCGGCGGTGCAGATCAAGATATTCCAGGCAGGCAAGGAAGTGTTCAAAGGGTGGCTTTTCACTCTATACCCAACTACCCATGCCTTTCAGAACCCAAAATATAGTTTCTCGCTGGTTGATTTCGTCCCGGTGGGAAAATAAGGAAGTGCGCTCGTAGCTCAGCTGGATAGAGCAACGGACTACGAATCCGTAGGTCGGGGGTTCGAATCCCTCCGAGCGCGCCATATGAAAACAGCCATTTACATTGATTTGTAGGTGGCTGTTTCTTTTTGTTCTAGCCACATTCGCACGGCATTTTACTTGTTTTCGAATACATTGGACTGGACTATAATCGCATCCGCCGTCACAGCGACAATGGTTGTAGCAGCCCAGAAGCGTTTGAGACGCTAAAAGCTGCACTACTTTTGGTGGACAGGATCAAATAGATTTAGCATAGCCGCAATAATTAAAATCTGGAGAGGATTGTCCCATGAACCTGCTTGCTACGATTCTTACCGCCAACCAAAAATTCAGCCGCCCCGGTGCCTTCCCGCCGCTCCCGAAAAATCCGAAAAAACAGTTTGCCATCTTTACCTGCATGGATACCCGTCTGGTAGATTTTCTCGAACCGGCTATGGGGATACGTCGCGGCGACGCCAAAGTGATAAAGAATGCGGGGAATACCCTGGTTGACCCCTTGCACGGAGGGGTTATCCGCAGCCTGGTCGCCGCCATTTTCATGCTTGGGGTGGAGGAGATATTCGTTATTGGCCATGAGGACTGCGGTATGGCGTCTGTGGTTCCAGAGCAGCTTAAAGCGGATATGATTGCCCGGGGGATCAGCGAAGAGGCTATTGAGAAACATGTGCCCGACCTCTCCCAGTGGATCGGTGCTTTCAGCTGCCCCCATGAAAATGTTGCCGATGTGGTCGCCAAGATACGGGCTAATCAACTCATACCTTCGGACGTGCCGGTTCACGGGCTGATATTCTGTCCAAATGACGGCCGGCTGGAAATTATTGTCAATGGCTATGATGCGTCTCTTTTTAAACCAGCAGGCGGAGGGTGTTGACGGAAGTGAACAGATTTTCGCTGGATTGCGTAGATAACCGCACTAGTAAGCCGCTGCTCCTGATTCGTGGCTTGAGTTTCTCTAGCGTATAAAGAACGAAAAAAGGCGTCCACTACGGAGGCCTTTTTTGTTGGCTGAGAACAGGCGAATCAGATTCATCCTTCCTTGTCAGTTCCACCGGCACAGCTGCTACTGCACGAACACGCCTGCCCTCGCGCCTTGGCAAATGCTTCCTTCCCTTCCCGCAATGATAACCAGGCAATGGCCAGGGAACCGATGGAATCCAGTTGGCCGATGCCGGTCAGTTCGTAGCCGACACTGGCCAGGAGCAAGGCCACCGATAGCAGCAGACAGGCTCTGGTGCAAGCGGCGTCAGCGAGGATCGCCGGCGAATTCAGTGCCTTCCCGACCTTGATCTTCTGCCGGATCAGTAGCCACATGGTGACGATGGAAACCAGCGCGATGATGATCCCCCAGAAGGTGGTGATGGGGTGGTGTGCGGACCAGAGGCTGAGTCCCGCTGTTACCAGCAGCCCGGCAGCCAGCAGATAGAATGCCCCGCCAGTGATGCGCAGCGCCTGCCGCTCGAATTCATCCTGACGCTCTGCTGTGCCCCGCTGTTGCCGGCGTAGCATGTGCCAGATGCCGAACCCAGAGATTACCTCAACGAATGAATCCAGGCCGAAACCAAATAGAGCAAGGGTCTCGTCTGACGCCCCCATGAGGACCGAGACCACTCCTTCCAGGGTATTGTAGCCAATGGTAATCAGCGCCAGGAGCGTTGCGGTTCGGTACAGCGACTGGTTGCTGAGCAATTTATCGTCGGACATCTGGATCTCCAATTTGTTGTAACTGTCAGGTCAGAATCCTTGCCAAAGGAACCAGCCACCTACCGCTTTCTTGGTCAATAGAACAATTATTACGCCGGCATAAACCAGCGCCGTTGCAACCAGAACGCCACATTCACCAGGCCGATCATCACCGGTACCTCCACCAGCGGGCCGATGACCGCAGCAAAGGCCGCACCGGAATTAAGCCCGAACACCGCAATCGCCACCGCAATGGCCAGCTCGAAGTTGTTGCTGGCAGCGGTAAATGCGAGGGTCGTGGTCTTGCTGTAGTCGGCCCCCAACCGTTTCCCCATCCAGAATGAGACCAGGAACATGAGGATAAAGTAGATCCCCAGCGGGATGGCGATCCGCACCACATCCAGCGGCAACTGCACGATCAGCTGTCCTTTCAGGCTGAACATTACCACAATGGTGAAGAGCAGGGCAATCAGAGTGAGTGGGCCAATCTTGGGGACAAACTCCCGGTGATAGCGCTCCTTGCCCATCAGCTTTACCCCCACCAGGCGGGTCAGGGCGCCGGCAATGCAGGGGATGCCCAGGTAAATGAAGACACTCTCGGCGATCTGGCGGATGCTCACATCCACCACCACCCCTTTAAGCCCGATCAGCGGCGGCAGTACGGTGATGAAGAACCAGGCGTAGACACTGTAGAACAGCACCTGAAAGATACTGTTGAAGGCCACCAGTCCGGCGGCGTACTCGGTGTTTCCCTTGGCCAGTTCGTTCCAGACAATGACCATGGCAATGCAGCGGGCCAGGCCGATCATGATCAGCCCCACCATATATTCCGGCTTGTCCGGCAGCAGCAGAGCGGCCAGCACAAACATCAGCACCGGGCCGATCAGCCAGTTCTGCACCAGTGAAATGCCAAGAATCTTCTTGTTCTGGAAGACCTCCGGCATATCCTCATACTTCACCTTGGCAAAGGGGGGATACATCATAACGATCAAGCCAATGGCGATGGGGATGTTGGTGGTGCCGACCTGGAAACTGTTGATGAGCTTTTCTACCCCGGGGACGAAAAAACCGAGCCCTACGCCCAGAGCCATGGCGGAAAAGATCCACAGAGTGAGCCAACGGTCGAGGAAGGAAAGTTTTTTGGAAAGATGTTCGGACATTGTGCACCTCACGAGAAATTGAGTGAGTACATAATATCCGCTTTTGCGGATATAACAAGAGGGAAAGATTATTGAGTTTAGGGTAGGCTGAAAACAACCTTGAGCGCAATACTTAATGAAGTTTGCAGCTGGCTGGAAAGCTCGCCGGTTTTGCGGATCAGGCGTTCTTTTGCCACGCATCTTACCTGAAAAAGATCAACCACCGATGGTTTTGTCAGACTGTTGCCAGCATCCGGTTCCACAACAACCATCCACGGAACAGTACGATAGCGTTCCTTGAAATCGGTCAGGGGGGCGATCACCTTGAGCGGCAGCGCTCCAACCGCATCATTGCTGACAATAACGCATGGGCGAGTTTTGCGGATTTCAGCACCAATCGTCGGGTCAAGATTGACCAGCCAGATATCATTCTGTTTCACGCGAAATCCTCACCATCCAGCGTTTTAAGAGCGGTCAGTGCGGTATTGGTTCGATATTCCTCCGCCATGTCAGCTGCAATTGTCGCAAGCCGAGAGTTGTTCTGTTCTTGAATGAAACGCTCCAAGGCTATGCGAAACAGTTCGGATCGGGATATTTTCAGTTCACTGCGTACGGTTTCTGACTGGAGTGTAAGGGAATGAGGAATTGAAATGGTAACCCGGTCAACATCATTACTGGATTGCATAATAACCTCCGCAAAATAATCACACAAATAATAATACTTTTCTGCATACCATTGTCAATGGATGAGATGAATTTGTGCGATATTTCAGGAGCAGACGGTGGGTTTGTCTTTCAAGAAGGCCGACAGAGTGCTGCGGTCCGATACTGCCTCAGGAAGGCTACTGGCGTGCATTTGGAGAATATGGAGCATATTCAGGCAAATTTCACAACTCTCCCGGCTCAGTGAGTAGTGCATCCATACCCCATCGCGGCGGATATCGACCCAGCAGCTCCGCTTGAGGTAGGCCAGGTGACGGGATATGGTCGATTGCGGCAGCCCCAGCACCGCCATCAGATCGCAAACGCACAACTCGCCCTCAGCTTGCAGCAGCAGGATGATGCGCAGGCGGATCGGATCGGACAGGGCTTTGATGGTTTGGGCAAGATGCTTCATTGGTCTCGTTATATCGCAGTGATCCTGTGTGGTCAAGAATTCCGGTTTCAGCTGGTTGCTAGCAAGATTAATGAAAACTTGATTTATCCGTTGGCGCGGATATAATCCCGACAATTAATATTATTAGGGGGGATAGATATGCATCACGAAGATATCCTGATCACCATGCAGGGCGATTTGACGCGGGCGCTGCTGAAGCCGGACCAGGAGCGCCGCTGGGCCATGCTGATCGATCTGCGCAAGTGTGTCGGTTGCCATGCCTGCACAGTCGGCTGCGTCTCGGAGAACAAATTGCCGCCAAAGCTGCAGTATCGGCCGGTGTATGAGTATGAACAGGGTAGCTATCCCAAGGTGTCCCGCACCTTCCTGCCCCGCCCCTGCATGCAGTGCGACAAGCCGCCATGCGTGCCGGTTTGTCCCAAGACCGGCAAGGCGACCTGGAAGGAAACGACCGGCATTGGGGCCGGCATTGTGCCGGTGAACTACGGCGAATGCATCAGCTGCGGCAAGTGCGTCAAGGCGTGCCCCTACGGCGCCCGCACCCTCGACCCTGGCGGTTTTCATACCGATGGTACGCCGGCCGTGCAGAAGTACGAGCAGGCCGCAGCCTTTGAATATGGCCGGAAGCTGGAACGTGATGGTAAGGGTGGGGCGGTACGCAAGGCCCGCAAGTGCCATTTCTGCCTGCACCGCCTGGCTGCCGGGCAACTCCCCATGTGCACCACCACCTGCATTGGCCGCGCCACTTATTTCGGTGATGAGAATGATTCCCTGAGTCTGATCGCCCAGGTGAAGAAAGGGGCCAAGCTGCAGGTCCTGAAAGAGAAGCAGGGGACCGCTCCCCGCGTCTACTACATTGCCAATGAAAAACTGGAGGTGCTTTATGTCTAAGCATGGCATGTCGCGCCGCGACTTCCTGAAAAATACCGCTATTGCCAGCTGCGGGGCCATTGTTGCTTCGCAGCTCGATTTTGCCCAAGGACTGATCGCCCGGGTCGAGGCTGGCGAAATATCCGCTGCAGAGGCCTATGAATTGATGCAGGCCGAGAATACCCTCTACACCGTCTGTCTCAACTGCAACACCGGTTGCGGCATCAAGGTGAAAATCCTTGATGGCGTGGCGGTGAAAATCGACGGTAACCCCTACAACCCGTTCAATCTCCATCCGCACCTGGAGATGAAGGACGCACCGGAATCAGCCGTCAAGGTGGACGCCGGACTTTGTCCCAAGGGGCAGGCCGGTCACCAGGGGGCCTATGACCCGTACCGGATCACCAAGGTGTTGAAGCGGGCGGGCAAGCGGGGCGAGAACAAGTGGCAGTCGATCCCCTTTGATCAAGCCATCAGCGAAATTGTCAACGGCGGGGCCCTGTTCAGCAAGGTGCCGGGCGAAGAGAGCCGCCAGGTCACCGGCATGAAGGAGTTGTATGCCCTGAAGGATGGTAAGCTGTTTGAGGAGATGGGCAAGGATATCGCTGCCCTGCGCAAGAAGAAGCCGGAAGAGCGGACCAAGGCCATTGGCGAATTCAAGACCAAACATGCCGCCAGCCTGGGGGTACTGATCGACCCGGACCATCCGGATTTCGGACCGAAAAACAACCAGTTTGTCTATTTCTGGGGCCGGAAAAAAGGTGGCCGTTCCAATTTCGCGGCGGCATTTACCGGAGCATTTGGTACTGCGAACACCCATGGCCATACCACAGTCTGCCAAGGATCACTCTACTTCGCCTGCAAGGCCATGAGCGAGCAGTACGCAGGCAACAGCTTCAAGGACGGTCAGAAGTTCTACTGGCAGGCGGATCAGGAGAACAGCGACTACGTGCTGTTCGTCGGCGCCAACCTGTTTGACGGCAACTACGGCCCGACCAACCGGGCCATGCGCATGACCCAGCGGCTTGCCGACGGTAAGCTGAAGATGACTGTTGTTGACCCCCGCTTCACCAAACTGGCCAGTAAGGCTCAGCGCTGGGTACCGATTCAGCCGGGCGCCGATGCTGCCTTTGCCATGGGGATGACCCGCTGGATACTGGAGAACAAACGTTTTGATGCCAAGTATCTGGCCAATTGCAACAAGGCCGCTGCTGCCGTTGACAAGGAAGCCACCTGGAGCAACGGCGCCTGGCTGGTTAAGCTGGACAAGGACGGCAAGCCGGGCAAGTTTCTCCGCGCCCACGAGATCGGTCTGAAACCGGCGGAAAAGCGGCAGGACAAGGACGGTAAGGAATTCGATTTCGAGTATTTGGTGACCTTGCAGGACGGGAAGCCGACCGCGTTTGATCCGAATGACGAGAAAGAGGCGGTGGAAGGGGACCTGTTTGTCAGCACCGAACTGCAGGATGCAGACGGGAAGCCGATCAAGGTGAAGAGCGGCCTGCAGCTGATGCTGGAAACGGCCCAGGAAAAGTCCATTGCCGACTATGCCACGATCTGCGGCACTGATGCTGCCACCATCGAGGCGGTGGCCAAGGAGTTCACCAGTTACGGCAAGAAAGCCTGTGTCGATATGCATCGCGGCCCAGCCCAGCATACCAACGGGTTTTACAGTATCTCCGCCCTGATGAACCTGAACCTGCTGATCGGCAATTTCGACTGGAAAGGGGGGATGATCGCGCCGTCCACGTATAATTTCGACGGCACCAGTTCCAGCAGCGACAAGCAGCCGTTCAACTTCAAGAAGATCGGTCCCAAGGGGCAGAAAATCTTTGGCACCTCCATCATCCGGCACGACTGGAAGTACGAGGAGTCGTCCCTGTTCAAGGGGAAAGAGTCCTACCCCGCGAAGCGGAACTGGTGGCCACTTTCCTCCGACGTCTACGAGGAGATCCTCCCCTCCATCGCCGATGCCTATCCTTACGGGGCCAAGATCGTCTTCTCCTATATGGGAGCGCCAACCTATTCGCTACCGGCCGGCCAGACCAATATGGAGGCACTGACCAACCTGGAGAAGCTGCCGCTCTACATTGCCAGTGACATTCTGGTCGGGCCGACGTCCATGTACGCTGATTACATCATCCCTGACCTCCATTACCTGGAGCGCTGGGAATTCCAGGGCTCGCACCCCAATATGCCGGTGCGGGTCCAGCCGGTCCGGCAACCGGTCATTGCCTCCCCTAATGAAATCGTGACGGTCTTTGGTGAGCAGCAGCCGCTTTCCTACGAAACGTTCTGGCTGGCCCTGGCCGAAAAGCTGGGGATCAAGGGGTTCGGCAAAGGAGGGTTCGGTGAAGGGCAGGACTTTACCCGGCCCGATGACTTCTACATCCGGATGGTGGCCAACATTGCCCTTGACCGGAAAGAGCCGGTGGCCGATGCCGGTCAGGCCGAGATCGACCTGTTCCTCAAGAGTCGACGGCACCTGCCGCAGAACGTCTTTGATCCGGAGCGCTGGCAGAAAATTGCCGGGCCGGCCTGGGCCAAGGTGGTGACAGTGCTGAACCGGGGTGGCCGCTTTGACAGCCAGTCCACCACCTACAAGGGAGATCATGTTGCCAACAAGTATGGCAAGCTGATCAATCTGTATCAGGAGAAGACCGCCGGCTGCAAGGATGCCTTCACTGGCAAGAGCTTCCATGGTTCCGCCCGTTATCTGCCGGTGGCTGACACTCTGGGTAATGATACCCAAAAGCTGTCCGCGGGTTATCCGTTGCACCTGATCACCCAGCGGGATATACGGCACTGCAAGGCGCGGACCATTACCAACCAGTACCTGACTGACAATATGCCGGAGAACGGCATCATCATCCATACCAGCGATGCCAAGAAGCTGGGGGTTAAAACCGGGGATCAGGTCAAAGTGGTTTCCGCCACTAACCCGGAAGGGGTCTATGATCTGCAAAACGGCAGCAAAAAGTCGATGATCGGCAAGGTCCAGGTCACTGAAACCATCCGCCCCGGCGTTATTACCTTTACCTTGGGGCATGGCCACTGGGATTCGGGTGCCGAGGATATCATCATTGACGGCAAGACCATCAAGGCGGACAAGCGGCGCGCTGCCGGTGTGCATGCCAACGCCGCGATGTGGATCGATCCGCACCTGAAGAACACCTGCATGATCGATACGGTGGGCGGCAGTGTGTCATTCTACGATACCAAGGTGAAGCTGGTGAAAGTGTAACTATTTCAAAATAATCGAAACAGCGACGGGCCGCCGGTAATGGTGGCCCGTTTTTTTTAAAGCTAGGGGAACTATTGCCGATGATAAATATATCTTAAGCAGGATTTTCCCAAGGAGGTCATTTCATGCTGAAAACAATTATCCCTTTGCTGGTCTGTTCCCTCTTCATCACCGCAACCATTGCCCAGGCCGAAACCGTGAGGCTGCACGGTTCCACCACCTGCCAGAAGCGGATCTTCGAGCCGGGCAAGGACGCCCTGAAAAAGGCGACCGGCATCGATCTGGAGCTGGTGGGTAATGGTACCGGTAACGGTCTTGAAGATCTGGTGGCCGGCAAGGCCGATGCCTCCATGGCTTCGGAAGAGCTGGCCGATGCGGTCGCCAGTATGAAAGACGCCAGCGGCAAGGTTGCCACGGGCGATCTGAAACCGAACGTCATTACCACTGATGTCATTAAGGTATTCGTCAATCCGGCCAACTCGGTGGCCAAGCTGTCCAAGGATCAGCTTAAAGGGCTATTCACTGGCACTATTGATAACTGGAAGGCGGTCGGCGGTCCTGACCAGGCGGTCATCGTTGTCACTGCCCATGCCGGTTCCGGTACCCGCAAGGTTTTTCAAAAGTTGATGATGGATGGCGCCAAGTATGTAGACGGCGCTTTTGAGGTGAAGACGACCCGCGAGGAGATCGACAACGTCGGTCAGCTGCCGGAGGCCATTGGTGCACTCAGCATGGGTTTTATCAACATGCCGGGCAACAAGGAGAAGGTGAAGATCGTTGAGACCCCGGATATCAGCCGGCCGCTGATGCTGATTACCAAGGGTGAGCCGTCGGCCAAGGTAAAGAAGGTGCTCGATTTCTTCACTGGCGAAGGGAAGAAGTATATTAAGGACTAACGGCTCGCTTGTTTTCATCCAAAGGGGGGGGCAGCTGAGCCCCCTCCCTGCTGCCACTATTTGATCGAAGGATGTTGCCATGACCATCAAGACCAAACTTTTCGCCAACATGTTCCTGACCATTGCCGGCATTGTCGTCATTGCCGGCTTCAGTCTGGCCGGCATGCGCTTTGTGCAGAGCAAGCTGACGGTGCTGACCGAAAAGTCCACCCCCTACCAGTTAAAGACCATCGAGCTGCAGCGAGCGGTGCAGGAACATACCTCGAACCTGCTCAAGCTGGCTGCTGCCACCACGACTCAGGATCTGACCGTTGTGCGCGGCGAGCTGGATAAATCCCTGACCGAGGTAAAAGGGTTGACCGGCGAGCTGGCTGCGTTCAAGGGGAGCGGGGCGGACGGGGCCGAGAAGAAACATCTTGATGAGCTGACCACCATCACCAGTGAGCTGGTGCGCACGGTGGATGAAAAGCTGCGGGCGCGGGCCGAGGCGAAGCAGGCCGATATCCTGATGAAGGGAAAAATGCAACAGATCGGCGGGCGGTTGAAAGAGATGGATGGCGCCATGAAAAAGCTGCAAAAGGGTTCCATGGGCCAGCTCTCTACCTCTAACGACAGCGTCAAGCAGATCAGCCAACGGGTGAAGAATGCCCAGGCAACCATGAGCTCGATCAATGATGTGAAGATCTCCTTGCTGGAAATCGCCGCGGCAGAGAGCAAGGGCAGCGTGACTGTCGCGCGGAGTCATTTCACCGTGGCCTCACGCTGGATCACCACCGGTGCCCTGGCCAAGGCGGAAAAGGATAGCGCGGCGGTCAAGGGGCTGATCGACAGCGTCAATGAGATTACCAAGCAGGTAACCGGTGCCGGCGGGTTGATCGAGACCAAGAATGCATTGATTGCGGCGCCGACCGATGAGCTGAAAAAACATTTTGCCGAGACCAATGCCGCAGCCATGCAGAAACTGTCGCAGATGACCGTGCTGATGGGTGACCTGGTGGAAAAGGCGGCGGAGACCAATACCTCGGAAAACAAGCGCTTTGATGATTCACTGAAGGGTACGGAATCGGCCAGCATGGTTATGGGGTTGAATTCTGATCTGGTGGCCATTGGCGGGGACATCCGCAGCCTGACCAAGGAGCTGTTCGATGTGGAGACGGTGGCGGAGCTGACAACGGTGCGGGGCGAGTTGGAGCGAAAATTTAGCCAGGCAGACGCCGTGCGGAGCCGGCTGCAGGCAGGCAAGGGTGGTCATGAACTGAAGCAGTTGCGGGAGGTGACGGCGGCGCTGCAGGAAATCCGTGGCCTGTTGCTGGCCAAGGATGGGGTGGTGACCAAGCTGCAACATGCCCTGGAGATCACCCGGCAGGCTCAGACCCTCAATGAAAAGTTGAAGACCGTGGTTGTCGCCCAGCGTGAGGAAGGCAAAAAAGGCATGACCTCGGCCCAGGAGGAGCAGAGTAAGGCAGTCAAGTCAGTGAATACGGTGTTTCGGACCAATATTGCCACGGTCAGTATTATTGGCCTGGTGGTGCTGGTGCTCGGTATCGCCTTTAGCATTATTCTGGTCCGCAGTATTACTACGCCGATCAAGGCGCTTGCCGAGATGGCAGCTCGCTTTGATGATGGGGATTTTTCCGTCAGACTTGACGATCGCCGCAAGGATGAGTTTGGTGAGTTGGCCGGGCACTTCAATCAGGCAACCGAAAAACTGCGCGAGATTACCGGTGGTCTGCGGGCGGCCATTGGCAATTTGGCCGATCACTCCCGTGACCTGACCCAGACGGCGGAAGAGCTGAATAGCGGGGCACAGCGCCAGGCAACCCAGGTTGCCCAGGCCGCCACCGCCATGACCGAGATGAACCAGACCATTCATGAAGTCGCCGCCAATGCCAACAGTGCGGCCGGGGCGACCAGTAACTCGCTGTCTATTGCCGCTGGCGGCAAAGCAACAGTGGCCAAAACCGTCCATGGCATGGAGGATATCGCCCGGGCCGTGCGGCAGACTGCCGAGAGTATTGAGCAGTTGGGGGCGAGTTCAGAGCGGATCGGTGACATCGTCAAGACCATTAACGAGATTGCCGACCAGACCAACCTGTTGGCGCTCAACGCCGCCATCGAAGCCGCCCGGGCTGGTGATGCCGGCCGGGGTTTTGCCGTGGTTGCCGATGAAGTAAGGCGCCTGGCCGAACGGACGACCGTAGCGACCGCTGAAATCGGCGGCATGATCCACGAAATACAGGCCCAGACTCAGCAGTCGGTGAAATCCATGGAGAGCGGTACCAACCGGGTCGCCGAAGGGGTGGCGCTGGCCGGCGAAGCCAGTCAGGCCCTGGAAAGCATTGTTGAGGCGTCCGGCCAAGGTGCTGACATGGTGACCCGCATCGCTACGGCCTCGGAAGAGCAGTCGGCCACGGCTGCCGAGGTCTCAACCAGTATGGAACAGATCGAACAGATCACCCGCCGTACCGAGACCGCAACCGGCGAGATCAATCGCTCCGCCCAGGAACTGGCCCGCCTGGCGGATGAGTTGAACGGCATGGCTGCCTGGTTTAAGGGGTAACCCTGCAGGTTTCAATCACTAACAAAAAGGGCCGGGGAGTTATCCTCGGCCCTTTTTGCTTGGGTATTTTGTCTGCTGTCGGATCATCTGCTCCAATGCGGCATCGTAGAACGCCCGGCGGCAATCGACCGTGTCAATGATTCCGGTTTTGAGCAGGGGAATGAGCCGGCAGCCGCCGAAGCAGAGGGGGAGGTAGGCGCAGTCGAGGCAGGCGTCGTTTTGCCAGAGGTTGAGCTGGTGCGAGGCGGCGTAGTCCGTGATCCCGGTCGCCAGCGTGCCGACGGCAAGTTCCGGCCAGCCCATGAAGGCGGGGCATTTGTAGAGGCTGCCGTCGTAGTTGACCACCAAGTGGTTATCCAGCTCAATCATACAGATGCCCATGGTTGGCTTGAGCAGAGCAAAGCCGCGGCGCAGGGTTTCTTCCCGCAGGAACAGGGTGGCGTCGATGAGCCACGGTTCGCTGCTGGCAACACAGCATATCTCGTGGCTGGCCCTGGCTCCGGACTTGGGCAGGATCGGCGCGAACTGCACCGGACCAAGCTGGGTCGGGTCGATGCCCGCTGCCAGTAGCGCATCCAGCATGGCGGGGAATTCCCCGTAATTCTCCCGGGTGAAATTACCGCCCGGTTTGATGGTGATCAGGTCGCAAACCGCCCGGATGTTGGTAACAATGGTGGTAAAACTCCCCTGGCCGGAGACAAAGGGGCGTTGCCGATCATGGATCGCTGCTGGCCCGTCCAGGGTAATTTGGGCGCTGGTCAGCCCCAAGGGAAGTAATTCCTCCACCACTTCACGAGTCAAGAGCGTCGCATTTGTGACCAGACTGCAGGAGAAAGACGCCCCGGCGGCTTCAGCTGACCGTTGCAGCGGCTGGGCAATTGCTTTGAGCCGTGGCACCGCCAGCAGCGGTTCGCCGCCGTAGAAGCGAATCTCCACATCATGCCCTTTGGCAATCTGCTCCCGCTCAATATAGTGAACCAGTAACTGCCCGGTCGCTTCGTCCATGGCGAAGTTGTCGCGAAAATGGTCCTCGAAGCAGTAGGGGCAGGCCAGGTTGCAGTCCAGAGTCAGCACCACGGTGGCTTTGAACTGCCTGCTGCGTCGGTTGGTGGAAGTTACCAGGTCGGCCATGGCTGCCCGTTCGGCCACAGGGTCATCGGTCCAGAGTTCCAGGCGGCGCAGAGTGTCCCGGTCGGTTGTGACAAGGGTGCCGTCATGGGCGGCAGTCAATTGTTGGTTGCTCAAGCGAACCAGCGAACCTTTTTTCGTTGAGTAGAGGAGCCAGGAGTCGGGATGTTTCGGGTCTGGATAGATCTTCAAGTAGTGGGAAAGCGGCAAGGGGCAGGCTCCAGTTATAATGGCGAAAGGGGAGCCGAAGCTCCCCCATGTTTCGTGCTAAAGGTCAGGCGCGGGCAGTTCCCCCGCCGCTACAGCAGGCGTTTACCACCTCGGTATCTTCCTGCCCCTCGTCCAGTACTTCCAGTTCTTGCGATTCATTTTCCATCGTTGTTCCTCCATGCCGATTTGTTGTGTGCCATCACAGATTTACTTTTATATCCTTTTTTATGGACAAAATAGCCCATGATTGCTATTGAAAATAGCTTCATGAGGCGGTAGTATCCTCATGGTTAAACGTATCGGATGCGACGCTGTTCTGCTTAAGGGGTTATTTCTGCGACGAAATTATTTATATAACTTGCTCCTTGTTCTGCTGGCTTCCTTGCTCAGCGGCGTGATGCCGGTTATTGCCGCCGATGACCCACTTGCCACCCTGGGTCTTGCCGAAGAGCAGGCAGCAGGACAACTCACTACCTCCCACATCCCCCGCCCTGCCTCCAAAATCGCTGAAAACGTCACCGTCATCACCGCCGATGATATTGCCCGCATCAATGCCCACACCCTGGCCGATGTGCTGCAGACCGTCCCCGGCATTCAGCTTGATTACCTTCGTACCCCAGGCAGCTTTTCGTTTTTCAATATCCAGGGGGCACTGAACACCACTGTCCTGGTCCTGATCGACGGTATCCGCCAGAACGACTTTTTTCAAAACATAGCCGAGCCTGGGCTGATTCCGGTGCAGCAGATCGAGCGGATCGAGATTGTCAAGGGGGCGGCATCGGCCGCCTGGGGACCGGCCTTGGGTGGCGTGGTCAACATTATTACCAAAACGCCGGATCCGGACCGGCCGGCAGCAGGGATACTCTCCGGCTCAATCGGCGAGCGAGCGACTACAGATGCTCGCCTTGAACTGAACGGAACTCTTGACCGGTTTGGCTACTACCTGAGCGCCGGCAAACTTTACTCGAAGGGCCTGCTCCCCAACAACGGCACCAACCAGGACAGCCTCTACGGCAAGGTTTCCTGGCTCTTTCCTGGCAACGGTACGGCAACTGCCGGCTTCTCCTATCTTGATACCCGCCGCGGGATGGATGAAGGCTTTTATCCGGGCGTGGGCATGGTTCATGACGATACCGATAATCGTCGGCTCAACGGTTTCCTGAAATACTCCCAACCGTTGACTGAGAGGATTAGTCTGGAGATGGATGGTTATCTCACCAGTCGGGATGACCGTACCGAACAGAATGATCTAATCCTGGGGGTAGTTGTCCCGTATGTGCATAATCAGACCCTTGAGTCTACCCGGGGTATCAATACCCGCGTGAGGTGGGGCGACAACCGGCAGAACCTGGTGACCGGTCTGGAATATGCCCATGCTGAAAGCAAGAACCAAACTGTCCTCCCCCCGGCTGCGCCTTATTATGATCGCACCTGGGACAGCTGGGCGGCGTACGCCAACGGCAGTGTTGCCGCCGGCGCCCTTACTATCCTCCCCGGGATTCGCTACGACCATACCGGGCTCTCGAAGGGCTACACAAGTTCGACGCTGGGTGCCACCCTGCAGATGACCGATAAGACCCTGCTGCGCGCCTATGCCGCCAAAGGGTACGGCTTGCCAAACCCGCGCTACCAGCATGATCTGATGACAGTCACTACATTGCAGGGGGGGATTGAATCAGCCGATATTCCCTATCTCTGGCTCAAGGGGACCTATTTCTATAACCGTTTGCGGGACATTGAAGCGACCTATGATGGGACCCTGACCAATGAGAATCGACAGGGGATCGAGCTTGAGCTCCGCACAATCCCGCTCTACGGATTTTCGCTGGCCAGTGGCTATACCTATTCAGATGTTAAAGATGTTGACGCCGGAATACGTCTCCAGACCAACAGCAATCAATCCGTGCCGCCCCACCTGCTTAAGCTGGCCTTGAACTATGACAATACTGATCTTGGCCTGCGTGGCGCACTGACCGGTAATTACGTTAACTGGAACGCCGCTGCCGATTCCTCGGCCAAAGATGGCCCGGTGATCTGGGACCTGCACCTGACCTGGCAACTCAAGCCGCAAGCGGACCTGTCGCCGGAACTGTTTTTCTCCGCCCGCAACCTGTTCAACGGCGTGCAGACGACGCATAGCCAGTTATTTAGCAATACTCCCCGCTGGTTCGAGGGTGGGTTGAGGTTTAAATTCTGATGCGAGCGCTAATTCTTCTCATAGCGCTAAGCATCCTGAGCGCCATGCCAGCCTTCGCGGCCGATGTCCTCATCGTCCAGTCCGGGCGGGGTGTGGCCTATACCGAGGCACTGCGCGGTTTCAGCGAGGTCTACCAGGGCTCGACCCAGACGATTGTCCTGGCCGATTACGCCGAGGTGGACGTGGTCCGGCTGGTGAAGGAAGAGCAGCCGCGGCTGGTGCTAGCGGTGGGCGACAAGGCGCTGGAGGCGAGCCGCAAGGTCCGCGCGGTGCCGGTGGTGTCGCTGCTGGCCCTTTCCTATAACCTGGCCAAGGAACCGACCGGTCCGGTCAGCGGGGTCGGCATGCTGCCGGCACCGGAACGGTATCTGGAAGTTTGCAAGGGCATGGGCACCAAGCGGGTTGGCGTGATCTATGATCCAACCCGGACTGGATACTATCTGAAGCGGGCCAGGTTGGCGGCGCAGCAGGCTGGGATTGAACTGGTGGCCCGCGACGTCCGGACGCCCCGCGAAGCCCTGGTTAAACTGGAGCAGCTGAAAGGGGCAGTGGATGCCATCTGGCTGCTGCCGGATACGACTGCGGTCGCGACTGAAATTGTGGAAGCATACTTCCTCTTCTCCATGCAGCATAAGGTGCCGATCATCGCCTTCAGCGAGCAGTACCTGGCCAAAGGCGCTGTGGTTGCTCTCGAGGTTGACCGGAGCGAACTGGGCCGGCAGGCGGCTGAACTGGCAAACGCTCGGCTGAAAGGTGGCGCCAAACAAGTGGTTGACGCCCGCAAGGCCCCGCTGCGTACCAATAACAGTGTAGTCCAGAAACTCGGCATTCCCCTCAAGGCTTCCCCCAACTAACCGTCCCCGGCCTTTAACTGTCTCAAGCGACAAGCGAGGACGCCATGGCTAATTTAGACGACCACTACTGGATGGGAAAAGCCCTGCAGGCCGCACAGAAAGCGGCGGCGCGAGGAGAAGTGCCAATCGGCGCGGTCATTGCCAAGGGTGACCGGATCATCGGCTCCGGCTTCAATCGCCGGGAAACCGACGCCGACCCAACGGCCCATGCCGAGCTGATCGCCATCCGCCGGGCGTCACAACGCCTGAAGGCCTGGCGCCTCACCGGCGCCACCCTCTATGTCACCCTGGAACCCTGCCCGATGTGCATGGGGGCAATCCTCCTCGCCCGCCTCGACCGCCTGGTTTTCGGCTGTTTCGATCCCAAGGCCGGCGCGGCTGGTTCGCTCTTTGACCTGACCAATGACAGCCGCATGAACCACCGGTTGCCGGTGACCAGCGAGGTGCGCCAACATGAGTGTTCGGCCCTGTTGAGCGATTTCTTCCGTGAACTGCGGGCGCGGAAAAAGAATGAAGCGGGAAATAAGGTAAAATGCTGCGGCACGTGACGCAGCTGTTGAATGTTTCAGTGCGATAGGGTATAAAGTTTTTTCCACGGAGAGATGTCCGAGTGGTCGATGGTGCCTGACTCGAAATCAGGTGTACGTTTGCGCGTACCTAGGGTTCGAATCCCTATCTCTCCGCCAACTTACAAGAAGGGCCGGTCTAGCGACTGGCCTTTTTTGCGTTTTATGTAGCAGATATGTAGCAACTCCGCTTGCTGTGGCAAAGAAAAAGGCCGGCACCAATCAAGGCCCGGCCCCTTCCATCGTGTTAACATGGCAACGGCTATGCTGCCTGTCGCTCTGTCCTCCGCTCGATCTCAACATTGATCTCGTCCACCACTTCCGACGCTTCACGAATGGCAGCGTTTGTATTGATTTTCAGTTTCCTGTTCAATCCAAACTCCTTTTCCAAACAAATATGTTTTGGCTCAATGAACCAGCAACACTTCTTATAAATATCTGCATATATGTAAACTGTTAGTTTGTCTTTTTGCGAATATGTTATATAATGAGTCCATCAGTAATCCCAAGATGATTATAAAATAGATACCAATATGTCAATGAATGGTTTACAGACAAGTAAAAAACTAAAATCTGCACTCTTCTCGCTGCCGAAGGGGATGCCGGTTACGACCAGCCACATGGAGCATCTGGACATATCTCGCCAGCTGGTGCATCGCTATGTGCAAAGCGGCTGGCTGGAATCTCTTGGCCAAGGCTATTACCTGCGAACAGGTGATGTCCTCACCCGTGATGGAGGGGTCTCAGGTCTTGAAATCCAGGGGTTTGATGTTCATATAGGCGGGAAGTCGGCTTTATCGCTCAGCGGGGTGGCTCATTATCTGTCCCTCGGCAGTGAAAAGCTGATTCTGTATGGTGTGACGCGCAAGAAAATGCCCGAATGGTTCAGCAGCCGTTTCCCGTGCGAATTACGGATGAGTCAGCTTTTCGGGAAAGAAGCCGGGCTTGAGAGCAGGTTGCAGGTACGGCGTCTTGATGAGGCGGATTCTTATTCGCCGTTTGTTTCCGAACCTGAGCGGGCCTTGCTGGAGATGCTCGATGATGTGCCGCACAAGCAGAGTCTTGATGAGGCCCGAAAAATCATGGAGCCCTTGTTTACGTTACGCCCAAATTCACTGCAATCTCTCCTGGAAGTCTGCACCAGAATAAAGGTCAAGCGGCTCTTTTGCTCACTTGCGGAAGAACTGAAACTGCCGGTCATGCAGCAGCTTGATCTGTCACGTATGGATTTCGGTTCTGATTCCGTCTACATCAGGACACAGAAAGGGAGTTCGCTCATTTTGAAGCACCCAGGGAAGGGTCTGAATGGATAGCCGTTATCTTGATACTGTCCGACTGCTGATTGATGCGGCTCCGTTTGTCTTTACGCAGCAGTGCTTTGCCCTCAAAGGGGGCACGGCTATCAACCTCTTTCTCGATGAGATGCCGCGCCTGTCCGTGGATATTGACCTGGTTTTCACAGACCTGAGCCATACTGACCGGGATTCGGCCCTGATCGCAATCGAAAATGCCCTGCATGAAATTGCGGACCTTTTACAAAAGAGACTCGGAGTTACGGTCAGACCGACTACTTCCGGCAGTGACCATGAATCAAAGCTGTTCATTTCCAGAGGACCGGTTCTTCTCAAGGTAGAGGTCAATCATGTTTTCAGGGGCGCGGTATATCCGCTTGTTACCGGCAGTTTGTCAGCAGAGGCGCAACAACGCTTTTCACGGGCTCTTACTGTTCCCATGCTCGACCCTGATGAACTGTATGCCAGCAAACTTGTTGCTGCCCTTGACCGGCAACATCCGCGAGACCTCTTTGACGTGATGCTGCTCTTCGAGCGCGGAGGCATTACGCCACGCATACGGCGTGCCTTCACGGTCTATCTCGCCGGACACAACCGGCCTATTCATGAACTGCTGGCTCCCCATTGCAAAGATATTCGTATTGAGTTCGAGAGCGACTTTGCGGGGATGACCAACAGGGAGGTTACTCTTGGGCAGTTGCTTGAAGTCAGGGATCAGTTATTTCGTGAACTTCCGGCATCTCTTGATGAATGCGAGCGGGAATTTCTCATCTCGATAAATCAGTGTGAGCCGGATGGGGAAATTCTTGATTTGCCTGGAATTGAAAAACTGCCAGCCATCAGGTGGAAACTGTTGAACCTGCAAAAGCTGTTGAAATCAAACCGAACGAAATACAACGCCATGGTGAAAAGCTTGATGACCGTCTTTGAAAGGACGGATTAACTGAACTATGCCGCTTCCTTCAGCAGGGAAAACAGCTGTTCAAGGTAGGAAAGGGCTTGACGGTGGATGCCACCTGGACATTTTGATTCCTTTGGTCCGGCCACATTGAGAACGCTGATACCCTGGCCGTTAATCCATCTGATGACATGTTCCGGCTTGATAATGTCATCTGCATCCAGTTGCGCGATCAGGTTCGGTTTGCCGTACTTGACCGCAAAGTCGTATGTCAGCAGTGTTCCGTGCGAGAGTTCGCCTTTGTTGAGGATCAGCGTTCCATCGGACGCCAGAACATTTTTCTCGGTTCGATAGTACGATTCCGGCGAATCCATTTCGATCATCGGATATTTTGCTGGAATAGTGCCGTCTTCGGCCAATCTCCCCTTTGGGCAGTATCCACCAATCGGAAAACCAGTATTGATAGCTGCATCCAGTCCAGCACGATCAACGCCGGTTTGTCCACCTGAAATTACTTTTCTCAGCATCAATTCGTGTACGCAATACTTTCTTCAAACAAGTTCAACTGATCCCTGTTTTCGGGATATGCAACTTTATGCAATACAGCCACAACAGTAGTTGCATCAGCAGTAAATTCAAAGCCCTGCTCATGCTTCAATAATTCGGATAACGAATTATTGCACTTCAGAAATATCATTAGCAGCATTTGCTGAGTCAAGAGCAGCAAGCGTGAGCTTGTATCCATAAGATCTAAATGCAGCCTCTCTTGGGCAGTAAGAATTTCCTTCTCATCACCTGGCCCCCATTCCTCAGGCAACGGTATGCAAGCTGAACCATGTGCGAAATCATTTCTAATCAGTCGGATAAGGTGCAGTCCTAAACCGCTGATACCCAGAAATGGGTGGAACTTGAACTCTGGAATCCACTTCCGATACTGGTCTATCTGAGACATGAGTATCTGGAGTTTACAGAGTTCATCATCATAAGCTTGAAGTCGTGGATTTGGATCATAGTTATTTTTAAGGTAATAAATCGAGTCATCAATGGAGTTACGTCGCTTTTTTATACTGCTTGGAATTGGTTTCGGCTTGATTACTTTAATAACACTTTCTAGTCCACCCCAGATGAAGTTAAATATCGATAACCTGGTAGCAAACTCTGAATACAGAAAGCTTCTCTTATCTTCATAATCAAGAGCATTACCACAAAAGAATAGGTTTTCATCGAACCGCGTAGTAAGGAGCTTTACAGTTTCGATTCCAGATGGCAGCTGACTTGGGATTACGAGAACCGGCTCGTAAAAATGGAGTTGAATAAGGGGGAGATCGAATATCGCATAATCAGTTTTAAATACGATCCGCAAGGTCGAAGAATTGAAAAGAAACTGACAACTATCAACGATGGCGTAACCAAGGTTACGCCGCTTCCTGCTCGCTGGCGAACTACTTTAATCCCTCTTTGTCGAGTTGATTGTGATTGGCATTTTTACCAAATACGTTGGAATGCTGACCCCTTATCTTGGATTTCCTGCTTGTCCCCAATACCTCGCCGTGCTAGCCTTTCCCCATGTCCTGGAAAATCG
Organism: Geobacteraceae bacterium; assembly: GCA_031412995.1. Taxonomy (GTDB): domain Bacteria; phylum Desulfobacterota; class Desulfuromonadia; order Geobacterales; family DSM-12255; genus JANOEC01. Next base: position 113,236 of record JANOEC010000136.1, read on the forward strand.
TAGATTCATACCGTAAACGGCTGGCCGATGAAGAATGGTTGATTCCGCGCAAAAAGGCGGGTCGGCTGGCTATCTGCCTGATCTATCCTGAACGCTATCATGTGGCCATGAGCAGCCTGGGGTTTACGGCGGTGCATGCCCAGCTGAACGATTTCCCGGATGTAGTTTGTGAACGGGCGTTCCTGCCGGAAAAAGATGAGCTTGCCGAATACCGTTCGTCGCGGACGCCGCTCCTCTCCCTGGAGTCTCAACGCCCGGTGGCAGATTTTGACATCATCGCCTTTTCGGTCTCCTTTGAGAGTGACTACGCCAGCATCCCGGAAATCCTGGCGCTGGCCGGTCTGCCCTGTTTTGCGACCGAGCGCACGACACAGATGCCGTTGATCATGGCGGGTGGCGCCGCGCTGTTTTTAAACCCGGAACCGGTGGCGGAATTTCTCGACCTGATCTGTGTCGGCGAAGGTGAAGCAATCCTGCCGGATCTGCTGGACTGCCTGCAAGGCGAGCATGACGGCCGGGCCGCACTGCTGCGTGCGGCAGCGGCTCTGCCCGGGATCTATGTGCCGTCACTCTATCGGGAGGAGTATGATGGTGCGCGATTGGTACGGCGGGAGCCGATCGGCAGTGCCCCGGCGACGATTCAGCGGCTCTGGCTGCAGGACGTAGATCGATCGGTGACGACGTCGACCATCCTGACCCCCCACACCGAATTCAGCGATCTCTTCCTGGTAGAAGTCTCCCGCGGTTGCCCACGGGGTTGTCGTTTCTGCGCCGCTTCCTTTATCTACCATCCCTATCGCCAGCGCAGTCGCGAGGCGGTCGCTCAGGCTGCCAGCGCTGGTCTGGCCAGTCGCGGTAAGATCGGTTTGTTGGGGGCGGCGGTCTCCGACTTCAAAGGGATCGGCGCGGTCAGTCAGGCAATTCTCGCTGCCGGCGGCAAGATATCCGTGTCGTCGCTGCGGATTGATGGACTGGATGACGAGATGATCGCCGTGCTCAAGGCCAGTGGCCACAAAACCGTAGCGTTGGCGCCGGAAGGCCCGTCACAGCGGTTACGTGATCTGGTGAAAAAAGGGATCAGCGAGCAGCAGATCCTGGCAGCGGCGGAGCGGCTCATCGGTCAGGATATGCTTAATCTCAAGCTCTACTTTATCATCGGTCTGCCGACCGAGACCGAGGCTGATCTGCAGGAAATGGTCAGTCTGGTGGCGCAGATTCGGGAGCGGGTCATTGCGGTGGCCAAAACCAAGGGTCGACTCGGCGAGATTGTGCTGTCGGTCAATCCCTTTATTCCGAAGCCGTTTACCCCGTTCCAGTGGTGCGGGATGGAGCCGTTACCCAGCCTGGAGCGGAAGGTGCAATTCCTTCGCAAGGCCTGCGGGCGCATGGCCAATGTGCGTTTGCAGATGGAGCCGCTCAAAGAAGCGTGGCGGCAGGCGTTGCTTTCCCGTGGCGATCGCCGCTTGGCCCAGGTGTTGGCCCGGGTGGGCGAATTGGGTTGGCGACGGGCGTTGCGTGAAGCAGATTACCCGGCGGAAGCAGTGGTGACCAGGCAGATTCCGCAGGATGAGCTGCTCTCCTGGGGGTTCATTGCCCATGACACACAAGAAATGTTGCTGAAAGAATACAAAAAAGCATTCCTTGATCTTGTTTGCTGAGAATGCTGTGTTATTTTTGTAGTTGACGAAATGACCACAATGACACGCAGCGTCCAACAGGAGGGGCAGCCGGATGAAGATTGACGACATCAAAATTATCGCCAGCAATCACGATATTAAGGTTGGCAAGATGAAAAAAGCCGACTTGGTACGGGCTATTCAAGCCTCGGAGGGGAATTTCCAGTGTTTCGAGACGGGGCAGATGGATAGCTGTGGCCAGCCGGAGTGCCTCTGGCGTCCGGATTGCGACTGAAAATTGAATAACACGGAGACACGGAGAACACTGAGCAGGTACGATCTTCTGTTAAGACACTGTTATTACGTGCGGATTGTATTTTGTAGTGTTCACCCATGGATGTTTTAATGGGATATGTTCCCTCCGTGATCTCCGTGTCTCCGTGGTATGCATGATTTTTATGGGCCGGCAGTATGCTTGGCCCTTTGCAGTTTGGAGTCGATATGCGGATTGACGATGTGCGGCGCAAAGGTGAGCTAAAGGCTGGCGAACGGGCGGTGCTGCGCAAAAAAGGTGGTCTGAGTAGTATCTTTCGCGGCCAGTTGGCCACGGAAGAGCTGCGGCTGAACGACTTTCAGCTGGAGTTTGCCGAGCTGAAACAGGCCATTGACCAGGCTGGCGATGCCCTTGAGCAGGACCCGACGGTGGCCAAATTCCGCGCTTTTCGCGAACTACTTGGCGCCATCACCAGCAAGGTGCTGGATATCGGTTATCGCCTGGAAAAGGTGGGGGGTACGGCCCACGACCCCCATTACCATGAAATCGTCTCCGTTATCGATCGGGAGGCGGATCAGCTGTATCAGCTCATGCTGCGCCAGCAAAAGGACCATATTGCCATCACCACCAAGATTTTGGAGATCAAGGGGCTGGTGGTGGATCTGTTGTCATAGTGATGGGTAAGCCGGCAAAGAAATATTCCCAGGCCGCCCGGGTGCACGACACTATCCGCCTGATCGAAGCCCGGCATGGGATCACCCTGGCAGAGCTGGAAGAAGAGACCGGCGTCAATCGCCGCACCATTCACCGGGATCTGGCCGTCATCGAGGAGGCCGGTTATCCCCTGGTCTCCGAGTGGCAGGATGGGATCAAGATCTACCGCTTCCTCACCCGTTTCAAGGATATCCCCCCCATTACCTTTACCCTGCAGGAGCTGATGTCGCTCCACCTGCTGCGCGCCCAGGCTGAACAGCTGCAGGGTACCCCGTTCCACGACGATATCACCGTAGTATTTCATAAAATCCGCTCGGTATTACCACCACGATATGCCGCGCATCTGGAACGGATCGCCGGGGTGTCAGTACCGCTGCTGCAGGGGCGGCGCGATTATGCGCGGTCGGCACCGGTCATCGAAAAACTGCGCCACGCCCTGCTCTATCAGTATCAAGTAACCATTCGCTATCGGGTGCAAGGGAGGGGCAGACCGGAGGACTATCACCTCGACCCTTATACCCTGGTGCTCTACAAGGGGGGGCTTTATCTGATCGGCTACGCCCACAACCGTCAGGCCATCAGAACCTTTGCGGTGGAACGGATCAGTAGCGTGATCGTTGCGCAGAAGCGATTTGAACTGCCAGAGGATTACCACCCGGAGGAGCTTTTCAAGAAGGCCTTCGGCATTGTTGGCGAAGATGTGTACACCGTGCGTGTCCGTTTTTCTCCGGCGGTTGCCGCCAGCGTGGTCGATCGCATCTGGCATCCCAGCCAGCAGGTTCAGCGTCTCAAGGATGGAAGCGTGGAGGTGCGTTTCACTGCCGGGGGCAAGCTGGAGATTTTATCGTGGCTGCTTTCCTATGGTGCCCATGCCGAGCTGCTAGCACCCGACGCGTGGCGCGCTGAACTTGCAGAAATTGCCACGCAGATGGCAACGCAGTACCAGCCGTCAGTCGGAACAGAGTCCCTTGAACAGGGCTGCCGGGACGGGGTGCTTGTCAATCCGTAGGGAAATTGGTGTCGAAGGGGTAGTGCATACGCTTTTGGTTCCGTCCCTTTCTTCAATTACCCGCATCTGGCGGAAAGTTTTACTGGTGCAGGAAAGCTCATAGTCGATCTCAGATGACCAACTGCTCGTTGGGCTCTGGCCATATACAGTTATACGAATGATCCCATCTCCAGTGCGTTGAGCGGTGGCAGGGCTGGAGGTATACGTGGCCTCACCGGATTGCAGCAATAACGAAGTCTCGAACGACATAACGCTGGCTGGAGCCAGGACCGCAACCGTCAGTAACAGTGATACCAGTCCCCAGATCAGTATCTTCAGCCCACGTGGTGTCACACCTTGAACCAAGCCATCATATCCTTCAATTCGGCAGCCAAATGCGACAACCCTTCCGAAGAACTCTTGATATCGGCAAAGGAGTTCGACAGCTCACGCGTCACGTCTTGAATCCCCAGCATGTTCTGGGAAACATCGGCGCTGGTGGATGATTGCTCTTCGGCTGCCACAGCGATCCGCTGCACCATGTCAGTTACCTGGCTGACGTAGGCAACAATTTCGTCAATTGCCGTCAATGTCTGCCGAATATGGCTCTGGACGCCATTAACCGAATCACGTTCTTCCTGCATGAAGGCTACCGATTTGCTTACACTTCCCTGCATGGTGCGGACGGTTGCAGCGATCTCCTCGGTAGCATTGGAGGTGCGTTCTGCCAGGCTACGGACATTGTCCGCCACCACCGCAAAACCACGACCCTGATCACCGGCCCGGGCCGCTTCGATGGCGGCGTTTAGCGCCAGCAGGTTGGTCTGATCGGCGATGTCCTTGATGAGGGTCACCACCTCGTTGATCTGTTCCGACTGCTGTCCGAGACCTTCCACCATGGTGGCAGCTTCGCGTACCGTGTCAGCAAAGCGGTTCATCTCCGCCATGGTAGTTTCCATGGCGTTCTTCCCGCGTCCGGCGATGGCTTTCATCTTGTCTGCCGCATCAAAGGTTTCTAGCGAGTTTCTGGCTACTTCCACCGTGGTCTGATTCATTTCCTCCATAGCTGCCGCAACCTGCTCAACCTGGCTCGACTGACGGTTTGCTCCCTGCTCCAGGGCTATAGCCGTGGCTGACAGCTCTTCAGAACTGCTGGCCAGGTTCTGGGTGGCGCCGAGTATCTTCTCCACAATGCCCTTCAGATTATGCACCATTTCGCCCACTGCACCCTGTACCTTGCCCACTTCATCATTACTGGTATTGACCAATGAGGTGGTGAGGTCACCCTTGGCCACCTGTTCTGAGGCCAAAATGAGACCATTGAGGGGGCGGGCGATGGAGCGGTAGATCCATAAGCCAAAGATGATGCCGATGGCAATGGCGGCCAGACCGATGCCGGCGATGAGGGTGCTGCTGAAGCGGACCATCTGGTTGACGGTGGCGATTGACTTCTCTTGCTCACCCTGGGCAGTGGTGACTTTTTCTTTACCTTTTTCCGCCTGCTTCTGCACGACATCACGCAATTTACCCATGACAGCGGTAGCCTGAGCGCGGAGGCTCAGTTCATTGCTGATCTTGGCGACAATCCCTTCCTTGGCGAAGATGGCTTCGCGGACCCCGACCAGGGCGCCCAAAGTGTTTTTCAGCCCCTGCAATTCTTTAGTGGCCCCCAACTTCTTCAGCATGTTTTCCACGCCCTGCTGGGCCTTTCCTAACTTGCCATAGGTGGCATTGATCTCTGCACCAATGGCGTCCAGCTCCTTGGCGGTATCGGCGGTAAAGAGCCGGGTAGTGAGTGCTTCCACGGTGAGTCCCAGGGCGATCAGTTCCGAGTTGCCCGCCAGGACGGTGCTGGCGATGCTGGCCTGGGTCATCATGTTGCCCTGCTTGGTGGAAAGATCACTGTAGCTGGTCTCGGTTTTCTCTGCCTCAGCCGTCAGTTTTGCAGTCAAGGCATCGGCTTTGGCGATGACCTCGATCAGTTTGGTGTCGAACCCTTCTTCGCCCTTAAGTTTACCCGCCTCGTCCATTGCCGTCTGCATCGCCTTGGCTTCGGTGCGAATGGCCGGCACGGCGCGGAGAAATCCGTTTCCGGCAATCCGCTTAGCTACTGCCTGGGCGTCAACGGACCGCTTGTCGGCCAGCGCCTGCTTCAGTTCACGCAGGTCACTCTTCAGTCCATCCAGTGATCGTACTTTGCCAGACACTCCTTCGCGGTCATCGATTGCTGTGGAAAATGCCGCCGAACGGGTCAGCTGCAACTGCTTGATCTGACCATCCAGGTCGCGCAGACGATTGCTGCTTTCCTTGAGCCGCAGGAGGCTCCCTTTCAGCGCCAGGTGGGCATCCTCTTCGGCCTTCAATTTAGCACTGGTGGCAGATTTGAGCTCATCGGCGATCTTCTGCAGATCGTCATGAGCGCCAAGTTTATCCCCACCCATTGTCTCTAAGGTTGCCTGGGTAGTCTTAACTTCCAGCAGGGTCTTGTCCGCCTGGCTGGAGGCCGAGGCAAATTCCTCCTTGGTCACGCTGGCGCCCACCTTGATCAGGTCGGCAGTGGCGGCCTGGATGGTCCGCTGAAAATCCAGAGTTCGCATCTGGTAGGGGGTACTTTTTTCTGTCAGGTAGGTGAGGCGCTCCTTGATGAAGCGCATGCCGAGGAAGCCGGTGACAGCCACGGCGCTGATCACGATAACGACGATGATGACGTTGATGGTCAGTTTAGTGCGGATGGTCATGGGAACGCCTTTTCAAGAGATGTGAAAGGGCCGCTGGGCGGCCCTTTTGTTGGCTGGTTATTCAACCGGGTTGCCGGCTTTTTTCCAGGCCGGAATACCGTCGCGATACCAGTAGAGCTTCTTGAAGCCGAGACTGTTCAGCATGACCCCGGTAGCTGGTGAGCGAAAGCAGGTGGGTCCGTTGCAATAGAGGACGTATTCTTTATCCTTATCCAGTTTCTTAGCCAGATCCGGGTTCTTTAGCAGGTCATCAGCCAGAAACCAGGTCGCTCCCTTGATCTTTTCCGTGTCGTACTGGCTTTTGACCCGGTTATCGAGGAAGATCGCTTTTTTTGCTTGGAACATCTTGTTGACTTCGGCGGTGGAAACCACTGTCATGCCGGAAAGTGATTCGGGCATCACTTTCTTTGCCTCAGCGTCTGCCTTCATAGCCATAAATTTATCAACAATTTCATCCGGAAAGTCATCGGCGAGGGCTGTGGTGGCAATAAATGAAAGAGCGAGAGCGAGCAGCAGGGTTATTTTCTTGAGCATTAGGTTCTACCTCCTTAGGGGGATGTGAAATATTTACTTTTGAATTCTGCGGTTTGTTGCTTGTTCATCGGCAATAGAGGGGAAAACCTTAAATGGAAAATAAATTAAATTTGCCGTAAATCAGATCGACAACAGCTGCCGCAAGGATGCTTGTTGAATTGACAATCTTAGCCCCGTTCCTCTATAACCAGTGACGATGAAGGAGGTACAGATGACCGACACAACTGCTTTGACGCCGCTGCTGCGGCAGCGGATTGCGGCCCAGGGGGGAAGGATCCCCTTTGTGGATTATATGGCGGCCTGCCTGTATGAGCCAGGGGTTGGCTATTACACCTCGGCTGGTCGCAAGGTGGGGGCCGAAGGGGATTTTTACACCAGCAGCAACGTCAACGCGGCGTTTGGTCGGCTGATTGGCCGCGAGCTGGTGCAGATGTGGACGACGCTGGGGCAGCCGGCAGACTTCACCGTGGTTGAAGTGGGGGCCGGCGGTGGCCAATTGGCCTGTGACATCCTTGATGGCATTGCCCTGGCCCAGCCGGTGCTGTATGCGACCATGACCTATCGTTTTATCGAGGCTGAGCCGTCGCTGCAAACCGCCCAGGCCGAGATGTGTGCCGCGCACCGGCAGCGGCTCGCCTGGAGCAGTCCGGCTGACCTGGCCGCCGGAACGCTGGCCATTACTGGTTGCGTGTTGTCCAACGAACTGATTGATGCCTTTCCGACCCATCTGGTGGAAATGACCCCAACCGGCTTGCAGGAAGTCTATGTCAGCACGACCGCTGACGGTTTTACCGAAGTATTCGGCGAGCTGTCCCGGCCGGAAATCGCCCTCTATTTTGCCCGTCTCGGCATCTGGCCGGAGGCTGGTCAGCGGGCTGAAGTGAATCTGGCGGCCGGTGCCTGGCTGGCCCAGGTGTCACGGGTGCTGCTGCGTGGCTTTGTCCTCACCATTGACTATGGCTATGAGGCGTTGGAACTGTACGGCCCGATGCGCAAGAACGGCACCCTTCTCTGCTACTGGCAGCACCAGGCGGTAGATGACCCGTTTTTGCGCCCGGGCGAGCAGGACATCACCAGTCACGTGGATTTCACCTCCCTGCAGCTGCGGGGTGCGGAGCTGGGGCTGGCGCCGGTCTGGTTTGGCGAACAGTACCGCTTTCTCATGGGGTGCGGCATGATGGAAGAGTTGCTGGCCCTGGAGCAGCAAGATATACCGCCAGCTGAACAGCTGAAGATCCGCCTGGCCCTGAAAAAATTGATGCTGCCGGAAGGTGGCATGGGAGATACCTTCAAGGTGTTGGTGCAAGCCAAGGGGGTCAACGATCCGCAGCTGCTCTGTCAGCGGGACTGGACTCGAGGGTATTGACCGGATGCCGGCGAGTGATACCATTAAAGTAAATATTGCGACTGGTATTCGGGCCATCATCTTCGATCTGGATGCCACGCTTTACGACGACCCCCGCTTGGGAGATGCGGTGCATACCGAGGCATATTGCTATATTGCCGAACAGCGCGGGATTGATCCGTCTGCCGCTGAGGAGCTGCTACAGCAAACCAAGCGCCGATTGACGACGGAACGAGGCATTGCCGGCACCCTGTCCCTGGCCATTGGTGCCTTGGGGCTTGATCTGCAGGCACTGCATCGCCGTTTTGCCGAACAGTTGGAACCGGCGGATTATCTGCCCCGTGATGAACGGGTGGTGACGTTACTGCAGGACCTGGCGAAACGGTTTGAGCTGGTGCTGTATACCAACAATAACCGGACCCTGTCTGTCAAGATCATGCAGGTGCTGGGGATTACCGAGCTGTTCAGCCGGGTCTTCACCATTGAAGATACCTGGCAGCCAAAGCCGGATCGCGGCACGCTGGAAATGATTCTGGCGGCCATTGGCCGGCAGTCGGCTGAATGTCTGTTTGTGGGTGACCGTTACGACATTGATTTGCGTCTGCCGCAGGAGATGGGGGCGCAGGTCTATCAGGTGGCTGGCTTGACAGAGTTGCTGCAGCTGGCAGCTGTTTTGAAGGGTCAAGGGGCAAGTTAGAAATGTTTTTCCTGACCCCTGACCCATGCCCCCTGACCCTTGACCCTTGGAGTTAGTATGGCCATACGGATTGAACGTGACACGTTAGGGGCAATGGAAGTCCCGGAAGCTGCCTACTACGGGGCGCAGACGGCTCGGGCGTTGGTCAATTTCCCGATTTCCGGTCTGCTGCCGTCGCCAGAGCTGGTCTGGGCGACATTAATTATCAAGAAATCGGCGGCACTGGCCAATATGGCTACCGGACGGTTGCCAGCCACGGTAGGGCAGGCGATTGTGCGGGCAGCGGACGAGGCGTTGGCCGGGCAGTTAGCTGATCAGTTCGTGGTTGACCCGTTCCAGGCCGGTGCCGGTACGTCCCACAACATGAACGTCAATGAGGTGCTGGCCAACCGGGCCGCTGAGCTAATGGGTGGTGAGCGGGGCCGTCATGACATGGTCCATCCCAATGACCAGGTCAACATGGCCCAGTCCACCAACGATGTATTCCCGACAGCCATGCGCTTGGCCTGCGTTCGCCAGGTGCAGGGGCTGCATGGTGTGCTGGCCCGGTTGCATGAAGCACTCGCCGCCAAGGGGGTAGAGTTCGACTCCATTCTCAAGTCCGGTCGGACCCATCTGCAGGATGCCGTACCGATCCGCCTGGGCCAGGAATTCAGCGCCTATGCCCGGGCCATTGCCCTGAACAGTGCAACCATTGACCGCTGCCTGCCCGGTCTATGCGAGCTGGGGATCGGCGGTACCGCGGTCGGCACCGGTCTCAATGCGGAGCCGGCTTATATTGACGGCGTCGTCGCTGAAATTGCCCGGTCGACCGGTTTTCCGGTCATCCGTGGGGTTGACCTGGTGGAGCGGATGCAGAACATGGCACCGTTCGTTGATCTCTCCGCCGCGCTCAAAGGGCTGGCGGTCAACCTGGGGCGGATCGCCAATGATCTGCGCCTGCTGGCCTCTGGGCCACGCACCGGCTTTGACGAAATCGTTCTGCCGGCGGTGCAACCTGGTTCTTCCATTATGCCGGGCAAGGTGAACCCCTCCATGGCTGAGATGCTGAACATGGTCTGTTTTCAGGTGATCGGCAACGACACGACGGTGACGCTGGCGGCTCAGGCCGGGCAGCTGGAGCTGAACGTCATGATGCCGGTCATTGCCCACAATCTGCTGTTCAGTCTGCAGATTCTGACCAACGGCGTGCAGGCGTTTACTGACCGCTGCATCAACGGTATTACGGCCAATGCGGCCCAATGCGCCCACTATCTGGAGAGCTCCCTGGGGCTGGTGACGGCGATCGCCCCCTATGTCGGCTATCACGTCGCGGCCGAAGTCGCCCAGGAAGCGCAACGGAGCGGACGCTCGTTAGTGGCGGTCATCCGCGAACGGGGGCTGCTGGACGATGAGCAGTTGGCAAAGATTCTCGCACCGGAGCCATTGACCCGGCCCGGGGTGCCGGGGAAGGGTTGACACAGTTTTACCGCACCCCACGATGCGGATTATCCCAAGGAGTAAAGTCATGATCGAAGAAGTAAAAGCAGTTCTGGAAACGGTGCGTCCTGCCCTGCAGGCTGATGGTGGCGATGTTGAGTTGGTTGAAGTGACCGAGGATGGTGTGGTGAAGGTGCGGTTGAAAGGGGCCTGCGGGTCCTGCCCCATGTCGACCATGACCCTGAAGATGGGGATTGAGCGGGCGATGAAGGAGAAGATTCCCGGGGTCAAGGAAGTTGTTCAGGTTTAGCGTGACGGGGCACTAGCCAATGTCGATGATCCGGCAGCCTCGGCGGTTAACACTACGGAGCGGACGGTTTCTCAGCCGCATTCGCCGTACCGCCGAGGCTACCAGTACCACCGGCAACAGCGTGGTGCTGTTTGGGCGTGGGGACGAGTTCTTTTCGGCCCTGTTTGCCGCCATTGACGAAGCGCGCGCCAGCATTTTCCTCGAATTTTACATCATCCGCGACGATTCCCTGGGGCAGGCATTGGCCAACCGTCTGCTGGCGGCGGCCCGGCGTGGCATCAACGTTTGTGTCCTTTACGATTACATCGGCAGTTTCGATACCCCCAATGCCTATTTCCGCCAGTTGACCGCCGGTGGCGTAGACTGTTGCGCCTTTAACCCCCCGCGGTTCAGTCACCAACTGCTGCTGATGGATCGCCGCAATCACCGGAAAGTTGTGGTGATCGATGGGCTGCTGGCGTTTACCGGCGGGGTCAATGTCGGTCAGGAATATGCCAGCGGTGCGGATGGCCGCGAAGGGTGGCGTGACGTCGGGGTCAGGATTATCGGCCCGGCCGTGATCGCGCTGCAGGAAATTTTTGCTAAGACCTGGCGCAAGCAGGCAGGCAGACTGCCGGCCCTTGATTCACATGAAGCGCTGGCCGCCATGGCTGGCGCCGATGAAGTGCTGATTGTCAGTGGTGGACCGCATCATAACCGCTCCCGCATCCGGGCCGCCTTCCGTATGGCCATTGCCGGCGCCTCCTCCAGTATTGTTATTGCCAATCCCTATTTCATTCCCGGTCCCCGGATACTCCGGGCCCTAATGCGAGCAGCCCGGCGTGGGGTGCGGGTGCAGATCATGCTGCCGGCAGTGAATGATGTCCGCTTGGTGCAGATCCTCAGTCGCAGTACCTATGCCCCGTTGCTCAAGGAAGGGATCGAAATTTATGAGCTGGCTGACACCGTGCTGCATGCCAAGGTCATGCTTATCGATGGTCACTGGTCGGTCATCGGTTCGGCCAATCTGGACCAGCGGAGCTTTCACCGCAATTTCGAGCTGAATGTGATCATTTCCGGGGTCGATTTCGGCCAACAGGTGGCAACCATGCTGGCCCGGGATATCGAACGCTCCAGGCCAGTGCAATTGGCTGAGCACGAACGGCGTGGCTGGTTTGTGCGGGTACTGGAGCAGGTTATCTCGGTCATCAGCTGGTTTCTGTAATCTTGACGTAAAACAGCTGTCGCTACTTGACTCAGGCGCGTTGTGGCTTAAAGTTAAAACGTTGTGCGCGATTAACTTGTGCAGGAGAATACCATGGTACGTTTTCTGCTGATATCTGTTGCTTTGCTGCTGGCTGTTGCCTGCTCGAAAAAAGAGCCGATCAGGGTCGGTTTTTTGGGCAGTATTACCGGCAAGAATGCCGACCTGGGGGTGGCGGGGCGTGATGCCACGCTGTTGGCAGCGGAAACAGTGAATGCCGCCGGCGGCATCAACGGTCGTCAGGTTGAAGTGATCGTCAAGGATGATGCCCAGAATCCGGAAACCACCCCGAAACTGGTAACTGAGCTGGCCACGCTGAAAGTTGCCGCCATTGTCGGTCCCATGGGGAGTGCCATTGCCAAGGCGGCGTTGCCGGCAGCCACCGCGGCTAAACTGGTCATGGTCAGCCCCACCTCCAGTTCCAATGAACTGACCGGCAAAGATGACTATTTCTTCCGGGTTATGGAGCCGAATCTGCTGTTTGCCCGGCATCAGGCTGAAACCTGTCTGAAGCTGAATATCCGGCGGATTGCGGCCATCTACGATACCCAGAACAAGACCTACACCGTTGATATTTATCAGGCATTCCGTGATGAATTCACCCGTCGTGGCGGCACCATCAGTGCTGAAGTGACCTATGACTCGCAGACTAAGCCGGCGTTCCTGCCCTTGGTTCAGCAATTGAATCTGGGCACTGCCGATGGGGTCATGGTGCTCGGCAGCAGTGTTGATTCGATCAATATTGGTCAGCAGATCCGGAAATCGTCCAAACTCCCGATTCTTTCCGGTGCCTGTGGCATTGCCCAGCGCGATCTGTTGCAACAGGCGGGCAAGGCCGTGGATAACTTTATCTTTACCTTGCCGGTCAACGACCAGAGTACAGCGCCGGCATTTGTCGCTTTCCGGGCGGCTTTTGTGAAGCGGTTCAATTATCAGCCGACCTTTGCGGCAGTGCTGGCGTATGATGCGGCGCAGGCCGTGTTTACCGGGTTGAAAAAGAACCCGGATCAGACGCGGCTCAAGGAAACACTGCAGGGAATTACCTCCTTTGCCGGCCTGCAGGGGGAGATCACGTTGGATCGATATGGCGACCCCAACCGCAAGCTGTACATCTGCCGCTTCCGCGGTGGGCGGGAAGAAGTTGTTGAGTGACCATTAATGAAGTATGACCTGAAACGACTTTTCCTGCTGAATAACCTGCTGACCTCCCTGCTCCCCATTATCTGCGTCGGGTTGCTGTCGCTGGCAGTGGTCAAGACGCATCTTGGCAAGGAGCATGATCGTAACAGCGTCCTGTTTGCCCACAGTCTCTCCAGTCAGATTACCAGCTATATACAGGAACCGGTCGGCACCTTCAATCTGGTGACCCGGCACCTCTTGGCGCAGCAGCATTCCCCCGCCGATCGCAGCAAAATGCTCGACCTTCTGGTGGCTTCCTACGAATATTTTGGTGCCCTTTATTTGTTGGATCAAAGCGGTATCGTCCAGCAGGCCGGGTTCAAACATCAGAAAGAGCAAGTCAGAGCAGACTATTTGGGGATGGATTTCTCCAGCGTTGATTCCTGTCGGCAAGCGTTGCAGGATCAGCGGCTGCATTGGGCACCGTCGGTTTCCATGAGCAGTGGTGATCCGACCATGTCTTTCTGTGGGCCGCTCAATGGTGGCACCTTACTGGCTGAACTGAAATTGGCCGATCTCGGGCAGATTATTGACGAAGCGAGCTCCGGCCGGGTATTTACGGCATTTATCGTTGACCGGACCGGCCGACTTATTGTTCATCCCGATCAGCAGATTGCCCAGCAGAAAGAAAATATCGGCAACCTTCCTCTGGTCCGTTCCGGGCTGGAAGGAAACCGGGCAACTGGCGATTTCAGCTTTCATGGGGTCGCGTATCGGGGAACCGTTGTGCCGATACCCGGCCTGGAATGGGTGCTGGTAGTGGCGCAGGACATGGACCGGGTGATGGCCCCGTTAAAGGACTTGCAGCGGATCCTGTTGTTCGGTTTTGCCGCCACCCTGATCATGGCGCTGCTGCTTGGCACTCTCGGCAGCCGCCTGATGCGGCGGCCCTTTGATCAGCTGACCGAAAATGCCCGCCGGGTTATCCGGGAAGAATACGATGCCGTGCAGCCAATCCAGTCAATTTGTACGGAAGTTGTGATTCTGTCAGAAACCCTGCTCGGCATGGTACAAGCGGTGCGTGATCGTGAAGAACTGTTGAACGAGCAGACCGAAGAGCTGATGTCGACCGAAGAGCAGTTGCGGGAATTGAACCTGAAACTTGAAGAAATGGTCATTGAACGGACGGCCCAGTTAGAGGCGGCAAACTGGGAGCTCTCGACTTTGAATGATGACCTGCTGCAACGGGAAAAATCCCTGGCCGGGGCCAATCAGCAGCTCGAAACCTTTGCCTATTCAATTTCCCATGATCTGCGGGCCCCACTGCGCCATGCCCGCAGTTTCGCCGGCATGCTGCTTGAAGACCATGGGGCGAGCATGAGTGAGGCGGCGCAGGACCTAGCCCGACGGATTGTGGTCAGTTGCGGCCGGATGGAAGGGCTGATAGAGGGAGTGCTGCAGTTTTCACGGGTTACCCGGCAGGAAATCGTCATGGCGCGGGTTGTAACCAGGCTGATGGTGCAGGATCTTTTTGCTGAGCTGCAGCCGGAACTTGCGGGCCGGGAGGTGGAAATCGTGATCGGTGACCTGCCGGATTGCCAGGCTGATCCGCTCCTGCTGCGGCAGGTCTGGACAAACTTGATTGGCAACGCGGTGAAGTATACCCTCAATTGTGCCAGTGCCCGCATTGAGGTGACGGGGAGCCGGGAAGCGGGAGAAACCATCTACTCTATTCGCGATAATGGGGCCGGGTTTGATCAGACCCGGTCAGACAAACTCTTCGGCGTTTTTCAGCGTTACCACACCGCTACTGAATTTGAAGGTACCGGCGTTGGCTTGGCCATTGTCGCCAACATCATCCAGCGCCACGGTGGCCGCATCTGGGCCGAAGCAAAGCCAAACGAAGGCGCCAACTTTTACTTTACCCTGCCGGGTTGATCTTGCCGCTTTTCCAGTAGCTTTGTTTGTGAGGTACATTAATCACAAGCAATTCAAAATAGATCAGCTTGAATAGGAAAGGCCGGGGAAACCCGGCCTTTGGTCGTTGACGAGTTATTCGTAGCGCAGGGCATCGATGGGGTTGAGGTTGGCAGCCTTCCGGGCCGGGTAGAAGCCGAAGAAGATGCCGACAGCGCCGGAGAAGACAAAGGCGATGGTGACTGACTTCACCGAGATGAGAGTGGGCCAGTCGAGGATTTTTGAGACGATGCTGGCGCCGCCGGTACCGAGCAGGATGCCGATGATGCCGCCGATCATGGTCAGCAGCACTGCTTCAGTCATGAACTGGAGCAGAATATCGTTCTTGCGGGCGCCGATGGCCATGCGGATACCGATTTCGCGAGTCCGCTCGGTAACCGAGACCAGCATGATATTCATGATGCCGATGCCGCCGACAATCAGGGAGATGGAGGCCACGGCCCCCAGCAGGAGCGACATGGCCTTGGATGATTTTTCCGCCACCGCCAGGATTTCGGTCAGGTTACGGGTGGAGTAGTCCCGTTCCTTGCCATTGCTGATCCGGTGGCGTTGGTCCAGCAGTGCCTGTATTTCTTCTTCAGCCTTGGTCAGTAGCTCTTTGCTGTGGGCCTTCACCATGACCGCGCCGACGGTGTTGGGGGTCTGGGAGCGGACCAGATTCCGCTGGGCCGTGCGGAGCGGCACGAAAACCGTATCATCCTGATCCTGGCCCTGGGGCGACTGCCCCTTGTGTTCCAGGACGCCAATGACCGTAAAGGGCACTTTCTTGATCCGGACGATCTTGCCGATCGGGTCATCGCCGCCGAACAGACTGTCGGCCACGGTTTCCCCGAGCAGAACGACCTTGGCAGCCCCGTCTACGTCCTGTTGGCCGATGCTGCGGCCTTTCGCCACCCCCCACTCGCGAATGTCGAACAGCTCCGGACTGGTCCCCATGATGATGGTGGACCAGTTCATGTTGCCGTAGACCACCGGGCCGGAGGTGCGCACTGTCGGAGCGCTTGACTCCACCGACGGGCATTCGGCCATGATCGCCCGGACATCGTCGCTGGTAAGGCTCTGGGCACCACCGGTGCCGGAGCGCAAGCCACCGCTGGTGGTGGAACCTGGAAGAATGAGGATAATGTTGCTGCCGATGCTGGCGATCTGCTGGGAGATGACGTAACTGGCGCCGGAACCGACGGCCATCATGGCAATGACCGCCGCAATGCCGATGATGATCCCCAGCATGGTCAGGAACGAGCGCATCTTGTTGGTGCGCAGGGCGCGGAGCGCTATTTTCAATGTTTGGATGAAGTCCATAAGAAGAGTCTACCTATAGAATGTGAAAAAGTTCATCTGCAAGGCTTGCGAGGAGCACGGCGCGAGGCGTACATAAACGTACGTTGAGCGTCGTGTGACGAGTATAACGCAGCAGATGGGCTTTTTTACGCATTCGTCTTCGTGTCTCCGATGATCAGGCCGTCGCGAAAGGTTATCCGGCGGTTCGCATGGGCCGCCACATCGGCCTCATGGGTCACCATGATGATGGTGATGCCTTGCTGGTTGAGGCGGGTGAACAGTTGCATGATCTCATTACTGGTGGCGCTGTCCAGGTTGCCGGTCGGTTCATCGGCCAGGATCACGGCCGGTCTGTTGACCAAGGCCCGGGCAATGGCCACCCTTTGCTGCTGGCCGCCGGAGAGCTGGGAGGGGTGGTTGTTCTCCTTACCGGCCAGGCCGACCTGCTCCATGGCCGCCAGCGCCTGCAGGCGGCGCTCTTTGGCCGGAAGTCCAGCATATACCAGGGGGAGTTCCACATTTTCTACCGCCGGGGTGCGGGCCAGAAGGTTGAATCCCTGGAAGACAAAGCCCAGTTTCCGGTTGCGGATGGCCGCCAACTGATCGGTGTCCATACCGGCCACGTCGATGTTGTCCAGCAGATACGCCCCGGAAGTGGGAAGGTCCAGACAGCCGAGGATGTTCATGCAGGTGGATTTGCCGCTGCCGGAAGCCCCCATGATGGCGACAAATTCACCAGCCTCCACCGCGAAGGAGACCCCCTTGAGGGCGGCAAATTCCTGGTCGCCAATGGTAAAGACCCGGCGGATATCGGTGAGGGCGATGACGCTGTTCATCTCTGCACCCCCATTGCGATAAGAGCAACTTTTAGCTGAGTTTCTAAAGCATCAAATGCAGATGTTAATCGCAGGGGAGAAAAATCATCAATGTATTGGGCTACGAGAAATGCGCATTTATGTAGATTCAGTTTTTTCAGTCTTGCACCATGCTTACCACTGGATTCACGGATAAAAGTAAAGAGAAGTTCCTTCGGATTGGGAATGTCTTGCACCAAACTAGTATCAGGAAGATTTAGGTTGTTCCTACCATTTGGATTGCTCGCGGCCTTTCGTATAGCGGATTTGTTGAATAGAAGCCATGCTTCCTGCATCCTGACCGGAATCACGCATATTGCAGGCGGAGTTTCTAATGTCTCAAGCGCTCTGATTATCTCGGCATGGCGGATCTCATAGCTTTCTTTTTCTGCATCTCGATGAATGAATAGAATGTCGCAGGGATAGAGATCCAATGCCACTTTGATTTTTTCAGGCAATGTTTTTGGTGGTTGCGGGAGTCTGCCAAGGTCGGCCCAGTCTGATTCAATTGCGTGTTCCTGGCAATGCTTGCGTAAAAGCCAGTCAAGTATCGGCATCAGCATCCTGTCAGAACTACCGTCGGACAAAAGGGTGTAACGGATCATGTTCATTTTGGTTCCGCCACCATTGTGTTCGGCAGGTAGGGCTGCAGATCCGGGCGGTCAATGACACGGCGCTGCAGGGGAACAACATTGTTTTTTCGGTCGGCCACACCATAGCCATAATCCGGAATCTCGGGAGCAACCGGGTTCAGGTAAGATAACAGTTTGCCTTTGGAAGCGACCGCGATCTCACCAACTGCCTTTTTATGCCGCCATGTATCTGGAAGTGGACAGAAACGGACCGCCTTAAACCGTTTACCCGATTCGTTCATTTCGATGGCTTCAGCAACCAATAAGCAGTCCTCTGGTATCTGGGCTACAACAGAAGGCGAATGGGTGTTGATAATTACCTGGCGTAACGGATTGTCCAAGCCGACAGTTTCATCCATATCCATGGCGATGTCCTGAAGCAGATCAAGCATAGCGGGTATGCGTTCCGGATGAATACCGTTTTCTGGCTCTTCCAGGCAAATCAACCCGGTGGCCTCAGTGTCGAGTTCCAGCACCGTAAGTGCAAGAAAACGTAGGGTGCCATCCGAAAGTGAACGGGCTGAATGTGGGGTGCCGTCGCGCCCGGTCACCATGGCGGTCAGAAGTTCTCGTTTTTCGTCATAGTCGACAGATATTTCCTTAACATCATCGATTAGATCAGAGAGCCGATTGGCTACCTCAGTGTACACGGCCAAGGCAGCATCATTGTTAAGGGCGCTTCCCTGCTCGGCATATTGTTTTGTTTTGGGTAAATGATAAAGGGTTGCGGCAAGATGCGAACCATCCGCGCCAAGTTTTGCAGGGGCGGATATCTCATCGGGTTTGCGCAGTGCCGCCGGCTCAAGTTGCAGCAAACGCCAGGATTGCATTTCGCGTTTTGCCATCAGGGCGGTTGGATTCTCCGCGGCATTGGCCGTAGAAAGGACGGTTCGCGGAAGGTTCACGGCGAGAATGGAACGTGGTCTGCCATGCCCGCCGCCATCCTGGTGGAGCTTGATTACTCGGTCTTTTCCTTCACCTTCGGTGGAGATAAAGTCACCCCCGCTTCTCCTCCCAGTCAAAGCGCTCTCGCGCCATATTGGTTTGTTCGGAAAGAGAAAGTGCTTCGAAGCGTCACCACGGTTTATGTGGGTCAACTTTTCCCGCAGAAGTTCAAGTCCCCCCTGCCTGTGGCCAGTGTCGGCCCGGTAGCCAATGGTAATTGCATAGCGGAGAGTGGTGATGCTGGCTTGTGCCTCTTGCCCCAGGTCATCAATCCCCTTATTGGGCACGATCATCTCTGCTTCAAAGCTCATCTCTTTGGCATATTCACTGCCGAACCGATGAAACAGGCTGCGGATATCCGCTGTCCGACCATCTTCGTCACGCACCGACTTTGCAGCATCCAAGAGCGGTTTATCTGCCAAGGCACTCAAAAACATGATCGCATCGAACAGGTTTGATTTGCCAACACCATTCACCCCGGCGATACAGGTAAACGAACCGAATCGTACATCTACATCGACAAGGTTTTTAAAGCCGGTTATTTGTAATCGCGTCAGCATTGGATGACTCCTGGAATTTAGAATGGCCGCCCCATGGGTGAGCCACCCATGCCTGACTTTTTCTTGGCGGAATCACCACCCAACTGCTCGATGACGACTTCATCCCCTTCCTTGAGGGCGCCTTCTACCAGTTCGATGCCGCTGTTGTTGCCAATGCCGGTCTTTACCGGGACGGCGGACGGTTTGCCCTCTTTCAGGACATATACCTGCTGGCCCTTGTCCTTGCGCCCTGGTTTACCGGGGCTGCCGGCCATGCCCATGCCGGCCGGTTTACCGCCAGCTGCCAGTTTATTGCTATCCGGGGATTTTTTTGCCTCTTCAGCTTTCACTTTTGGCTTGAAGCGGAGCGCTGCCGGTGGCAGTTTGATGACCTCATCCTTCCGGCCGACTTCGATTCCCACATTGGCGGTCATGCCCGGCTTCAGCTTGAGGTCCGCATTGTCCACATTGACCACCACCACATAGGTGACGACATTCTGGGTAACTACCGGGGCACTCCGCACCTGCACCACCTTGCCGTTAAATGTCTGCTCCGGGTAGGCGTCGACGGTGAAGGTGGCTTTCTGGCCCATTTGCACGCGGCTGATATCCGCTTCGTCCACGCTGACTTCGATTTGCATCTTGGTCAGGTCCTGGGCGATGGTAAACAGGGTGGGGGTCTGAAAGGAGGCTGCTACGGTCTGGCCCACGTCAATGGCGCGGGAGATGACCACGCCATCCACCGGGGAGCGGATCACCGAATAGCGGAGGTTCGTGCGTGATTGCATCAGCGCTCCGCGGGTCTGGGCCACACTGCCCTCAGCAGCCTTGAGGCTGGCCTGGGCTGAAAGGAACGCGGTCTCGGACAGATCATAGTCACCCTGGGAGATGATGCCATCCTTCAGCAGTTGCTTGTTCCGTTTCATGGTCCGTTCCGCATCGGCCAGCGTTACCTTGGCCTTCTGCAGATTGGCTTCGGCATTCCACGCATTTCCTTGTGCCTGTTCAACTGAAGCGTTAAACAGCGAAGGATCAATCTCGGCAATAGTCTGCCCTTTTTTTACCCGCGAATTGTAGTCGACGTACAGCTTCTGAATGGTACCGGATACCTGGGTTCCGACCTGGACGGTGGTCACGGCGCTAAGATTGCCGGTGGCAGCGACCGTGGCAATAATGGTCCCGCGCTCCAGCTTGGCAGTCTTGTAGGTTATTTCCGGTTTACGCGTACTGAAAAAATACCAACTGCCGCCGGCAAGCAGGGCAATAATGATGAGAAGAACGACAATTTTTTTCATCTCTGCCTCGTATCTGAAGATTCAATCTGCAGCAAATTTATTTGTAACGGAAAGTGTAGTCCAAAGGTTGACGGGAGACGAGAAGTTTTTCGGCAGCGGCGGAGTTAAAGGGCAAAGAAAAAGCCCCCTGTACGTGAAAACAGGGGGCCTGGGTGGATCGCCCACCGTGATTTACCGGCGGGCTAACTAGGGCAACCCTCTTTACAGCGAGTTACCGGGCGAAGCATATAGATTGTTGTCCACATTTTTCAGTAGGTCTCCTTTCGCTGTGAATTTCCTTCCTCATAAGCATCCCTGAGGATGTTTAAAGGATAATCCTGAATTGTTGGATGTCAACTGGGCGCAAAATTAAATTTAACTATTTAAATCGCTTGATTGTTCTCGCCAGCAGTCCCTCGTGGACAGACAGGGCGGCATGGGGGCAGAGTTCCCGGCAGCAGAAACAGCGAATGCAGCGCTGATCACTGATGGTCAGCCGGTTATCCGTGATGGCCATGGCCTGGGGCGGGCAGGCTGCAACGCAGATGCCGCAGCGGATGCAGATGCCCGGCAGCGGTTCCGGCCGGGCCGTGGCGTGACGCCGCAAAAAGTTTTTCAGAAAGTGGGGCAGGCCGAACTGGACATCTGACAGGTGGGGCAGGGTAAAAGGCGTAGCGAGCAGGGCCTCGGCCAAAGGGAGGCCAACGGTGATGATGTCGGCGCGATTGCTGCCAACAAGGCCAAGGCGGGCGGCTTCGCGTTCGACATACAGCAGTTTGCGGGGGATACCGGTAATCTCCGCGGCGATACAGTCCAGAGCCAGGGCATTGGTGCTGGCCAGCAGCAGGCCAACCTGCCGTGGGTCGCCACTGCCGGGGCCGTTGCCCTCCATGCCGACAATGGCATCGGCAATGTTCAGGGTGGGAATCCTGACCTGATAGATTTCCAGCAGCAGACGGGCAAAGAGTTCGCGGTCAACCCCGGCCTGCAGGTGCCAGGCCGGTTTGGCGGCACCGACGACGGCGCCGAAAAGGTTTTTGACGGCGCAGGTCATGGTCATCATTTCGTGGGTTTTAAGCTTCGGCAGGTTGATGATCTTGTCTGCATCAAGATAGGTCGTGGCCAGTTCCAGCCGCTTGAAGGTGCCGCTGGCGCGTACTGCCCGGATTTCCTGAAAGGGAACCAGCTCGGTGCCGGTTTCTGCCAGCACCTGACTCAAGCCGGCCCGCTCAGCCACGGTCGCCAGCCCGCCAATGCCGGGCGAATCACCGACCAGCGGCACGCCCCCGGCAGCTTTAACTGCGGCAATAACTGCCCGGACGACGCTCGGGTGGGTGGTAACGGCTGCCTCAGGGGGCTTGCCCGCGAGCAGGTTTGGCTTGATCAGTACCCGGTCCCCGGGCTGGACAAAGGCAGCCATGCCGCCGAAATGCCCAAGCAGTCGGGCAATACCGCTGGCAACGTCTAGAGTGTCATAGGTGGTGACCCGCTCGATGGCGACAGTTTCCATATTGTGGACTATAAGAAAAGGCGCAATAGCTGTAAAGCCTTATTATTTGTGGCCTTGGCGGCTAAGTGCCATTGCAATTAACGTGAAATATGATAGTTTTCTCTGCATGTATATGTCGAAACTAACTATCATTACTCGTCCTGAACACTGTATTTCGCGGAGCATGGTCAGCCCCAATGCCCTGAAGGCCTTGTATCGTCTGCGTGACCATGGCTTTGACGCCCGGCTGGTTGGCGGCTGCGTGCGCGACTTGCTGCTGGGCCGTGAACCAAAAGATTTTGATCTGGTGACGGATGCCACGCCCAGTCAGATCAAGCGCCTGTTTCGCAACTGCCGCCTGGTCGGGCGCCGCTTTCGCCTGGCACATCTGCATTACGGCGAAGAGATTCTCGAGGTAGCGACCTTCCGCGCTGCCGCCGACAGTGATGATGACGGCGAGCAGGAGCAACCAGCCGCTGGCCGGCCGCCGCAAGTGCTGAAAAACGCCGAGGGCGTAGTGTTGCGCGACAACGCCTTTGGTTCGCCGGCGGAAGATGCCTGGCGCCGCGATTTTACGATCAACTCGCTTTCCTACTCCATCGCTGATTTTTCGGTTTTTGATTACCTGGGTGGCATGGCGGATCTCCAGCAAGGGGTGATTAGGACCATTGGGGATCCTCGGGAACGATTTACCGAAGATCCGGTCCGCATGGTGCGGGCAATCCGTTTTGCCGCTATTCTTGGCTTTGCGCTGGAGGTCGAGACCAAAAAGGTGCTGCATGAACTGGCCCCGACCATTGTTCGCTCGGCACCGGCCCGTCTGTATGAGGAGGTTCTTAAATTATTTCTTGGCGGAGCCGCCGAGCCGGTCTGCCAGGGTTTGCGGACCAGTGGTCTGTATGCGGCGCTCTTCCCCCATCACGCCGCCTGGCTGGAAAAGTCCGGTCTGCTGGCCCAAACCTGGCATGTCCGGGCATTAGGCGAGCTGGATCGCCGGAGTCGCGAGGGTGAAAAGGTTACTCCCGCCCTCTTTCTGGCGTTTTACTTTGGTCAATATCTCGAAGAGCTGGCGACAAAAAGCGCAGCGAATGGCATTGCTACGCCGGCGACGATTGATGCGGCACTGGCCCGGTTTATGGAGGAAGTGTTGCCCCGGCTCCATATTCAGCGCCGGGTCATGTTGCAGGTCCGGGAAATTCTCCTGTGCCAGCGCCGTTTCGCGACCATGCCCGGGAAAAAGCCGCACCTGTTTGTTGCCCGCCCCAATTTTGCCCAGGCCTTGGCGTATCTCGTATTTGCCAGTGATGTGCGTCAGCAGGATCCCGCCTGTGCCGCCTGGTGGATGGCATATGCTGCTTCGGTCGATCTGCCGCCGGTTGAGGCGGTTCCTGAGCAGGAACGCCCGCGCCGCCGCCCGCGCCGGCGTCGCCGTAAACCCAGACCAGTTGCTGACGCATAGGAGCAGGGGTAACGATGGCTGAGCTGCGGGTAGATAAAAAGAAATTAGCGCTCTTCATTCATGAATTGAATGTTGCCCGGCGCTTTATTGTTTCCTATCCCGCCAATCATCCGCTGCTGGTAGCTGCGGAACAAAGAGTCACCACTCTTGGTGCCCAACTGCTGGCGGAAACGGGACCCTTTGCCCTTGGGGTGACCAAGGATGCACTGCTGCTCGGCGGTGAAACACTTGACAGTCATATCGCATCGTTTCAGCTGTTAGGGCGTCTCCTCTTCAGCCATGGCGTGGTCGCGATCACCTTTTCTCCCGGCGTCTCCTCTGACGATTTCCACCAACTGAACGAGCTTTTAGGTCGCAAGCCGACTCTGGTGCGCGACAGCGGTGGCATTGCCGCGCAGTTGGCGGCGGTGGTCACGACGATTCAATTGCGGGAAATTGATTATGATGCCTTTACCGTAACCAATGATCTGGATTCTGAACCGCACCATAATCCGGCAGAAGGCGGCCTTTGGCAGGGTTTTGTGCAGGCGGTGTTAGAAGGGTTGATCGATGCGTCTGGGCGAGATTGGCAAGGGGTTGATCTGGAGGATGTGGAAACCCTGATGCAGATTGTGCAGGAGCATGGCGGGGCAACTCAGGTGAAAACGCTCATTGCTAATTATTGCCGGGCCATGGCCAATATTGCCCGGCACCTGCGGCATATTGCCGGCAACCGTGAAGCTGAGGCGCTGCTGGAAAACGTTGGCCGCTTCATTGAAGGGTTGACCCCTGAACTGCGGCAACAATTTTTACAGAGTACCCTCTCGACGTTAGCGGAAAACCCTGAGGCCAGCTGCATTTTGTTGGAGAGCATGAATCCCGAGCTGGTGCTTTCCTCTTTGGCGGAGTTGAGCCAGCAGGGTACGAAGTTGCCGCCGCTGGTGCTGGGATTGCTGCAGACCTTGGCCCGGCATGCCGGCATGGAGATGCCGGCAGGTTTGCTGCACGAACAAGAGTCCGGCGAGCGTTTGCGGGAACTTTTTCGTGAAGATGATCTGGATCAGTTTGTGCCGGAGGCATATCGCGATGCACTGCACCGGGTGCTTGCCGGAGATCTGCCAATGGTTGCCGCAGTGCCGCCGGCTGAAATCAAGTCCTTGCTTGCAACAACATCAAGCCACGTGCTGGAAGCAAAGACCAGTGACATTATCATCGAAATTTTGCAAACCTGCCCGGATGAAGCAATGGTTGCCGTGTTGCAACGCAATCTCATGGAGATGTGTGGCTATTTCCTTGAGATGGGCGATTTTGCCCGTTTGATTGAACTGCATCAGCGCTTGAACGGAACTGACCAGGCAGATTCGCTGATGGCCATGGTGAAGGCAGATGTTTTGGGCGTATTTTCCAGTGCGACGTTTATCCAGGAAGTGTTTCACGGTCTGAGTTTCTGGGGCAAAACAAAATACCTGGATATTCAAAAGCTCATCACCACGGTTGGTGAACCCTTTGTGGAGCCGCTCCTTGAGCGTCTTGCCGAAGAACAGAATATGTCATTACGTCGGTTTTATATGGATCGACTGCTGGAAATAGGGCCAGTTGTCGAGCAGCATCTCCTGTCGCGCTTACGTGATAATCGTTGGTTTTTTGTGCGTAATCTGCTGGTTATTTTGCGCGGGATACAGAATCCCATGGTCTGCAAGCAGGTCCACCGACTGTTCAATCATCCCCATCCGCGCGTCCGGGCGGAAGTGTTGCGGACCCTGCTGCACTATGGTGATGCCGAGGCGGACAAAATGCTGCTGCAGCAGCTGGCCAGCACTGATGAAGAGATCCTTTTCACCGCGCTGCAGTTGGCGGAAAAAAGCATGAACCCGCACGTGCTCTCGATCTTGCTGTCGTTTCTCGACCGTGGCAGTCTGACCAATTACGAATATAAGCTCAAAAGTGCGGTGGTCAGCAGTCTGGCGGAAATCGGGAACCCCGCCGCTCTCCCCCGGCTGGAGCAGCTTCTGCAGTCAGGAAGTATTTTGCATGCGGGCAACCATACGCGACTTAAGGCTGAAATCACGCGGAGTCTGGACCATTATCCGCCGGCGGCAGTGCTGCCGATTTTGCGGAAAATCATTGAAAAAGGTTCCAGCGAACAGGTACGTCAGGCCGAAGAAGTCTATCGTTTAATCCAGAGGAAAGTGCATGGAAGCTCAGCAGAAAACTAATCTGCATAATTTCATCCGCTTCCTGGTGTCTGCCATTGCGAATGGAGCACTTTATTCGCTTGAGCACCCGCAGGTAACCCGTCAGGTATCCGGGGCCTGCCAGGCGTTGCAGAGCTGCTTGACCAGGGATGAAGAGCTGACACTGCTGCTGGTTGATGATCAGGTGGTCTGCGATGGCGAGCCGCTTGACGGCAGTCTCTATTTTGGTCGGTTGGTGCAGTTTATGCGCGCCCGGGGAGTCGGGCACTTTGTCTTTGAGCGGGGGGTCGAGCAGCAGGAGTTGTTGGCATTGGTCATCTGGCTGGCGAAGTTGACCGCTGGTGACCAGCAGTTGACCGCTTGGCCCCATGTGCGCCTCGGCCAGGTTGAGATCAAGCTGGCGACTGGCGGAACTGAAGCGGGGCAGGATGCGCTCAAGAAAAGAATTCCGGAGCTCGGTGACATTCCCGGCGCCGAGCTGTCGCTGTTCCTGGAGATGTATGATGGGGTCAAGAATAACAAAAAGCTGAATCTGTCCGGCATGTCGGAAATTGTCACCGGATTTATTACGGCTTTTCAGCATGTTTCAGGTCCGATGATGGCCCTGGCACCCTTGCGCGCCTTGGACGAGTATACCTTTACCCATTCGACCACGGTATGTGTCCTGAATCTGGCTCAGGCCATGTCGCTCGGCATTGAGGGGCAACTGCTGCACGATATCGGCGTAGCCGCCATGCTTCACGATATTGGCAAGATGTATCTACCGGAAGAGGTCATCAAAAAACCGGGCAAGTTGAACGATTGGGAATGGGAGTTGGTCCGCCAACATCCGATCAAGGGAGCACAATTTCTGCTGGATACCCCCGGTGTCCCCCGTTTGGCGGTGGTTGCAGCCTTCGAACACCACATGAGGTACAATCAGTCAGGGTATCCCAGCGTGCCGGGTACGTGGGTACAATCACTCTGCAGTCATATGACCTCCATATCTGATATTTTTGATGCGCTCAGAACGCGCCGGGCGTACCGTGATACCATGGAGGTTGATCGTATCGCCGCCATCATGGGTGAACTGTCTGGTACGGAACTCCACCCCTATCTGACAGACAATTTTTTAACGTTGTTGGCGGCATTGCAGAAGCAGGGGGGCGTCTAATGATATCTTCCGCATTCTGGCCCAAACCTTTTCGCTATTTCCGGCATATTCGCCTCTTCCTGGTCATTCTGTCCCTGCTGTTGTCGGTTCTGGTGGGAGCCTTTTTTACGGTTCTCTATCAGGGGGTTGAGCGGGGCATGCTGCAGCGGCTTGAGGAACAGGCCAATGCCTATGCTGACCTGGTTAACCATACCAAAATGTGGAATTACGATTTCGGTGGGGTTTTCATCGAGAAAAAGCGGGGCGATGAAACAAATGCGCACCTGCTCCGCCTGGGGATCAATCCTGATCTGCACACTACCGACGGTCGTACGTTGACGGTGCGGAATCATGCAATCATGGTGCATGAAATATCCAAGCGTAGTGAACAGACTGGCGGCGGCCGATTTCGGATTATCAGCAACAAGCCGATCGATCCCCATAATGCCCCGGATGATCTGGAAGCTGAGGCCTTGGCGGCGTTTGCCGAGGGCACGAAACGGTTTACCCGTCTGGTGTCTGTACCGGCGCCCCTTTACCGCTTGGTGCAACCGATGATTGCGGAACAGAGTTGTCTGGAATGTCATGGCCGCTATGGCCACAAGGTCGGTGATGTGCTGGGCGCCTTGAGTGTGACCCTGCCGGTTGGCGGTATGGTGGCGGAAAGCCGGGACAGTCGGGTGCTCATCGTCATTGGCGGGGTGGTGCTGCTGGGTATTATTTTGCTGTTTACCTATTTCCTGACCTTGCGCCTGGCCATCAAGCTCGATGAAATGCAGCTGCAGTTGCGCCGGCAGGCCTCCACCGATGAACTTACCGGTCTGCGCAACCGGCGGAACATCATGAAGCGGTTACATGAGGAATTCCTCCGGGCCGGTCGTAAAGGTGATCCGCTTTCCTTGATTATTGTCGATATTGATCACTTCAAGAAGGTCAATGATATGCACGGCCATCCCTTCGGGGATATGGTACTGAAGCATGTGGCGATCACGTTGCGGGATATCCTGCGTAATTACGACATTATCGGCCGGATCGGTGGTGAGGAGTTCATGATTATCACGCCAGCGCTTGATCTGGTGGCAGCCACTGCCCTTGCTGATCGCTTACGCCAGGCTATTGCCGGTGAGCGGGTCAGTGAAGGTGGCGTGCTGCTTCGGGTAACGGTCAGTGCCGGGGTTGCGACCATTGCTGATCTGGATGATTCGGTGCAGGCGCTGATCAAGCGGTCCGATATGGCACTGTATAAAGCAAAGCAGGCCGGCCGCAACCAGGTGGCGACTTGCGAGTCTCCGCAAGACAACGTAGACAGACCGCTGCCCGCTTAAGCAATGCTTTGGTTGCACCCGGCAGGCAAAGCAAGACCCTCCAGTAATTTTTCCAGAGAACTTCCTTTATCCATCTTCTGATCAAATATTTTCTTCATCTTCCACTCCAGCGCATACAACTGTTCAAAAACTGAATTAATTACCTAACTGTCTAAAATTAAACAACATTATTGTCGCTTACGGCCTGGTTGTGCAAAGCCAATGCACTTTTGTCGTACAGTGCAGGTTTTCTTCAACTGCTGGAATACTAAAAAATATATAGCAATAACGACGTGTTGCGTTGATTGGCAGCTACCGGTAAGTTTTGGCACTGATCTTGGAATAGTAATAATCAAATCCAGTCGGAGGGACAACGATGAAAACAACAACGACCAAAACCCGCAACCTGCTCTCGATAGTGTTAGGCGTCTGTGCATTTACCGCGATGATCATGAATGCCAATGCGGAATCCTGCTTTCTGGCTCAGCAGCTGACTGACCCGCAAGTCAGGGCTGAATATGAGCAGAAAATAGCCGAAGCCAAAGCTGCCGCGACATCCCGTTTTGGTGCGACCTATAATTACAGCGTCAGCTTCTCCCCTTCTGCCAATGAAACTATGACCATCGACAGTTTTTCCTATGACTGCGTCCTGTGCCACGATGGCATGAACGCCAAGTATCACGAAATCCGCTACCGTTCGGGCAGTCGTGAAGCAGTATCTTTGAACACCGTGCTTGGTAGCCATCCAATCGGCATGCCTTACGGGGCGATGGCATATGAGAATGCAAAACTGCGTCATCAATCCACTCTGCCTGATTCCATGGTGCTGGTTGATGGCCGGGTAGGCTGCCTTTCTTGCCACAACTTACTCAATCCAGAGAAAAACCACCTGGTCATGAACAATGATTCCAGCGAACTCTGCATGAATTGCCATAAAAAATAGGAGGTGGGTCATGGCTTATCGCTACCAGAATAAAAACGAAAAATTGTGTGCTGCCGACCCCCGCTTCATGGAAATGGTGATCATGCAAACTGACAAAACCAGCAAACGCAGCAATATCCAGGTGGTAATGCTTGACGGAGACCGAGATACGGTAATCTTGGCGCAGGAAGAAATGGACGAAATAGTTGCCAACGTCATCAGGGTGAAGAAAATGGAAACGAAAACAAGCAAAAAAGTCGACGAAACTGCCCAGCTATTTGAACGTAACCTCGAACCATGGTTTTCATTGCTGTCGCAAACGGTTACCGGTGGGCACCTTCTTGACAAGCTCTCCAGCTCACTGAAAAAAGCGCTGATCCTGATGGCCATGGAAAAGTACCACTGTAATCGGGAGTCAGTCGCCAAGGTGCTGGGACTTTCCAGTGAGAAACTGGATAAGGAAATGGCCAACTGTGGTATCAATGGCAGGCGCAGCGCAGCTTGATCCCTTCACCGGCAGGCGAAGATCCGACCCTTCGCCTGCTCAATCATTGCAGCTCCAGCCAAAGTAGTCCGAGCCATCTCCTAAACATTTTCAATTTATTGCCGATTATAGTAAACAGTCACCGGCTATTGCGTGCTTCGCTTATTGCCTTGTGTCGATGTTGTGCTAAGGTGTGCAAAGAAAGTACATGTTTTGGAGGTCGCCTGATGCAGACTTTGCCGATTTCTCTTGCCGAGCCGGAAATGATTCTGGCCAGGGATGTCATGAGGATCGATAAGCTGGACGGCCCGCCGCTGTGCGGGAAAGGTGTGGTGCTGACGGCGCCATTGATCATGCGTCTGCGGAACATGGGGGTGCAGACCCTCGCCGTAGAAGGGCACCCGCTCCAGCTCGAAGGAGATATGTCGCTGGAAGAGCTGCTGGCAGATCTGGAGTTCAGGTTTTCCCGGGTAAAGGGCAATCCCCGGATGGATTTCCTGAAAGGACTGTTCTGCGATCAGATCGAACGGAGCATGGGAGCGGCGGATGGACGATAAGCGGAGCCAGATCTGGAGTGTCATCAAAGACACCAAGACGTTGCCTACCTTGCCGGGCGTGATTGTGAAGCTGAATGCCATGGCGGGGAACGATAAGTCAACGATCCAGGAAATGGCCCGTCTGGTATCTTCAGATCAAGTGCTGTCCGCAAGGGTCCTGCGCTTGGTGAATTCCCCGTCGTACGGATTTTATCGGGTTTCGACCATATCGAATGCCATGATCCTGCTTGGGGTCGATGTGGTAAAAAGTCTGGCCATCAGTTCATCCATCTTCGAAATTATGGAGAAAAGTGTCGTCGGTCTCTGGGAGCACTCGCTCGGGGCCGCAGTAACGGCCAATGTGATTGCCCGCAAGCTGCAACTGCCTGAGCCGGAGGAGATATCGACCGCCGCACTGTTGCATGACATCGGCAAGGTGATTCTGAAAATAAAGTTTAGCGAGGACTATGACAGCATCTATGTCCGTTCTAGTCAGGGAGAGCAATCACTGCTTGACCTGGAGCAGGAGGTGTTGGCGACAGATCATGCGGAAGTTGGCGGGTGGTTGACCCGATCCTGGTTTTTGCCCGATAAGCTGGTTGAACCAATCTGCTGTCACCATGATGTGGCGGCATCGGAACAGTTCCAGCTGAAAACCGCTGTGGTGCATCTGGCGGACGTACTGGTCAAGGCCAGCGGTTTTGGCAGTAGTGGCGATCCTTTTGTGCCGCAGATTCAGCATGCGGCCTGGGAACTGCTGGGGCTCAATGAACAGTTGCTGACCGAGATTGTTGCCGAAGTCGAGGAGAAGTTGGTGGAAACGAAAAACTTCAGCCTGGAACTACTCAGCAATTAGCCGGATGCTCCTCTCTGCAGGGATCGGCAATGGTCAGTAACAAAATCGTTGCTAAAGTTTTTGTCATGAATGACGATATAGAAACAAATTCATTGGTAAAGCAGTTGCTAAAGGAGAATCACCACGTGAATGCTAGGTTGCACGACAGGGTAGATTGCCGGGCGTTGGCTCTGGTTAAGGCGGGAAATGTCACGATTCGCGGCGAGGTGGAGAACCTTAGCTTGAAAGGGCTCTTTGTGAAGACCCTTAGCCGGATTCCCATGGACGAGTCAGTGGATGTCACCATCTATTTTCTTGGCGATTCGGCGCGGCTCTCCTTTAATCTTGAAGGCACCGTGGTGCGGGTCACCGAAGACGGCATTGGCCTGAGTTTCCGGCGCATTGATGTTGATTCATTGATTCACAACAGTCTGGAAGCGATGGCTGGCAAGGAGCACCAAGAGCCGCCGGTTAGTTCTTTTAATGGACAGTTGGCAATGGTCAATTAACCCTGAGCGGTAAAATATGAGGAAGAAAGCCTTCGCGGAACTCAGTGCCGCGGAGGCTTTTTATTTATGGCTAAAATATGCGGTCAATGCGGCCAGCAGTCGCGCATTTTCAGCGGCGGTGCGAATGGCCACCCGCACAAAAGAATCGTCCAGCCCGGGGAATGAGCTGCAGGTCCGGATCAGGATGCACTGCTCTTCCAGATGCTGCGCCAGATCGCGGCCATTGCATCCTGCCGGCAACTGCAGCAACAGGTAGTTGGCGGCGCCAGGGTAGACCGTTATGCCGGCCAGGCGGGCCAGAGCAGTGGACAGAACGGCTCGCTCCCGGCTGATCAATGCCAGGGTGGCGGCCTGGTGGCTGGTCGCGGCCAGAGCGGCCATACCGGCCGCCTGGGCCAGGACATTAATGCTCCAGGGTTCCCGGAGCGTTGCCAGATGTGCTGCCAGCGCCGGGGTTGCTGCGGCATACCCCAAACGGAGGCCGGGAATGGCGTGGAACTTGGTGAGAGAACGGAGCACTACCAGCTGGCGTTGGCGTAGCGTGCAGCGGATAACCGATTCTGTCGGGCAGAAATCCATAAATGCTTCATCGACGACCGTGGTGATGCCGGCCGCACTCGCAAGTTCAATCAGCCGCTCGATCTCCTCGCGGGGATAGAGCTGGCCGGTGGGGTTCCCCGGGTTGGCCAGTACCAGCAGGTCGTAGCCAGCCTGGAGCCGGTGCTGCAGGCGTTCAAGATGCAGGGCAAAGCCATCGTCGGCGGAAAGGGTAAAGTAGTCGACGTGCCAATCGGCGTTCTGCAGGGCCCGAGCGTATTCGGCGAAAGGCGGGGCAACGATCAGTGCCCGCCGCCATGATGGTTTGGCAATCAGGCGGGGCAGCAGGTAGATCAGCTCGGTGGAGCCGTTGCCGACAACTATCTGCTCCGGATCAAGATGATGCTCGGTTGCCAGGGCGTGCTGCAATTCGGAGGCAGTGCTGTCCGGATAATGGACAATACGCTTCAAGGCGCCAATGATCGCCTCTTTCACTGCCGGTGCCGGCCCCAGGGGATTGATGCTGGCCGAAAAGTCGAGAATCGTTTCCGGCGGCACCCCGCGTCTCCGGGCCACAGCAAAAATCTGCCCCCCATGCTCAGCCTGTTTCATGACAGCATCTTCCCAACAACATGAGTAGCAGAGAAACAGAGCAGTGCCAGAACCTCGCTGCCGTACATCATGCGGATTGCGTCGCGCCAGGCAGTTGCCCCCAGTATCCGCTCCGGATCGCCGATGGTCGGTTTGGCCACAATCGTGCCTAAGTAGCTGCTGTCGCCACCCAGTTGAACGCGGAGCGCCCCGGCTACTGCAGCTTCTGGAATACCGCTGTTGGGCGAGGCGTGGTTTTGTCCGTCGCGCCGCATGATCCGCCAGGCATTGCCAAGGGAGCCGCCAATCAGCGGTGCGGTCATGACCAGCAGCAGACCGGTGATTCTCGCGGGCAGCCAGTTGACCAGATCGTCCAGTCGGGCGGCGGCCCAGCCAAAATCCAGATACCGCTCGTTTTTATATCCCACCATGGAATCCAGCGTGTTGATCGCCTTGTAGGTCAGGGCCAATAGCGGTCCGCCCAGCATGAGGTAAAAAAGTGGGGTGATCACGCCGTCCGCCGTATTTTCCGCCACGGTTTCCACGGTTCCGCGCCAGACCTCTGGTTCGTCCAGAGTAGCCGTATCCCGGCCGACGATATAGGAGAGGTTTTGCCGGGCCGCGGGCAGGTCATCCTGCTCAAGCGCCGTTGCTACCAGGCGTGATTCCTGATGCAGCGAGCGGGCGGCCAGGCAGAACCAGGCCAGCAGAATCTCACCAGCGGTGCCGACCAGTGGGTCGATCTGGCGCAGGGCAGAAATGATTGACCACGCGGCACCGATGGCACCACTCAAGGTCAACAGCACCAGCGCGGCGCCGCCAATTCGCCCGTCGCAGCCGAGGCGCCGCAGGAGTGCCTCCAGCAGCGAAGTAAGCTTGCCAATGCCGACGACCGGGTGTGGCAGGGAGCGTGGATCTCCCAGCAGCCAGTCGAGCAGAACGGCGGCGGGAACAATGATCAGCGGGTCGCTCATATCGTTACTCCACACCGGGCAAGTAACTGTGGGATGTCCAGATGTTGCTCCAGGTGTGCTGCCAGGTGATCAAATGGGTCGATGACGGCGATCTTCCGCTGTCGTTGGCTCAGCCCCCGGGCATAACGGAGCCGGTTGAGAAAGGCGTGGCGGAAATCGGCGTTATCGAAAATGCCATGCAGATAGGTACCCATGACCCGGCCATCAGCAGATACGGCGCCGTCGGCAATCGTCACGCTCTTCCCCGAGCGCCGGTTAATGGTGGCGAAGGGGCGGGCGTTTGTCCCAAGACTGGTCTGTCCCAAATGGATCTCGTAGCCGGTCAGGCTGCTGCAGCCGGCGAAAAACGGTGCGCCACCGGTCAGTTCGGCGGTAACCTGATGGGTCTCCTTATTTGCCAGCATCACGGTTTCCGCATCCAGCAGCCCCAACCCTTCGGCTTCGCTGATATCGGCATCCAGATGATCCGGGTCCAGCACCCGTCGGCCCAGCATCTGGAAGCCGCCGCACACGCCAATAATCGGACCGGTAAAGGTCTTGATCGCTCCGAACAGGCCCCGCTCCATGAGAAAGAACAGGTCGGCAATGGTGGCCTTACTGCCGGGCAGAATAAGGGCGTCCAGCCCGTCAAGATCTTCGGGACCCTCAATGTAGCAGAGTGTGACATCCGCTTCAGCTTCCAAGGCATCAAAATCGGTAAAGTTGGAGATGCGTGGCAACTTCACGACCCCAATGACAATGGTTTCGCCCCGAGCCCCGAGCCCCGAGCCCCCAGCCCGCTTCTGCAGTGCCACGCTGTCCTCGGCTGGCAGGCGTAGATCAGTGAGCCATGGCACGACTCCTAACACGGGCTTGCCGGTCCGCTCTTCGATCAGTGCCAGCCCGGAAGTAAGGAGCGAGGCATCGCCCCGGAACTTATTGATAATGAACCCGACCACCCGGTTCCGCTCATGGGGCTCCAGCAATTCCCAGGTGCCGATGATCTGGGCAAAGACGCCGCCCCGGTCGATGTCCGCCACTACGATGACCGGGCAGTCGGCCATTTCCGCTACCGCCAGATTGGCAATATCGTTGGCTTTCAGGTTTATTTCGGCAATGCTGCCCGCCCCTTCGATGACAATCATGTCGTGCTTGGCTACCAGACGGGCATAGCTCTCTTTTGCCCTGGCAAATGCCGCTGGCTTGTAGGCAGTGTACTCCGCAATCCGCATGGTGCCGACGACCTTGCCCTGGACAATAATCTGGCTCCCCAGGTCACAGGTTGGTTTGAGCAGGATCGGGTTCATGTCGGTGTGGGGCGGAATCCCGCAAGCCTCGGCCTGTACCGCTTGGGCGCGACCGATCTCGCCCCCTTCTGGAGTGACCGCAGAATTCAGGGCCATATTCTGTGACTTGAACGGGGCAACGGTGTACCCACGATTTTTCAGGATGCGGCAGATGCCGGCGGTCAACACCGATTTCCCGACGTCCGAACCGGTGCCGCAGATCATCAAGGATCGGGCTTTGCCCGCGCTCGGGGTTCGGGGCTCAAGGTTTGAGACACCAGTGAAATTCTGACCGGCTCGAGCCCTGAGCCCTGAGCCCTGAGCATTTGTGGCATACCCCCGTGGCGTCACCATCCGCCCTTGTTGGTCGATAACCGTGGCGCGGTTGCCGATGATCACCAGGGAAAACATGTCGATGTCGTGCTCCAGCATGGCTTCCAGGGTGGTGACGATCCGTTCCTGGCCGACCCGCAGGGCGTTGCGGACAATGCCGACCGGGGTGGTGCCGGGACGTGACGCGAGCAGAATATGCCGGGCCTCTGCGATCTGGGTGACCCGCCCCTTGCTCTTCGGGTTGTACAGGGCAATGACAAAGTCGGCGCTGGCGGCGGCGGTCAGCCGGTGGCGAATGACAGTCCATGGGGTCAGCAGGTCAGAGAGGGAAATAACGGCAAAATCATGCATCAACGGGGCGCCGAGTACGGCCGCAGCGGCCTGTACCGCCGAAATGCCTGGAACCACTTCGATCTCCGGTGGCTCCGGCAAATCCGCCGCCAGTTCCAGGGCCAGACCGGCCATGCCGTAGATGCCGGCGTCACCACTGGAGACCAGGGCAGTGATCTGTCCGGCAACCGCTCGCTCCAGGGCGATACGGCACCGTTCCACCTCTTTCATCATGCCGGATGAAACCAGTTCCTTGCCGGTCAACAGCGGTGCAATCAGGTCCAGGTAGGGCTGGTAGCCGACCACGACTTCTGCGGCGGCAATGGCGGCAGAAGCGGCCGGGGTGAGGTGGTGCAGATCGCCCGGACCAATGCCGACGACGTAGAGCTTCTTCATGGATACCTCAAACTAAAATTTGCCTAGAAACGGAAATTCGAATAACACAGAGCAACGGAGCAACAGAGAAATCAGAATGTTACATTAGAAGCAATAATCACCAATAAGGTCAGCCTCAGAAGGGATCTTTTCGTTAAAGAATATTTTTTGAATTTACTCCGTTGCTTGCCTAGAGGCACCTACTTCTGGCAGTTGCTCCGTGTTTCAAATGTTTTTTGTTGGATTAAGCTGTTTCAGCGATGGCCAGGGTTACATTGCCGTCTTTCACCTTCTGCAGCAACAGCGTGCCGCCATGTGATGCCAGCAGGGCTGCCGGTTCGGCCACGCCAATGGCGCCGATTGCCTGCAGGGCATGGACCGAAGGAGGGCTGGGCACGCTGACCCCATTCAACTCCTCACTGCTATAGCAGCGCAGCGGCAGGTCAAGATCTGCGGCTACGGCGATCAATCCCGGCTCGTCTCGCTTGGCGTCCGCCGTGGCAATGCAGGCAATGCTCCGGGCAGAAAGAAAGTGCCGCTTCAGCTGGGTCGTGATCACCGCCATAATCTCGTCTTTACCCGTACCGCTGTTACAGCCGATGCCCAGCACAAGATTGCGTGGCCGCAGGACCAGCAGCGCGTCCGACTGCAGCTGTGGCGGTACCACACTGTTGGTAACAAACAGGAACCCCTTGGCGCTGCTCCGCAGCCCGGCGACAAAGGTGTCGAAGAAATGCAGCTTGCCCCGGCCATGGAAATAGCCCCGCACCAGATTGGTGGTATCCACCACGGCGATCGGCTCGTCATCCAGCAGCAGGCTGTTCAGAGTTTTGATCCGGCTGAGATCTTCGATGATCCACCCCTGCTCCTTGGCCAGCAGGTCAAAGGAAGGGAGCGCGTTCACATCGGTAGCGGTGGTGATCACCGGCCGTGCCCCGCAGACAAAGGCGCAGCGCTCGGCCAGATCATTGGCCCCGCCCAGGTGGCCGGAGAGTAGTGAGATGGCAAACTTGCCCGCCTCGTCCATCACCACAATTGCCGGATCGGTATCTTTCCCCTGCAGCAGCGGCGCAATCATCCGCACCACAATGCCGCTGGCCATGATGCAGACGATGCCGCTCACGTCAGGCCAGAGTCGGGCTAGCAGCCCAGCCAGTTCCCCTTCACCAAAGGGGAGTGCCCCTTTTGCCGCTTGGCCGGCGTACTTGCGAAGCACGTGGATCCGGGCCGCATCACCCAGCCCATTACGCACGGTCGCGGCAAGTTTGGCCCCGTTACGGGTTATGGCAATGATGGCGATAGACAGAGAAACCTCTCAAAACGGTTTAACAGTGAAGCAGGACTTCGATATAAGAACTGTGCCCTAACCGGCTATCGCCTGGTTCTTAGTTGATCGTGGTGGCTGTTCTGCCGGACGTGGCTCTCTTTTCTTGGGAAAATCGGGACTAAGTTCCGCAAGGAGATCAGGGTGCCGCTCCATTAGTTTCAGCAGCTTGACCAGGGGGGCCGGTGGGCGGGTTTCGCCCCGTTCATAGCGTGAGAATGCGACCTTCCCAATGCCGACGACTTCGGAAAGTTCGGTTTGCGTGAGCTTCAGGCTTTTTCTGATCCGCCGGATGTCTGCGCACACATCCCCTTTTCCTGCACGGACAAGTGCTGCCTGTGCTTCGGTGTATCGGCGATAACTTTCTTCATCCCAAATCCCTACATTACACTCCTGGCAAAATTCACCCTTCATCGCATGCAAGGTCAACGATTGCCCGCCGTAGGAAAGAGTTTCTTCGCGGACCTGCGCTGTCATCTCGGATTTGCCGCACGCTGGACATTTCATGGAGTTACCTCACTTTGCCTTGAACTGAATAATCGGGGGACGACCATCAGTGTAGGAGGTAATCTTTATATAGACCGGAATGGCGTCTTCGGTTGTACCGTGATAGACATCTTGCCATTCCTGTTGGTCAGGTCATGGTGAGGGGGAGTGCATTTCCATACGGCGATATTATCCAAATTGGTGTAATTAGTCAAAATGATAAATAGTAGTTTAGATAGAACTGGGCTGAGGCTGACCCGCCGGTTTTATTGGGCGGGTCTTGCCGATGGTTAGGCTGTTTTATGCCTCATTCCGATGTCGAGCAATGCCTCCGGATGCAAAGAAGCAATTCTCAGTAGCACTCGTGCCGGGCCTTCCGGTTTACGGCGGCCTTGTTCCCAGTTGCGCAATGTTCCCACGCTGATTCCGACAAGGTTGGCAAATTTCTCTTGCGAAAGGCCGAACTGTTCGCGCAGGGCGCGAACCTCTGTTTCTGGAAATTCAAACGAGCGGGAAGGCTGAATTTCACCTTTCATGATGGCCGCACCTTGCTTAACGCTTTCCAGCAGTTCCTGAAAAAGTTCATCTTTCATGGTATTCCTCCTCAATGATCTTCTTGAGTTGTTTGAGTTGGTCTTGGGTCAGATTGTCCTGGACATTCTTTGGGTACATGAACAAGAGCAAAATAGTCCCTCGTGCCGTAAACCAATAGTAGATCACCCGGACGCCGCCGCTTTTTCCACGCCCTTCCACCGCCCAGCGAATTTTTCGCAGGCCGCCGCCACCGGGAATGACCTTTCCGGCATCTGGTCGATCCAATAGCGTTGCCTGAAAGAGCCGGTATTCCTCGTCTGAGAGGGTGGATGATAATTGCTTCGTAAAATTGGGGTTTCGATGATGACCATGAAGAAACTATGCGCCAATGGCGTAGTGCAGTCAAGTGATGCCTGGAAGGAGTAACTTCTGACGAGGCCGGGTTATAAGTCCAGCCTCATCATGTTACTAAAATTGGCTTTGCAGGCGCTGCGATTGCCTGTCTTACGGAAAGACTCATTGTATGAGGTCGCGTTCTGTCTCAATGGAGTCCCGTTTTCATCGGGCACCAGTACCATTTCGACAAGCTGGCGAAATATGGGAACCGTCCCGCTTTTCTCTTCTTTTCCCCTCTTTCACTTTTAATAACAAAGATTGTTATTCTCTGTTATTATGTGGGCCAAAGGAGGAGATAAAATTATGAACATCTCACTCACGCCACAACTTGAAAATCTGGTTAAATCCAAGGTCGATAGCGGGCTTTATGGTTCCGCAAGCGAAGTTATGCGCGATGCCTTGCGCCTTCTTGAAGAACGAGACCGGAGACAGCTCTTGCGTGTTGAAGAACTTCGGGCCGAAATCAAGAAAGGTCTGGATAGCGGCGAGCCGACACCTTTAGATGTTGAAGCCATCAAGACGCGAGGTCGTAAACGGCTCGAAGCTCAACAAAGCAAGGCAAGCGGCTGATGCTGAAAATCCACAAGAGCCCCGAGGCTGAAAACGACCTTGATGAAATCTGGTGGTATATTGCCCAAGACAACCCCGACAGTGCGGACAAGCTTCTTGACGAAATTGATGAAGCCTGCCGGAAACTGGCTCGGTTCACGAATATGGGCAGAAACCGGGCCGAACTATATCCCGGTTTGCAAAGCTTCCCTGTCGGCATGTACCTGATTTTCTATCTGCCGATCAGCGGCGGCATCCAAATTGTCAGGATTCTACATGGCATGATGGATATCGACTCTTTCTTTTAATCTCTCCGGGTCCAATTCCCCGAGGCTTGCCTCGTAGGTTTTTGGGATTCGGCAGTAGATACTCCGTAGCTTGCTGCGGGGTAGTTCATTTCAAAGACAATCACTAAATAGTAAAGCTGGGAGTCCCGTTTTCATCGGGCTCCAGCAGCATTTCGACAAACTGGCAAAAGAAGGGAAGCGTCCCTCTTTACCCACGGCGGGTCTTGCCGATGGTTGAACCCTCATTTTTCCATCCTATGCCATGCTTCCTTATAAAACTCCGTGTCATAACTTCTTGGTTGAAGCCAGTAAGAAATTCTGCCGTCTTTCTCTCCTCTATGCGCTGAATTTCTCACTTCATCTGGAGTCAGTATATAAGCTGTGGGATTGTCCCCGGCAAGTGTGACAATAACCCAGTAATTGCCCATGATCTTGTCGAGACTGTTACCCAACGGAACAGGGTTGCGTTTACTTAAAGTTTTTATCTGTATCCCAAGATAATTTATCGAATTTTCGTCGTACGTTATAATGTCAACGCCTCGCGCATTCCTTGCAGTAGGCATGACATTCCATCCAAGTTTTGAAAGATGATAGCAAGCATAATACATCCCAATATTCCCGACTATTTGCGAGTTTCTGCTGAGTACTGGCCTGTTGGGTTTCTTCGAAGTCTCAATAAAAGCGTTGACCCATTTTGCCCAGTCTATCTGTCCGAAATCTGATTCCTTTTTTGTATTTTCAGCCTCTTTATTTCGTAGAGCAGTTATGATTTGTTCTATAAATTCAGAGTTAGCAGCAACAGGATACAAACTTGGCCAGTGAGGATGTTGTTCAAGGAGTTTCAGCGCACCTTCCCATGAATATTCAATATGAGATTTCGTTTCGAGCGCTCCGGCTAAATCCTCCTCATTGATAAAACACCTTAATGATGTTTCATCGGTTGTCATCGTAAATATCCAGTCGTATTTTTCCTTCTTTCCCAGAAGGGAAATACAACCTCCTTCACAACCGACTTGAAGAATAGTCTGCCAATTATTGTCACTCATATTTCGGCTCCTCTGGTCGTTGTAATTTTATTGGTTCACTCATACTTCACCGGTGATTTACCCAAATATCCATTTGGCCGGTGATCATGAAAGCGCAGCAGTAGAATGCCCGTTGCCATATTCCGGATGTTATGTTCGGTGCGTTTGGCTTTATCCCCGACACCCATGCACAAACCCAGCGTCATACAGCTTCGAAACCGCCGCCAACCCTTCGTGCCGCGCTTTCAGCACGTCGCCAACGATGATCACCGCCTGCTTGCCGATGCCGGCGCTTTGCACTTTAACGGCGATATCGGCCAGCGTTCCTTCGACCGTCTGTTCATCGGGCCAGCTGGCCTTGGCGACGATGGCGACCGGAGTGGTCGGTGCGTAGGCGCCCTGCAGCAGCTCGGCCACCACCTGGTCGATCATGCTGACCGAGAGATAAATCACCAGCGTTGCGCCGATCCGGGCGATTGCGCTCAGGCGTTCCCGCTCCGGCACCGGGGTGCGGCCCGCCAGGCGGGTGATGATGACGGTCTGGGAGACTTCAGGGAGGGTCAGCTCCTGCTTGAGGGAGGCGGCCGCAGCAAAGGCGCTGGTGACGCCGGGGACCACGGCGTAATCGATCCCAAGCTTGTCCAGTTCGGCCATCTGTTCCTGAATGGCACCGTAAATGGCTGGATCACCGGTATGGAGCCGCACGGCGCGGCGGTCGGCGAGGATCGCCTCGGCCAGGGTCTTGGTGGTTTCGCCCAGGGTCATGCCGGCCGAATCACAGACCTCGGCCTGTGGTGCGTAAGTGCGTACCAGTTCACGGTCCACCAGGCTGCCGGCATACACGACAACATCGGCTTCCCGCAGCAGGCGTGCGCCCTTGACCGTGATCAGCTCGGCGTCACCCGGCCCGGCACCAACAAAATGGACAATGCTCATAACTGTGTTCACCAATAATCCTAGAAACTGCAGTTCGAATAACACGGAGCAACGGAGCAACAGAGAAATCAGAATGTTACATTAAAAAATACATTCGCCAATCAGTTGAGTCTCAAAAAGGCATTTTCGCTAAAACCTTCTTTGTATTTACTCAGTTGCTCCGTTGCTCTGTGTTATTAAAACTGCTTTTATCGTAGCGGCGGCGGGGAGAACGGTTGCGCTTCCAAGTAATGCTCAAACGGTTCCCAGTACCGTTGCTGGATCAATTTGCCGCTTTTCTTGTCCATGTACTGGGTCTGCTTGCCGATCCAGACCTCGCCGGTGGCGGTGTCGATTTTGAGCAGGTTTTTTTCGGCGTTTTCCGGCCCCTTGACGGTGCCAACAGCGAACTGCGACTCAAACAGCTGGTAGCGGCCGATTTCGCTGGCAGTGATCACCGGCTGATACAAGGCTGCCGGCGACGGGGCCAGTTCATCGACGGCCAGCACCGGCGTGGCACACAGCAGCAGCACGCAGAGGATCTGGAGACGTTTCATGATCTTCCTCCTAAAGGGGTAAACAATGGGTTTTTGCGAACGATGAGCAGTGACAGATAGTCGAGCTGGGTACCGACCAGCGGCCCGAGGTCAGCGATGACCTCTTCCTGTGGCGAACCGGCCCGGCGGACGAATACGGCCTTGTCAGCGAGACCAAGCTCGGTAAGCAGGGCGTAGACCCGGTCAAAGACCTTGTGGACCTTCATGATGATGATCGTGTCGAAGTCAGTCAGGATGGCGCGCAAGGCCGGGGTATCACCCGGTGCCGGCAAAATGGCGATCCGCTCAGCGCCGATGCCGAGGGGGAAGCAGGCGACGGCAGCTGCGGCATTGATGCTGGAGATGCCGGGGATCAGTTCGATTTCGATGTCCGGGTGCCGTTGGCGGATGATCCGGTAGAGGTGGAGAAAGGTGGAGTATAGCAGCGGGTCGCCGATGGTGATAAAGGCCACATCCTGGCCGCCGACCACCTGGCCGACAATGATGGCGACGGCATCTTCCCAGGCTGCTTCGAGTACTGACTGGTCATGGCTCATCGGGAAGACCAGCGGGATGACTTCATGATGTCCTTGGATCAGAATCGACTCAACGATGCTCAGGGCATAGCTGGCGGCATCGGCATTGCCCACCGGGGCACAGATCACTGATACCTGTTTAAGGATTCGTTCGGCTTTACGGGTAATCAATTCCGGGTCGCCGGGGCCGACCCCGACCGCATAGATCTTGGCCATTATTCGTCACCCTTGCCGGCGGAAATGATGTAGACCGGATTGTGCGCCTCAAAGAGTTTGAATTCGGACAGTCCCCTGGTCCGGGCGACGTTGATGCAGGCCACTTCGACGGTGTAGCCGTGGCTTTCGAGTGCTTCCACCGACTTGGTCAGGGTGTCCAGGGTGACGGCATTGATGACGATCCGCCCCTTCTGCTTCAGGCGGCGATCAACGGTATCGATGATCTCTGCCAGTTGGCCGCCGGAGCCGCCGATAAAGACCCGGTCCGGATCGGGCAGTTCATCCAGCGCTTCCGGGGCGCTCCCTTCGATCAGCTTGACGTTGTGAGCGACAAACTTCTTCAAGTTTTCCCGCAGAAAGACCAGATACTGCTGGTTCTGTTCCACAGCAAAGAGCCGACCGTTGGGGAGCAGGTTGGAGGCCTCGATGGAGACCGAGCCGCTGCCGGCACCGATATCCCACATGACCAGATCGTCCATCAACTGCAGCTTGGCCAGGGTGACGGCCCGCACCTCCTGCTTGGT
>JANOEC010000137.1:0-72717 GCA_031412995.1 Geobacteraceae bacterium
CGCGCGATCAGCTGCTGAAGCTCGACCTGACGCAGCAGCGGCGCGTCGTGCTCGACATGAGTGGGTCGTTCTACTCGACGATCCTCGACGTTCGCAAAGGCGCTCCCTGTCCGGGCATCGAGGTCCCCGACGCGTGCCACGTCGGGTTCAACGCGAGCCGGAGCTTCCTCGATCTGACCTTGGCGGCCGGCAGCTACTACGTGCAGGTGGATGGCTACAACGGCGACAAAGGGCCGTGGAACCTCGACGTGCGCGTGCTCGCGCCGTAGGGGCCGAGGCACGGACACCGAGCCGCGGAGCCTCGGAGACTTTTCGAGGCGCGCTACCGCCGAGAGATGGGGATTGGTTGGGCCGTGCAAAAAACTAACCGGACAACGCTGATTCTCCTTACGAATAATTTCAGGACATAAGATAGAGGTATTATGAAAAGAATTGTTTTTGCTCTGTTGATGGTTACGACGATATTAGGATGCGGGCCAAAAGTAATGCGTACAGGGAAATCTGCATAGAGCCTATTATGTCAATCGGGTACAGCACTTCAGACCCTATTGATATAAGACCAGACGTAGTAGAGAAAGCGGCAAGTATGCTGCAAAGCGAATTGATCGTGTTGCTTGGACAAGAAAAGGGGTTGCATTATATTGCCGATTGTTCCGGGTCCGATTTCATTCTTCAGGTTAAAGTGAAGAGCTTAGATACGGAGTACGACGAAGGAGAGCGCACGTATTATATGAGCGTTGTTTCTCACCTTGATGACGGCAATAAAAAACCGCTTATCAGCAATATGTTTGTGCAAGATGACCATAAGAGTATGTTTGCGCGAGAGAATAATGAAAATTTATTTAAGGTAATAAAAGACATTGCAGAAAACATCATAGACGAAATTAGAGAAATTCCAGTAGTAGCACCCCCTGTAGGGTAAACAGCTAGTGGGTTGTAACCCTGAAAACATCCCCCCCCTGATTTGCCCTGTAATCGGTTTTCCCGGCACAAGGCAGGCTATCCCGTTACCCTAGATACGATAAAAGCCGCAATCCATAAGGAAAGCGGCTTTTTAGTTGGTTTGCGTCGTGGTGAAGGTTAGACTTTTTCAGGTTTCAAAAGTTCAGGACGATCTGCAAGAAACTTTTTTTCGGTTGCGGTCAACAATCCATGCCGCAACAGGTATGCCGCTTGACTCTCAAAACTTGGCGGTCTGGTGGACATGATTTTGACCATGGCGGATTATAGCCTTTTGCAGGATACC
Organism: Geobacteraceae bacterium; assembly: GCA_031412995.1. Taxonomy (GTDB): domain Bacteria; phylum Desulfobacterota; class Desulfuromonadia; order Geobacterales; family DSM-12255; genus JANOEC01. Next base: position 1,247 of record JANOEC010000137.1, read on the forward strand.
ATGAAACAGGAACGCCATTTTTCCAGCATGGCGCAAATTCGTTTGGTGTGCCGTTACCTGAAATTCTTAGGGGGGGCGCACGGTCTTCTAGTGAAAACGTTTAGAGATTTGCTATAGAGGTGGTTATTATATGTTCGCTCGGACGTATTCAGATAATATACTCGTTTGAATGACATATTTTATCCGTACGGGAAAAATAGTTGACAACTCCATTTGATGTTTCATAATGTGTCCGTACGGGAAAACATCATAAGGACGTCTATGGAACTAAAACAGGAAAATATCAGTCAAGAGACCACCTACGGAAAGATATCCACCCCCGAGGAGTTGGGCAGGGTCATCCGCTTCAAGCGGAGAGAAGTCGGTGTTCGTCAGGAAGTTGCCGCCGGGATGGCCGGGGTGGGGACGAAGTTTCTTTCCCAGCTGGAAAACGGGAAAGAGACCGCTGAGCTGGGAAAGACACTGCAAGTGCTGCGGAAAATGGGGCTGGAGGTCTACATATTCCCCCGTTCTGCCGATCCATTAAAGGAGCGGTAAATGCCCAGGACTCTGCATGTCTATTGGAACAGCAGCCTCGTTGGGGAATTAACCCAGGATAGTGCACGGCTGAGCTTTCGTTATGACGAAAGCTATCTATCTCTGCGTACGGCTTTGCCGCTGTCACGGCATCTCCCTCCCAGGGATGTGGCATTCGATGATTCCGCCACACGGGCTTTCTTTGCCAACCTCCTCCCGGAAGGCGATATCCGTCGGCAGGTGGCGCGTCAACTCGGCATCTCAGCGGAAAACATTTTTGCCTTACTGGAAGGTATCGGCGGGGATTGCGCAGGGGCCGTTTCGATCCTCCGACCCGGTGATATTCCGGGGCCATCGGGACAGTACCGGCCGATTTCACCGGAGGCGCTGGCTTTAGAGCTGGCAACGCTACCGACTCATCCGTTTCTTGCCGGTGAGGAAGGGGTACGGCTCTCCCTGGCCGGCGCCCAGAATAAGCTACCTCTCTACGTTGAAAACGGTGAGTTCTTCATCCCTGAAGGGAACCGCGCCTCTTCCCATATCCTCAAAATAGCCATCCCTCAACTTGAGAACACGGTGATTAACGAGGCATTCTGCATGAACCTGGCGCACAAGGTCGGCTTGCCGGTTCCGGTGGCACAGGTTGTCGAAATCTGCGGGCAAGTGGTCTACATGGTCGAGCGGTATGACCGGAAACGGGTTGCTCTCGGAGATATTGAGCGACTCCACCAGGAAGATTTCTGCCAGGCCCTTGGCGTAATCCCCGAGATGAAATACGAGCAGGAGGGGGGGGCCGGTTTCCAGGCATGCTTCAAGCTGGTCGAAGAGTGGAGTGATGAACCGATCCTCGACACCCTCAGCCTCCTCAAATGGGCCTTGTTCAACTTTCTGATCGGCAACGCCGACTCACATGCAAAGAATCTGTCAATTCTCTATGCCGCCGGGACGGTTCGCCTGGCGCCCTTCTATGATCTTCTCAGCACAGCGGTATATGAACGGGTCAACAACAAATTCGCCATGAAGATGGGTGGGCAGAAGGATCCCCGCTACCTGATGGCGACCCATCTGTCCCGCTTCGCAGGAGAAGCGGGGATCGAACTGCGAACCGTCAGAGCGCAACTTCTGGAACTTTGCGGCAAGATGGAGGGGACAATTGGACCGCTTGCGGACACTTACAGGGAAACATACCATCGTTCGATCATCGTTGAGGATATTATCCGTATCGTTGAACAACGACTTCGAAAGGCTCATTCGTTGGTTGCCTGACAGATTGTTCAGACAATCGTACTCTACAACTCCCTTCCAGGTGTAATTGTTGGATCAATTGCCGTTCTGTCTGTCATGAGTACATATAGACTGCAAAGACGGCCGTTTGACAGCCTTCCTTCAACTTATCGTCTTGGAAGCCTGAACCTAGCTGCTATGACCCTAGCTGCTACAAGGGGAATGGGGTGCTCGAATAAGCCTTGGTTATTTGTACGATAATGGCAAAGGTGTTCCGAAAACAGCAAAGAAGCACTGAAGTGAACAGAAGCCCAAGCATAGCCTTGAACATAACCTTCTTTTGCTGTTTTAGTTTTTCCTTTTAAAGCCTCATTTATGTAGCGTATCGCAAGATTTAGCCGGTGTATGTCCATGCTAAGCCCTTCTACATTCATATCATATGCGGCCAGTAGTGTTGCTGCAGCAAACGGGAATCAAGACGCAGTAGCCCAAATGGAGATTGCAGAAAAGGAAATGTCACGTGCACAAGTCGAAAAAGCACAGAAACTTGCCAAGGAAATCTGGGGAAAGGCACATAAGAGCAAATAGAATGTTTTAACAGGCCCACAACCTACCAAGAAACCGGCATGTCAAAGCCGGCAATAAAGGGAACAGACCGTGTCCGCCGTTGACAGAGCCGCCGCTTTTACGGCAATGGATACGCAACCGTTTCTCCCTGATAAGTTGTGATTATCAGTGAATCACCCTGCCACCGCACCTGTTCCGGCACCAGCGGCACCTTCCCCTTCCCTCCCGGCAGATCAATGACATAGTATGGCGTGGCCATGCCTGAAGTATGACTGCGTAATCCCCGCATAATCGCCAACCCAGTTACCAGCGGCACCCGAAAATGACCAGTCCCCCGTACCAGATCCAGCTGATGGATGTAGTACGGTTTGACCCGGATAGTCAGCAGGCGCTGCATCAGCTCCTTCATCACCAGCGGATCGTCATTGACCCCCTGCAGCAGCACGGTCTGGTTGCCCAAGGCAATGCCGGCGTCGGCCAAGCGGGCGCAGGCGCGGGAGGATTCCGGGGTAACTTCCCGTGGATGATTAAAGTGGGTGTTGAGGTAGAGCGGCTGATAGCGCCGCAACAAGCGGGTCAGGGCTGGGGTCACTCGTTGCGGCAGGGTTACCGGCACCCGGCTGTTGATGCGGATAATTTCGACGTGGGGAATGGCTTTGATCCCGTCCAGCAGGTGAGCCAGCGCATCATCCGGCAGCAGCAGCGGGTCACCGCCGGAAAGAATCACGTCCCGGATTTGCGGGTTGCTGCGGATATAGGCCAAGGCATCATCAGGCTTTAATGAAACTGACGTGGCCCCACAGCCGACCTGGCGTTTGCGCATGCAGAAGCGGCAATAGACGGCACAGGCATTGGAAACCAGCCAGACCACCCGATCCGGATAGCGGTGGATCAATCCCGGCACCGGAGAAAGGCTCTCTTCGTCCAACGGATCGGGGGAGTAATCATCCACCAGCTCCCGCAGATCCGGCAGACACTGGCGGGCAATGGGATCGGAGAGTGAGGTGAGCAGCGACAGGTAATAGGGGGTAATCCGCATGGGATAGCGGGCGGTCACCGCGTGCAGCGGGGCAGCATCAACCCCGAAATGGTCAGCCAGCTCCGCCGGATCGGTCACGGCTGCCGCAATCTGCTTTTCCCAACTGGTCATCACTTACGCCCGCAGGGCGCCGATCAGCTCACGAATATCAGTAATACCATTGTCGACCAGATACTGCTCCATATCAGCAGCAATCGTTTGCGCGGCGGAGGGATCAAGAAAGTTTGCCGTGCCGACCTGCACAGCAGTCGCACCAGCCAGCATGAACTCCAGAGCGTCCGTGGCGGTCATGATCCCGCCAATGCCGATGATTGGTACCTGCACCGCCTTAGCTACCTGCCAAACCATCCGCAACGCCACCGGCTTGATGGCCGGGCCTGACAAGCCACCGGTCACATTGGCCAGAATTGGCCGGCGCTTGGCCAGATCAATGGCCATGCCAGTCAGGGTATTGATCAGCGACAACGCCTCAGCACCGGCATCGACACAGGCCTTGGCCATGACCACCACATCCGTGACATTAGGCGAGAGCTTGACAATCAGCGGCTTGGTCGTATTGCGCCGCACCAGCCCCACCACCTCAGCGGCAGCAGCCGGGTCAGTACCAAAGACAATCCCCCCCTGCTTGACATTGGGGCAGGAGATATTCACTTCGATGCCCGCCACTTCAGGAATGGTCTCAATCCGCGCCGCCAGTTCGCCGTACTCTTCGAGGGTATTGCCATATAAATTGACAATCGCCGGTGTCTTGATCGTCCGTAGAAACGGGACCTTCTCCTGGATAAAGGCATCGATCCCCACATTTTGCAGGCCAATGGCGTTCAGCATCCCCCCCGGCGTCTCAACAATGCGCGGCGTTGGATTGCCCGCCTTAGGCTTAAGGGAAAGCCCCTTGGTGACAAAGGCGCCGATCTGTTCCAGATCAAGATAGGGGGCAAACTCCTGACCATAGCCAAAAGTACCTGATGCAGTCATCACTGGATTGCGTAAAACGATGCCTGCTAGTTTAACGGACATGTTCGGTTTCATCATCGTTCCCCTTAATCCCAGAGCAATTCACGGTGATCAAACACCGGGCCGTCCTTGCAGACACAGCGAAAATCCGGGGTCTCCGGCGTATGATTTCGCCCCTTCATCACACAGCCCAGGCAGGCACCAACGCCACAGGCCATGTAGGCTTCCAGGGAAACCTGACAGGCAATGTTCCGGCGCTCAGCAATGCCCGCCACCACCTTTAGCATTGGCATCGGCCCACAGGCCATGACCGTGGCACGATTACCGATCTCTTCCAGATGTCGATCCAGCACCTCGGTGACAAAACCGCTGGCACCCAGCGAGCCGTCATCCGTGGCCACATAGGTTTCGACGCCTAAGCGTTCGAATTCGGTGATGCAGAGAATATCTTCCTTGGTCCGACCACCCGCATACAGGCGAACCTTACGGGTCTTGACCAGTTCCCGTGCCAGGAAATAGAGCGGAGCCAAGCCAACGCCACCGCCAACCAGTACCTGTTCATGATCGGCTGCACCGGGAACAAATCCCTTGCCGAGCGGCGCCAGGAGGTCGAGGTGATCCCCTTGCTGCAGCGAGGCCAACTGTGCCGTCCCTTTCCCCACTACCTTCAAGAGGATTTCCAGAAAGGTCTGCTGGCCGCAGTCGGTATAGGGCGTGGCAAACGTCCCCAGATCAAAAATACCGAATGGTCGGCGCAATAGCGGATCAATGGCAGGACTGACCTTGACCATGACAAATTGTCCCGGAACTGCCTGTAGCGTTGCCGGTGGTGCGGACATACGCATCCGCCAATAGCCCGGGGATACCTCAACATTGCTGATGACCTGTGCTTTAAACTGCATGATGGGCCTCTTCTTTGGTAAAATCGTACAACATGAGCAGTGCGTCCTCGCCGTTTTCGTAATAGCGGCGGCGGATACCGACATCATTGAAGCCGAATAGCCGATACAGGGCAATTGCCGGCAGATTTGACACCCTGACCTCTAACCCCAACGTGCGCAATGACCGGGCGCGGCAGGTAGCAAAAGCGACCGCCACCAACAGCCGTCCGGCCCCGGAGCGCCGTTGGGCCGGATCGACGGCCACGTCAAGAATTTCGGCCTCGTCAAACAGCATGCGCAGACAAAGATAACCAACCACCGACCCATCGTCTGTTCGCGCAGCTAACAGGTGGGCGTGGGGGGATGCCAATTCGTCAAGAAAATGCTGCCGGGTCCATGGTCGCGAAAATGATGCTGCCTCGATAAGCAGCACCTGATCGAGGTCAGCGACACCCAGGGAATCTACATGTATTGCAGCAGTTTTTTGGAGCATTCCGGGGATGTTTAGCAGAGCAGCAATCGGAAGTAAACCCTTTTTTTTCGCCGGGTTTCACCACCGACTAGCCGATTATGCAATTGACTTTTCCTAGGGGCAACAGTATAAGTAAATGTTCTAATTTCAGGAGGTATCTGTGAGCGCCGACCCCAAATCAACCATCACCTATAAAGACGCTGGCGTAGATATTGATGCTGGCAACACCTTTGTCAATATGATTAAACCGCTGGTCAAGGCAACATCACGACCAGAGGTGATGACTGAAATCGGCGGCTTCGGTGGCCTCTTTTCCCTCAACTCCAGTAAATACAAAAATCCGGTTCTGGTATCCGGCACCGACGGCGTCGGCACCAAACTGAAAATCGCTTTTATGGCTGATCGCCACGATACCGTTGGCATTGATCTGGTCGCCATGTGCGTGAATGATATTGTCGTCCAGGGGGCAGAACCCCTGTTTTTCCTTGACTACCTGGCGACCGGCAAACTGCACCCGGAAAAGGCAGCTTCAATCGTCAAAGGGATCTCCGTCGGCTGTATTCAGGCCGGTTGCGCCTTGATTGGTGGCGAAACTGCCGAGATGCCCGGTTTCTACAGTGACGGTGAATATGATCTGGCTGGCTTCACCGTCGGGGTCGTGGACCGGGACAACATCATTGATGGCTCATCCATAACTGTCGGCGACAGGCTGATTGGCCTGGCTTCCAGCGGCCTGCACAGTAACGGCTACTCCCTGGCCCGGAAGATCATCTTTGAAAAACTCGGCTTGGGCATCGATTCCATTATCCCCGGGCTTGGCACCATTGTTGCCGATGAACTGCTCACCCCGACCAAGATCTACGTCAAGACGGTCCTCAATCTGTTGCGTGATTTCCGCATCAACGGCATCGCCCATATCACCGGCGGCGGCTTACTGGATAATGTCCCACGGGTCCTCCCCAAGGGGTGTAAAGCAATCATCAACCAAGCCGCATTGAATACTCCAGCCTTATTTGAACTGCTGCGTGACGCCGCCAACATGAACGAGACCGATTACTATCGCACGTTCAACTGCGGTATTGGCATGGTCCTGGCAGTCCCGGAGCGGGATACTGAAGAGATCCTCATCCGCCTGTCCGGCCTGCACGAGCAAGCCTATATCATCGGTGAAGTTGCCAAGTGTGAATCTGGCAAAGAGTGCGTGGAGCTGGTCTGATGCACGCCCCTTTAACCATTGGCGTGCTTGTTTCCGGTAGCGGCACCAACCTCCAGGCCATCATCGACCAGTGCGCGGTCGGGGCAATTAACGGCCGGGTGGTCTGCGTCATCAGCAACAAAGCAGATGCCTACGCCCTTGAACGGGCAAAGAAACACGACATCCAGGCTATCCATCTGAATCACCGTGACTTCAGTAGCCGTGAGGAATTCGACGCCAGCGTAGTCGCTACCCTCAAGGCCCATGGGGTACAACTGGTTGTACTGGCCGGCTTCATGCGAATCATCACCGAAGTACTCATTAATGCTTTCCCGCATGCTATTATGAATGTCCACCCGGCCCTGCTGCCGGCGTTTCCCGGCCTGCATGCCCAGCAACAGGCGCTCGACTACGGCGTCAGGTATTCCGGCTGCACCGTTCATTTTGTCGATGGCGGCTGCGACACCGGTCCGATCATCCTGCAGTCAGTCGTCCCGGTCCTGGCTGAAGACACTGAAACAACCCTTTCCGAGCGGATTCACCATGAAGAACACCGTCTTTATCCTGCTGCGGTACGACTCTTTGCTGAAGGGCGCCTGCACGTTGCCGGAAGAATTGTTACGATAACTGCAGCATAAACTTATTACTCCGTTACAACACTGCAATATCAGCCAGTTACAATTAATTCATCTTTTACCATCATCACGAAACAATCCTGCTCCGTCAATTCACGTATTTTTCTGCCATTTGGCGAAAAAAAATTTAATTTATCTAATCGTCTACCGATACTTTACATATCAGCTGCGTAAAGAGCTGAATAAGAAGGGGAGATGAGCATGAAACCTACACGGAAGAATCAGCAGTTTGGCTACAAAAATGATAAGGTAAACGTGAGATTACACGGATTCAAACAATCAGAAGAGCAGTTTGGGACGCCGCAGGATTTTGAGATGGCCGCAGGCTTTTACGATGCGGGCGACAGCTGGAATCAAATGCTGATCAAGACCATGAGCAATATGCGGCTGAGCTGTCAGTTCTTTAACTGATTATCCGTAGCAGGTTGATAATTGCATCAATATGAGAGGGCTCTACTTCTTGCCCTCTGCGGTAGTGCGTTGCCGCAGCGCTTCAAACAGCACCACCCCGGCGGCAACCGACGCATTCAGCGATGCCACTCCTCCAGCCAGGGGGATTGAAACCAGATGATCACAATGTCGACGCACCAAGGGGCGCAAGCCTTCACCTTCGCTACCAATGACAATGGCAATTTTCCCAGCAAAATCCTGCCGGTATATTGATGTCCCTGCTTCACCAGCCGTGCCATAGGTCCAGAAACCTTCTTCCTTCAGTCGCTCAAGGGTCTGGGCGATATTCGTCACCTGCACCACCGGCACTGTCTCCACCGCCCCGGCAGACACCTTTTCTACCGTCGATGTCACGCCAACCGCCTTATCGCGTGGAATAATCACCCCATTCACCCCGGCACAAGCCGCAGTTCTGATGATTGCACCCAGATTGTGCGGATCCTGAATCGAATCCAGCACCAGCACCATCGTGTTCGGGCCAGAGTCACGGCAGGTCGCCAACAGATCATCGAAGTCAGCATAGGCAAACGGCTCCATACTTACCGCAATCCCTTGATGATGATCAGTTCCGGTCAACTTTGCCAAGTCAGCACGCTGGCGACGGCGCACCGGAATCTTGAGTTCGGCAGCAAGGGCGAGAATCTTTTCAAGCCGATGGTCCTTACCCTCTTCCGTAATAAATAGTTCAAAAGCACGTCGCTTGCCGCGAAGGGCCTCAAGGACCGGTTTCAACCCATACACTAACTCTGCAGACATCAAGGACACCCCATAACGATTTCATCCACTATTGCGGTTGCAGCCGCAACCGGATCAGCCGCTGCGGCTATCGGTCGGCCGATCACCAGATAATCGGCCCCAACCCCAACCGCTTCAGCTGGCGTCATGATCCGCTTTTGATCATCCGCTGCGGCAAAACTCGGCCGCACCCCCGGAGTAACAATCAGGAAATCCTGGCCGCACGCTTCGCGAATCAGACCTACTTCCTGCGGTGAGGCCACAACCCCGTCCAAGCCCGCTTTCTTCGCCAGGGTCGCCAGCCGCACCACCATATCAGGAACCGAATGCTCAATGCCAATGCCGCGCAACGTCTCTTCGTTGGACGACGTCAAAATGGTTACTGCCAGTACGCGACCACGGTTACCGTCCGGGAACTGCTTATTGAGGGTATCCATGGTGGTGGCCATCATCTCGTAACCGCCCAGGGCGTGGAGATTGAAGAGCTGAGCGCCAAGACTGGCCGCTTCGCAGCAGGCCATGGCCACGGTGTTGGGAATATCGTGGTACTTGAGGTCGAGAAAGACCTCACCACCATGCTTCTGGATCATCCGCACCGCGGCCGGTCCGCAGGCGGTAAAGAGCTGCTTGCCGATCTTGAACATGCCCACATGCTCGGCCAACCGCTCGGCCCAGAGTTCAACATCACTGAACTCATGGACATCCAGGGCAAAGATGATCTTCTGGCGTGCCTCATCACGGGTCATATAAACCTTTCTATTCTTACGTCATCATATTTGGACAGTAAAACAAACTTTATTTCAACAGAATATCCCGAATCTCACCCGGCGCTTTCGCCACTGCCCAACACCACTTCCCAAAACCACCTTGTGCATTAACTGCCTGCGTCCATTCATCCAGATATCGGCGTTTTACCTGGTCTTGCTCAGTATCTTGCCCCTTGGTCTCCAGAACAAGCATGTCGCCGCATTTTAGGCGTACAAGAAAGTCAGGTCGATATTTACGAACGACACCACGATAAACGTACATAATTTCAAAACCGATATGATCGTTTTTCACCCAGGCAGCGACACTGTCGCTTGTGTCGAGTACAAATGAGTCCGACGCCTCCCAAGCGCTATCGTAAACACAGACGTTGATATGCGACCGACTGGTGCGCTCGCATGGCTTACCGGTATACCAGGTCCGCATTTCGCCAGTAGAGCGGATCGGGTGATCACGGTCAAATACGGGAATAATCCGTTCGGTATTTTCTTGCCGCACCGCATCCCAGACATGCTGCACCAAGCGTGACATATTCAGAGTGATGATCAGTCGGCGGCGCAATTCATCCTGATAGAACAGCGGCGGCGAAATATCGATCATGTTCGAACGAATAAACTTCTCGACAATGCCCACCAACTGGGCCAGCAACACCTCGCGGTTCCCTTGCCAGGTTTGCTTCATCTGATCGAAGACATCACGCGCCGTCTCGAAGATGATCCGCTGGAAACGGAACTCCTGTGCCAGTCGTTCCAAATCAATACGGTTGACCTGGCTTACATCTGGCTTTCCTTCCAATACCGGCGCCAGTTCCGCAACCTGTGTCGTCTGCGCAGCATCCAGCTCCAACGGACTAACTTTTTCCCAGTCGATCGTGAGCACTGGCTGAAATGAACGCTCGATACGAACCACGTTGGGCCAGCTTATTTCAAATTCAACTTTACTCTGGTCAGGTTCGACAATAGTTTTAGGTGATGGCGGCGGTGGTGGCCCGTTTTCTCCGCCTTCGTGAGGTAGAAATGTGAAAGGCACGCCAAAGATATTGACATATTCCGGTTCAAACAGGCCTGTTTCCGGATTGGTCTCGTATGACTTCCGCCGCAATCCGCGCCCAACCACCTGCTCACATAACAATTGGCTGGTGAAGGCGCGTAAACCCATGATGTGTGTGACGGTCTTGGCGTCCCACCCCTCGCTCAACATCCCAACAGAAATAACCTTCCTGATTTGCTCGCCCGGCTGGCCAACACACCCCACTGTGTCCACAGTACGGCGTAGCAGTTCCGCCTGCTCTGCCTTGGTCAACTTGCGCTCAGTTGGCGCATCGGAATCTTCGGACGTCTCACTTTCGTCAGCAACCTCTACCTTGGCGGCAGGCTCCTCCTGTGCTTCAGCCTGATCGAGAACCTTTGAATCAATATGCAAAATGCGTTCTGGATCACACAGCTCATCAATATGAATGCGGCGGGAATCAAACGCATGCTTCACCCTGGCTGCCGTTTCGGTGCGGTTGCAGACCGTTATCATCACCGGTGGCGTTGACAAACCGGCCTCTTTCCAGGCCTTCCATGCCTCGCGCCAGTCATAAGCCAGCAGGTAATATGCGTTCAGCACCAAGTCTGGCAATGGCTCTTCCGGCAGGGCCTTGCGGTTCAGGTCGTCTTTTACGTCCGGATCGTTGTAGATGTGATAAAGCCGCGATTTATAGGTCTTGGCATCAGGAACGGCATCGTCACGCACCACCACTCGGGGAGTCTTTACCAGCCCTGCCTCTATGGCATCGTTTAGGCCAAAGTCACTGACAATCCAGCCAAACAGCGCCTCTTCACTGCTCTTATTTCCTGAAGGCGTAAAGGGAGTAGCGGAAAAGTCGTAGCAGTGCAAGATACCCCGCGAACGGTTTAACCGATCCAGCCCGCCGATCCAGACCGTGGCTTCCTCTGCGCTATCCTTCATATCGCGGCTGCGCAGATATTTGCCTTCCGCCCCAAAGTTGACTCGCCAGGCATGATGCGCTTCATCGTTGATAACCAGCAGGTTACGGGCGGAGGCCATTTCGCCCAATACTTCGCGGGTGTAAGACTCATCGCTCTTTGCACCGCGTTTGTCTACGCTACGCCGCTTCTTGATCTGCTCCTCGCTGTCCCATGACAGGGCATGCCAGTTGCGCACCATCACCTTGCCCTGCCGCAGTTTATCAAATAGAGCAGACGGTATAATGCTGAAAGCCTCGTAATAGTTTCCCTCTGCTGCCGGTTCCAGTACCCCAAGCCGGTTTTTTACTGTCAGCCCCGGTGCCATTACCAGCACGTTTTTGGCAAAGCGGGCATCCATGGGATAGGCCACCTTATTAAGGATGTGCCAGGCTACCACCATTGCCATAACAATAGTCTTGCCAGAACCGGTAGCCATCTTGCAGCACTGGCGCATGAACGCCCCGCCATCGCCCGGCACATCGATTCCCACTCGCTCGGCAGCTGGCGCCTCAAGTAGCCAGATCAGTGTCTCAATCGCCTCTAACTGGCAGAAGAAAAATCGCCTCGTCTCAAACTCCTCAGGGTCACGCCAGTGTTCCAGAAGCCGCTTGGTGATGCTGGTCACACCCGGATACCCCGCTTCCCGCCACGCCATGACGCGCGGACGAATCTGGTTGACCAGCGGTATTTCGACAAAGATACCTGGGTCGTCAAAAGCTTTGGAATCGCCTGAAGCAACAACATACCCTGCCGGACGGCGGCCCTGCACAAGGTCGAAGAGCCGGGTTTCGCGCTCATACTTCCAGAATTGCGCCGGCTCTTCATAGGGCGAGTTGATTATCAGGCGATCTATCGTGGCTTTACTCATATTTTTATCTGTCCATTATCTCGTTGACACCAATAACAACTGCACATGATCGAAAAGTTCCGTGACCTTGCCGACAATCACAGGCCTGTCAAGGGGGACATCGTCCGTATCAAGCTCCGTGTAACGGAACTGTACGGCGAACGCGGCAAGCTCGATCAGGCCTGAAAAGCGATCCACATCTTCACCAAGCTGTTTCAGATGCATGAGGAGTACTTCAAGGTCATGGGTGAAGCCGAATGTGCCGCCGACAACCGTGATCCAGGCCTTAAGCGACTTTTCCACCGCCTGCTGGGCATGAAACCCGAATACTTCATCGGCAAAAATGGTCAAATCCAGCATTCCCCGCAATGCGGCAAGGTCTTTTCCTGCCATGGTCTGCATCGTGACGGCGGTTTCAGGAACGCTCATACAGAACCCTCCCTTCCTTCAAGGCATGGTGAACGACATGGGTTTCGACACCTGCCCATTTGGCAACCTCTTCGGGCGAGTAAACCAGAAAATCCTTGGCAATGAAGTAATCGCCCAGCAGTTTCCAGAGCCGGGTCATCTCGGCGCGCCGACTGCGGTCGGCGTTGAAGGGGCCATCCTCGACAACCAGAAAATCCAGGTCGGAATCGGGCCGCGCCGTCCCGCGGGCGTGGGAGCCGAACAAAACCACCTTGCGGGGATGCACCTCACGAACGATACGGTCCGTCATTTCGTGCAGCAATTCGTCTGTAATGGTTAGGTAGTTCATGGAGCTCCCCTTTACTTTACGTCAATGACTTTGAGAGATTCCACTCCCCGATCATCCACAATCTTTACCGCTACGCGGGAGTGCATACCGAGATCAAACGGCAACGACACTGTACCCCGGTAAGCCTCAATCAGCTCTTCATCAACCTCGGCTTTCAAGTTTCTAGCTAGCTTCGCCCAGCCTTCACTATCTCCTGCCAGGGGGAAGAAAACCTGTCGTGGATAGAGGCTGCGACCATCGTAGTCGGTGTCCAGCATCCAGACAGCTATCTGGTGCGCTCCGCCTGAATCAATAGCACCGGTCTTGGTGTTGTAATAGTCAAAACCGTAGACCTCCAGTTCCCAATTTCCTTGCTCTTCACCACGTTGAATCTTGCGTAGCGCCACGTCCGGTTGACCAATGAGCCAGAACGATTCGTTGCTGGCGCGTTTTTTCTTGAGATCATCCGTGAGCATGTCGGCATTCATCTGCGCCTTCAGCAGCGTCACGCCAGGCCAGTTGGTTTCATCGATGTCCTTGGCTGCTTCCGGGTCAAACTGAAAGGCGGCGAAGATAATAATCTTTGGCTTGGGCACCAGCATCTGTGCCTCTTCAATGGCCTGGGCTACCTGGCGCTGTTCCAGCGGGGCGTGTTCTGGGCCGAAGGAAACGACAATGCGTTGCGGCAAATAGGCCATGCCGCTCTCACTCACTCGGTCTGCACCCTCGTCGCTGGGGCGGGTTTCACCATCGGCATGCAGGCAACGGCAACCGGGCAGCGGCTCCAGCCGGGCAAAACGGATATGCTGCCCCGCCTTGCCGCGAATACCGGTACGTTGCAGCTCATCCCGCCATTCCCCTTGCCGCAGGGTTTCGCCGGAACGGGCTATACTCGTATCTGCCGGTTGCGGCGAAGCTTCCAAAATATCCTCTAACGATTTAACCGCCGGTGCAGGTACAGCCTCGACAGTAAAGGGGCCACTAACGCGGGTTTTCTTGCGGTCAGGAATGGGTTGGTCATACAGGGTTTCTTGCGGCGCGTGACGGGTAATAATCGTGTCAATCTGCTGCTGCGTCATGCCTATGCGGATGTCAGGGTTGTTGGCAATTCCTCCTAGCATGACGTGCGGCACGGTCTTATACTTAAAACCGCTACCAACGCCTTCCCGAGGATGGGCAAGTTCATAATAGTCGAAAACGGCGGTCATCAGACGCTGCTTTGACAGCGTGAGTGCCACCCGCGAGGTGTCGCAGGTAATCCAGCGCCGACCCCACTGCTCGGCTACAAATGCCGTGGTGCCGGAACCGCAGGTAGGGTCGAATACGAGATCACCTGGGTCGGTGGTCATGAGAATGCAGCGTTCAATGACCTTTACAGATGTCTCGACTACGTACTCTTTCTTTCTAGCAAAGCCGCTGATTGCGGTATCGTTCCACACATTCTCTACTTCTACCACTGGATAATCGTCAAAATACCGCTTGTACCTGACCGTTTTTCCTACAAGCATAAGTCGCCCGGCGTCTGCAAGTCGTTGCATGCCTCCAGATTTGACTCCTGGCTTCCAATGGCTGTTTGGAGGGCAAGAATATCGGGTACCCTGCCAATCGAAGAAGCGTTCTTCCAGATCACTAGGTGCGCCTTGAGAGAACACTGTATCGTGCGAAAGTATCCGATAATTGTCCGGAATAGCATCAAGGTTTGACAATTCCTCGGCTGTCATTGCTCTGGGAGGAGCAGAACCATCCCTTGGTTCAACCAAGGAATATTGTCCACTTCCGCCAAGGCCAGCCTTTTTCATGATTCGCGGTTGCCGGAACCGTTTACGTGCCTCATCTTTGCTTTTTGCGTACCATATCAGGCAGTCGAAAGAGACCGACAACAACGAGGCACTTTGGCCTCCTGTGGTCCTGTACGAGATCATCCCGCAGAAGTTATTCGAACCAAACACTTCATCCATTAACTCCCGAACATGATGCACGTTCTCATCACTGATCTGAAGAAATACGCTGCCGCTCTCGGTAAGTAGATCCCGAGCAAGCAGTAGTCGGTCACGCAGATAGGTCAGATAGGAATGGATACCCAGCTCCCAAGTGTCGCGGAAAGCACGAATCTGTTCGGGCTCGCAGGTCAAGTCATCATCTTTACCGTCTTTCACTTCGCGCTTGTTAGTAAAAGGCTGGAAATTGGAACCGTATTTGATACCGTAGGGGGGATCGAAATAGACCATCTGCACCTTACCGGCCATGCCCTCCTTTTCCAGCAGCGAGTTCATCACCAGCAGACTATCACCGGCCACCATGCGGTTACTCCAGCCGTGGGGGTGCTTGTAGAAGTCAACCGCATCCCGCAGGGGTTCTTTACGCTCCGTATCGAATAGCGACATCTGCACATCGTTAATACCGTTGCGCTTCTTGACCGTTTCAATAATGGTGCGCGGGTCAATCCGTTCATGGACATGCAGAGAAACCGTCGGCACCTCGAATGAGGTATGCTCAGCCTTGCCGGCCCACTGCAGTTGCGGGTCCAGGTGAGGATCATAGGCATAGGTCTTCTTTTGCTGACCAAGATCCGGATCGGTGTCCGGAGTGACCAATCCGACAGGGGGATTGTTAACCCGCTGTTTGTCCTTATGCTCATATGACTCGATTGGCCGATTGCTATCCGTCGTCTTTATTCTTGCCATTATTGACCTGCCTTAACTGATTTCGCCACAGCCGGATCAGCTGCCGACGAGGTCTGTAATACCAGATAATTGCTGGCAAAACCAGATGAATCGCAGTAAATTTCGTGCATTAAAAAGGCGGAAAGTTTCCCTCCCGCCATTGTGTAATTATCTGTCATCATTATACCTTGTTATCCCAGTGCCTCTTTCACCAACTGCTGCACCTTGGCCACCGCCTCGGCAATGGTGATCAACTCAACCTCGCCACTGCGGCGATGCTTCAGCTCCACCCGCCCTTCAGCCAGGTTTTTGGCGCCAACCACGATCCGCAACGGGATGCCGATCAGGTCGGCATCCTTGAATTTGAAACCGGGGCGCTCATCACGGTCATCCAGCAATACTTCAATGCCGGCAGCAGCAAGCTGGTTGTAGATATCCACGGAGGCGTCGACAACCGGCGCTTCTTTAACACTGAGAGCGGAGACAATACAATGGAACGGGGCAATCTGGATGGGGAAAATGATGCCGTTGGCATCATGGTTCTGCTCGATGCAGGCGGCAACGGTACGGCTGACACCGATGCCGTAGCACCCCATGAAGATGGTCTGTTCCTTGCCATCCGCATCCAGGTAGACCGCCTTCAGTGACTTGGAATATTTAGTCCCGAGCTTGAACACATGGCCGACTTCGATGCCACGCCATACTTCCATGGCGCCGTCACTGCAGCGCGGGCAGGGATCATCGGCCACCACGGTTCGGATATCGGCGTAGGCCTTGACGCTGAAGTCGCGGCCGATGTTGGCGTTCTGGCAATGCAGATCTTGTGCATTAGCGCCGATCACAAAGTTGGTCATGCCCTGAATGGTGCTGTCGGCGATGATCGGCACTTTGACGCCAATCGGGCCGGCAAAACCGACTGGGCTGCCGGTCGCCTTGGTGTAAACCTCGTCCGAAGCCATCTCCAGTTCCGCAGCACCGAGAATATTCTTTAACTTGCATTCGTTCAGTTCGTGATCACCGCGCACCAGGGCAATGACCGGCTCGCCATCAGCCACCACCACCAAGGCCTTGACCGTGGCGGCTGCGGGCACGCCAAGGAATTGTGCCACTTCTTCAATCGTCCGCTTCTCCGGCGTGCTAACCTGCTCCAGCGGCAACTGCTCGGCGGCTACCGGGGCAATCAGCCGCGATTCTGCCTTTTCCACGTTGGCGGCATATTCACAGGCGCTGCAGGACAGAATGGCATCCTCGCCCGAATCAGCCAGCACCATGAATTCATGGGACGACGAACCGCCAATGCTGCCAGTATCCGCCTCGACTGCCCGGAAATTAAGACCGCAGCGCTCAAAAATCCGCTTATATGCCCGGTACATCTTGTCATACGAGATGTCCGCTGCCGCGCTGTCCACATCAAAGGAGTAGGCGTCCTTCATGATAAACTCACGGCCACGCATCAGCCCGAACCGTGGCCGGATCTCGTCGCGAAACTTGGACTGAACCTGATACAGGTTGATCGGCATCTGGCGATAACTGCGGATCTCGCGACGGACAATGTCCGTCACCACTTCCTCGTGGGTCGGTCCGAGGCAAAACTCCCCGTCCTTACGGTCCCGGAAGCGGAGCAGTTCCTTACCGTAAAAATCCCAACGCCCCGACTCCTGCCAGAGCTCTGCCGGCGTGACCATCGGCATCAGCAGTTCAATGGCACCGGCCCGGTTCATCTCTTCACGTACGATCTGCTCGACCTTGCGAATGGCACGGAGCCCCAACGGCAGGTAGTTATAGATCCCGGCAGCCAGCTTGCGGATCATACCGGCCCGCAGCATCAGCTGGTGCGAGATCACCTCCGCATCAGCCGGCACTTCCTTGAGGGTGGGGATAAAATATTGTGAATAACGCATGCAATCAACCTCTTATCTATTTATTTATCAGCTACTGCTTTAAGGACTTCAGCCACCAGGGCATCGGCCAGCTCGGCTTCCGGGACCTTGCGCACAATCTCACCATGGCGGAAGAGGAGCCCCTCGCCCTTGCCACCAGCGACGCCGAAATCGGCTTCCCGTGCTTCGCCCGGACCATTCACCACACATCCCATGACCGCCACGGTAAAGTGGGCCGGCAGATCCGCCAGGCGCTGCTCAACCTCTTCCGCCACTTTGATCAGATTGATCTGGCAGCGACCGCAGGTGGGACAGGAGACAAAATTGATCCCCCGTTGCCGCAGGCCGAGTGCTTTCAGGATTTCGTAGCCAACCCGCACTTCGTCAACCGGATCACCGGTCAGTGAGACCCGCATGGTATCGCCGATGCCATCGGCCAGCAGAATCCCCAGACCGACGGCTGACTTGATGGTGCCGGAGAAAGTTGTGCCCGCCTCGGTAATACCAATATGAAGCGGGTAATCAACCTGTTGCGCCAACAAACGGTACGCTTCGACCGTCTTTTGCACGTCCGAGGCCTTGAGCGAGATTTTGATCTGGTCGTAGCCGATCTCTTCCAGAATCCGCACATGGCCAAGAGCCGACTCTACCATGGCCGCCGCGGTCGGATGACCATACTTGGCCAGCAACTCTTTTTCCAGCGACCCGGCGTTCACCCCGATGCGGATCGGCACTTGGCGATCCTGGGCCGCCTTGACCACCTCTTCAACCTTCCAGCGCTCACCGATATTGCCCGGATTCAGTCGCAGGCCGTCAATGCCACCGGCCAGGACCGTCAGGGCCAGCTTGTAATCGAAATGAATATCGGCAACCACCGGGATTGCACTCTGGGCCTTGATCGCGGCCAACGCTTCAGCTGCCGCCTGATCCGGCACCGCACAGCGGACAATTTCGCAGCCACCGGCAGCCAGGCGCCGAATCTGGTCAAGGGTTGCCGCCAGATCCCGGGTATCGGTGCTGCACATGGATTGCACCGAACAGGGAGCTCCCCCACCCACCGCAACCGTGCCAATTTTGATCTGTTTCGTTTGACGTTTCATGAGGGGGGATAGTAGCCGGAGAGAGGGTTAAATGTCAAGGATGGCAACAGTTTTACCGCTCATCCCCGTTCGTGGTTTCCACCAGACAGCGCACCGACCCGCTGGCCAGCATCAGGCGGACGCGGTCTCCGGGAGTCAACTGCGCACTGGTCCTGACGACTTCACGGCCCGGTTCGCGCTGGGCGACCGCATACCCCCGGTCAAGCACCGCCAGCGGCGACAACGCGTGCAGCCGGGCTGCTGCCAGCGACCAGGCTTCGCGGCGGCGAGCCTGTAACCGCTCCTGCCCATGCAGCAACCGTTCGTGTAAGAGCCGATAGCGCTCAATAGCCCGTTCCAGACGCAACAGTGGGCTCTGTTGGTGCAAGCGCCCCTGCAAACCAGCTAAACGGTCCACAGCTTGCGAGCGATACCGCTGGTGTGACTGCTGCAACCGCGACGACAGATCGTCCAGCCGCTGACCATGGTAGCCAATCATGAACTGCGGGTCCTTTAACAGCCGCACCTGAGTGGTCAGGAGCCGGCTGATACGGCTCAATTCATACTGCATGGCCTGCGTGAGTCGTTGCTGTAATGCGTTGACGCCATGGACCAGCTCAGCTTTGCTCCGTATCACCAACTCGGCAGCTGCCGATGGGGTAGGTGCCCGCAGGTCAGCCACCAGATCGCTGATGGTCAGATCCACTTCATGCCCCACCGCCGAGATGATCGGGATCTTGGAGGCGAAGATGGCCTGGGCCACCACTTCCTCATTGAATGCCCAGAGGTCCTCCAGCGAGCCGCCACCACGGCCGACAATCAGCACATCAACGGCTCCATAGCGATTAAAATCACGGATTGCCGCGGCAATTTCCTCCGCCGCCCCGACGCCCTGTACCTTGACCGGCGCCAGCAGAATTTCCAGATTGGCATAACGCCGAGCCAGTACCTGCAGCATATCGTGAATGGCCGCTCCGGTCGGCGAGGTAACAATACCGATCCGCTGAGGGAGATATGGCAACGGCTGTTTATGATCTTCGGCAAACAGCCCATCCCGGCCCAGCCGCTCTTTCAATTGTTGAAAGGCCAGCTGCAACGCCCCTAACCCTAGCGGTTCGAGATATTCAACCAGCAACTGGTAATCGCCGCGCTGGTCATAGACCGTCAAACGTCCGCGGGCAATAAGCCCAATGCCATCCTGCAGGCGAAACTTTAAGGCCCGGGCCGCCGCCCGGAACATGACGCAGCGCAGCTGGGCACCACTATCCTTGAGGGTAAAATAGGCGTGACCCGATTGGGGCAGCGCCAGGTTGGAAATCTCCCCCTGCACCCAGACCTGCTCGAAGTTTTCCTCCACCACCCCACGCAGCAGGGCGGTCAACTGGCTCACGGTAAGAATTCTTCGCTCAGCAAACAGATCCATATTCGCCTGGTCCTTTTATCAGTATCAAACCGGTTGACCCGGTCTGCCTGGGATAGTATCATGCCGCCATGATCCAGAACTATCCTTATATCATCACGGTTTCTTCGGAAAAAGGTGGCGTCGGTAAAACCACCCTGGCAACCAACCTGGCTATCTTCCTCAAGGCCTTGAGTGAAGATCTGCCGGTAACCGTCTGCTCCCTGGACAACCACTTCACGGTGGACAAGATGTTCGCAATCAAGGGGCAGAAAGCACCGGGAACTGTCGCCGATATCCTGCTGGAAGTGCCTGGTCACCAGCTGCTGCAAACGGGGCAGTATGGCGTCAATTTCATTTCATCTTCGAGCGAACTGAATGACCTGCGGCACGCCATTACCGGTCCCATGGTGCTATCCAGGCTACTGGCGACCTCGAATATTCCCGGCATCCTCATTATTGATACCCGGCCAGACCTGGATATCATGACCCAAAATGCCCTCTATGCCGCTGACCGGGTTATCATCCCGGTCAAAGACATGGCATCAATGGAGAACTGCCGCAACATCTTTGACCTCTTTGACAAGCGGGGACTGGATCGGAGCAGCCTCTGCCTTATCCCCTGCCTGGTTGACGAGCGGATAAAGTTTGATGGCCCGTTCAAGGACCAGAAATCCCTGATTCGCGCCTTTACCATGAATCGCGGCTATCGCTCCTTTGACACCTTTATCTCCAAAAGCCCAAAAGTTGAGAGTCTTAATACCAACCCTGAAGGCCGGGTCTACCCGATTCTTACCCATGCCCGTGGCACCGAAGTCTATGGTCAGTTTTTCAAGCTGGCCACTTTGATCATGGAAGAGATTGCCGCCACCACTGACCGACGGGCCCAGCTCTTCCATCAATGGTTATCGGCCGAGGACCTGCGCAAAAAAGATGCGTTCTACGCCCGTATGACCGGGGTGAAGAACAATTGCCTGGTCTGCAATGCGCCGGTATCAGCCGATACCCCTGCCCCATTGTCTTTTTATTGTGAAACAGCAGATGACAGCATCAAAGGGTTTGTAGAGGAACACTGCTTCATGAACCTGCTGCGGGCCGACATCTACCAATTACCGGCGAATTTGCCCAGCGATGATCCAACCTGGCAACTCCTGCTCGATGCCGCCCGCGAGTCCTCGTTCGTATTCAGACCGCTACAAAATGGCGGTGGCAACTTGGTCGAATTCAGCCGCTTTGACAACAGCGGTGCGCCACTGGCTTGCAAACAATACCACTATCCGGTTGCCGCAGCTGGCGACAAGCTCCCCCTGCAAAGTCTGCTCAGCGAAACCCTTTCCGGTTATGGCGACACCTTGCGCGACAGCTTCCTCATGGTCCACCCGGTCAATCCACGCGAGCCGCAAAAGATCTTACGGGATGAGACCTATCGCACCTTTAAAAAACTGAAACGCCATATTGGCGAGCACCTGAAAAACAATCCTCCGACCAGCTGAAAAGTCCGAGCAGCGAAACTATCTAACCAGATCCCCGGCCGCAACAAAGGTGATCCCGCTCTGCTCCAGCTCGGGCAAATATTTCTGTAGCGCCTTGATCGTCGCGGGGTGCGGGTGACATATACCAATGGCACTGCCCCGTTTTCTGGCGACAGTTGCCAACTGTTGCAACTGCTTCCTGATTGCCGCCTGATCCTGCACATTATCCAGAAACACCTGTCGTACGGCTGTTTTCACCCCCAACTGCTGAGCCACCTGAAACCCAACACTCTTGGGCGTTGTCATGCTGTCGACAAAAAACAGCTCCTTTTCCTTTAAAACTGACAGGACCAGCTGCATTTTCCCTTTATTGGCCGTAAAGCGCGAGCCCATGTGATTATTGGCCCCAACAGCACCGGGCACTGACTGCAGAATGGCAGCCAGCAACTGGCGCGTCTCCTCGTCAGATTGCGCCAGGAGCAACCCGTTCTTTTCCAGACGACGTTTGGGATATCCTTCCGGTTCCATGGGCAGATGAATCATCACCTGATAGCCGTGCTCTTTGGCCCGCCCCGCAACATCCAGAGCCTTGGGTAAGCCAGGGATAATAGAAAACGTCAGTGGGATACCAATCCCCATCAGTGACTGAACTTCCTGAATATTCGTCCCCATATCATCAATGATAATTGCTACCTTACCCGGTCGACCTTTGCTGATTTTGGGGGGGGCTACCGGCGCAACGGGTTGCAGTGACGCTGATGACAGTCTATTTTGCACCGGCCTTACCGCAGTTGAAATAAGCGTCTGGGATGGTTTTACCGGCGAATTGATCGGTTCAACCGGCGCGGGCGGCGGACTACCTTTTTTGACAAATTCCAGCCCTGCCAGCGCTCCCACCAATAATGCCACGACCACCAACAAGCCAATCCAGCTCGTCTTCGGCGATGCTTTTCTTCTATTGTTCTTGTTTTGACGTCCAGCCACGTACCACACTCCTTCATGCGTAAAAAAACCCGCTCACCTGGTACGTGAGCGGGTTGTATCAGCGTTGGTTACGTTATTTCTTTTTCTTCTTTTTTTCTGGTGCCTTGGCAGGTTCATTTTGCGCCGGCTTGGGTTCTTCCTTGGCCGCAGCATCCGTACCCTTTTCCGTCAACGCTTCTTTGCCCTTTGCCACAGGTTCACTCTTGGCTTTTACGGCAGCTTTCGGCTTGGTCGGTTTAATCCCGGTTTGCTTGAGGTAATTGGCGGTATAGATGTAGTCATCAAGAGCATCATGCTTGCCATCACCATTAAAATCGAACTTCGGGTTTTTCTCTTTACCCCGGTCCGCCAGCACCCTGGCAAATTCAGCGGCATCAACCTTGCCAGCCTTATCCTTGGCCAACTTAATTTTCGGGACGATGGTGAGCGGCACATCGATCGTCTGTTCAGTGTCCTGGATCTGCAACTGTCCGTCCAGCCCTTTTTCCAGCGCTTTTGCCGTAACTACCCACGAATCACCTTCTGTGCCAAGCTCTACTAGCTTCGCGCCCCGCAGCAGCATTGTTGGCGATGATGAGGTCAGCAGTTTCGAATCGATGACAACCTTAAAGGTACTGGTACCATCTGCAAAGGCAATTGCCGGGGTTTGCTTGACCGCCTGATCAAGGGGATCCACAAACAGACCAATCAAGGCCGCCGGAGAAACCTCCTCGGCAAAATCCTTGAACCGCTGCGCAATGCTGGTAAAAACAAACGTCTTCCGCTCCACTGGTTTCACATCCGCCGGCTGCAACTGATCGCTACTGCTCGGCGCTGGTGCCTCTCTCTGCAGCTCGATAGTGGTATCAGTCGGGCCTGCAGGGGTTGGCGGTGGTGCCAACGGATCTGTTGGTACCGCCACGGTCCCACCGGTGACAAAGGTTCCAGCAGTAGTTGCCGTATTCGCTACGACTGTTGTTCCAGTTCCAGTTCCAGTTCCAGTTCCTGTTCCAGTTCCAGTTCCAGTTCCTGTTCCAGTTCCTGTTCCTGTTCCAGTTCCAGTTCCTGTTCCAGTTCCTGTTCCTGTTCCAGTTCCTGTTCCAGTTCCTGTTCCAGTTCCTGTGTCCTTAGTCGGATCGGTTTTAGCAACAATAACAGGTGGCGGCACCACTCGCACAATCGGACTCCCCAGCGGTCTGGTTGCTTTGTTGTTCAAAAGCGCTCTGGAACCAGTAACCTGAGGTGCCGACCCGCCTAATGTAATCCGCGCCAATTCGCCACCACTGGTAATAAACCCGGTGGTTGAAATGGCCCCAAAATTCATGGTCCCCTTTCTATCATCAAACGGGGCGAAAAGTGCACCGGCATCCTGAATTGCTTTACCCTGCGCAAGCCCCTGAACAGTGGTCGTCAGCGGATCGTAAGATATAAATACCTGTACCGCGCCGACATCAACAAAATCGGTATACGTAACTGAATAAGTAACGGTAGTAGCCGTGGTACTTACCTTCTCGACCTTTATGGCCGCTGCCCCAGCCACAACCGGTAACAGCAGCAGACAGATCAGCAGAAAGTTTATAAATGATTTTGAAACTTGCATAAAGATTCTCCTCATTGAAATTCCAAACTGAAATCAAACTGATATATACTACGTCATTCGTTCCAGATGAGTAAAGCAGTCATCAGCATCATCACAACGCAATCAGATCATCCTGCAATTCATTCTGATCATTACCTCGGTCAGGAAAGTGCTGCTGGAGCAGTTGGCCACAGGACAGGATAACGGCACACAATGCGGCTGATGCGGTACCCTGCCGGATGCCGGCAATCAACTGATCAACCATCCCCTGCCATTGTACCGGTTCAATACACTCGTTGATCCCCCGGTCACCAAGGATCCAGACCCGGCGTTCAAAAAGCGAGATAAAGATCAGTACCCCCGTCGCCGCACGAGTGCGATACAGACCTTGCTCATAAAATGACCGCACTGCCCGATCCCGTACCGCCTGCTCAAACCGGCGCCGCGTGATAAAGGCCAGGGCGAGATAGGGCATACGGCCCACCAGGTAGCGCAGCGGCACAAAAAAGAGCGCTACGAGCGGCAAATACCACCAGATCGTATCGTGGCGCAGCAGAATCAACACCAAAAGCGCCAGAAGTGCTGCCAGAAGCAGTGCCGCCGTAAGGAGTGCCTCGCGGTAATCATCACTGCGATCAACGACCAGCGGGACAATTTCGCCGATCGTACCAACTTCTGCGGCTGCTACTGCCTGACGGATATCCTCTACTTCCGTCGCGGAAAAAAAAGTTTTAGCCATATCTCGCTTCATGCTGGTTCCTTTCTGAACCGGCCATTTTTCAACGCACTGTAGTGCAGGCTACCAATCACCGGAAGCACCGCCACCACCGAAATCGCCGCCACCACCAGAGAAACCACCATCACCACCATCGCTACCACCACCGCCGCCGAACCCACCGCCAAAACCGCCACCGCCCCACCAGAATGGGCCGCCATAGCCACCGCCACCGCCAAAGAGCAGCGGTAACAAAAGACCGACGACAAAACCGACCAGCGCCAGACCAGCCAACAGCGTCATGCCGATACCGGGCAGATAAAACGCTGCCGCCAAAGGCGTGCCAATGGCGCCGACAACCCCGCCAAGCCATTTCGAAATTGAGCCGACAAAGAGCGTTGCCACTGCCACCGCCAAGAGCAGGGTCAATGGCGCTGGTCCACGATGCTTATTTTGTTTACGGGTCGGTGGTTCCTTGGCCTTATATTCTCCGGCAACAACTTTGATCATCGCCGAGACGCCGGCTTGAATACCGTCGTCAAACCGATTTTGTTTGAACAGCGGGACTATTTCGCTACGGATGATCTGCCCGGAAATAAGGTCGGTCAATGTTCCCTCAAGACCGCGCCCCACTTCAATCCTTACTTTTCGATCAGCCTGAGAAATGATCAGAATCGCCCCGTTAGCAACATCACGCTGACCGATTTTCCAGGACTCGGCAACGCGAATACCAAACGTTTCAATGTTGTCACCATCAAGGCTGGGAATCGTCAGAACGACGATCTGCGTCGAATCCCGACTTTCCAACGCCACAAGTTCACGTTCCAGGCGCTCGACCGTGGCCGCAGAAAGCATCCGGGCATGATCATTGATCCGCCCGGCAAGCGGCGGCACCTCCAGGGCGAAAACCGTACTGGCCAACAACAATCCCGCGATAATGACCCCAGTGAGCGCCTTGATCATCAGCGTACTAGAACTTGACCTTTGGTGCTGCCTGCGCGCCCGATTCCGCTTTGAACGGCTCCTTGCGCTGCAAATGCAACATCATTGAATTGGTCAGACTGTTGGGAAAGGTCCTAATGCTGGTATTAAATTCCTGCACCGACTTGTTGTAACGCACCCGAGCCACATTAATCCGGTTTTCCGTGCCCTCAAGCTGGCTTTGCAGGCCAAGGTAATTCTGATTTGCTTTAAGATCAGGATAGCGCTCCGCCACTACCAGCAAACGCGACAGCGCCCCGGAGAGTTCACCTTGGGACTGTTGAAATTTCTCGAAGGTCTGTGGATTACTGAGCATCTCTTTACTGATCTGCATTGAACCGACCTTTGCCCGTGCCTCAGTAACCGCCTTCAGGGTGTCGGCTTCATGCTTTGCATACCCCTTAACGGTTTCTACCAGATTGGGGATCAGGTCTGCCCGACGCTGATATGAGGCCTCAACATCAGCCCAAGCAGCAAATACCGCCTCTTCCTGGGCTTGCATGGCGTTATAGCCACACCCACCAAGTGTTCCTGACAGATAAATCGCCCAAATCACCATTAAAACTTTACGCATGACGTCCTCCCTTTTATCCGTGGTCCGTTTTGTTATTAATAATCACGATGGCCGCATTTGTCAGCCCGGTCAAAATGAATTTTCATAATCAGGAGTACGAGATAGCAGGCCAGAGAAAATGCGTTGGCCAGTATCAACGGCAGATCATCTACCAGTATGCCATACCATAACCATAAGGAAATGCCCGTAATGAGCAGGATCTGCTGCCAGAGGGAAAGATCGCGGGCATGGCGCGTTCGCCAGGTCTTTATCAGTTGTGGAATTGCGGCACAGGTCGTCAATGCACCAGCCAGCATCCCGAGCCAGGTAGCCGTCATCTTCCTTTCTTCCCCTGGAATGCAGCAGTAGCCCAGTCGACCTGCGACATCATCCCCCGCAAGATGTTGACTTCGCGCGTGTCAAGTTCAGCCCGGGCGAAGATGCGGCGAAATGAGCGCATGATATGGTCAGGATTCACTGGTTTCAGATACCCGATGCGCAGCAGTGTCGCTTCCATCTGCAGGAAGAAAGGCTCTAGCTCCTCAGACGGCGCAAACGATCGTTCGCAATCTGCTGCCGGCAGGCCCTGAGCCTGAAATAATTCATAGCAAAACAGCATCACCGCTTGTGACAGATTCAACGACCCATATTCATCAGAGGTGGCAATTGTTGCCTGGTAGCGGCAAAGAGAAACTTCATCAGTCGTCAGACCGCTATCCTCACGCCCAAACACAAAAGCAGCACGATTCGTCGCAATAGTGCCAAGGAGAGTCGTTATAACCTCTTGTGGAGTAAGGATCTCTTGTCGATATTTGCCATGGCGGCGGGTTGTCGCAACCGATAGGGCCGTATCTGCCAGCGCATCTGTCAGTGTGGGATAGATACGTGCAGCCTCAAGCAGATCACGGGCGGAAACGGCAAATTTGTACGCTTCGGGGTGGTCAAGCGGACAGGGGTTAACCAGACGCAGTTCTGACAAACCGAAATTTTTCATCGCCCGGCAGACCATGCCCACATTTCCCGGGCTTTGTGGCTCCACCAAAACAATACTTACGCTATTAAGCCAACTCATCTCGTTTTATACTCCCTCATGCGGCGAAGTCGATCACGGGCCGGACGACGCCGGCACCAGGCAAAGATAAAGTGACTGATCCAGGCGACGAAAATCAGCCCCCCAAGAATCATCAGTAAATAGTGTTCGTAACGCCCCACATCCTCGACAAAAAGCGACGCGCTCTGACCAAACAGATACCCAACCAGGGTAAAAGAAATGGCCCAGGTAATGGCACTGACAATATTTAACGCGAGAAAACGGCGGCTTGGGAATGCGGTCATCCCCAGAATAATCGGCAATACAATGCGAAATCCATAGGTAAAGCGCGAAACAAACGCTACAAATGAACCGTATTTTTCAATGAGTCTGAGTCCCTTAAGAAACTTTCTCGATAACCGGGGGGAAAGTCTGAGCAACAGTCCTCCCTTCCATCTCCCAAGATAAAAATAGAATTGATCACCGAAAAATGCCCCGGCAGTAGCGGTGAGAATCACGCCAGGCACAGTAAAATACCCTTGAAAAGCGAGAAAACCAGCGAGAATAAGACCGGCTTCACCTTCGAGAAAGGTCCAAAGAAACAGCACCCAATAGCCGTGCGACGTCAGATATTCCCTGAATACATCCTGCACCATGACCTCCGCCGTCATCTTACCCATGCAGTCAGCGGAAATCAATCAAAGAGCAAAAAAAAAGCCCGGCACTAAGACCGGGCTTCAAAGAAAAAAAGATTAGATTACTTTTGCGCGGCAAGTGCCTTTTCGTATCCAATGGTGTACGCCTTCTTGTTCAATTCAAGAAAAGCTGCAGGAACCCGGGAAAGAACAGCCTTCTCACCATTTTCTTTACTGACAACACCGGTCAGCGCAACCATCGCCCCGAGGGCAACGATATTGGCAACAATTTCGCGACCGACATCGTTTTTGGCGGTGTTGATGATGTTAAATCCAACGGTCTTAAAGTTTCCAGCCGGCAGGCGGGAAATAAGATCGGTATCATAAAGCAGAATACCACCCTCTTTCAAATCAGAGGAGTACTTGTCGCATGCTTCCTGGGTAAGGGCCAGGAGAGCATCACACATGGTGACTTTCGGATAGTCAATCGGCGAATCAGAGATAATAACCTCAGATTTGGAAGCACCACCACGGGCTTCTGGACCGTAGCTCTGTGATTGAACCGACTGCTTGCCTTCATGAATCGAAGCGGCTTCGGCAAGGATGATCCCTGCGGTGATCAGACCCTGACCGCCGGCGCCGGAAAACCTTAGTTCATACCTAGACATCTATTCGTTCTCCTTTGCGTAGGTGTTTTACTTGCCTTGAGCGCGCTCAATGACTTTTGCATACTGCTCACAGTACTCAGGCTTCTCCTCTTTGTAGAGAACGCCAGTCAGTACCTTCCCCTTAAGCTGCTCAGCGGTCATTTTTTCAGCTGCTTTGACCGGAACGGCAACTTCCTTCAGATGATTCATCATTTCAATAACCGATTTGAACTTGTTGCGACGACCATAAGTAGTCGGGCAGTCGTCCAGAATCTCAACAACCGAGAAACCCTTATGCTGAATTGCTTCAACAATCAGTTTGTCGATCTGGGCCGCATGATACGCGGTGCCACGGGCAACGAACGTAGCCCCAGCACCAATTGCCAGTTTCGCAATATCAAATGCCGGATCAGGGTTACCATAAGGGGTAGTCGAGGCCTTGTCGCCGGTCGGTGTACAAGAAGAGAACTGGCCACCGGTCATCCCGTAAATCTTGTTGTTCAGGATGATGTAGGTCATATCGATGTTACGACGGCACGCGTGGATAAAGTGGTTACCACCGATTGCCGTACCATCGCCGTCGCCACCAACGAGAATGACGTTCATTTCGGGCCTGACCATTTTAACGCCGGTGGCAAAGGCAGCTGCCCGGCCATGAGCGGTGTGCAGGGTGCAGCAATCAATGTAGCCTGGCAGACGCGAGGCGCAACCGATACCGGAGACAAGTGCCGTGTCTTCCTTCTTCAATTGCAGGGTTTCCATAGCTCGGATCAAACCCTTCATAACGATGCCGTGTCCACAACCTGGGCACCAGATATGCGGCAATTTGCCTGGACGAATCCATTTTTCATAATCAAAAGCCATGGTTACTTGACCTCCTTGATCTTCGCGAGGATTTGATCGGGATTTACCGGCTCACCATCAACACGGTGAATACCGAGAATCTGCGCCTTACCCATGGAGCAACGCTCAATTTCCTGATTGCACATCCCCAAGTTCATTTCAGGCACGACAAAACCTTTGACCTTTTGGGCCAGGGCCTTGATCTGCTTGTCCGGGAAAGGCCAGAAGGTCTTGATCCGGAACATGCCTACCTTGATGCCCTGCTCGCGGGCTACATTCACCGCATAACGGGCCGAACGTGAAGTAGAACCGTAGGCCACAACCGCAATTTCAGCATCGTCCAACATGTACTCTTCAAAATCGACAATGTCGTCCACATTGGCATTCACCTTGCGGACTTGACGCTCTTCTTCAGCCTGAACAAGTTTAGCCTTAGTGGTAGGAAAACCGTCTTCAGCCTTATTCAGACCAGTTACGTGGAACTTGTAGCCTGAACCAAATGCAGCCAGTGGCGGCACATCGCCGAACTGGGTGTCATAGGGCTTGTACTCAGCCGGAGGAACCGACGGAGCAGTACGGTCGACAACTTCCAGCTCACCCGGCTCAGGGAACACAATCCGCTCACGCATGTGAGCAATGATCTCATCTGGCATCACGTGAACTGGCATGCGGTACTTTTCAGCCAGATTGAATGCCCGAGCAGTCATCTCGTAGCATTCCTGAACCGAAGCAGGCATCAAGGCGATCGTTGCATGATCACCATGGGTTCCCCAACGGGCACTCATGACGTCAGACTGGGATGGACCTGTCGGCATACCGGTGGATGGCCCACCACGCATGACGTTGTAAATAACGCAAGGAATCTCGGCGATGCAACCGTAACCGATCAGCTCCTGCTTCAACGAAAGACCAGGACCGGATGTTGATGTAAGGGCTTTCTGACCTGCCAACGCACCACCAAGCAGTGCAGCCATGGCGCCAATCTCGTCTTCCATCTGAATAAACTTACCGCCTAATTTTGGCAATTCGACCGACATCACCTCGGCGACTTCGGTCGACGGAGTAATCGGGTAACCGGCAAAGAACCGGCAGCCAGCATAAAGAGCACCGTGAGCGGCAGCTTCATTACCCTGGAGAAATGCTACTTTGTTAGCCACGTGAAATACCTCCTCTTATAATCGTTACGCGGTTACTTTGATGGCAAAATCAGGGCAGCGAAGTTCACACTGCATGCACTTGATACAGGCATCCAGGTTCTTTACCGCAACGACAAAGCCTTTCATTTCAAGCACCTGCTTCGGGCAAAACTCCACACAGATGTGGCACCCTTTGCAGTACTTCTCGATAATCTCGATAGTCGGCAGCTTCTTTTCTTCCATCTACCAGTACTCCTTTAGTGGGATGACGCCACGAATGGCAAAAACCGCTTTTCTATAGCACAAAGCGTATACACAAATCAATATTTCTACAGTTAGAGTCTCCTTAAACAAAAGAAGGGCACAAAGCCCTTCTTTTGTTATCAGAGAAAAGCTAACTAATCGACTACTTCAACGTGGCAACCAGTTCTTTAACCGCAGCAACCGACTTGTCCATCATTGCCTGCTCTTCAGCATCAAGTTTGAACTCGAGGATCCGCTCCACACCCTTCTCACCAAGGACTGCCGGAACGCCAACGTAGAAACCATTGACGCCAAACTCACCTTGCAGGAAGCAGCAGGTTGGGAGAACGCGTTTCTGATCCTTGAGGATCGACTCAGCCATAGCAATCGCCGAAGAAGCCGGGGAGTAGAATGCCGAACCGGTCTTGAGCAGCGCAACAACTTCGCCGCCGGCACCACGGGTCCGCTTGACCATGGCTTCCATAACTTCCTTGGCCTTGGCCTTATCCTTGTACTTATTTTCAAGAAGTTCCATGACCGGGATACCGTTAACACTGGCGTAACGTACCAGAGGTACCATGTCGTCGCCGTGGCCACCGAGGGTCATGGCGTTGACGTCTTTCACAGACACACCAAGTTCCCAAGCGATAAAGGTCATGAACCGTGCAGAGTCAAGAACGCCAGCCTGACCGATAACGCGGTTGTAAGGGAACCCGGTAATCTTCTGGCACAGGGTAACCATGGCGTCAAGCGGGTTGGAAATGACGATAATTATTGACTCAGGAGCATACTGCTTGATCCCTTCAGCAACCGACGTCATGATCTTGGAGTTAACTTCGATCAGGTCATCACGGCTCATGCCCGGCTTACGCGGCAGACCAGCGGTAACGATAACTACATCGGAACCCTTGATGTCTTCATAGGAGTTGGTGCCCTTGAGACATGCGTCGAAGTTATCAACCGAGCCAACTTCGGCGATATCAAGCATCTTGCCTTGCGGCAGACCTTCAACGATATCGAAGAGTACTACATCGCCCAGTTCACGCAGAGCACAAAGTTGAGCAAGAACGCCACCAATCTGACCACCACCGATTAAAGCAATCTTTTTTCTAGCCATTTTTCTCTCTCCTTGAATAGATTTAGAAATATACCGCTATGCGATAGCATCAACTATTGCATTTAAGGTTGCGCTAGGACGCATTGCTTTTTCCGTCATTGCCGGATTCGGGTTAAAGTAGCCACCGATATCCTGTGGCTTCCCTTGGGCACCGATCAGCTCGGCGTTGATCTTCTCTTCATTCTCTTGCAACTGCTTGGCAACTTTCGCAAAGCGTGCGGCAAGATCGGCATCCTTGGTCTGTGCGGCCACGGCCTCGGCCCAGTACATGGCGAGATAGAAATGGCTGCCCCGGTTGTCGATCTGACCAACTTTACGGGCCGGGTTCTTGTTGTTATCCAGGAATTTGGCATTTGCCTGGTCAAGGGTGTCAGCCAAGAGTTGTGCTTTTTCATTCTTAAAGGTAGCAGCCAGATGCTCCAATGATACTGCCAACGCCAGGAACTCACCGAGTGAATCCCAACGCAGGTAGCCTTCCTGCACAAACTGCTGCACGTGCTTGGGAGCAGATCCGCCAGCACCAGTCTCGAACAGACCGCCACCGGCCAGAAGTGGGACAATAGACAGCATTTTTGAACTCGTACCCAATTCAAGAATCGGAAACAAGTCGGTCAGATAATCCCGCAATGCATTGCCGGTTACGGTAATAGTATCCTGACCAGCCTTGAAACGAGGCAGAGTGAACTTCATTGCCTCTACTGGCGACATGATCTGCAGCTCAAGCCCGGCAGTATCGTGATCCTTCAGGTACGTATTGACCTTCTCAATCATTTGAGCATCGTGCGCACGATTTTTGTCCAACCAGAAAACGGCCGGTACTCCAGTTGCCTTTGCTCTACGTACGGCCAACTTGACCCAGTCCTGGATCGGCAGGTCTTTGGTCTGGCAACCGCGCCAAATATCGCCCTCTTCCACGTCATGCTGAAACAGCACCGCACCCGACTCATCGACTACACGCATGGTACCGTCAGCCGGCACCTTAAAGGTTTTGTCGTGTGAACCGTACTCCTCTGCTTTTTGCGCCATCAGACCAACGTTCGACACACAACCAATGGTGGTCGGATCAAACTGGCCATTCTTCTGGCAGAACTCGATACACTCCTGATACCACTCGGAATAGGATGTATCCGGAATCACGCACTTGCAGTCGTGCAACTTGCCGTCCGGTCCCCACATGCCACCGGAATCACGGATAACAACCGGCATGGATGCGTCGATGATAATGTCGTTGCTGGCATGCAGGTTGGTGATCCCTTTATCAGAATCAACCATGGCCAGTGGTGGCTGCTTCTTGTAAACTTCCTGGATATCAGCTTCAATTTCTGCTTGCTTAGCTTCCGGCAGTTTGGAAATTTTCAGATACAGGTCGCCCATGCCAAGATCCGGGTTAACGCCCAGTTCCTTGAAAGTTGATGCATGCTTTTCGAATACGTCTTTATAGAATACGGAAACAAAATGGCCGAACATGATCGGATCGGAGATCTTCATCATGGTGGCTTTGAGGTGAACCGAAAACAGAACGCCCTTGCTCTTAGCGTCGTCAATCTGCTCTTGAATAAATTTACGCAACGCCTTGCAGCTCATGAATGCGCCGTCCAGCACTTCGCCAGCAAGCAGGGGCAGTTTTTCTTTCATTGCGGTAACTTTACCGTTTTTATCAACGAATTCGATTTTGACATTGCCAGCCTTGCTCATGGTGACTGACTTCTCGCTATGATAAAAATCGCCGGCAGTCATATGCGATACATGTGTCTTGCTATCCGGGGCCCAAGCACCCATTCTAACCGGATGTTTTTTCGCATACTGCTTCACAGCTGACGCAGACCGTCTGTCAGAATTGCCTTCTCGCAAAACCGGGTTAACCGCACTCCCCAGGCATTTTGCGTAGCGTGCATGAAGCACTTTCTCGGCATCGGTTTTCGGCTCCTCAGGATAGTCCGGGATATTGTAGCCCTGCTCCTGCAGTTCCTTGATGGCAGCTTTCAACTGGGGAATTGACGCACTGACGTTCGGCAGCTTGATAATGTTTGCCTCAAGCTTCTGGGTAAGGTCCCCGAGCTCAGCCAGGAAATCCGGCATTTTCTGAGCGTCGGTCAGGTTTTCCGGAAAGTTGGCGATGATTCTGCCCGCAACAGAGATGTCTCGTGTTTCCACAACAACGCCAGCTGCCTTGGTAAAGGCGTTAACGATAGGCAGCAACGAGTACGTTGCCAACGCTGGTGCTTCATCAATTTTTGACCAAATAATTTTTTGTGTCGTCATGTTCTCTCCTTGGTTATTAATGCCTGAAACAAGTGGCTTAATGAATGGAACTACAGCACATCATGGATTAGGGCTTTCACCGTTACCACAGATAAGTATTTGTCATGGCAGCAATTAATTCATTCCAGGAACATATTCATTTTTTAGCTAAACCATATGAATTTTAACGATATTTAATGGAGTCAGAATTTTGTATACAGTATACAAGGAGGGTATGGCTGTCAAGAAAAAATGAGGCGATTTTTGCGTATGCTTTCAGTCATGTAGAAACATGCCCAAAGAGGTAACACCAATTAAAAATAAGTCGATTTCTGCGCGAAACGACGGGCTTCGGCGAGTTCTTCAGCATTCAAGTTACGGGGGACACGCAGTACTTGACCAGGCCAGATCCGCCGGGGGTCACTAATCTGATCACGGTTAGAACGATAGAGCAGCGGCCAGAGCTGACTGTCAGCATACACTTCCGCTCGCGATGCGATCTGCGGCAGACTCTCACCGCGCCTTACCGTATAACTGGTTACCGCTGGTGCTTCTTTGAGTGGGCGCTGTTTTGGCTCTTGATCTGCGTCATCATGAGTGGCGTCGGCAGAAGCATTCGCTGCCTGATTGAGCTGTTCTTCCCAGTTGAGCCGGCGCTCGTCTTCGAATATTGCCCGTTCGCGAGCAACCTGCAACAGTTCGAATTCAGCGCGCACTTGCGCATCTTCAGAGCGCTTGACCTGCTCCAGATATAATTTATTTTCCAACACCCGACCATAGGTCCAGGCCTGTCTAAATTCCAAATCTGCTTCGGCAAATAACCCGCGTTGAAACAGGACGTCGGCAGAGTCGAAAGTCTTAACCACACTGGCATACTCATCGGGCAACAGCTGGGCTGCTTCATTCAGCTGAGCCCGATCGAGTAACAGTTTAGTCTCGGCCCGCCAGAGTGGCGGCTGAGTGATACAACCACCCAGCAACAGTGAAAAAATGGCTATATGCGCATACAGCCGCCACCGCACCGATCAATCTACCTTTACGGTAGTCTTAATTGACAATTCACGTAACTGCTTGGCATCAACCGGTGATGGGGCGTCGGACATGAGGCAACCACCCTTCTGGGTTTTCGGGAAGGCAATAACGTCGCGGATTGAATCACTGCCGGTCAGCAGCATGATTAACCGGTCCAGACCAAAGGCAATGCCACCGTGGGGCGGCGTACCATACTCGAGGGCATCAAGCAGGAAGCCAAACTTCATCCGCGTATCTTCCTCGGTAAGCCCAAGCATCTTGAACATCAGCGACTGCACCTTTTCCTGATGAATCCGGATTGAACCGCCGCCAATCTCGTTCCCATTAAGAACTAGGTCATACGCCTTGGCCCGACAGCGCCCGGGATCAGACTCGACATACTGGAGGTCATCATCCATTGGCGCCGTGAATGGGTGATGGACCGCAGACCAGCGTTTGTCATCGTCATCCCACTCCAGGAGCGGAAAGTCAGTGATCCAGACAAAACGGAAGACATTCGGGTCATTCAGCTTAAGAATTGACGCCAATTGATTGCGCAACTTGCCCAAGGAATCGTTGACGACTTTGGGTTTGTCGGCCACGAATAGGAGCAGATCCCCTTCTTCAGCAACAAATGCCGTATTCATGGCAGCTATTTCTGTTTCAGTGAAAAACTTAGTGATCGGTGACTGCCACCCCTCGGTCGTCATCTTGACGTAGGCCAACCCCTTCGCGCCGTAAATCGCTACAAAATTGGTCAACTCATCGATTTCCTTACGGGAGAAGGTCGCACACGCTTTGGCATTAATGCCCTTAATGATGCCGCCTGATGCCGCTACTTCGGCAAAGACTTTGAAACCAGAGTCCTTGACAGTATCGGTCAGGTCAACCAACTCCATACCAAAGCGGATATCAGGATTATCTACCCCGAAGCGGCGGATTGCTTCCTGGTAAGTCATCCGCTCAACCGGCAGGACAACGTCAACGCCTTTTGCTTCCTTGAAGATCTTGGCAATCAGACCTTCCATCATTTTGATGATGTCTTCGCGGTCGATAAAGGACATCTCGCAATCGATTTGCGTAAACTCCGGTTGACGGTCGGCCCGCAGGTCCTCATCACGGAAACAGCGGACAATCTGGAAGTACCGGTCATAGCCGGAAACCATCAGGATCTGCTTGAATAGCTGAGGAGATTGCGGCAGTGCATAAAAATTGCCCGGGTTGACCCGTGAAGGAACCAGAAAATCACGCGCCCCTTCCGGGGTCGACTTGGTAAGAAACGGCGTCTCCAGCTCGAGGAAACCGTTCTCGGTCAGATACTGACGGGTAACCTGCGCAACTTTGGATCGCAAAATAAGATTATCCTGCAATACCGGA
Source organism: Geobacteraceae bacterium (assembly GCA_031412995.1). GTDB lineage: Bacteria > Desulfobacterota > Desulfuromonadia > Geobacterales > DSM-12255 > JANOEC01. The sequence goes on from JANOEC010000137.1 coordinate 37,800, forward strand.
CGGCGCAAATCAAGATAGCGATACTTAAGACGCAGGTTTTCCGAGACATCAACATAGCCATCAAGCGTAAATGGCAACGCCTTGGAACGGTTCAGGATCTTGCATTCGCTGACCATGATCTCAACTTCACCGGTCTTCAGGTTCGGGTTCACGGTTCCTTCCGGGCGGGGAATTACTTTACCCTTAATCGCCAGGACAAACTCACTCCGTACCGTTTCTGCCTTCACATGGGAGTCAGCAGACGCATCAGGATCGAACACCACCTGGGCCAGGCCTTCACGATCACGCAAATCAACAAATATCAGACCGCCATGGTCACGGCGGCGCATTGCCCAGCCCATCAGTACAACTTCCTGGCCCAGATCGGCCTTGGTCAATTGCCCGCAGTAATGCGTTCTTTTCCAATCTCCAAGCATCTCTATCATAAGGAATTCCTCCCGGTTTAGAATCATCTTCAGTTAAAGAGGGAGTAGTATACTTAAATTGCCCATTGGCTTCAAGGATTAACCACCTTTAGCCAATTTCAACAAACAATGCGCGGATGTTTCCATAAATTAAACTGTGATCCGTAGCATAAAAACCAGATCAGCGTTATCTGCGTTATTGCAAAAAAAAGGCGCCCGCAAAGGACGCCTTTCTGAACCCAGTAAACCAGTTCAAATTTCCATATTCATCACCCGCCTGACCTCGGTCAGGGTTGCCTGGGCGATTTCTCTGGTTGCCGCAATCCCCTTGCGCAGAGCCGCACGAATGTACTCCGGATCCTTGGCCAGCTCGACCCGACGGGTGCGGATCGGCCGTAAATAGTCATTGAGCGACTCGGTCAGGTAAGACTTCAGCCGCCCGGCGCCACCGTCACCAATTTCAGCGGCGATTTCACCCGGCTGGCGCCCAGTGCAGAGTGAGGCAAGTAGCAGCAGGTTGGCCACTTCGGGACGACCGGTCGGATCGTAGGTGATCGTGCGCTCGCCATCGGTCTTGGCCCGCTTGAGCAATTGGGCTGTTTCGTCCTCCGTCGCTCCGAGCATGATGGCATTGTTGCGGCTTTTGCTCATCTTTTGCCCACCATCAAGACCAAGGATCATGGGCGCTTCACTCAGTAATGGATGGGGCTCCGGGAAGACCGGGGTATTGCCGGCGAAGCGCTCGTTAAAGCGTCGGGCAATGACCCGGGTCAGTTCCAGGTGCGGAATCTGATCCTTGCCAACCGGTACCAGGTTCGCCTTGCAGAACAGAATGTCCGCGGCCTGATGCACCGGGTAAGTATACATGCCGGCATTGATCCGCTTCTGGCCAGCAGCCAAAATCTCTTCTTTCACTGTCGGGTTGCGATCCAGCTCAGCGTTGGTCACCAGGGTCAGAAACGGCAGCAGCAGCTGATTCAGCTCCGGCACATGACTATGGGGAAAGATGTTAGTATGGCCACTGTCAGGATCAAGACCCGCTGCCAGATAATCCAAGGTCAACTGGAACACATTCTGGCTGATGTTTTCAAAGGAATCCCGATCCGTCAACACCTGGTAGTCGGCAATGACAATATTCATCGGCACGCCAAGATTCTGCAGGCGGACCCGGTTTTGCAGTGAACCGAACAGATGCCCGACGTGCAGCGCACCGGTCGGCCGATCACCGGTCAGAACACAAAACTTCTTCGGGTTGACCTTCAACTCCGCTTCCAGCGCGGCGCTGCGACGCACGGTTGCGTCATACGTACCATATTCGAGCTTTGCTTCACTCATATTCACAACTCCCTTTTCTTTGCTTAGACTGCCGCCGCACCAGCTTCGATCGCCTGAATGTTCAGCGGAATAAAGCGATGATTCCGCTCTGGCAGTGCACACTTTAATGCCTCGGCCAATGTCGCAAACTGTACTGCACCGGTTTTCTGCACATAGGCGCCAACCGCAACCATGTTGACTAACCGCGCATCGCCGATCCGCAGAGCAATGTCATTCATCGGGATCTTGATAATGTCCAGATCGTCGCGGTGCAGACTGCCACTATCTACCAGCGATGAATTGACAATGCAGACCCCGCCAGTCTTTACTTTGGCCGCATATTTATCAAATGAAAGCTGGTTGAGCACGATGGAGACCGACGGGTTGCCAACTACCGGCGAACCGACATCCCCATCGGCAATCACCACGGTACACATGGCCGCCCCACCCCGCTTCTCGACACCGTATGCCGGGAAGTAGGACACATCCTTCCCTTCACTGATCGCTGCATAGCCCAGCAGATTGCCGGCGAGCAGCACTCCCTGACCACCAAAACCGGCTATAAAAAGGTCATAACGCATATATCATCTCCATCCTGAACGGATACCATTTAAAGGTTTTCGCGATTTTTATACAGACCGAGCGGGAAATAAGCACACAACTCAGTCCCCACCCGTTCATTGGCCTGCAGCGGGTTCATCCCCCAATTGGTCGGGCAGGCTGACAGTGCCTCGATAAAGGAGAACCCCTTCCCTGCAACCTGATAGCGGAAGGCGGTATTCATTAACTTTTTGGCCTGGACAAGGTTGCGTGAGTCATTCACCGCAATGCGGGCTGAAAAGGCCACGCCATCCAGATTGGCCAGCAGTTCGGCCATTTTCAGCGGCGCGCCATCATTGGCAATGTCCCGGCCATAGGGCGAAGTTGATGTTTTTTGTCCCGGCAGGGTTGTTGGCGCCATCTGACCACCGGTCATGCCATAGGTGGTATTATTAACAAAAATAACGGTGATGTTTTCACCCCGATTCGCCGCATGAATAATTTCAGCGGTGCCGATGGCGGCTAGATCGCCATCTCCTTGATAGGTAAAGACGAAGGAGTCGGGCTTGGCGCGCTTCACCCCGGTGGCCACCGCAGGAGCTCGGCCATGGGGAGCCTCCACCACATCAATATCGAAATAGCCATAGAGAAAGACGGAACAGCCGACCGAAGCGACACCAATAGTGCGTTCCTGCACGCCAAATTCATCCATGGCTTCAGCAACCAGGCGGTGAATCGTGCCATGCTGACACCCGGGGCAAAAATGGGTTACCACATCCTTGAGGCTTTCCGGCTTTTTAAAGACCTGCTGCATATTCACCCTCACCTGACTACCGCTGGCAGTCAATCAATGTTTAAGCTGCGCAATACTGCTTGATCTGCTCATAGAGCTCTTCCGGGGTCGGCAACGATCCGGCACCGGGGGGGCGACCGTAAAAAAAGACGTCCGCATCCTTGGCCACCGACAACCGCACATCCTCAATCATCTGTCCGGTGTTCAGCTCAATATCCAGCACCCGCTTGGTCTTGATGGTTACCTGAGCAAAGGCCTGTTTCGGAAACGGGAACAGGGTAATCGGCCGCAACAGACCAACCTTAATCCCTTCGGCCCGTGCCATCATAATCGCGGTTTTGGCAATTCTGGCCACTGAGCCGAAAGCCGCCACAACTAGTTCAGCATCATCCAGCTGAAAGGATTCCCATTGACACTCATGCTGCTGCAGTAACTCATATTTCGCGTGCAGTTTCCAGTTATGGGCCTCAAGCTCGCCATCGCCGAGATACAGAGACTTCACTACCCGCTGCGCCTGGTCCTTGTCTTTACCCCGGACGACCCAATCCTTGGCCGGCAGATCGGTCTCCGGCCGTGGGTTGGGCACCAGCGCTTCCTTCATCTGCCCGATCACCGAATCGGCCAGCACCATGACCGGCATGCGGTAGATATCGGCCAGATCAAATGCCTGCATGGTCAGGTCATACATCTCCTGCACCGATGATGGCGCCAGCACGACGATATGATAGCCACCATGACCGCCACCCTTGACCGCCTGAAAATAATCAGCCTGCGACGCATCGATCCCCCCCAGACCGGGACCGGAACGCATGATGTCCACAATGACCCCGGGGAGTTCAGACCCTGCCATATAGGAAATGCCTTCCTGCTTGAGGGAGATCCCGGGTCCTGACGATGACGTCATGGCCCGCACCCCGGTTGCCGAGGCACCGAGCAACATATTGATTGACGCAATCTCACTCTCCGCTTGAATGAATACGCCGCCAGTCTTATGCATTTCTCGGGCAAGATATTCAGGGATATCGCTTTGGGGCGTAATCGGATAGCCGAAATAACACTGACAACCGGCTTCTAAAGCAGCCATTGCCACCGCTTCATTTCCTTTTACAAACAGTCGTCCAGACAAATCATACCTCCTACAGTTCCTTCGTTGTGACACAAAGGTGAGCTAGCAACAAAATTACTTATAGACGACTATTGCCACATCAGGACATATTTTTGCGCAGAGCGCGCAGCCAATACATTTATCGGCGTTCTGGATTTCCACAATCGTATAGCCTTGTGTATTTATGGAATCCCCCAGCACGAGCAATGCATGGGGACAAACAGTCGTACACAATCCGCATCCCTTACAGCGCAACTCACTGATTTCAATTCTAGCCATGGATTAATCCCCTATACACATATCGTCGGCAATTGCTGCCTGTAATCTAAGTAGAGACTTGCTGTATATGTGTTCTATATCAGTTATTTTTTCTTGCATTTACAGAAACATACTGTTTAATACAATTCAATCAATTTATAACTTGCACCAAGGGGGATTTTACATGTCTACCACGCTGTTAGAACTAACCGCAGAAATTGTTGCCTCACATGCATCAACCACCGCCATGACCAGTGAAGAACTGCTGCAGGAAATCAACAAGGTCTTCAGTGCCCTGCAACAGCTTGAAGGGGGCGTTGTCCCTACAGAGACCCAGGAAGTAAAAGCGCCAACCATATCCCTTAAAAAGGCATTTCAGGCAAATCAGGTTATCTGCCTGATCTGTGGTAAAGGGGGTATGAAAACACTCTCGCGCCACCTGTCAACAGCACACGGCGTGAAGCCGGGTGAATACCGCAAACAGTTCAACATTCCCCGGACTCAGTCACTGACGGCCAAGAACTTCTCCGAATCACGCCGAGAAATGGCCACCCAAAGAAACCTGGCAGACAACCTCGCCAAGGCCAGAGCAGTTCGCGCAGCGAAAAAAGCAACTGCTGGCACCAAGGTAGTCAAGGCCAAGAAGAAATAAGCTTTCAACACATGGTGAAAGAACTACGCACAAAAGGCTCCACGGTTTCCCGTGGAGCCTTTTGTTTTTTAATGGTGGAGCTAAGCGGGATCGAACCGCTGACCTCTTGAATGCCATTTACACCACTATCATTTAAGTTCACGGAATTATTTAAGCTATTTATCTGTTTGCGTATCTACTATAGCGGTTCCTTTTCTCAATTCCTGCATCTTCTTTTTCATTTCATTTCGCTATTTCTGAGTGGCTTCCAGGGTGCGCCGTTTCTGCTCCATGGCTACGCTGGTGTAAATCTGAGTGCTCTTTATGTCAAGGTGACCAAGTACGTCCTGGGTCTTCTCAGGTCGCCGGTGGCCTCTATGATGTCTGTACCCATAGCATGGCGCAGGGCATGAGTGCCAGTTATTTTTGCCCCGACCAAAGTTGCGTTTGCTGCGATCAATTCCCGGATTGAGGTGTAGGGTAAACCGGTTTTCCCGCCTCCCGGAATACCACAAGAACCCGTTCGACCGGATCATCATCTGCCAAGCCATTGCCGGCGGCATGGCCATCCTCACCCCGGACACCCATATCAACCGCAATCCAGTCAGAACCGAGTGGTAACAGATCTTTCCTTCGTCAACCATAATCACCGAACAGGTTGACAAAGAAAATCCGCCTGTGCTACCTAAGTGTCTCGTCCGGCTAATTCATCCCTGCAAATTGCGGATCTTTTGCCCACTGGCAGCGTTGCTACTCCTCGCAATAGGCTTGGCTATGACTGCGTCGTAGTGTCTTGCCAGACGCCAAAATCTCGCACAATTTGTGCGGCGAACTAACCGGACGCGACACTGTCAGCGGAGGTTACCATGTCTCACGATATTCTTGCCATTGCCGAACGGATCATTGCCGGTGGCCAACTTACTGATGCTGAAGCGCTCGACCTGATCACGGTCAGCGGTAACGACCGCTTTACCCTCTTTCTCGCCGCCAGTCGGGTGAAGAAGCATTTTGTCGGCAACAGCGTATCGCTCTGCTCGATCATCAACGCCAAGTCGGGCCGCTGCCCGGAAAACTGTGCCTTCTGCGCCCAATCGGCCCACCACTGCACCGAAGTCCCGGTCTATGACCTGGTGGATGAGGAGATGCTGGTAGCCGGGGCCAAGGCGGCGGAACAGAACGGCTCGGTCTGTTACGGCATTGTTACCAGCGGCACCACCATCAAACCGGGCGCGGAACTGGAGCGGATCTGTGCCGCCCTGCGCCGCATCAGGAAAGAAACAGGCATCGCCCCCTCCTGTTCCCTCGGCATCGTCGATGAGCCCACCGCCCAGGCCCTGTATGCGGCCGGCGCCGCCACCTACCACCACAATCTGGAGACCGCCCGCAGCTTCTTCCCGCAGATCTGTACCACCCACAACTATGAAGAGGACGTGGCCACGGTGCGGGCGGTGAAACAGGCCGGCATGGCGATCTGCAGCGGCGGCATCTTCGGCATGGGGGAGAGTCCGGCCCAACGGGTGGAGATGGCCTTGACCCTGCGGGAGCTGGATGTGGACTCAGTGCCGCTCAACTTCCTCAACCCGATAGAAGGGACCCGACTGGCCGGCGCCAACCTGATCACCCCCCAGGAGTGCCTGAACACTATCGCCATCTACCGTTTGCTGTTGCCGACCAAGAAGATCACCATCTGCGGCGGCCGGGAAAAGAACCTGCGCGACCTGCAGTCCTGGATGTTCTTTGCCGGGGCCAACGGCACGATGATCGGCAATTACCTCACCACCACCGGCCGGAGCACTGACGACGACTGGCAGATGCTCAAGGATCTGGAACTGACTGCGGAGGGGTGCTGTGAATAATGATGCAGGTTCGGGGTTCGAGGTTCAGGGTTCAGGGGGCAAGCAAAATCAAGGATGTGGCGGCGGATGCAGCACCAAGAGTGCCGCAAAGGGCATCTTCATTACTGGTACCGACACCGGCGTCGGCAAGACGGTGGTCAGTGCGGCATTGGCTCGGCTGCTGATGCTGCATGGGCAGAAGGTCGGGGTGATGAAGCCGGTCACCAGCGGCTGCACCGAGGTTGATGGTCGCCTGGTTTCAGACGATGCGGAGCTGCTGGCCTGGGCTGCGGGCATCTCAGTCACCGACGATGTGGCCCCTTACCTGCTGCGGGAGCCTATTGCCCCGTCAGCAGCAGCGGAAAAGGACGGGGTGCGGGTGGATTTTGGCCGCATTCGTGAGGCCTATAAGACGCTGGCGGCCAGCCATGACGTGGTGATCGTTGAAGGTGCTGGTGGCCTGATGGTACCGCTTTCAGGCGGGTTGCTGGTGGCCGATCTGGTCAATCAACTGGCCCTGCCGCTGCTGGTGGTGGCGCGGCCCAACCTGGGGACGGTGAACCATACCTGCCTCACCTGCTTTGTTGCCAAACAGATGGGGCTGGATCTGCGGGGGGTAGTGATCAACAACTTTTCCAATTTGCCGGACCTGGCAGAGCAGACCGCGCCCCACCTGATCGACTCCCTCTGCGGTACCCCGCTGCTCGGGCGTTTTCCGGCCCTGCCGGATGAAGACCCCAAAGTCCTGGTGGCCAACCTGGCCGCTTGGCTGGAAACCCAGCCGAGCACCAGGATTCTGCTGCGCCAGCTGGGGTTAAGCTCATGACCCAGCTCGACACCGCCACCCTGCGCGACTATGACCGCCAGTATGTCTGGCACCCCTTCACCCAGATGCAGGACTGGGTACAGGAAGAGAACCCGGTCATCGTGCGAGGCGAAGGGTCATGGCTGATTGACAGCGATGGCAACCGCTACCTGGACGGGGTCGGCTCCATCTGGACCAACGTGCATGGGCATTGCCACCCTTACATCAACGGGGCGATCAAGAGGCAGGTGGATCGACTGGAACACTCGACCCAGTTGGGGCTGATCAATGACCAGGCGGCCCTGCTGGCCAAACGGCTGGTAGAGATCGCCCCGGCTGGCCTGGCCAAGGTTTTCTATTCGGATAACGGTTCCACCGCCGTTGAGATCGGCATCAAGATGGCCTTCCAGTACTGGCAGCACCAGGGTCGACCGGAAAAATCAAAGTTCATCTCCTTTAAGAACGCCTACCACGGCGACACCATCGGTGCGGTCAGTGTCGGCGGCATCGACCTCTTTCACGAGGTATTCCGCCCCCTGCTCTTTTCCACCATCCAGGCGCCATCACCCTATTGCTACCGCTGTGAACTCTGCGCCGAGCGAGATGTCAGCCAATGTCAGCGCCAGTGCCTGGCGGAACTGGAACGACTGCTGGCCGTTCACGCCCATGAACTGGCCGGCCTGGTGATCGAACCGCTGGTCCAGGGGGCTGGCGGCATGATTGTGCAGCCGGCTGGATTCCTGCGGCGGGTGCGGGAGTTGTGTGATCAGTTTGACGTGCTGCTGATCGCTGATGAAGTGGCGGTTGGCTTTGGCCGTACGGGCACCATGTTCGCCTGCCAGCAGGAAGGGGTGACCCCGGACATCATGGCCCTGTCCAAGGGGATCACCGCCGGTTACCTGCCCCTGGCGGCCACCCTGACCACCCAGCAGGTCTACGACGCCTTTCTCGGTGAGTATCGGGAGCTGAAGACCTTTTTCCACGGCCACACCTTTACCGGCAACCCGATTGCCTGCGCCACGGCCCTGGCCAGCCTTGACCTGTTCGAGCAGGACCAACTGCTGGCTCAGTTGCCGGCCAAAATCGCCTATCTGCAGGAACGGTTACAGGCAATGGCCGCCCTGCCCCACGTTGGCGATCTGCGTCAGTGCGGCATGATTGGTGGGATCGAGCTGGTGCGGGATAAAGAGACCCGCGCTGCCTACCCCTGGGAAGAGCGGGTCGGCATGCGGGTCTGTCTGGAAGCACGGAAACAGGGCCTGTTCCTGCGGCCGCTGGGGAATGTGATGGTGATTTTCCCGCCACTGTCCATCAGCCTGGCTGAACTGAAGATGCTGATGGACGGCATCGAAGCGGCAATCGCCGCGATTACGGCGAGTTAAGCATAAAGCGCATCCACAGCACTACGGGAGCACGGACCCACTCGTTTCAGTCGCAGTGATCCCGCCGTTGATCCAGATCCAGTCGGCCCGTTCATAGATTAAAGCAAGCTCTTCAGACATGGCGTACCTAACCAACTCTGGATTCCTGATATTAAGACTAATGGTCTTCATGGAAACGATCCGCGCATTGGTCAGCTTCAAGGTATAGTGTTGGACTTCGGTTCCCACGCCGGTTGCAGCCATGATTTGTGGGGTCCAGAACTGGATGGTTGCGTCGGTGATAATCTCATTGTTATTCATCATCTGGCGAAGTACCGGCGACGACTTGTCGACCTCTTTGGTGATCATGACCTGGCCAGCCCGCAACCGCCCAGAGGGCACCCCTGTTGGCGAAACCTCCATTTTTGTCATCTGCTCCAGGGCGATAATCGCGATGGACCCATCCCGCCCTTTCTGGGTGACACTTCCCTTTACCGGGCCGGTCTTCTGCCCCGTTGCGTACAAGTAAGCAATCATTGCGGCATGTGCATTGGCCGACATCGCAAGAAAGCCGGTGACAACAAGAGAAACGGCTATTTTCTTCAGCATGAAGCTCTCCTTTTCACAACAAAGGTTGTCAAATGTATGATGGTAAGAAATATATCTTCAGCACAGCAAAAGTCAATTTCCGCTGGGTATGGAAGCCGCTAAGAAAAATGTGATTGGATGTGCGAACTGCTTGAGTTATATCTACCAGTTTACAACTGAAAACATTCATCACGCAACGTCGCGACGACGCAACGAAAGATCATGGCGTATGGTGTTTGAAGACGACCGTCTCCGGGGCAGGATTTTCTTTCATCAGGGAGACGACTCCGGCTTTGAAGCAGTTCGTCAAACGTCAAAGTAAAAGGCTTTACCGATGGAGAAAAGAAAAGGTCTCACCTTGAGCATTAATGAGCAGTACGAACAAGAAGCCATGACCGATTTTGACTCGATGATGAGCCTAGCGCTATTTCATGCTGAGTATTTGCCGCGTCAAAAGACCATTCAGCGACTAAACTCCATGGTCGACTATTCCACAACCGACCAAGAAAAACTCGGCTTCGCGTTTTTGACCCCGGAAGGGGGCCAGAGAATCGCCGAACGCTTCGGATTCGACCTCTTCTTGGCAGATCATCATGACCCCGAATTATCCGCCAAAATCAGAAAACTTTACACTGAGAACTGGGGTGCCAGTTTCAGCGGGGACGTTCCTCAGAACGGCGGCTTTATCTATCGCGCCGGAGCGGCTGAAGACCTCATCTGGTTGCGCACCTTTCAGGGCAATATTGCCTCGGCAATCTATTTTCACGAAATCGGTCATTTGCTCAGCTTCCGGCTGGTGGATCGAGACGAAATCGCTTTCTGTGAGAAGCTCTCGGCTATTACCCGGCATTTTCCGAGATCATATCTTGACGACTTGATGGAATCCTATGCCTGGTGCCTCGGCACCTGCATGGCGGCGCACATTGACAGGCTCTGCTCAAAGAGCGGCCCTTCCCTATACGCTCGGGATTGCGTGATGGCCGTCGCCATAGAATCGGGGCACGACATTCAGGAAAGGATCAGCTTCAGATATTTCGCGGCATTTCTTCAAAAAGTGGAATCAAAAATCCACTGGCATGTGGCGCGGAAACCGTTTATGGATACTGTTCGCGCCACGGAAAAGATGTTCATGAATGAATTCGTGAATACGTACTAAGCCCTCATGACCATAGAAAAACACTTCGACATTCCCTTCATTGCCGCCCTTGCCTTGCGGGAAAAACAAATCCAGCAGAACTACCGCCCGATCATCGCGGTGCACAAGTGGTTCGCCCGCCGGCCGGGTACGCTGTTCCGCGGGCTGATCCTCTCCGAATACAGTGAACGGCCGCTGCGGGAGGCGTTCTACTCCGCCAACGACTTGAAGGGGATCACTATCGCTGACCCGTTCATGGGTGGCGGCACGCCGCTCATTGAGGCAAACCGGGTTGGCTGCGATGTGACCGGTTACGATATCAACCCGATGGCGTACTGGATCGTGAACCGGGAGATCGAGCACCTGGACCTGCCCGCCTACCGCGCCGCGGCGGAGAATTTGACCCGTGATCTGGAGAAAAACATCGGGCCACTCTACCGGACCCACTGCCTGGACTGCGGCTCCGATGAAGCACACGTCAAATATTTTCTCTGGGTAAAAGAACAGACCTGCTGCCACTGCGGAAATGACTTTGACCTGTTCCCCGGCTACCTGCTGGCTGAAGATAAACGCCATACCGAAAACATCCTTGTCTGTTCCGCCTGCGGTGACCTGAACGGCGTGAAAGACCGTAAGAATCCAGGCGCCTGTCATTCCTGCAGTAACCAGCTTTCCCACGAAGGACCGGCAAAAAGGAGCAAATGCGCCTGCCCGCACTGCAAAACGGTCAACACCTATCCCGACCCGGCTCATGGCCCACCCCGCCACCGAATGTTCGCCATCGAATACTATTGCCGTCGATGCAAGGCGACCCACCAGGGACGGTTCTTTAAACGACCGGACAATTTCGACCTGGCCAATTACGACCAAGCAGCCGGGCAGCTGAAAAAAATCGGAACGTTTAACGTCCCTGACGACGCAATCCCGCCCGGCGACGAAACTACCCGCCTCCTGCGCTGGGGATATGGTCGTTACCGGGAGATGTTCAATGACCGGCAACTGCTCGGCCTGGAATTGAGCTGCCGGGCCATTGCCCTGGAGCAGGACGAACGGATCAAAAATGCGCTGATTACCAACCTCTCGGACCTGCTGCGTTACCAGAACATGGTCTGCCGCTACGACACCATGGCGCTCAAATCGCTGGATATCTTTTCCGTCCATGGCTTTCCGGTGGGGCTGGTGCAGTGCGAGTCCAACTTCCTCGGCATTGCCAACGGCGGCGGTATGAGCGTGGGGAGTGGGGGTTGGTCAAACATCATGGAGAAATACCTGAAGGCGAAGAGCTATTGTGACCACCCCTTTGAGACCCGCCATGATGGGAACAGAAAAATCCAGGTGCCGATTGCGGGTGAATGGATAGGCGACCGGAGAAATGGCGATGGAGCGACAGCTACAAGGGGGGTCGGAATCTATTGTCGGAACGCTGCCGAAGTGAAGCTGCCAGAGGCAAGTCTCGACGGCGTTTTTACAGACCCGCCCTACTTCGGCAATGTCCAGTATGCCGAACTGATCGATTTCTGCTATGTCTGGCTGCGTAAATTGGCTGGAGATAGTGACCCGGTGTTTCAACCCCATTCCACCCGTAACCGGGACGAGTTGACCGGCAATGTCACCATGGAGCGGGGCCTCGATCACTTTACAGAAGGGCTGTCCGCCGTGTTCCGTAATATGGCGAATGCGCTGAAACCGGGCCGGCCGCTAGCTTTTACCTATCACCATAACAAGCTTGAAGCCTATCACCCTCTGACCGTGGCGATTCTGGACGCCGGACTCGTCTGCACTGCATCGCTCCCCTGCCCTGCGGAAATGGGGGCATCGATCCATATCAGCGGCACCGGCTCGTCGGTAGTGGATACGGTAATGATCTGCCGTTCGACCGGCACGATCCCGCGCAAATTGCTGGTTGATGATCCTGAGCAGCTTGCGGCCCTGGTCCTGGATGATCTGGATAAACTGACCATCGGCGGGCTAACCCCCAGCCGGGGAGACACCCTTTGTATCATTTACGGCCATCTGGCCCGCCTCGCCATCTGGCGACTCCGCCCGGCATGGGACAAGGACAAGTCAATTTTTTGCAAAGCTGGCTATCGTCGCTGGGGAAATGGAACGACACGCTTCCGTCGCTGTGGTTGAAGAGTACCTGAAGGTAGAACCCTTAACGACACCAGCACGCAGCTACGCCTTTGTACATGAAAATGAAACTTCCTATGGGGGGGATGGTGATGAAATTTCCTTTTGAGCTTTCTTTTGCCGAAATCCAGGCAGACCTTGATTCGTCCGTTACTGCGGTCTTTTCCTGCCTCGAATCGGAGTTTCTCGTCATGCCGAAGGGGACCGGGTTCATTGAGTACTCCGCCTTCGAATCCGGCTATGAAGCTCTGAAGCAGGCAACCAGAGGTTTTACCGTACTTGACCCCGAGGCCTTATTGCAGAAGACCTTCGAAACCCCGGTCATCATCTTGGTGCTACGTACCATGCTCGGCTTCACGCCACCGGAGTGGGCCTATGTTGCGGCAATACAGACCGGCGTCGAAGTAAACCAGGGGTTTGTCCGTACCCTTGACCGAAAGATCCGGTTGTCTCCCCTTTCTTCCTTATCTGACGGAAAAGTTACACGAGAACGGGTAAAAGCGCTTATTGATACCGCCTGCCATCTGCTGAAAAGAGGGAGCTCCGGCAGTTACAACCGATAAAATCCATCGTCTCGACAAGGCCGATACCAAATCGGGCATTGCCGGTGTGCAGGCGCTGACCGGTATGGGAGCACCCTATGCCATGCTCCTGTATGAGCGTTTTCTAGGACGCCCCTTTGCCGGTCACCGCGATTCGGTGAGTGATCTGATCGGTGACAGTCTTGAATCGGCCATTGAGGACGTACTCAGCAAGGCAGGGATCAGTTACCGGAAGACCAAGCGGGCGGAACGAATCCCCGGCTTCGACCAGACACCGGATTTCATCATCCCGAGCGAATTCAATCCGCAGATCATCATCGAGGCGAAGATCACCGAGGACGACGGCACGGCCCGCGACAAGGCGACCCGCATCCAGCATCTCGGGCAGATGAGCATGGCCGGCCAACGTCTGGACACGCCTAAATACGAGGTCATCGCCTGCATTGCCGGACGTGGGTTCGGTGTGCGTCGAGAAGACATGAAAAAAATGCTTTTGGCAACGAGGGGTAAGGTATTTACCATGCAAAACCTGGATCAATTGGTTGCTTGCACTCGACTCCGGGAATACATGACAAAGTAATAATTGGAAACTATTGCATGAACATCAACGGCTCATATGAAATCGTTGAGATGGAAGTCTGGGGCAAGGACCATCTGCACCAGTTGACGATACTTTAAATCAGAATACTCATTAACCACTTAACTGCCAACGCACACACAATCGCCCACCACTATAATTCTTTCCACTGGGAAATAACCGATGAGAGTCTTTGCCAACCTGTTCCTGATCCTGTTTCTTGCCGATGGTGGCTTCTCTTTTGTTGACGAGCTAATCCCCCTGATTTCTCCGCTGACTCCCTTTACCGCAGCGAGGAACCTGCTGGCCGAGGCCGTCATCGTAATGGCCGTTCCGATCTATATCAGTCTCGGTATTGATCGGCGATTACCAAAACGGGTCTTGCTCCCCCTGATTTTCTTTGTCTTTTTCAGCCTGGTGTCCAGCTGGCTATTCCCGCTCCTAGCGGGAATCCGGGCGTATGGCATTCTTATGGCTGCAGCGCAGATCGTACTCGGCATGCTCCCGCTTTACTTTTTCCGCAAGGGGGATGAACGCTGCCTGACGATACCGCCTGAGATGTTCCCACCCCAGTTTTTCAGCCTCAAAAACACCCTGATCTTTAGCGCAGCGAACCTGATCGTTCTGCCTGTAGCCCTGCTGGTGCTCTTCCTTTCTGTAGCGAACTCCTATATGTCCGAGAACACTGCAGGTTTCATGCGTCTTACCCCAGGCGGCCTCCAGATGACCGAGCGAACCTACCGGCGTGACAACCGGACGATCCGGCTGGCCGCAATGATTCATCTTGGGGACAAGAATTACTATGACGATCTGGTGAGTTCAATCGGATCTGGCCGGATTATCATCCTGGCCGAAGGGGTCAGCGATGACGAGAACCTGCTGAAAGACCAGATCGACTACGGACGAATGGCCGGTTTCCTGGGGCTGACTTCTCAGCATGAGATGAGTTTCCAGGGCAGGCAAATAGAGGCAGAAGAGCTTGAGTTACCCTGGCAGCCATCTTTGAGCGCAGGTAACGAGATGCAGACCGGGCAAGCTGATATCTTCATGGCCGATGTTGATGTCAGCGACTTTCGTCCATCGACCATACTTCTTCTCGACGCCCTGGGAAAACGCTTGCAGGAGAGCCCGTCCTTCATTGAGGGGGTTGTGGCGCTCAACAGCTGGGCGGAGAAGACCATCACCCCGGAAATGTATGAAATCATCATGGATGACATCCTGCATCAAAGAAACCTGGGAGTGGTCAGCCATCTGGAAAAGGCCCTTGTCCGTTATGATACCGTTGTAATTCCCTGGGGGGCGCTGCACATGAAAGAAATCGAAGCGGAGGTCCTCAAGCGGGGATTTAAGCTACAGGAAGAGCGAGAAAGAGTCAGCATAGATTTCCTGAAGATGCTCACGGGCAAGATCTGATCTTAAGTTGTGGGAAAAGAGACTTCCTTGATCTTACATCTCATCAAAGCCCCAACTCCCGTACCGCCTGCTCCAGCTGCATGACCAGCAGCGCCTCGTCCTGCCCGGCAATGATTACCGGACGGCCGAAGGTGATCGTCACCTGATGGCGATGGGGCCAGGTGCCATTGCGGGGCAAGACCTGCCTGATCTCGGCAATATGCACCGGCACCACCGGCACCCGCAGCTCCTTGGCCATGATGCCGAGGCCGTGACGAAACGGCAACAGGTCGCCGGTCAGCGAACGCTCCCCCTCGGGGAATACCAGGATATTCACCCCCCGATCAACCAATTGTCCCATATGCTGCAGCGAACGGCGAAACCCGCTGGATTGCGGCAGCGGGAAGAGATTAAAGGCCACTGTACCATATTCAAAAGTGGTGCGTTTCCAGCTCTTTTGCCACACATTCTTGAAGTTTTTAAAGAAGAATTCCTCCCAGGCGGCAGTGGCCGTCCGGTAGCGGATTTGCCGTGGCAAAGCGAACATGATGGCCGGCTGATCGAGATAACTCTGGTGATTGGCGATGAACAGCACCGGCCCGGTAATGCCGTTCAAGTGTTCCAATCCTTGCACCTTGAGCGGCATGAAGAGAGATAGTAGCGGGTAATGCAGTATTGCATCCAGAACCATGCGGGTGCAGCGTACGAACGGCCTTTGGGCCCAGAGCCGCAGGATGTGGCGATGGCTCAGGGCCTTGCGCTCGCGGACGATTTGCCGTAGTTCGGCGACGGTGGTGGTCGGCCCGACCGCCGAGTCCTCCAGATCAAGCCGGTATTCCTGTTCCAGGGCAGTGACCAGCTCCAGGCGGCCGATGGAGGTAAGACCCAGATCCAGTACCAGTCGCGCCTCTTCGCTAATTTCCGCCAAGGTGGCGCCGGTGATGCGACTGATCAGGTTCACCAAGCGATCCGCCAGGCCTTCTGGCGCAGACTTATCTTCAGCCGTAAGCCGTTCCCGCACCTTGAATTTCTGCACCTTCATGGTGGTGGTTTTGGGAAATTCAGCTTCCGGCCAGAGGGAAAAGGTGGTGATCCGATGCAGGTCATCCAGCTGGTCGTTGGCGGCGGCAATGATCTCCTCCGGCTGCCGACCGCTTTCATCCAGAATCAGGACGGCGTGCACCTCCTCGCCAGCCCCGCGATCCAGCCCGATGACACACACCTCCCGCACCCCGACCTGGACTTGGATCACCGCTTCCAGTTCATCCGGATAGATATTCACCCCGGCGCCGGTGACAATCAGTTCCTTCTGCCGCCCCTTGATGATCAGGCTGCCATCGGTTGCCAGTTCACCCAGATCGCCGGTACGGAACCAGCCATCAGCGGTAAACGCCGCTGCCGTTGCAGTCTCATTCTGGTAATAACCACGGAAAACATTGGCCCCCTGGGCCTGCACTTCGCCAGCTTGAAAACGGAGTGACACCCCGGGCAACGGGAGCCCGACCGTGCCGGCCCGAGGCGCAGTCATGGCATTAGCCGTCAACACCGGCGAACACTCGGAGAGTCCATACCCTTCCACGACCGTAAAACCGAGCTCATCCCAGAAGCGAAACAGATCAGGGGACAGCGGCGCCCCGCCGGAGACAAACAGAGTAAAATTGCGGCCAAAGCGGCGCTGCACCGGGAAGAACAAGCGGCGGCGCCAGGCGTGTGGCAACCGTGCGCCAATGGTACGCAAGGTGGTAAAGGCGCTGCCAATACCGAGCGCGGCGAATTTCTGCTCGATTGAACCGCGCAGCATCAGCAGCAGACGCGGCACGGCAATCACGATCCGCACCTCCTCCTCGGCCAGCGCTTCCATGATGGCCGACGGTTTGAGGGTACGCAGATAGACGATAGAGGCACCATGGTCCAGGGGAATCAGCAGCCCCCCCATCTGCTCGAAGAGGTGGGACAGTGGCAGCAGGGAAAGAAAGACAAAATCGCTCGCGACAATCGGCAGATGCGCGCTCACCTGCTGCAGATTGGCCATCAGGTTGCCATGGGTGAGCATCACCCCCTTGGGATTGCCGGTGGTGCCGGAGGTGTAGACCAGCTGCGCCAGATCAGCAGCAGTGACGCCTGCCACCGGTGTCATTGGCGCCTGATCGGCAATCGTGTACTCAAGGTCTTCCAGCAGATGACAGCGTTCACCAGCCAGCAGTTCCAGCTTGAACCGGCTCTGCAACACCAGACTGGCCGCCGTCAACCCGGCAATAGTCTCGGCCCGCTCCCGGCCGGACATGAAATCCACCGGCACCACAACTGCGCCCCGGCTGACAATGGCAAAATACGCCACCACCCACCAGGGAGAATTGGGTGCCCATAGCAGCACCCGATCGCCGGGGCCCACTCCCTGCCCAGCCAGCCAGCCGGTCATCCGGCCAATAAGCAGGGACAGATCGTCATAACTATAGGTAAGCCGGCGGACACCGGTGCGGTAAACGGCAGCTGGAGCAGACCCGCGCGCGGCAAAGGTCGTTAGTAGGTCAATCAGGGTATGCATTAAAACCTTTCTGACACTCAACGTAAGTGCTATCGGTAAAGTTTGGCACTGACGGGTAAAATGGCGGTAGATCCCTTACAAAGTCTCATTCTCGTGTTATAACCAGGACTATACCATGTCCAAGGAAGGTTGCCCGGTGAAACGGATTTATCTTGTCATCATTATCGCCATCCTGATTGTTGTTGCCGCGATATTTGCCGCGGTGCGCCACAACCGCCCGCCCACGGCGGCGCTCCGGATTTCCGGGACAATTGAAACAACAACCGTTGCCGCCAGTTTCCGCATTCCGGGTCGGGTGAAGGAGCGGCTGGTGGATGAAGGCGTCATGGTACGCGCAGGCCAGACCATAGCCACCCTGGAAATTGATGATCTGGAAAGGGAACTCCGGCAGCGCCAGGCCAATCTGCAGACGACACAGGCGGCTGCAGCAGAGCTGCAGGCCGGGACGCGCAACGAAGAAATTGCCCAGGCCAGCGCCGCAGTCAGCCGCTTGCAGGCCGAAGCCGAACGGGCATTCAGCGACCTGACCCGTCAGGAAGGGCTCTTTCGCATGGAAGTGATTGCCGCCCGCGACATTGAGGCGGCCCGCGCCGTGCAACTAGCAGCTCAAGCCGCTCTGCAGGAGGCCAGAGAGCGATTGCGGCAGTTGCACAATGGCCCACGACCGGAAACCATGCGCCAGGCCCGCTCTCGCGTCGACAGTGCCGCCGCCACTCTGGCTCTGGCCCAGAACCGGCTGGCACATGCCATCCTGAAAGCCCCGTCCATTGGCGTGGGTCACGATACGCGACACGCCGCTGAAGCGGTCAAGGGCGAAATCGGCTACATGAGCCAGCGTTTCGGTCTTTACCCTGACCTGACTGTGCTGGAAAATATCCATTTTTATGCCGACATCTTTGGCGTCAGCCGCGCCGAACGCACCGCCCGGATTGATCGCCTGCTGGCCTTCAGCAATCTGACCCCGTTTCAAAAACGACAGGCCGGCAAACTGTCCGGCGGGATGAAGCAGAAACTGGGCCGGGCCTGTGCCCTGATCCATGCCCCAAAACTGTTGCTACTGGATGAACCGACCAATGGGGTCGATCCAGTCTCGCGACGCGATTTTTGGCGGATCCTACTGGAACTGCAGCAAGCCGGCACCACGATTATGGTCACCACCGCCTATCTTGATGAAGCAGAGCGCTGCCATCGGGTCGGCTTTATTCACGAAGGACACCTGTTGGCCTGCGACACCCCGGCAGGATTGCGCCAATTGATCCCGGGCGGCATCCTCGAAGTGCGGGCAACCCATGCCCGGCGCGCGGCCCGCCATTTGCGCCAGGCCCTGCCTGATCTTGGGGTTACCCTGTTCGGCGAGCGCTTGCATGTGGCAGTACCCGATCCAGTGACTGATCAGTCGCGCATTGCTGCTGCCGTGCAGGCAAGCGGTATGGAATTGATTGGCATTCGTCAGGTGGAACCGTCAATGGAAGATCTGTTTGTGGCGCTGATGGGAAAATAAATGTTGTCGGAGAACGTAATGAGGAGGCTAATATGCAAGGCGCAAACGAGCTAAAAGCCGAGGCGTACTTCTGTACGGTGAGGTTTTGAGCGAGTGGCAACGCCGCAGATTGGCCCCGCATTAGTTCTCCGGCAACCTTTAGGCGTAGGTATCGACCATGGTGCCCGTCCCTTCCGGCACCATGATAATATCCCAGGTCGGCATCGGTGTTTCGCGGCCGTCATCACGACCGTTGGAACGATTGCCATGGTCCGCCGATCCGCCAAGGGCGCGGCCAAGGAGACTTGACGACAGGTCCTGCTGCTGATAGGTAGATAGAATCTGGGATCTATTGATGCGCTGGTGCAGCGGTGTTGTATCCAACAGGGTGATTGACGACAGAGAAGCCAGCAGGGCTTTTGAAGGCAGGGTTAGGCGGGCAGGAGCCTGTTGGACCAGATCGGCCTGCTGGGCAGTTACTGGTGCCCGGGCGGGCTCATGGCTTGGCCAGGTGGTGGTAAACACCGCCGTATAGACCGGCTGATTGGCCTGGGTCCGATACAGTGAAATGGGCGAACTTGCTGCAACCATTATTCCCTCTGATCGGACATTAAACCATATTCGGAATCCACACGTAAATGCTTAATATTTAGATTACTATGTCAGGATCTGGCGACACAACAATAAGCGTCGGTTCACCCACTCTCTGCAAAACAAAAAGGGACCGGCTTTATCTCAGCCAGTCCCTTTTTGTCTGATTCTGCTCCAGAATTATTGATCACTTCACTCTATTGTTGCCCGACCCCTTCTGAACCATACCTTCATTGCCCCCTGCAAACGATCGAAGTAGTAATAAATAACCGGCGTAATGTAGAGGGTCAGCAGTTGCGAAACCAGCAGACCACCGACGACCGCCAGACCTAATGGCCGACGTGATTCAGCGCCAGCACCGTAACCGAGCGCAATTGGCAAGGTTCCCATCAACGCCGCCATGGTGGTCATCATGATTGGCCGAAAACGGACTATGGCCCCCTGGTAGATCGCTTCCATGGGGGTGAGTCCCTGGTGGCGCTCCGCCTCCAGGGCAAAGTCAATCATCATAATGGCGTTTTTCTTAACGATCCCCACTAGCATAATGATGCCAACAAAAGAATAGAGGTTCAAATCCTTACCGAAGAGCATCAGGGTCAAAACCGCTCCCAGCCCAGCGGATGGCAGGCCTGAAAGAATGGTCACTGGGTGGATGTAACTCTCATAGAGAATGCCCAGTACAATGTAGATGACAACTATGGCCAGCAACAGCAACAGGGCCAGCCCCTTGGTGGAAGCCTGATAGACCTGGGCCGTCCCCTGAAAACCGCTGGTAATGGCAGCAGGGAGGTTTTTTGCCTCTTTTCCAATGGCACTCACCGCGTCGCCCAGCGGCACACCCGGCTTCAGGTCAAAGGAAAAGGTCACCGAGGTGATCTGGCCCAAATGGTTGACCGACAGCGGCCCTAGTCCCTTTTCCAGGGTAACAATTGACGACAGCGGCACCAAGTCCCCGGCACTGGCACGTATATAGAGCATCCCCAGCGCCGCCGGATCCATCTGGTACTGCGGCGCCAGTTCCATGATCACCTTGTACTGGTTGGTGGGAGAATAGATGGTGGTGGCCTGCCGTGAGCCATAGGCAGCATACAGGGTATTTTCGATCTGTTCGGTGGTGATACCCAGGCTGGCAGCACGGTTGCGGTCAATGTTGAGATTGATCTGCGGATTTTTCATCTGCAGATCCGAGGTCACCTCCTGCAACAACGGCAAGCCGCGCAGTTTCTTTTCAAAGTCAGCGGCCGCAGTATAGAGTTCATCGGTCTCCGGGCACTGCAGGACAAACTGGTATGGCAACTTGGACTGAGTTGCCTCTAGCCGGATGGGTGGCGGGTTCTGCATGAACATCATGATGCCGGGAATCGCCATCACCTTGGGCCGGAGCCGCTGAATGATCTGGTCGGCATTGAGCTTACGTTCATGGCGGGGTTTGAGCTTGATGAACATGGAGCCGCTATTGCCGCCGACCCGGCTGCCGGTGGCCCCGACCGACGACATAAAGGCCTCGATTTCCGGCTCCTGTAACAGGATATCCACCAGCTTCTGTTGCTGGCGTTTCAACTCGTCGAAGGAGATGCCCTGGGCCCCCTCGGTAGTGGCATTGATGGCGCCGATGTCGTCGGATGGCAGCAATCCCATGGGCATTCTGTAATAGAGCCAGCAGGTCAAAATAGCCATCAACAGCGTCAATACCACCGTGGTCCGGCGGTAGATAAGGACCCGCTTGAGACTCGCCTCGTAGAGATGGAGCATCCGGTCGAAGAACCGTTCCATGAAGTTGTACAGACGGCCATGCTGCTCCGCTGTCTTCGGCTTCAAGAAACGACTGCAAAGCATCGGAGTCAGGGTTAACGATACCACCCCGGAAATCAGGATGGCGACGGTAATGGTAATGGCAAACTCATGCAACATCCGGCCAAGCATGCCGGCCATGAAGAGTAACGGGATAAAGACCGCCACCAACGAGATGGTCATGGAAAGGATGGTAAAACCGATCTCCTTGGAGCCCTTGAGTGCCGATTCCTGCGGGGTTTCCCCCTGCTCCATGTGACGAACGATGTTCTCCAGCATGACAATAGCATCGTCGACGACAAAACCGACCGACAGGGTCAGGGCCATCAGGGTAATGTTATTGACCGAAAAGCCAAAACCGTACATGGCGGCAAAGGTACCGATGATGGAGAGCGGCAACGCCAGGCTAGGGATGACCGTGGCAGAAATGTTTCGCAGAAAGACAAAGATCACCATGATCACCAGACCAATGGTCAGCACCAGGGTAAATTTGACATCAGCCACCGACTCGCGGATCGCCAAGGTCCGGTCGAACAGGATGTCCAACTCCACCGAGCCGGGCAGTTGACTGCGGAAACTCGGGATCTGCTGTTTGATACTGTCCACGACCTCGATGGTGTTGGTGCCGGGCTGGCGCTGGACCGCCAGCACAATGGCCCGGGTCGACTTACCATTGGTATTGAACCAGGCGGCCACCTTGTCGTTTTCAACGCTGTCAATAACTTGGGCAATATCCTGGAGTCGGACCGGGGCGCCGCCCCGATAGGCAACGATCAGCGGCTTGAAGGCCGCCGCATTATAGAGCTGACCGGTGGCCATAATCGTAAAGTTTTGCCGATCCCCCTGGAGGTCGCCGGTGGGAATATTGACGTTTCCTTTGTCCAGCGCCGCGGCCACCTCATCCAGACCGATCTTGCGACTGGCCAGAGCATGGGGATCCAAATTCACCCGTACCGCGTATTTCTGGGAGCCGAACACCTGCACTTGGGCCACACCGTTGATCATGGAGATACGGGGGGCAATGATGGTGTCAGCAAACTCGTTCACTTCCGACAACGGCAGGGTTGGTGAGCTGAGTGCCAGATAAAGGACCGGCTGATCCGCCGGGTTCACCTTCTGGTAAGACGGCGGGGTAGGCATATCGGCCGGTAGTTGCCTAGCCGCCTTGGAGATGGCTGCCTGTACGTCTTGGGCCGCCGCGTCAATATCTTTTTCCAGCGAGAACTTGAGGACAATGACAGAGATACCCTGACCATTGGTGGAGCTCATGGAGTCAAGCCCGGCAATCGTGGAAAACTGCCGCTCCAACGGGGTGGCAACTGCAGAGGCCATGGTTTCCGGGTTGGCACCGGGCAGGTCGGCCCGCACTTGAATGGTCGGGAAATCAATATTCGGCAGATCATTTACCGGCAGGAGCCGGTAGGCAAAAATACCGAAGATCATCACCGCCAGCATGACCAATGAGGTCATGACCGGTCGTTTGATAAAGAGTTCGGACAGGTTCACGGTTTGGCGCTACCCGCCGGTACCGCCGGCGGCGGAGTTTTTTCAGCTGTTCCGGTTCCCCGGTCCCCAGCCCCAGGTCCCTGTTTAACCATCACCTTACCACCAGGCACCACCCGCATCTGACCATCAATAACCACGGTTTCCCCCGGTTTCAAACCCTGCTCAATGACCGTCATCCCCTCATGGGCGACGCCAGCCTTCACCGGTCGCAACTCGGCTGTATCTTCACTCACCACAAACAGGTGCTGCCCCTTCTGGCCGGTCTGCACTGCCGGGGTCGGCACCACCACCGCATTATTGATCGATGACAGGGTCAAACGGACCGTGGCGAACTGTCCGGGCCAAAGGCGGGTCTTCTTGTTGGCAAAGGTCCCTTTGAGTTTGATGGTGGCCGTGGCTGGGTCAACCGCATTGTCAAGAAAGGTGACTTCGCCAATTTCTGGTGAGCCACTGTCGCCGCTCAGCCTGGCTTCGACTTTCAAACGCCCTTTGCCGAGATACTGGCGGATATGGGACAATTCCCGCTCCGGAATGGCGAAGGTGACGTAGATCGGTCGAATCTGATTAAGGATGACCATGGCGGTATCGTTGGCTTTCACCAAATTACCGCGATTAATCGCCAGATTGCCAGTGCGACCAGCCAGTGGGGCTTTAATGTTCAGGTAGGAGAGTTGGACCCGCAGATTCTCCAGTTCGGCCCGGTCCGCAGCCAAGTCGGCATCGGCGGACTCGGCCTGGGTACGATAGGTTTCATATTGCTCACGGGTAACGATGCCGTCACCCACCAGTTTTTCATAGCGTTCGGCATTGGTCCGGGCATTCTTCTGTACCGCCGCCAGCCGGGTTAGATTGGCCTCAGCCTTGCGAATTGCGGTTTCTATGGCACGGCGATCCAGGGTAAACAGAGTCTGGCCGGCTACAACATCCTGCCCCTCGCGAAAATTGACAGCGATAATCTCACCGTTAACCTGGGAGCGGACCACTACCGAATTATAAGCCTCCACAGTGCCAACCGCCTCCAGCACAATCGGGATGGTTCGGGTTGTCGCCGCAGCGATCAATACTGGTGCCGGGGGCCGTCCTTTGGGTGCTTCCTTCTTTTTACTGCTGCAAGCGGCCAACAACAGGCAAATCAGCACGCCGCACATTATAGTTGTTATGGCACGCAGCATTGCATTCAATGTTTTCCGCCATTTACCAATTTATCCAGATTTATCGCCGTCACCGTGATGCCCTCTCGCTCAAGCAGTTCACCGGTTGTTTTCAAATACTGGGATACCGCCGTGCTGTAAGCAACCTGAGCTTTGATCTGATTGCTCCGTGCCGCGGAGAGATCATTTTCTACATCAAGCACGTCTTTAGTCGTAGCCAAGCCAACTTCATTTTTCTTGATATAGGCCTTCAATCGCTCTTCGGCATAGACGCGGTTACGATCGCTCACTTCCAACTGTTTGTAATTTGTTTGCACCGCCCGAATAACCGACCGCACGTCATTGGCCAACCCCTCATTGGTACTGGTCAGTTGTGCTCGTATTTGTTCTGTTTTCAGCCGGCTTTTAACATACTCATTTTCTGCCACCTGATTTCCCAACGGATAGTCCAATTGCAGACCAATAGACCAGACCGGATATTTTGTCGAGCCGACCCGTTCCAGGTCACGACCGTACCCTTCCCCCAGACCAGTCACGGCAATACTGCTTGATAGGTTTAAATCAGGCTGGGTGCGATTTTTTGCCGCCCGCTCCTGTAATTCAGCCGAGAGTAATTGAGCCTGCAAATCAGCCAGCTCCGGGCGATTTTTTCGCGCCAACCTGATCGCCTCAGCCTCGCCAATAACCATGACTTGGCGACTCAACGGGTCTGTTGGTATAATCTCCCGATCAGGTGCCACCTGGATGAGTAAGCGCAGCGTATCAACTGCATCACTGACTGCCCGCTCGGCATCAATCAATTCCTTTTCCCGTGATGAAACACCGAATTCAGCGTTCAGGGTCTCCATGGCTGGCAGCACCCCTGCTGTCACGCGAGCCTTGGTGTCGGCCAGAATCCGTTTGGCCAGTTCCAACGAGACCTTGCGTGATTCCAGGTCTTCGCGCAGGCTGAGCAATTTATAATACTCACTCTGCACCTGCGCAACAGTCGACGTAATTGTGTTCCGATAGCGCTGCATAGCCCCTTCCTTAGACTGGAGAGCGACATTGATGGTCAATTCAGTGGCATCTCGGCCAAATTTCTTCAGCAGTGGCTGGGTCAGGCTGAAGGTCAGATCTGACTGCCAGTAGCTGTCCAAGGTCGAGAAGCTAGTACTATTCGTTGCGGTATGGGTATTATTAAACGCCGCCGACAAGGTGCCACCGGTGGGGAGCAATCGATAGGCGCCCGGAGAGAGCTTGAACGTTTGAAATTCACTGGCCGCAGTCGTGTTGACCGACATGGTCTTGGTGTACTGGTAACTGGTATTCAGGGTCAGATGGGTATCATAAATGCCCCGTGCCCGGCGCAACTCCGCCTCGGACTGGGCGGGATTATACATCTCAACGCGCAGATCGAGATTCTTTTCAACCGCCAGACGAATTGCTTCTTTAAGTGGCAGTTGCAGCGCCTCCTGGGCGCTAGCTGTCGTTGCAAAAATTGCCGTCAGCATGGTCACAGCAAATATTTTATTCACCCGTCGCTCCTCCTCACCAATTCGTTTAATTCTACGCCAGCTACCGACAGGCATCGTTGATCGCCACCTGATAAGCCGCAATGTAAGCAGTAACCAGCATAACGTCGCGATTGTTCAATTCTTCCTGGTACATGTCAAGCATTAGTGTTCGTATATTATGATACCGCCACAGTTTGCCGTAGACCTTTAACGTGATTTTTTCTCAAGGTCCGGGAATTTTCGCCGATTAAGATTGGACGGAATAATTCCACCGCCAGGGAGTAACTAATGGAACAAAGCTCGGTACTGCTGCAAAGCGACACCAACGAACTGGAAATTGTCGAGTTTCGGATTGATGAGCTCAATGCTGCCGGGCGAACTGCGGAAAATTATTTTGGGGTCAATGTGGCAAAGGTGCGCGAAATAATCCGCATCCCGCAACTATGGAAAGTATTTAATGCTCATCCGGCGGTTGCCGGGATGATCAAGTTACGGGATAAAGTCATTTCAGTTGTTGATCTAAGCACCCTGCTCAACAAGAGCAGTGCCCAGCCACCTGACCGGATTGTCGTACTCGAATTCAACCGTTTGACCATTGGGGTCTTGGTGCATGCGGTATCCCGGATCTACCGCATATCCTGGACACAGGTTGAAGCGCCGGGACGCGCAGTGGAATGCTCCCAGGTTACCGGCCTGGTAAAAATGGAGGATCGCATCATTCTCCTGCTGGATTTTGAGAAAATCATTGGGGAAATCTGTCCGGAATACGCCCTGCAAGCCTTCAACGCGTCGCCTGAGGAAGAAGGAGCATCACTGCGCACCCGCGCAGACAAGCGAATCCTGGTGGCCGACGACTCACCTTTCATCCGCAATACCATCACCGCAACCCTGCGCAATGCCGGATTTCAGGTAGAAGAGGCTGAAAATGGCCAGATTGCCCATGATATGATCATGGAAAAGTTGCGCCGAAACGGGGACAACATACTCAATGAAATTAACTTGCTGATCACCGATGTGGAAATGCCCCAAATGGATGGCTTACACCTGACCTCGCAACTGCGCAAGGAGTCGGGTTTGGCACAAATGCCCATCATCATCTTTTCCTCCATGGCCAGTGACGATAACCGGCGCAAATGGGGAGAACTGGGTGCTGCCGCCATCATTACCAAACCAGACATCCCGCTATTGGTTGAGCTAATCGACCAATTGACCAGCGGTCAATAGCCGGTCGCACGCAGAGAGATATACGTAATATGGTCGATAAAAACGCACACATACTGATAGTTGATGACGAAGCCATGATTCGTGATCTGCTTTTTGCCGCCCTTTCGCGCGAAGGCTACTCGTGCGTGCAGGCTCGTGATGCCGACGAAGCACTGACAATCCTCAACTCTACCGCAATTAATCTCGTACTTTGTGACATTATGATGCCAGGAAAGTCTGGGGTGGATTTACTCAAAGAAGCCAAGGCGTTGCTACCAGACCTGTCTATCATCATGATCACCGCCCTGAGTGACATGAATACCGCACTCTCCTGCATTCACCTCGGGGCAGAAGATTATATCGTCAAGCCATTTTCCATTGATCGCATTTCCATAACCGTCAGAAACCTGCTGGAAAAACAGCGACTCTTGCTGGAAAATCGTGAATACAGTTACGGTCTGGAAAAAAAGGTTCTCGATCAAACAAACCAAATTCGTCAGACCATGCAGGAACTGAACAAAGCATACGAACAGACCCTGACCACCCTGATGCGGGCCCTCGATGCCCGGGAGAAGGAAATCGGTTCCCATTCTGAGCGGGTGATGAATTACACCCACTTGCTCGCCAGCACCTATGGCGTGAAGAATACCGCCCTGGTCCATATGACAAAAGGTGCACTGCTGCATGATATTGGTAAAATTGGCGTGCCGGATAATATCCTGCTGAAACCGGGCAAATTGACTGTCGATGAATGGTTGGAGATGAAAAGACATCCGCAAATCGGCTTTGACATTCTTTCCGGAATCCCGTTCCTGAAGGAAGCTGCTGATTTCGTTCTCGCCCACCATGAACGCTATGACGGTAAGGGGTATCCATCTGGACTTGCCGGTACGGAGATTCCACTTTCAGCCCGAATCTTCGCCGTTGTAGATACCCTTGATGCCATGACTTCGGACCGACCCTATCGTAAAGCCATGACATTTACCGCCATGCTTGAAGAGGTCAAATTATGCTGTGGCAGCCAATTTGATCCGGTCATTGTCGACGTCTTTCTGCAGATCCCGAAAACCGCATGGGAAGAAGCTGCCGGTAAAGCATTGGCGTAAGTTGCAAGAAGTAAACATCTTAATTGCGGAAACGTCAGCACAACGCGGAGATAGCGCGTGACCCACCAGCGAAAAACCGCTGCCGATTACGGTCAGCTCTCATTATTTGCCGAAACAGTCCCGGAATGGCTACAGCCGGTCGAGGAGCCTGCGTCTCCCCCCGTTAGCAGTCTGACAACAGCACCGGTACAAGATCTGGACGATGAAGACGATTTAGGCCAGTTCACCGCCTGGCTGCAGCATGGTAAACAGAGTACGCCTCCGAAGATTTAGCCAACCTCTGCATACTCCCGCTCACGAAAAACCACCCCAAGACTCTCGGCCAATCGCCTGATCGGCGCAATCTCCAATCCAGGCACGGTCACCGCAGTAGCGAACACATCGGGAATGAACTGAGGCGCAATGCGCAGGAATTCGCAGACCCCGGTAAAGCCGTCGGCACCGAACGGGGTGGCACAAAGGCGCTGATAGGTAGCAGCATCTGCGGCGTTGAGGCTGACAGAGATGCTATCCACAAACCCGGCAATCTCAGGAAGAATATTGCGGCCATGCACCAGATTCGCCTGGCCATCGGTATTAATGCGAATGCGACAACCACGCCCCTTGAGAACTGTCGCGACTTCCTTAACCAAATCCAAGCGGATGAGCGGCTCACCATAGCCACAGAACACAATTTCATCATAAGCAGAGACGTCACCAGCGGCGGCCAGCACTTCCGCCGCATCCGGCTCATGTGTGAGCTGCAGATAATGCCCCTTGACCGTGAAATCATCGAATTTGGCGCAAAACGTACAACGGTTTGAGCAGCGATTGGTAATATTAAGATAGAGAGAATTGCGGATCCGATACGCAATCTGCGTTTCCTGATTGCCTGAAGTGAGCCCGAAGAGTCGCTGGCTGTTGAGGGTGGTAATCCTGCCCACATCCTCAAGGGAAAGGCCCTTAATCTCGGCAATCTTGGCGGCGGTCAGCGCAACATATGCCGGTTCATTACGCTTGCCCCGATGGGGCACCGGGGTTAGGTAGGGGCAATCGGTCTCGATCAACAATTGCTCGATTTTGACCCCACGTACCACCTCGCGCAACGCTTCGTTACTCGGATAGGTTACGGTGCCGGGAATGGAGAGATAAAACCCCATCTCAATACATGCGTGGGCCATCGCCAGATCACCGGAAAAACAGTGGAGCACCCCACCGACGTCTGCCGCCTGCTCTTCTCGCAGGATGGCCAAAATCCGGTCATGGGCGTCGCGGTCATGGACAACAATCGGCAACCGTACATCTCTGGCCAGGCGGATAAAACGGCGAAAGACCTCTTCCTGCTCTGGTCGCGGTGAGCGGTCACGAAAGAAATCAAGGCCAATCTCACCAATCGCCACCACTTTTGCGTTTCCGGTGGCCAGACAACGGATTTCATCGTAACAGGCCGCCGTGACACTGGCTGCATCATGGGGATGAATACCAACTGCGGCAAACAGCTGCGGATAGTTGCCTGCTAACTCGACAGCAGCGCGACTTGAAACCATATCAGCCCCAACCACGACGATCTGACCAACGCCGGCCGCATCGGCCCGTTCGAGCATGGCGACAAAATCCTCACGGAATTCGCGGCCATCAATATGGGCATGGGAATCTATAAAATATGCTGGTGTCGCCATATTAAAATCCTTACTGGTAAGAAAAAACCCCGGCTTGCTGGCCGGGGCTAAAACTGCTTCGGTTTTTCTAGAGGCCCAAGCCAGTGAGCTTGGTGAGTGCCTCCAGATATTTTTGGCCGGTCTTTTCAATAATCTCCTGCGGCAACGGTGGCGCTGGTGCCGTCTTATCCCAATCAAGCGTTTCCAGATAATCCCGCAAAAACTGCTTGTCGAACGACGGCTGCGCACCGCCCGGACGATAGCTGTCCTTTGGCCAGAACCGTGATGAATCAGGGGTCATGCACTCATCAATGATAATCAACTCGCCGTTATAGATGCCGTATTCAAATTTGGTGTCGGCAATAATGATTCCCTTGGTGTCGGCAATATCCCGGGCCTTGGCATAGATCTTCAGCGTTACATCACGCACTTTGCCGGCAATCTCGCTGCCACACATCTCGGCCATCTGCGCAAACGATATATTCTCATCATGAGTACCAAGTTCTGCCTTGGTCGACGGCGTAAAAATCGGCTCGGGCAGTTTGGCCGATTCAGTCAGACCGGCAGGAAGTTTAATGCCGCAGACCGCACCTGTGGCTTGATAATCTTTCCACCCTGAACCGGAAAGGTAGCCGCGAACGATACATTCGGCAGGCAATGGCTTGGCCTTTTTGACCAGCATGGAACGTCCGGCCAGTTGGTCGGCGTATTTCTGACACGCAGCGGGGAAATCCTTCACGTCGATCGAAATAATATGATTAGGAATGATATCTTCCATCTGACGAAACCAGAAGGCGGAAATCTGGGTCAAGACGTAGCCTTTGTGGGGAATCCCCTCGTTCATGATGACATCAAAGGCTGAGATCCGGTCAGTGGTAACGATGAGCAGCTCATCGTCAAGTTCGTAAATATCACGAACTTTGCCGCGAGCGACCAGCTTGAGGTCAGGGAAATTAGTCTGCAGAATGGGCTGTGCCATGATTATCTCCTTAGTCCGCTGTAATATCTAATGGTTAGTTGGCAATCAGGGCTTCATTCAGTTCAATCTTCGCTTTCGCCTTCAGCTCTTTGATCCAGGCATCCAGGGCTTCCTGCTGTTTTTTGGGCAGCAGTTGCTGCTTGATCTGCTCCTTGCTGGCAGCAAAAGCACTATCGTCACCGACGACCCGGTTTTTAAGCTTGATCACTACCCAGGCGTCACCCAGTTTAAACGGCGTTTTCGGCAGCGGTGCTGCACTGGTCAGAGTAAATGCCGCTTCCATTATTTCAGGCGCCGGTCCCAGTTTAGGTACCAACCCACCTTCGCTGTAACTGAAGCTGCCGCTTTCCGCCAAGGCTACTGCTGCCCCACCCTTGCCCAGAGCAGCCAGAGTCTCTTCAGCTTTTTTCTTCGCCAGGTCCTTGGCCTTGTCAACTGCCGCAGCGGCTTCTACCTGAGACTTGATTTTATCCAGACCCGGAACTGCTGCCGGGACACGATCTTTAATCTTGATGATGTAAACGCCTTTGGCAGTTTCAACCGGACCAGCCAATTCACCGGTCTTGGTCGCAAACGCGCGCTTGATCAATTCCGCTTCAGTCACCAACAGCGCTGGAGCCTTGGTTGCAGCAAACAGGCCAGTTTCCTGCACCTTGCCGCCAAGGCTTGCAGCGGCGGCAGCCAGATCAGCTTTCGGCAAGTGTTTATTGGTGGCATCTGCGGCCAGTTCATATGCGTGTTTGGCAGCTTTGGCCTTGACTGCATCAGCTTTGGCCTGATCCTTGACCTCGGCCAGCGGCAGGATGCCGCCTTTGCCCTGATAACGGTCAATATTCTTCTGATAGAAGGTTTGGATTTCCTCGTCCGTTATTGCAACCTTGCCGGCAGCAACAACGGGATCAATCAGGGTGTACTGGAAATTGATCTGCTCCGGAGCCTTGAACTGCTCCTGATGCGCCTGCAGATATGCGGTTAATTCCTGGTCAGTGAGTTTTACCTCCCCTTTCAGCCCCGCCGGCGTAAAGGTGACATAGGCAAGTTCGATCTTGTCATTTTTCTTGTGATAAAAAGTCTGGGCCTCTTCATCATTGACGGTGACCTTGTCCTTTATCTGCTGACGGGCCTTCTTGATAACTAATTCATGCTGCTGGCTCGCCTCAAAGTCTTTCGCCGTTAAACGGTTACCCTTGAGCATCTGCTGGTATAGACTAAAATCAAAAGCGCCATCCTTTTGGAATGAAGGGATAACCGCAATAGCCGCCGCCACGTCATCCTTACTGACCTTGATATTCATCCCCTTGGCGGCCTGAGCCACCAGCGCCTGGTCAATCAGACTATCCAGTGCCTGTTTGCGCAAATTCAGAGTTTTTTCCACATCAGGGGAAAGGGATCGCCCGTACAGCTGCTCATAGATGTTCCGCAGCCGATAATAAGCCTGCTGGTATTCTTCCGGTGAAATATTGGTGCCGTTCACCCTGGCGGCGAAACTCTGGCGTGCGCTAAGACCTTCATCTCCTCCCTTGCCCCAGACGAGAAAGATGGTGCCGATAAAACTGGCCACAATCAGGACAAAAATAACCTTGATAATAATTGATTCTTTGTACTTCCGCATGATGCCAAGCATGAATTGGTGTACTCCTTGTTTCTGGGGTAATGGCCGTCAAAACTTCACTTTGCCACGTAACCGGCACATTCAGAAGTGACTAGCTGAAAATCAGCGTCGAATAATAATATATTCATCTGGCAAAAGCAACCGGCGGTTAACTGTTTTTCTATCGAAAAAGATCACCAGCGGATTCCGAAGTTAAACAATTCTTTCTTGCATGACAATGTAGATTTATGTAGGATTTGTCGCTTTCCTGCCGCATGATGCGGTTTAAGAGCTGATCAACAGCTATATGTATGCGAGAGGGAGTTCTCATGTTGAAGATATTTGATTATTTATTTGGAATGTTTTCCAATGATTTGGCCATTGACCTTGGCACGGCCAATACCCTGGTATACCTGAAAGGAAAAGGCGTTGTCATCCGCGAGCCCTCTGTTGTCGCCGTCCAAAAGACCAACTCCGGGCAGAATAAAGTATTAGCGGTTGGCATGGAAGCAAAAAAAATGCTTGGCCGTACCCCTGGCAACATTACCGCCATCCGCCCGATGAAGGACGGTGTCATTGCCGATTTTGACATCACCGAGGAGATGCTCCGCTACTTTATTCACAAGGTGCATAACCGCAAGACCCTGGTACGCCCCCGTATTGTCATCTGTGTGCCATCGGGCATTACCCAGGTTGAAAAGCGGGCAGTCAAGGAATCTGCCGAATCTGCGGGTGCTCGCGAGGTATACCTGATCGAGGAACCTATGGCTGCGGCCATTGGTTCAGGTCTGCCCATTACCGAAGCCAGCGGCAACATGATCGTCGACATCGGTGGTGGCACCACTGAAGTGGCCGTTATTTCCCTGGCCGGCATTGTTTATACTAAATCAGTTAGGGTTGGTGGCGACAAGATGGACGACGCCATCGTCCAGTACATCAAGCGAAAATACAATCTTCTGATCGGTGACCAGAAGGCCGAATCAATCAAGATTGAAATTGGCGAAGCCTATCCCGGCAGCGAAGTCAGGCGGATGGAAGTCAAAGGTCGCGACCTGGTCTCGGGCATTCCACAGACCAAACTGATCGATTCCAATGAAATTCGTGAAGCCCTGACCGAACCGGTTAATGCCATCGTTGAAGCAGTAAAAATCTGCCTTGAGCGTACTCCCCCAGAACTGGCCGCAGACCTGGTTGACAAGGGGATCGTCCTGGCCGGTGGTGGTGCCCTGCTCCGCAATCTCGACCTATTGATTCGCGAAGAAACCGGACTGCCGGTTGTGATTGCTGATGATCCGCTTTCCTGCGTAGTCCTGGGTTCAGGTAAAGTTCTGGACGAGCTGAACCTGCTCCGCACGGTGGCAGTCAGTTCATAATGAAATCCATGCAAACAGAAACGGGACGCAGTCAATTGACAGCCGTCCCGTTTTTATTTCCTATCGTGTGCCATGCACTTTAACGCCAGTATCGTCATTCCGGTCTGGAACCGGTTGGAAGTTCTCGGCAACTGCTTGGCCAGCCTCGCTGAGCATACTCCAGACACCCAGATAATTCTGGTAGATCTGGGCAGTGAACGGGAAACCGAGCGCCTGCTCGAACAATTTGCTGAGGCACTGGAAGAGCGGGTACTGCTGATGCATGAACCGCTGAACCAGGGTAAAATGGCGGCCATCAACCGGGGTATTGCCAGCGCTGCGGCTGAAATTATTGTCGTCCTGTCGCCCATGACAATTGTGAGCGCCAATTGGCTATCGCCCTTAAGTCAGATTTTACGCGAGTGTCCGGATGTCGGCATTGTCTGTCCTGATTTCAGCCCCTGGACGACAGGCAAACGTCGAAAAACCTCAAGCACTGCTGCTACCGAAATCAGCCAGGCATCTTTTTACTGCCAAGCCATGCCCCGGCAACTCATTGAGCAGATTGGGACTTTTGACAACAGTCTGGATGGTGACGCATGGTGTCTTGCCGACTTCAGCCGCCGGGCCTGGCAAGCCGGCTACAAAACGGTGCAGACGGTGATCAGCCAGGTTTACACCAGACCGGAACAACGCTACGGCTCCCTGGAACGGCGAGCGCGAACCGAAGCAGATAGTAGCCGGATCTATAGCGAACGGTGGGGAAAAACCAGAGAGTATTGCCTCTGGCTTGCCGATGTCACTTCCTGCTGGTCAGCCATTTGTACCGGAGCACGCCAGGGAGATAAGTACACCATTATGACGCCGGCAGCGTCATATCAACGGTGCAAAGAGGCTGGTCTAACCAATCACCATGCCAGTATTTCCTTTGTGTCACTACCGAGAATTTTCCCGGAACGACGGGGGAAAAAACTGCTGGCCGAGATTATCACGGCGCAACCGGATATCAACGTAATTACTGACGGGTCACCTATTCACCTTCCCGCTGGGGTGACCTTGCAATCAATAACCGACCTTACC
>JANOEC010000138.1:0-91186 GCA_031412995.1 Geobacteraceae bacterium
TTCGTCACCCCCTCAATAGTCGGCACCCGGCCAAAGGGATGATCAGCAAAGAGCGCCTTATTAAGCTCCCGATCAGCAATCCCCTTAGGATCATCGTTCTGCCGCCGCAGCCCCTCGATCGTCCGTTTTTTGGCCAGCTCAACCCGATCCTCACGGAAGGCGGGCGTCATCAGCACTTGGCCAAACAGTTCCAGGGTGCGATCCAGATTCTTCTTCAGGGTCGACATGGAAACATTGCCCAGGTCGCCACCAATGGACGACTCCACCCCCGACGCCATAAATTCCAGTTCCGCATCCAGCTTCTCCACCGGGGTCTTGACGGTGCCGCCACTCCGCATGACTGCGCCGGCAATCCCCGCTAAGCCTACCTGGTCGGCCGGTTCATACATGCTGCCCGTATTTACATAAGCAGTAATGCTGACCAGCGGCAGTTCGTGGTCGGAAATCAGATGGACCACCATGCCGTTTTTCAGCTCAAAGCGCTCGCTTTTCGGCACCTCAAATTTGATCAAGGGGAAGGTCATGGCTCGCGGATCTCCGCCCACCCGGCCAAAACCCGCGCAGCCAGAGGTCACACCTGCAACCAGCGCCAGGGTCAAAATCAGTATCAGGCGCCGGATCATGGGGCCACCTCCTTCTTGGTGATGTAGCCAACAGTGCGGTTCTCACGGGTCAGATACTTTTTCGCCACCCGCTGCACATCAGCGGCCGTCACCCGGGCCACCTTCTGGCGATGCTCGATCAGATACCGCCAGCTGCCGGTGGTCGCCTCATATTCGGTCAAGTTGCGGGCCAAGCCGCCATTGGAGCTCATCTGCCGGAACTCCTCGAACTCCAACTTATTGAGAATCTGCTGCAGTTCCCGCTCGGTCACCGGCTCGTTTTTCAGTTTCTCGATCTCCGCCAGAATGGCTGTTTCCACCTCGGTCACCGTGTGGGGTGCCCGTGGCGTTGCGGTCACGATGAACAGATGGGGATAGCGGTGCCCCGGCGCCGTGAAGGCCCCCACATCCGCCGCAATCTGCTGTTCCACCACCATTTTTTTGTACAACCGTGACGTGCGGCCATCCGCCAGCACCATATCGATCACATCGAAGACATAATCATCCTGATCCGGCAGGGTCGGTTTATGAAAACCGATCAGCATGTCGGCACTGGCATCACCAACAATCTCCACCCGCCGCTCCCCCTGCTGCGGCGGCTCTTCCGCCGCCACCGGTGGCACCGTTACTGCCGCCGATATATGGCCGAAATACTTTTCCACCAGGGCAATCACCGCCTGGGTATTAATATCACCAACCACTGCCACAATGGCATTATTCGGGGCATAGTAGCGTTTCAGGAACCCTTCGGCCTTGGTCCGGGTCAGGTTCTCGATGTCCGATTGCCAGCCAATGACCGGAGGGCCAAAGGGGTGCACCTGAAAGGCGGTGGCCAGAAACGTTTCCCAAAGTTTCCCTTCCGGTGAAGCGTCATAGGAACGGCGCCGCTCTTCCATCACCACGTCCCGCTCGGTGTAGAATTCGCGCAGCACCGGATTCTGCATCCGATCCGCCTCAATGGCCGCCCAGAGCTCCAGCTTATTGGCCGGCATGTTGATCAGATAGGTCGTGCCATCTTTGCTGGTAAAGGCGTTGTAACCTGAGCCGCCATTACGGGAATAAATTTCGGAGAATTCATCTTTGATGACATACTGCCCCGCCTCTTTTTCC
Source organism: Geobacteraceae bacterium (assembly GCA_031412995.1). Taxonomy (GTDB): domain Bacteria; phylum Desulfobacterota; class Desulfuromonadia; order Geobacterales; family DSM-12255; genus JANOEC01. The sequence goes on from JANOEC010000138.1 coordinate 1,713, forward strand.
AGGGCATCAAGCTGCTTCTGCAACTCTGCCACCTTGGCTCCGTCCGCCTTCCCTTTCCGGGCCTTTTCCGTGGTCAGCTCTTGGGCCACCACCTCAATCTTGTCCAGCAGCGGTTTTTCCGCACTGTAGTCCTTGGTGCCGAGGGTTGTGGTCCCCTTGAACAGCATATGCTCCAGCAGGTGGGCAACCCCTCGCTCATCGCTACGCTCATCCACGCTGCCAACCCGGAAGCGGATCCAGGCCGCCACGGTCGGCGAACCATGCCGTTCCACCAGCAGCAGCTTCATGCCGTTCTTTAACGTATGTTCCTTAACCTTGTCCGCCAGCCCGGCGGCCTGAACCGGCAGAGCAACCGCCAGCAGCAGGAACAGGGTCAACGCCTGTCGATACCATCGTTTCATTGCGACCTCACACTGTTCATTGAGTTTATATAGCAGACCGGATTGTATTGCCGGGTAGCAGGGAAGTCAAGGCCCCTCCCGGGCAAACAGAGGAGACGCGGATTTAGGTGGTGCTGTAAGAAAATTTGAACGGCTGAGATCACAGCAGGATAACCGTTGCTGCGCTTGGTTGGATCGCCTTGATTTTTAAACCGACATGTACTATGTTTTGTACATACTCACTAAGGAGACGATAGTTATGAATGCTCTGACTTATACATATACGCGACAGCACCTGGCAGATGTCATGCGATCGGTCAATGAAGACCACGTTCCTGTTGTAGTAACCAGCCAGCGTGGTAAACCGGTTGTCATCCTTTCACTTGACGATTATCACGCATTTGAAGAAACTGCATACCTACTCCGGAATCCGCATGGAGCCAAGCGGTTGCTTGATTCGGTCGAGGAGCTACGTGCGGGAGGCGGACAAGTTAGAGAGTTGTCGGAATGATGATCAGATTTTCAACCGCCGCGTGGGATGACTACCTTTACTGGCAGAAGAGCGACAAGGCGGTACTTAAACGCATCAATCAGCTAATCCGGGAGATTCAGCGCGAACCGTTTACCGGTATCGGTAAACCAGAACCACTCAAGCATCAGTTAGCTGGTTTCTGGTCTCGCAGAATAGACAACTGCCACCGCTTAGTGTATGCAGTCGAAGATGATACCCTCCTGATTGCGCAGTGTCACGATCATTACTGAATTAAAATACCCCCCTACCGTGAAGGCTCAAGTCGATGTCCGAGCCTGGCTTAAAGGTGCCTTTTGCCCGCGAGCCATACAGCACGGCCTTTCCCACGCCTGGATGCACTTATCCCGCCTGACTGCTCTTGGTGATCATCATCACCCCGACACAGACCAGGCCAATGCCGGCCCAGCGGAGCGGCGTCACCTGCTCGCCGAGATAGAACTGGGCGAGGAAGGCAACGAGCACGTAATTAAGCGCCTGCATCGGCAGGGCGACGGAGAGGTCTTCCCATGAGAGAACCGCCAGCCAGAGAATAAAGAACAGCGCCAGACAGGCGGTACCGATGATAATTTTTGGTTCAGTCAAGGCCTGCAGTGCCGAATTGATGATGCCACGCAGCCCTTGGGTGGAGAGGTCGCCCAACTCCTTCATCCCCTTGGCCAGCAGGATATCACCGACCGTCCCGGCAGACACCGCCAAAAACATGATGAAGAAGGTTTTAAACATCTTTTAAGTCTCCTCGATAATTTCTTAAGCGTATATCCCGCTGCCGCAGTCTGCCCCGCACCCGTTGACTGGTCAGGGCCGCCAGTTCATCCTCGTGCCGGTAGCCGGGCATCCATTTGGTAAGCTCCGGATCCGGGTGGCAGCCTGGATGGAAGTAAATTTCTGTCGTGCCCTCCTGCAGCAGGTCAATAGCCTTGAGCAGGTACTCTTCGGTCATGGCCCCGGAATTGAGCAGCCCCTTAACTTCGGTCGTGTAGCTGATGCCGAGCCGGTCCAGCACCGGCCGGCAACGGGCCGCCAGCTTGGCGAAAATATAGGCATCGACCGCTTTGCCGAAACGACGCTGCGGGTCGAGCTTCAGCTCCACGTCGAGCCGCTCCCGACTGAGCCGAAAGCTCTTGATCCCGTACTGCGGCATCAGTTCAGCCAGGGTATCAAACACCGTCGGGTGCATGTGAATGTTCAAGTGGCCGTCGATATGGGACAACGTCAGGCCGGTGGCGAGAAAGGCCTCAATCTGGCCAATGATCTCAGCGCGAATCTGCTTGGCCAGCGACTTGATGAAGAAAAAACGCATACCAGTCATGACCGGATCGTTATTGAAATGCCCGGAGTGATCGGTGATGGAGGGGAACTTGGGATGATCAACCACTGCCCGCCCCTGCAGTAGAGTCAGGTGCAGCCCCACCTGCAGGCCGGGATGATCTTTGGCCAGCGCCACGGCCTCACTGCAGGCCTGCCCGCCCAGCATCAACGAAGCGCTGGTCAGGATGCCAATACGGTACGCCTGGATAATCGCCCGGTTGGCACCGCTGCAGAGGCCGAAGTCATCGGCATTGACAATCAGTTCTTGCATAAAAACCTCATCGTCGGGATCCAAAAGCCCGGATGCTAGGCGCCAAGGAGTAAGGAGTGAGGCGTAGTATCACTACGTCGCAGCGACGAACGACGCCGGCAACAACGCAGGCGGGTTTTTGGGTCACGACGGTTGTGACTGCTTCCGCTTGCGCATGTATTCCAGATACTGCCTGCCTTCTTTCAGCAGCTTCTTCCGTTCAGCACTATCTACAATCATCCGGCCGATACTACGGAGGATGTATTTGGGACGGAAGTAGAACTTGTTGTAGAACTCCTCAACCGAGGCGAAAATCTCGGCATTGGAAAGGTTCGGATAATTAATGACACACTTCTGGTGACCGGTTTCATCAATGAAATCACCAGGTGCGATCCAGCCATTTTCCTGGCAGAGGGTATAAAACTCGGTGCCGGGATACGGTGACGCCAACGAAGCCTGGATCGAGTTCAGGTCCAACATCTTGGCGTAAGCAATGGTCTCCTGGATCGTCTCCCGGGTCTCCCCCGGCAGCCCCATGATGAAAGCGCCATGGACCGAGAGCCCCAGTTTCTTGCAATCCTTGGTAAACTGGATCGCCTGCTCCTTGGTGACCCCCTTTTTGATATTCTTGAGGATCTGGGCATTGCCGGTTTCATAGCCAACCACCACATGCCGCAGGCCAGCCTCGCGCATGATTTTCAGGGTTTCATAATCACAATTGGCCCGGGCATTGATCGTCCAGGAAATGCCCAGCGGCTTGATCAAGCGGGCGATCTCCCGGGCGTGTTCTTTGTTGGCGGTGAAGGTATCGTCATCAAAGGAGAGCTCGCGCATCTCCGGGATATTGTCGACAATCCACTTGATCTCTTCATAGACGTTCTGCGGCGAACGGGTCCGCATCCGCTGCCCGGAAAAGGTCTGGGGCCAGAGGCAGTAAATGCACTTTGACGGACAGCCGCGACTGGAATAGATGGAGACATACGGGTTCTTGAAGTGCGGAATGACATATTCACTGATCGGCAGATCACGACGGTAAACCGGGGCCACAAAAGGCAGGGCATCCAGATCTTCGATGAGTGGTCGGTCCGGGGTATGGCAGACCTTCCCTTCCCGCCGGAAACTGATGCCGTCAACCGTTTCCCACTCCCGCCCCTCGCACAGCTCCTTGATAGTGTAGTCGAACTCGCCCCGGCAGACGATATCCACGGCATCCCCGGTGAAGTTCAGCGATTCTTCGGGAAGGACGGAGACATGGGGACCGGTCAGCACGGTGATGGTCGACGGCTTCTGGGCCTTGATCGCCCGGGCGGTGGCCGTATCAATGGCCAGGGTCGGGGTAGAGGTGTACATCACCACCAGATCGTAATCCTTGGCAATGGCCAGGCAGGCGTTAAGGTCCAGGCGCTGTACCGACGCATCCACTACCCGCGAACCTTCGATCATCCCGGCCGGATAACAGAGCCAGGTGGGGTACCAGAATGAGGTCACCTCGCGGGAAGCCTGGTAGCGCGCACCGGCGCCGCCATCGAAATCCTCGAAGGTGGGGGGATTCAAAAATAAGGGTTTCATTGCATCAACTCCTGGAATAGACCGGCGCGGACGGCTGGCGACGGTGTTGACTTTTGCGGGGAACGGAACAAGGCAGAATAGAAAAGCGGCATTACTATGTCAAGGTAAAACAGGCGGTTGCGGCGGCAAACCCACGCATCATGCCAGTTTTTCGTAGTCGTCCCCGCGATGGAGATAGATTTCTTCCGGTACCAGTCCCCCTTCAATCATGGCCGCTTCAACCGCCTCCCGCTGTGCGGACGGATAGCGAATGGCCAAACCGCAATCAGACGACAGAGCTCGTGGCGCGGGGATCACCAGAATAGGCAGATTAAGGGCTTTCAGCAGTTTTTCTGCCTTCATCACCCGATGAATGGAATTGAATATTGCCACCAGTTCGCCTTCCTTCACCATCAACTCTATCTCCTTGCAGTAATTTCTCGTTGGCACGCATTTCTCGGTGGCACGCATTGACATTGGCCATAAAAAAAGCCACTATGCCGGAGAGGATTTCATGAATACAAACATCCTGCTCATCGGACTTATAATTGCCGCCCTCGCCAGCAACATACCGTTGGGATATCTGCGCCAGGGAACCGAAAAATTTTCCTTTGGCTGGTACTTCTATGTCCACATCTCAATTCCATTGATTATCATCCTCCGCGTAAAAGCGGGCTTCAGCTGGAAGGTGATCCCGCTCACCTTGGCCAGCGCAATTGTCGGCCAGATTATCGGCGGGCGACTCCGCCGTCGAAAAGACCAACGTGGCTAATCGGCCGCGTATGTTGGCACCGGCAGCAATAGGTCGTCTGCTGGCGGATACGTTTCAGGGCACCCCACTGGCCCGGCGACTGGCCGAATCTCGAATTTGGGAAGCCTGGGACGCGGTAGTTGGCCCGCAAATCGCGGCCCAGGCCCGCCCCAGCAGCATGCGCGACAGTGTCTTGACGGTCATGGTGGCCAGCGCCCCCTGGATGCAGCAGCTGACCTTTCTCAAGGGTGAAATCCGCGAGCGGCTGAACCAGCAACTCGGCGCCGAACTGGTTCGCGACATCTACCTCAAGGCCGGCAAACCGTCCCTCTCAGGTCAAACCGAACCATCTCCCCCGCTCCCCGATCGCCCGCTCACCGCCGTCGAACTGGCGGAAATTGCCAGCACCGTAACCAACCTTGAAAATACGGAACTGCGCGAAGCCTGCCAGCGCCTCCTGACCACCCATCATCGCCGGCACTGAATAATCAAGTTAACCATGGCCGCTCAGCCGTATAGCTGCTGTCAGCATTACGTACCACCAGCGGTGGCAAAATCAGCAACGTACCTTTACGCCCCTTTACCAGCTCAATCAGGAACATCCGCGCTTCGGCATCAATTGTCCCATGCACCATGCGCAATCTGACTACCGCCAACTTCAACGCCGTTGCCTCGGCAATGAATTCTGCCAACCGTTCAGGGTGATAGATCATGCAGATCCGGCCGCTCGGCTTGACCAGATACTTGGCGGCGGCCAGAAAATCGGTCAGGGTGGCGGTCGATTCGTGACGCGCCAGATCCCGGCCGGTTCTGGGGCTGATTTTACCACTGCCCGGGGTGCGATACGGCGGGTTACTGATCACCAGATCAAAGGATGAATCAGGCGAAAGCGTTTTGTGCTGCAGGATATCTGCGGTTTCAATGGTGATTCTGCCGGCAAAACCGTTGGCAACGGCATTTTCCTTGGCCAATGCCGCCATTTCCGGCTGAAAATCCACCCCGACAATCTCTGCCGTCGGTTCCCGCCGCGCCAGCACCAGCGGCATCACGCCACAGCCGGTCCCCAGATCAATCACCCGCTCACCGGTCCGCACCGTCACAAAGTCACACAACAGCAACGGATCCAGGGAAAAACGGTAACCGGACTGCGGCTGGCGGATGGTCAGCTCGAAGTGGCGCAGCGTGTCGGTGCTGCAATCAACAACCGCAGGCGCCGCGGCACGGTTCAGCTGCTCATAGCGCTCAATCTGTTCCGCTTGGGACAGCTTCCGTTGCCCGCACCCCGTCCCGAGACAGAGGCGACAGCGATCATCGCTGCACCACTGGCAAAAGGTACAATCCGGGCAGGGGTGTTTTTTCATGTCGCCCGACATTACCGCCCTCCCCGGTTCCAAAATAAAATACTCACTCGATGGCAACAGTATCTGATTTTAAGGCAATCTTCCTTATTGGTTTATAGCTGTCACTGGTCACTAACTTCTCTGCCAGCTTCATTTCCAGTTCCCGCTCCACGACCCGCCGTAGTTCTCTTGCCCCGAATTCTGGCTTATAGCCCATCTCCGCCAGCAGTTCTTTCACTTCTTGGGTAATCGGGCGGCGAACCAACCAGTTTAGAGGTGCTATGTTCTTCCCGGTATTCCGACATATCCAGTCGGATCATGGCAGTGTCACTGCCAAAAAGCTCGAACGCCAGCGACCTGGCAAGCTCAGTCTTGCCAACCCCGGAAGGGCCGAGAAACAGAAAAACTCCCAGCGGTCCTTTTCTGGCTGATATGCCGCTGTAAGCCATTATCAGCCGCTGAGCTACCGTATCAATGGCCGCATCCTGACCGATAACCCGCTCTTTCAACCGGACAGCAAGCCCTTGCAGATGCGACTTGAAATTGTTTCCCAGGTGGCCGGAGATAATATCTCTCGGCATGCCCAGCTTGCTAGCCATTACATCTACGAAATGCGGCGAAATGCGGTAGAGTCGAAATGCGGGACACGAAATGCGGGACGAAATGCGGGACAGATTTATTTTACAGCCCCTCTCGGACGCCCAGGCTTCCTTGCTTCGACCCTCTGACCCAACCTATCTGCCACCAGATCATAAAATCTGCTTCCTCCTGTTAACTGACCTCTCTGTGTAGCTGAGCGGATTAATTCCCATTCTCCTTCGGGAATAGCCGATAATACCCACTCTGCGTATTTCAGTTTCCTGTTTTCTGCATCATTGCTTAATCCAAGATAGAATGGGTCTTCATCAACTAATTTGAACTGATTACCGGTTTTTTCTGCATAGCTGGACCAGCTATAACTTCCGGGGTGATCAACCAGACACGCTCTCACTGGATTCAGTTCGATATATCGGCAACAAGCCATAAGATAACTGTCTGCGCTGATGGGGCTTGATTTATATCGTCCTTCCCAGAGAGTCCCGGTCCGTTTCTCCAGCTTATTGACATAACGTGTCTGACGCCCGGCAACCCGCTTCATGAGCTTTGCCAGATTGGCTTCATTCTCGCCTGGGTCCAGTATGAGATGGACATGGTTTGTCATCAGGCAATAAGCATACAACCTGCACTTCAGTTTGTTTTTCCATTCAAAAAGGTTATCCAGGTAATATCGATAGTCATTGTCTGTCATGAAAACCGGCTGACGGTTATGTCCGCGATGAATAATATGGTGTGGATGATCCGGGATTACGAGGCGCGCAGTTCTTGGCATAGGCAGGCAATAGCATATTGATTTCTAATGAACAATGAATAAATAAATCTGTCCCGCATTTTTTGTGTCCCGCATTTTTTGAAGTCGACGAAACTCTCGTCGGCGGTGTTAAACGGGGCGGCAAACGAGGCCGTGGCGCCGCTAAAAGTATTGTGGTGATTGCCATAGAAATCAAAGAACCCATGGGCTTTGGGCGTGTGCGAATGCGTCACATTCCCGATGCGTCCGGTGCAAGTTTACTGCCGTTTGTGTACGACGTAACAGCCCCAGGATCTATTGTGCATACAGATGGATGGGGCGGATACAATGGGCTATCAGCACACGGGATCACTCGAAAGGTAACGGTGCAATCATCTTCAGACGATCCTGCTCACGTTTCCATGCCGGGAGTCCACCGTGTATCAAGTTTGTTAAAACGCTGGATTCTCGGCACTCACCAAGGATCTGTCGTTCCTGAACACCTTCAGTCTTATCTGGAGGAGTTCACTTTTAGATTCAACAGGCGCACATCTCGCAGTCGAGGCCTCGTATTCAGAAGACTGCTTGAACGGGCAGTTGCAAAGAGTCCCGTTACTGAACACGATGTAACTAAAGGATATAACTGGGGCTAGTTGGCCAGGTGGAGCTAACCGACTACCCCCTTATCTTTAGTTTGACAATATTACTCGTTGCAATCACATAGACTGAGGATGCCATGCTGCTGTTCACCTTGCCATCATTAACGACCAAGTTGAAAATGTAAGTTCCTGCAATATCGGCTGTAAAGGAGGGCTTGACTGCTGTGGCACTTGAAAGTGTCGCTGTGCTGCCTGATGGTTTGGAAGTGAGTGACCAGCTATAGGTCAATAAATCGCTATTTGCATCACTGCTGCCGCTACCATCGAGTGTCACAACGGCACCAGTGTTAACATTCTGCGCTGTTCCTGCATTTGCAACTGGTGCCGTGTTATCTGAACTAACAGCGCCGTTACAGACATACATTGTTGAACATATCTTACCTGTTTCTAAGATCCCGTTATTGCTGGTATCAATGCCGCTACTAATTGCCACTCCGCCTGTGAGACAGTTAGTTCCTGCTGCTTCTTGGGTCAATTTAACAAGTGAGTTCAGGCCGGTTGCACCAGTTGCTCCGTTGCAAACATTTTGTTTGTTACTTATTTCAGAGCTCTCTAAGATCCCATTTTTATTAGAATCTATACCCGTTTCCACAAGGATGCCGCCGAATGGACAGTCAGCATTCCCAACAGATAAGCTACTCGTCTTTGCAGCAACAGAAGGACTGCCAGCCGTTTCTGGTGCTATAACTTCACTTGTACTTCCTCCACCACGGGGGTTTACCCAGTCAGGTTGAAATTCATTTTAATGGGACTCCATTGCAGTTCTGGTTCTGTATTTTCTCCGGTTTTTCCGGTGGATTACTAATTTTCACTTTCGGTTGCTGGCTGTATTTTCGTTTCTTCTCTTGATTCACATAACGGGGCTGAGGCTGACCCGCCCTCGGCGGGTCTTGCCGATGGATGGGCACCTTCTCTACAAATTAACTTACCATTTGACAATGTGTAGCCACGAGGATACAGTATTCTTATGGTAGAAATTCGCAAAACCGATCTATTTGCCAAATGGATTGAAAACCTTCGCGACGTTCAGGCAAAGGCTCGCGTCCTGGTAAGGATTGAGCGCCTTGCCTCAGGAAACGCAGGGGATGTTAAACCGGTCGGTGAAGGTATCTCGGAACTGCGGATCGACCACGGCCCCGGTTACCGGGTGTACTTCATGAAACGCGGCAACGAACTGATTATTCTTTTGGCCGGTGGTGACAAGAGTAGTCAAACCGCTGATATCAAGACTGCAATACGCCTTGCCAGCAATCTTTAGGAGTTGAACATGCCGAAAACCACAACCAGTCGCTATGATGTCGCAGAACATCTCCAAACTCCGGAAGAAATGGCAGCCTATCTTGAAGCTTGTCTCGATGAGGCTAATGGTGATGCCGCTTTCATCGCCAAGGCACTTGGTGACATCGCGCGTGCAAAAGGGATGTCTCAAGTTGCGCGCGATGCCGGTCTTTCTCGCGAAAGTCTTTACAAGGCGCTTTCAGGTGATAGGATTCCAGGCTTCGATACAATTCTCAAAATAGTTGCGGCACTGGGCCTCAAACTTCATGCAGAAGCTGCCAGATAGTCTTTGAAGCGCGGATAATCGCGCCGAGTGACTGCTGCTGCCGATGGTTTGAGCTTGAGTTATTTGTCCCAACGTCCATCGTGGCAGTTATTGTTAGTTAAAATAGACCTCACACAGATTGACCGCGTGTGCCATGCAACGATTATTATTGTCAAGAAGCAGCGTTTCGATCTTGTCCGCTCCCTCTTCTCCCTTCAAAAAGGCAAGTAATGCACAGGCGTCAAGTACATACTGCATCAGCGGCCCTCCAATAAAGTTTCTGACCGACGCTGTTTAATAAGATCTTCACTGCTGAATTTCATGTCGCTGAATTTTCCTTTCAGGCTGTGTACCAATGATTTTCGCTGGTGCTCACGTTCGGCAAGATATACTGATAATTCCGTTACATTGTTTCGGTTTTGTTTTGGTGCTTTTAATGATTTTGCATTTTTTTGTCGTGTGGATGCGGCTTTCATATGAGTATCTCCTCAGCTCTCTGTAAAATAGTCTGAATCCAATCTTTTCAATTCATATATCGCATCAGTCGCAACCCCAACGCCGAAATCAATCATGAGTTGTGACAGCTGCTGGCCGTCAATCAGAATTATCTTGCTTTCAATTGCAGATACGTACTCGTGGGAGTTTTGAGAGAAATCCGAGGTGGTGATAAAAATTCCTTTACGAGCGCGTTTCCCCTGTAAGGCTCCTGCAAATTTCTGAATTTCAGGACGTGTAACAGTATTCTCCCATCTTTTAGCTTGTATGTAAATGATGTCGAGACCCAGGCGGTCTTCTTTAATAATGCCGTCGATGCCTTCATCACCGCTTCGACCGATAGCTTGACCGGCGTCTTTACGAGAACCGCCATATCCCATTTTTACCAGGACCTCGACAACAACTTTTTCGAAAAAATTCGGAGACGATGCTTTCAATTGTGAAAGGATTTCGCCGGCAAGGTTCTTTCGTAGCATCTCATACGCATCTTCCAGACGCTCCGCTGGCGTCTTACTTTCCTGGTCGTCTGTAATTGCGGAATTGTCTCCAGTTTGTTTGACTTGGTTCCGATCTCTTGCTTCGATGTATTCCGGGAAATCTCGCAGAATGCGCAAGTTGATTTCGGAAGGAGATTTCTTTAATAATTGTGTCCCGCGTTTCGTTATTTAAAAAATGCCCCGTTTTGTATTTTCAACCAGACCAGCCATTTTCATATGGGCGCGAGCCCATGCAACCCTGTTATCGAAAACGCATTGCTGACCACTTGGAAGGAGCTGTTTCTGTTCATCCTCTGTTAGTGTGAATTCTTTTGCCAGAGCATCGATAGCCTCACGATTGGTGTGTTCCTGCCCGTCCGCAATAAATTTGAGGAGTGGGAGCATGATACGCTGAAAATCGGGTATGGCCATTATGTTATCCTTTACGAAGGTATTGGTAAGAGCCGTTTTACTCAGACCAGCTATTTGTTGCAATGCGTTAATTTTACGATAACGTCTGGTTTTTCCTTTCGGAATCTCTTGTAGTAAAGCTCTTCTATGAACTCAGGTAAAGGCGCTTTCCATTTTTCTTGTTTATGATTCGCAAGACTTCCGAATTTTTTAGGATTCATCCCCAGCTCTCTTGCCATTTGAACCTGTACGTCAGAAAGATTATACTTTTTCTTCGCTGTTATCCATTCCTGAATTTTGCTGCTCAAATCCAATCTCCTCTTTTTTGTTCAACAACTTATTGACCGGTTCACGCGCGCGCGTGAACCGGTGATCTTCCCAAATGGAACATTTATCCTGCGCAACTCTTCAATCCCCAGCATCCTGGAATCGCCGAGAGTTCCGGGGAGATACATATAATTCAGGAGTAAATCGGCTTGTCATCCACAGAATGAACGAAAGCGGATCGCGAAGACGTGTCGGTTAACAATCCCGCGTTACCGCTTCCCTTTGTACTCAGATGAATCTTCGGCACAGTGCAGTGCATCCTGCTTCTGGTCTCTTGCTGCAATGCGCCTCAATAACTCCCCATACGGGCCGTTCTCCACCTTCTGCCTGAACCAGGCAACCTCTTCGGCGGGAGTCATTCCCTTAATCTGTGCATATATCTTTTCCTGAGCGGCGCGTTTGAAAGCAATGCAATCAAAATCTTTAGTCGTCGCCATTGATAATCGCCTCCTTCGGCGAAATGATTGTGAGAATGCCGTAGCCGTTCTGTAAATTCAACTGGTTATAGGCCTTCATCTTGTCCAATCGTACAATACTGCCGGGCTGAACAATAAAAGTGCCGTTCAGGCTGCCGGCATCGCGAATGAAGCAGTCGGGGGGATTTATTTCGAGGAGGAAATGATTTCGGGAAACCTGGGTGTCATCGTTGTTGAGGCGAAAATGCGCTTTGCTGCCATCGTTATCGCGTCCCAGCAGAAAGTTATCAGGTTCTTGGAATTCGAACTTTTTCCCTTTTTCGGACCATCTATGACGGCGAGAGAGATGTTCATTCAATTTCCTAATACGCGATATTTCGCTTCGGTGCCGTCCCGGCCAATACCTGGGCCAGCGCCTTGGTGTTGTCGCCGGCAATCAGCAGATAGCGCGGCAGCTTCAGGATACTCTCATTGGCTGTGGCATGGCGCCGCTCAATGGTAAAAGTCGCGATGTAGCCGGCGGCCGTGGCCAGCTGCACCAGCTGATCATCATAAATTCCAAAGGGCCAGGCCAGCAGATCCACCTTGCCGCCAAGCTCTTTCTCGATCTTCTCCTTGGCCTTTTTCAGCTGCCCATCCACCAGCTTGTCATATTCAGCCGGCTTCAGCTTTTTTTTCTCTTTCTTAAAGTTTGGGTGCCAGTAGGTATGGGACTGGAAATCGAACAGGCCGGTCTTCTTCAACTCCCGGATCTGATCCCAGGTCATGGCGTACTTGGCATTGGATACTGCCGACGGGTAGATAAAGACCGTCACCGGCACATTGTATTTTTTCACCAGCGGCAGCATATCGCTGTAAACGGTCTTGTGGGCATCATCCTCCACAATCACCACTGACTTTGCCGGCGGTGCCGGGGCCTTTTTCTGGTACCAGTCGATCACCCGCCGCAGCGGAATCACGGTGTAGCCATTCTCCTTCAGGTACTTCAGGTGCGACTCAAAGGTGGCGGTGGTCATGGTCATACTGTCGGCTACGACCGGGCCAAGGCGGTGGTAGAGCAGGATCGGCACACCGGCATCAGCGGCGAAAACGGAGAGAGGGCTTAAACAGGCGACAAAAAACAAGGGCAACAGGAAACGAAACCACATAATACAGCATGACCTCCAAATTTTAATGAGTACGTCAAGGGGAGAAGAGGCCTTAGCGCAAACCCAACTTAACCAGCAACTTCCCCAACAAAACATTGATGAAGTTGTCCCGATGCAGAAACACGATCACTGGCGGCTTGCGGGTACCCAGACGATTTAGTTCGGCAATGAGCTGTTCATCACGAGAAAACGCCAGCCCTTGCCGAAAGACTCGGACGGCGTCTGTTTTTTCACCCGCCATTAGATAGACCCGCCCCAGATTGAGGCAAAAAAGCGGATTATTGGGTTCCTGATGCAGTGCAGACAGGCCCAAGCGGATTGCGCTGGGGAAATCCTGGTGATTCAGGGCCAGACAGTAGCCCAAGTAGGAATCGATTATGGACGAACTGCCCAGTGCCTCTGCTTGCTGCAAACAGGCCATGGCCAGATATGTGTGGTCATTTTGCAACGCGGAAAGAGCCTTGCTGACCAGTTCTTCTTGGCCGAGACACGCTAATTGTTCGCGATCAACTTCAGACATCTTCCCCCTCCACAATCTAATTACTCAGAATGATGAAACAAACCCTCACCGACTGCCAAAAATCGCCGATCCGATCCTGACCAGGGTCGCCCCCTCGGCAATGGCCGGCACAAAATCGCCTGACATCCCCATGGAAAGCTCCGCCATACTGACGCCGGGAATAGCCTGGGCCTCGATCTGCGCCGCCAGTTCCCGCAACTGCTGGAAATAGGGACGTGCGCCCACCGGATCATCGAAAAACGGCGGCATGGTCATCAGCCCCCTGATCCGCAGGTGCGGCAATTGCGCTATCCCCCGCACCAGAGTGATGGCGTCAGCCGTTGTGGTACCGCTCTTGGTCAACTCGCCGCTCACATTGACCTGTACCAGCACGTCGCAAACCTGTTCAAGGCGGCCCCATTGCCGGTCAATCTCCAACGCCAGCGACAACCGGTCCACGGAATGGATCATGCTGACCAGACCGGCGATAAACCGCACCTTATTGCTCTGCAAATAGCCGATAAAGTGCCATTCTACCGGCTCCTGTACCAGTGGTGCCTTTTCCAGCAGCTCCTGCACATAATTTTCGCCAAACAGGCGCTGACCGGACCGCGCCGCTTCATCCACCATGGCGGCCGGTTTGGTTTTGGAAACCGCCACCAGGCGCACGGTTTCCGGATCTCGCCCTGCCAGCTGCGCCGCCGCCACGATTTCTTGGTGAATCAGATCAAGATTGGCCGGAATACTCATACCAGGGCACCCAATTCGCGCAGTGCCGCGACCACCTCGCACAACGGCAAGCCCACGACGTTGGTGTAGGAGCCGCTGATCCGTTCCACCATGTAGGCCGCGCCGCCCTGAATGGCATAGGCGCCGGCCTTGTCACGTGGGCAGCCCGTCGCCACATATGCGGCGATTTCTGCGTCGCTGAGCCCCTTGAAGATCACCTCGGTACTGACCGACTGGGTGATCAGCCGCTCGCCGGTCTGGTCAAACACCGCAAACCCGGTAATGACCTGATGCCCGCGGCCGGACAGCTTCCGCAGCATGCGCCCGGCATCGGCATCGTCCCGCGGTTTACCCATAATCTCGCCGTCACAAAGCACGATGGTATCAGCACCGATGAAGTAGCGCCCCACTTCCCGCCGCGCCACTTCAACTGCTTTTTCCCGGGCAAGGCGCAATACATGATCCACCGGAGGCTCGTCGAGATACGGCGTTTCATCGATATGCCCCGGCACCACCGTAAAACGGAGGCCGGCGGATTCCAACAGTTCAGCCCGACGGGGGGAAGCAGAGGCCAGCACCAGATCAACGGCCATTCTTCTCTTCCTCCTTGCGGCGACGTTCCAGCTCATTGTAGGCCTGCTGCTGCAGTTCCAGGTCGGCCCAGTGTTTTTTCCAGTCCCTTTTCCGGACGAAATGAAGAGCAATGGATCCGCCGATGATCAGTACTCCCCAGAAATACTGGGTCAACTCGCCCGTATAAAACCCGGAGACCAGGGAGACACACCCCATAAGAAAGAGCAATACCTCCATGGAGAAAATACGGCCGAGGAGTGAAATCTCCTGTTTTTCCTTATCATTCATTTACTTGCTCCCGTTGGTCGCTCGTAGGTTGAGGTTGAGGTTAAGGGTTATTGCTCAACCTTAACCTTAATCTGCTCGAGCCAAAGCGCGAGCGCTGTCAATGCCCGCTCGGCCAGTTTGGCCCGCCGCTCCTGTTTTTTCACCCTGCCGTCCAGTGCCGGGAACAGGCCGTAATTAACATTCATCGGCTGAAAATGTTTGGTGTCGCTGTTCGTGATGTGGTGCACCAGTGACCCCAGAGCGGTGGTAACCGGCGGCAGCAACGGCTCCTGCCCGACTGCCAACCGGGCGGCAGTAATCCCGGCGAGAAAACCACTGCCTGCCGATTCCACATACCCTTCCACGCCGGTAATCTGGCCGGCAAAGATCAGCCGCGGCTCACGATGCAGCTGCTGGGCCGAAGTCAACAGGGCCGGGGCATTGATAAAGGTGTTGCGGTGCATGGAGCCGAGCCGGACAAACTCGGCCTGCGCCAGGCCCGGGATCAGGCGGAACACGCGCCGCTGTTCCGGCCAGGTGAGTTTGGTTTGGAAGCCAACCAGATTGTACATGGTCCCGGCCTGGTTCTCCAGCCGCAGCTGAACCACGGCGTGGGGCTCGCGACCGGTGCGGGGATCGGCCAGGCCGACCGGTTTCATCGGGCCGAAACGGAGGGTGTCCCGCCCCCGAGCGGCTAGCTCCTCAACCGGCATGCACCCTTCGAAGTGGATCGCCTTTTCAAAGTCGCGAGTCGGCACCTTTTCCGCCGCCAGCATGGCATCAAGAAACAGATCATACTCTTCACAAGTAAAAGGGCAGTTCAGGTAATCGTCACCGTCCCCCTTGCCGTAGCGGGAGGCGTTGAAGACGATTGAGCGGTCCACCGACTCAGCCGTGACAATCGGCGCAATGGCGTCGTAGAAATAGAGGGCATCGCCGGTCAACTCCCGCAATGTTGCCGCCAACCGGTCACTGGTTAACGGCCCGGAGGCGATGATGACCGTACCGGTATGCGGCAGTTCGGTGATTTCTTCCCGCATCAGGGTAATCAGGGGATGAGCGGTAATCTTGGCCGTGACAAACGCCGAAAACTGCTCACGATCCACGGCCAGTGCCCCGCCTGCCGGTACCCGGTTGGCATCGGCCGCCGCCATGAACAGTGAGCCGGCCAGACGCAACTCTTCCTTGAGTAGACCGACCGCATTTTCCAGGGCCGCGCCACGCAGGGAGTTGGAACAGACCAGTTCCGCCAGTCCGGGCAGGCTGTGGGCCGGAGAATACTGCTGAGGCTTCATCTCGTACAACATCACGGGGATACCACGTTCCGCAATCTGCCAGGCGGCCTCGCAGCCAGCCAAGCCGCCGCCGATAACCGTAATTCGCTGATAATCATTCATGGTCACTGTTATACCTTAGGCACGGCCCGGGGAAAACGAAAAAAAGCCCACCAGGTGTGTGGCGGGCTTTTCAGACAACTAAATCCGCTGGGAAATCAATCCAACAGCACGACCCGGCCATCATCGCTGTCCAATTTAGCCGCAACAATCTTGAGCTGCCCCTGGCCAGCCTTGCTCTTCAGCATCACGGAGCGGTCGAGCAGGCTGCCGGCGACCATTCGTGCATTCAGATCTATTGTCATCTCCAGCAATTCAGCCCCGGACGCACCATTCCCGCGCCGCTCGGCCTGGAACACCGCCGGTTCAATCGCCTTGAGCAAGGCACCGAAATTGCCGAGCCCCGTTCCCTTGGCGGCAACGGCAGTTGCCACCGTAACGCACCGTTCATGGGCGAGTACCATGACCACTGGCACACCCAACTGTTCAACCGCCAGTTCAATACTGCCGAGTAGCGCCGGATTAACAATATTACCGGCAATGCGCAGCACAAAAAGGCAACCAGCCCCCCGGTCGAACAGCAGTTCCGGCGGGATATGGGCGTCTGCACAGGTGAGGATCACGGCACACGGACGGCCGGCCTTGTTAGCTGCAATACTGGCTGACTTACCCCAGCCGGCCAGAGATGTCATCTGCTGTTTGACAAAACGGGTATTCCCTTCCAGGAGTTGCCGGATGACCTGATCCGGCAGCAGCTTTCCCTGCTCCGGCTCTTTCGTCACCGCTATCCCGACCGCGCCGCTAAAAACCAGACACGCCAGGGCCACGAAGATGATGGTTAAATATTTATGCATGCCGCCACCCCACAAAGTATATGCGGCACTCAATTAACATTTCCCCATTCTATCCGTCAATGTTTTTAATAATTTAGCTCACCTCGCTTAATGAGCTCACCGCGTGTATTTTTCCCGCAGCGCAACCTTGTTGATCTTACCCACACTGGTCTTGTCGATAGCTTCCACCAAACGGACCTTCAACAGCACCACCTGCTTATTGACCACACCGGTGTCGGCGTACTCCTTGACATGATGCATCAGGTCTTTATCCGTTACTTTAACGCCCGGCTTCGGCACCACCAGCGCCAGGGGGCGCTCACCCCACTTTTCGTCCGGCTGGCCAATGACCGCCACTTCCGCAACCCCCGGATGGTGGGCGATAATATCCTCCAGTTCCAGTGATGACACCCACTCCCCGGCCACCTTGATTACATCCTTGGTCCGGTCGGTAATCTTCACATAGCCGAGTTCGTCCCGCACTGCCACATCGCCCGTATGAAGAAACCCGCCATCCCAGAGCCGCTCCGAAGCCTTGTGATCCTTGAGATACCCCTGGGTCAACCAGGGGGCGCGCACGACGATTTCTCCGGCCGACTTGCCATCGCGCGGCTGCTCCTGAAAATTGGCATCCACCACCCGCAAATCAACCAACGGCATGGTCCGCCCGGTTTTGCAGCGATAGACCGCCTGCTCTTCCGGGGGCAGGGCCAGCATCTCCGGGGTCAGGTGCGAAATGGTCAGGATGGGGCAGGTCTCGGACATGCCATAGCCGGTAAAAAGATCGATGCCGCGTTGCAGCGCATCAAGACAGAGAACGCGGGACAGGGCCGCACCGCCGATGATCAGTTTCCAGCCGGAAAGATCGAGCCGCTGGGCATGGGGGTGTTTGAGCAGCATGTGCAGAATCGTCGGCACACAGTGAGAAAAAGTCACCTGCTCTTTTTCGATCAGCTCCAGCAACTGATCCGGCACATAGCGCCCCGGATAGACCTGCTTGACGCCAAGCATCGTGGCCACATAGGGAATGCCCCAGGCATGAACGTGGAACATCGGCGTAATCGGCATGTACACATCTGCACGATGAAACCGGCCTTGCGACTGAGTCGTCCCGAGCATTGCCAGCAGACCCAGGGTATGCAGCACCAGTTGCCGGTGACTGAAGTAGACCCCTTTGGGCAAACCGGTGGTGCCGGTGGTGTAAAACGTTGTGGCGCGGGTATTTTCACTGAAATCGGGGAACGAATATGCTGGCGAAGCCGCCGCCAGCAGCGCCTCGTATTCGCCGACAAATTGGACCGTGCTGGTTGGCACGGCCGGTTCATCGTTCAGCAGGACAAAGCTCTTCACCGTATCGATCCGGCCCCGGATCTGCTCCAGAATCGGCAGGAACTCCGTATTCACCAGCAGCACATCATCTTCAGCATGATCAATGGTGTAAAGGATCTGCTCCGGCGACAAGCGGACATTGATCGTATGCAGCACCGCGCCGATCATCGGCACGGCAAAAAAACATTCCAGATAGCGATGGCTGTCCCAGTCCATGACCGCCACCGTATCGCCTGGCTTGACCCCGAGCGCGATCAAGGCATTAGCCAGCCGCTGCACCCGCACCCGCAGGTCACGATAGGTCTGGCGGAAGCTGCCGCGATAGACAATTTCCTGATCCGGCGCATCCACCACCGGGCAGAGCAACAGGTTCTTGATCAATAATGGATAGTCATAGGCGGATTCGGTGCGGGGGATCAGATTGTCGGACATGAGGACAGATTCCTTTCGGCGCTGAAAGTAATTGGGCATAAACGGCGCCACTGTAGCGGAATTCACCGACGTTGAAAACGAAAAACCTCTGTCGGAACGGCACTTTCCTTGACGAATCCCCGGCAATTGTGTCATAAACGCAACATGATCAAGCGACAGACAACCATCAACCGGATTTTTCGCCTTAGTGGCATCGGTCTCCATTCCGGGCGGGAAGTAACTCTGGAATTTCTCCCCCGCCGTGAGTTCGGCATTGTCTTCATTTTCAGTGGGGTCACCATTCCTGCCCGCTACGACATGGTGGCTGACACCCGTCTCTCCACCCAGATTGCCGATGACGGGGTCAGCGTCGCCACTATTGAGCACCTGATGGCCGGCTTCTACTTTGCCGGGGTCACCAACTGCACGGTCTATATCGACGGCCCGGAAGTACCGATTCTTGATGGTTCAGCCTGGGAGTTCTACCACGAGATGTGGCGCGCCGGGGTGTATGAGTTTGCCGATGCCGGGGTCTACCTGCAGGTGCTCAGACCGGTCGAGGTCTGCCACAACGATGCGTATGTCCGGGCGAAACCGCTCAACACGCTGGACATCACCATGTCCATCGAATTCCGCCAACCAGTGGGCAAGCAGCGGAAACGGGTTACGGACGTGGAAAACGCCTTTGCCATTATTAACTCCCGCACCTTTGTCCTGCAGGAGGAGATCGAGGCGATCAAAAAGGCCGGCCTGGCCAAAGGTGGCTCACTGGACAACGCCGTGGTCATCGGTCACAACGACATCGTCAACCCGGACGGCTTACGCTACGGCAAAGAACTGGTCAACCACAAGATTCTCGATCTGATTGGCGACCTGTACACCAGCAGTTACCGCATCCTGGCTAAGATCGAAGCCCATAAAACCGGCCACTACCTGAACAATCTGTTCCTCAAGGAACTTTTTTCCTCGTCGGACAATTACGCGGTCTACTAACTGCTCGCCCTCCTTATATGTTCGATAAAAAACGGCCCAGAGCGGCCGTTTTTTTGTGCCCATCAAACTCATTAAATAACCCCTTGACACAGATTCAATTTTCCATATATATTCCTTTTTAGAATTAGCAAAGGGGTTTGCAAATATGGAACAACGCGAAGGAATTCTCAACCTGCCGACCTTAACCCCAGCCAAGGAACTGCACCGCTGGCTCCTGGCAGGCGTCATGCTTACCACGATTGCCATTGGCTGGAAATATCCCCTGCTCGGCTATACCGTCCCGGCAGCCATGGCCATCGGCATGGGTGGCGGCCTGTTGCGGGGCCGCTATGTCTGTGGCAACATCTGCCCGCGCGGCAGTTTTTACGATACCCTGTTCCGCTACCTGGGCGGAACCAGGCCGGTGCCGGCAATATTCAGCAACATGACCTTCCGCTGGGGAGTGATGGCGGTACTGATGTCCTTGATGGGGCTGCAGATCGCCCAAAACCCGAGCGACCCCCTGCACTGGGGCAGAGTTTTCTGGCTGGTCTGCACGGTGACCACTGCGGTTGGCGTGGTGCTCGGCTCGATCTACCGTGCCCGCACCTGGTGCACCTTCTGCCCGGTTGGCACCACCGCCAACGCCCTGGGCGGGAACAAGGATCAGTTAACTATCCGTCACGACTGCCGCAGTTGTGGCATTTGCGAAACAGAGTGTCCGATGGATCTGCCGATTGTGGCCCATAAATCAACCGGCACCCTGCCTCATCGTGACTGCCTCAAATGCTCTTCCTGCGTTGACGCGTGCCCGACTGCCGCGCTGTCATTCCCCAGCAAGACGCTGGCATAGAGCCTGGTTTTACCAGGCCGGCTCAGTCAATTCCAATAGCAACAGCAGAAAAGGCCCGAGGTTTTCCCCGGGCCTTTTCTGCTGCTCAACCGTCTTCAGAGTAAGTTCCCTTCGACTCCGCTCAGGGAACAACCGTGCAGTTCATCGAAGGCCTGACTACTCACGCTTCCTTTTATTTCCCGCCGCGACCGGCGATTTCCTGTTTTATGGCCGCCAGAATCGGGCGCAAAATATCAACCCGTTCACGACAGGTCAATGACAACTCCCGAGCCGCCCCGCCGTCAGCACCATCAGCCACCGACTTCTGCCCCCGGTCCTTGGCCAGTTCACTCATCCGGTTCAGATCCAGGAAGGAATTTTCCACCTGGGTAACGAGATCCACCAGCTCCCCGGTTGCCTTGACCTTGAGCAGTGCAGGCAGGGTCCGGTTCTTGGCTTGCAGCAGGATGCGATTGCTCCACCGAAGCGCTTCGGCTGTTTCCCGGTCATCCGCAACGCCGGCAGGCAGCGGCACGAAATCCTCCAGGGGCGGTTCACTTACCTCAGTGGCAATGACCCGACTTGGCGCCCCGCCTTCCAGCAGGGCACTGATACTCACCAACCCCTTGGTGGTCCGCTTGAGGTAGGCCGGAACCGGTTGCCAACGGCCATTGGTATCGCGCTTGGCGACCACCGCCGACTCCAGCGGCTGCAGGTCAGGCCGGGGCCGCTCGCGATAAAGCAACACAACAAACTGGTCGGCCCGCTCCTGTTTATCAAACCCCTTGCTGAAAGCCGGGGTCAGGAACGACCAGTACGGCACCCCTTCGATCGTGACTTCCTTCATCCGCGCCTGCCGGGCCTTGGCTATGGCGGTCATCCGCTCCGCCGGCGCCTGACGCAACGCCGAGACCACCGCCTCCACCAAGGAATCATTGGTCAATCCGGTCGATTTTTGCGCCATTTCCTCACCCGACAGGTTAAAAAATACCGTATCCCGAGGGACCAAGGTTTCTCCGGGCACCGGCAAACAGCCGAGCGGACCGATTAGCGTCATCCACAAGGCATTCTCGCGGCTGAAACTCACCGGTGCCACCGGCACCTTGTCCCCCTGCTCGTCCACCAGCGAAACCACGACCTGATAATTCACCAGATGATGCGACGGAAACGGGATCAGGCCGAGGGTAAATCCGGTCAATATCGGGCCGAGCTTGCCCATCCCCTCGTCATCAACCTGGGTGGCAACAGTTATCGGCACCGCACTCCAATCATTGGCAAAAATCCGTGGATACAACACGCCGGCCCGGCTGATCACCTGTTGGGGGACCACCGGATACATCATCCTTTCTTCACCATAGCTGACCTGGAAATCCGCCAGGCGAAAGCGCTGATCAGCCACGGTCAGTTGTGGATTACCGGCAGGTTTCAGCGTACTGTTAAACCGGGCCGACCCACAACCAGCCAGCATGAAAACACCACAGAGAACCGATAATAGCCGACATCCACGTTTGCGCATCGAAGCACCTCGAAACTGAATAGATTGCGATCCTGTAGACTCTAACAAAAATACGGCTACAATCAATGAAACGAAGATCTCTCATTTCCCCAGGATCATGCCATGCCCCCTCGATACATCTCGCTCACCGTCGCCTTATTGGTCTTTGTCATCCAGCTCTTTGTCCAATCAGCAGCGGCAACCCCAATCCCCATCACCGCAGAACAGGATTTTCTCCTTTCGGTTGAACGCCTCGCAATTCAAGGCCTGATTAAAAAAGGGTCATGGGAAGAGGTCTATGCCCGCAGCCTGGCCGGTCTCGCTGTCAGTTCGACCGATCCGTTCCTGCTCCGGGCAAAAATCAGGGCGTTGCGGCAGCTGGGCTACAGCACAGCTACCCGGAAAGCCTTGCAGGAAGCCCGCCTCAGCCACCCGACCGATGCGGGGTTGCTGATTGAGCAGGCCTGGCTGGCCAGCACTGCAGGGGAGTGGCAGAGTGTGCTGACTGACACCGCCAACCCGGCGGTGTTAGCCGACGCCGAGAGTGAACTGCTGCTCCTGCGCGGCATCGCATTGCGGGAAACGGGCAAGACCGATGCTGCCATTGCCCTGTTCAGCCGACTGCTCGAACGAAACCCGGACGATTGCGTCGTTCTCACCAATAGGGGCCGCCTCCTGGCCCGCAGTGGCCAGGAGAGCAAAGCCCTCGCCGATCTTGCCAAAGCCACGGCCTGTACCACCCAGCCCGAGCCCTTCCTCGCCCGGGCCACTCTGCTGCTCAAACAGGGAAAACATGGGGAAGCGTTGCCGGATCTGAATCGGGCGCTGGTCATCAGCCCCGGCAACCTGACCGCCCTGCTGGCCCGGAGTGAGGCCCGGTTTCTGGCGGGTGACATTCCCGGCGCCGGCCAGGACCTGCAGGTGGCCCGGGAGATTAACACCGCCGATCCCAGGATCGAACCGCTTTCCTGTCGGCTGGGGAGTGCGGTCGGCGATTGGACCGTGGTTGCCGGCTGCGCCGAGCAGGCGGCCAAACAGACCCCCAAAGATCCGGCCGTCTGGCGCACCCTGGGCAAGGCCCGGCTTGAAGCGGGCAACCTGGATGGGGCCATTGTTGCTTACGACACCCTGGTGCAGTTGGCCGGCAACGATCCCCGTAGCCGGCTGGAGCGGGCCACGGCCCAACTCCTGCGCCGCGATTACGCGGCTGCCGCGGTCGACTGTACGGCGGTCATTGACCAGCAACCGTTGGCCATCGCCTACGCCCTGCGCGCCCTGGCCCATTTTCGTGCCGGCAAGTCGGCCCAGGCCGACGAAGACAGTACCAATGCCCTGGTCCTTGACCGCAATGAACAGACCGCTACCCTGGTACGCGCCAACCTGGCCCTGGAACAGAACGACCTGACCACGGCAACCAGCGACTGCGAGCGGGCCTTTCGGCGCACCCCAAACTCTTCCTGGGGCGCAATCACCTGCGGCCGGGTCTACCTGCAGGCTGGTGACCTGGCAAAGGCCACGTTCTACGCTGAGCGGGCCAGGGGTCTCGCCCCTGCCGATCCGGAGACCAGGGACCTCATCGCCAAGCTTGACGCTGTCCGTCTAAAAACCGGCGGATCTGCGTCAAGCACCAGCAACCCACCGACCGGCAACGAAATCCCGCCGGTAAAAAGCGAGGTAAAGCCATGAGGCGCACCCTCCTGCCACTGGTACTGCTGCTCCTTGCCGTACCGCAGCAAACCGCCGCTTCGGCGCTCGGTCAACTAGAGAGCCTGACTGGGCAAAAGGTCAACACTGTCAAGGTACCGATGCCGTCACGCCCCTCCCCGGTGGGAAGCGCAAGGGCGCTGTCCGGAGCCGCGGCGGCCGGCAAAGCTTCATCCTCCCTCGGTGCCCTCAGTATGGGCCTGCAGCTGCTTGACTTGCTGGACGCCATGGACAGCCCAGCCGCAGTCGACAATAGTCAGATCCTGCAACAACAGCAACGGCAAGAACAGGAGCGCTTACAGCAGTTGCGGCAGCAGAGCGCCGAACAACTCCGCAGCAGCTGGGACCGGGCCGATGCCGATCATGCCGCCAGCCTGTCCGGGGTACTGGACGTACCAGTACAGTCTGGCACCGCCTTTTTTGGCACCGCCCCCAACCCGAACCAAGGTCTGCTGGCGGGACAACCGGCGCCTGGCCCGGCAACGCCGTCAGTGACCACCCAAGCACCAGCGACTGCAACCAAAACCATACGCCAGACCCAATCCTACATAGCCTCCGTTGCGGCCTCCCTCCAAATGACCCCCGAACTCCCACCGGCCCACACCGAGATTCTGACCAAGGGATATCAGGAATACTCCCGCGAGTTTGCCAAAGACCTGCTCAAGGATGGCTTTGAAAAGGCTCTGGCTCTGCTGCCTAACCAATGGAAGACTGAACTGATCTATGAACATAAGGAGAAGATGGGGAAATTCATCGACGAAATCTTCACCACCCTTGACCCGCAGCGGCTGGTAAACACCATTGTCAACGGCACCCCTGCGGAAATGGCTCAGCTCGAACGATTGATCAACAGAGAAACTACCGACAGTGCCAGACGTCTCGGCTTTGGCGAAACCATTCTGGATGAGGACGAGCCAAAATTCCTGCTGAAGCTGGGGCGGGGAGAAAAGGTGAGTGCCGGCGAAGCCTGGCAACTGGTCAAGGGGCGGATCCATTCGACCTTGGTTGACAAGACATCGGACCGGCTCTTATTCGGCGGGGATTGATCCTGATGGGATGTACAGCAACAAGAAACGGCCCGCGTTGTGCGGGCCGTTTCTTGTTATTCACGAGCAAATGGTTCCAGAGAATCTACGGCAGCTTCAGCAGAATATCCGCCAGCGTCGTATAACCCGGCCCGGCAGCAACAGATGTCTTAGGCGTCGAATAGGGCAGGAACCCTGGCGACGTCACATGAACCCGGTAATCGCCGGCCGGGACAAAGGCGGTAAATGGTGCCGAATAGCTGCCAAACACGGCACCGGAGGCAACTGTCATCGAGGTGCCATACTGCTTCACCGCAATGAATGTTCCATCAATGCTGCTCATTGGGGCTGTTGTTCTAATCATTCCGGCGATGGTACCATAATTTGCCAGCATCATACTGTCCATCTTCACCAAACGGATGCCAGTCGGCTTCAGGTTATAATCGCCATTACCACGAACAACGATGGCCGTGTTGGGATCGAAATCGATCATCATGGCAGTGACCTGATTCGGCATCACGGTGAACGGACCCAAAATCTTCAGGCCTGACTGTTGAGCACTGGGGGTCGTCAGGGGCAGTTTAACCGTGGTGGCCGTTTTGAGGGTCAGATAATTAACCGGAGCCTGGTTGCCGTTCGGGTTGTCAGCCAAAATCAGGCGTAATTGCGTATAACTGCCAGCCGGGATAACCGCTTCACCAAGCAATTCTGCCTTGAACTGCAGTTTCATGACATCAATGACCTGTGGAGTGGCAAAACGGACAATCACCGGCAGTCCGGAACTGTCATCCGGTGAATTCTCCCGCCCGGCCGGAACCGCCCGGATTTCCTTCACCGTGACCACCACACTGGCACAATCAGCGCTCATTTTGTCAGTGATGGCCACTTTCAGCGTTCCGGTGGTGCCAGAATCGTTAGTACCACAACCGGCCAGCATGCCCATTCCCGCCGCCATTGCCACCACTGCCATTATCAATCGTTTCATCTCTACCTCCCTATTCATCTTCCGGCGTACAAATGCACCCGGGTGTCATACTCTGCAGCGATCCTACACTAATACCCTTTTTCTCGTAGCTGTTGCCGATACTCCCGGCGCTCTGCAGGTGACAGCTGCCGCCAGCGCTCCTTTACCGTGCGCCGCTCGTCATCCGGCAACTGACGAAAACGCTGGTATTCCTGGCGAATCCGCGTCTGCTGCTCGGGCGGCATCTGACGAAACTGTTCATAGCTTCGCCGCAGCTCACCCTGCCGTTCCGGCGGCAGTTCACGCCAGCGCCCCGAGCGGTCATTAGGTTCATGCCGTCGTTCGCTCTGTGGCCGATGCTCCCGCCCGCCGTCTCCCCAAGCAATGCCCGTTACCATCACGGCACAACCGCAAAAGAACAGGGCGAAAAGGAGCCGCCTACTTGTTCTCCGCCAGCCAGCGGAAGAATTCAAGGTCTTCATAAAGTTCCATCTGCTCCTTGGTTGCGATCCGGTCAAGTTCTTCATCCACAGTCTGCGGTTGCTGCCGGGGAACGGCAACCCAGAGGGAAACAGTCAGCACGGCTACTACCGCTGTTGCCAAACCGCCAGTTGTTACCCAACGGGGGAATGCCAACCAGGGGCGATGGGTGCGAACTTTACCGTTTAATGCCTGCTGCCGTGCTGCCTGTAATCGCCGCAGGGTCTGTGGACTCACCTGTTCCAGGCTGGCATCCAGCTGCCGCTTGACTTCCCGGGTAAACTCTTCGTTTGATTGGCTCCGCATCATGGCGCATACTCCCCTAGCAGGTCGCGTAATCGTTGCACCGCCCGAAAATAGTGGGTCTTCACACTGCCGTCGCTGCAACCCATCGCCTTGGCCGTCTGGGCTACATCCAGCCCTTCCCAGGCCCGCAGCAAAAATGCCTGCCGCTGACGCAGCGGCAACTGCCGGATTGCTTCCTCCAGGGCCTCACCCATTCCGCGGCGCAGCAGCAGATCCGCCGGACTCTCCCGTCGCGGATCAGCCATATTTTCCAAGGGATCAGCCTCGTCGTCACCAACCCCACCCCAGGTAAACCAGACCCGCAACCGTTCTCGCACCAGAGTGCGCCGATGCCAGTCTGTGATCCGGCTATACAGCACCCGATGAAACAGCGGCGGCCAATCAGCATCGCCCTTATCAGCATAGCGTCGGGCGAAATCCGCCATGCTTTCCTGCACCAGATCAAGGGCATCATCCGGGTTATTGGTCGCCATCTGGGCAATGCGGAAGGCGCGCCGTTCTACATCGATCAGGAACTGATTCAGCGCCACCCGGCGCTCGGCAACCGACGTCATCACCGGCACCAACATGGCCGTGTCAACCATCGTTGCCAGCAGGGAAGGTTCACTTTGCTCAATGGGTAATTGCATCTGCATATTTGATTAAACGCACCCGGACCAGCAGCGTTGACAGGTTTATTCACCGGTTAAAATTCCGCATGGCGCGGGGTGCGCGGGAAGGGAATGACATCACGAATATTTTCCATCCCGGTCAAGTACATGATCAGCCGCTCGAAACCGAGGCCAAAACCGGCATGGGGGCAGGAACCCCAGCGGCGGGAATCCAGATACCACCAGAGCGGTTCCGGGGCAATGCCAAGCTCAACCAGCCGCAATTCCAGGCGGTCAAGCCGCTCCTCCCGCTGGCTGCCACCGATGATCTCGCCCACCTTCGGCACCAGCAGATCCATGGCAGCAACCGTCCGACCATCGTCATTCTGCCGCATGTAAAACGCCTTGATCTCCTTGGGATAATTGACGACAAAGACCGGTCCGCCCACCACCTCCTCAGTCAGGTAGCGTTCATGTTCGGTCTGCAGGTCGAGCCCCCACTGGACTGGGTATTGAAAGCCTCGCGGCGCCTTTTGCAAGCGTTCGATGGCTTCACCGTAGTCCATCATGGCAAAGGAAGCGTCAGCCACCCGACCAATCCGCTCAATGAGCCCTTTTTCCACATGTTGATCGAAAAATGCCAAGTCTTCGCTGCAGCGGTCCAGCACATGGCGGCAAAGGTAACGGAGGAACTCCTCAGCCAGTTGCGCATCAGCCAGCAGGTCGGCAAAGGCCATTTCCGGCTCGATCATCCAGAATTCCGCCGCATGCCTGGGGGTATTGGAGTTTTCGGCGCGAAAGGTCGGGCCAAAGGTATAGATGTCGCCAAAGGCCAGGGCACAAAGTTCCCCTTCCAGCTGGCCACTGACGGTCAAGCCGGTCGGCTGGGCAAAGAAATCCTGGCTATAATCGATGGCACCATCCAGGCGCGGCGGATTGGCCAGATCCAGGGTGGTCACCCGGAACAGTTCGCCAGCCCCTTCGCAATCGTTGCCGGTGATAATCGGGGTATGCACATACAGGAAGCCCCGCTCGCTAAAGAACTGGTGCACCGCCTGCGCCAGGGCCGAACGGAGGCGAAACACGCCACCAAAGGTATTGGTGCGGGGCCGCAAATGGGCGATGGTGCGGAGATATTCGAAGCTGTGTCGCTTCTTTTGCAGCGGATAGCTCTCGTCGGCCAGACCGACTATTTCTACAGTGGTAACCTGCAGCTCCACCGGCTGACCAACGGCGGGAGAGGAGACCAGTGTTCCGGTTGCCCTGATAGCACTGCCGGTACCGAGCCGACTGACGTCAGGGTAATTGGCCAGCCCCGGTGCGACCACCAACTGCAGCGTGGCCTGACATGAACCGTCGGTCAGGGCAATGAAACTGACCTCTTTGCCCACCCGCACCGAGCGGACCCAACCGGCGACGGTAACGGTTGTCCCGGCACCAGCACTGCCCAACCGCAACAGCTCAATGATCCGTACCTTCTGCATTCATTCCTCCGTTGCCACAAGATGGTTGAACTCTAAAGCGACCGACCCTGTTCGTCAACACCTGATCCATCCTGACATTTGACGCCACGTTGTGGCTGGGCTATAGTGCCGCCATGCGCTTCACTTCCCTTATTCTTCTATTACTCGCGTTCCCCCTGCCCCTGTTGGCGGCCAATTCGGCCAACAATTTTGGCGGGATCGGTATTGACGGCACAACCAGGGCCGATGGCGAAATTGTGGTGCGGCAAATAGTGCTGGGCGGGCCAGCGCAGCAAGCGGGGATAACTGTTGGCGACGTCATTACCCATATTGACGGTAAAGCAACCCGCGGCAGCAACTTCAAGCAACTGGTTGATTATCGGCTGCGGGGCAAGGCCGGCACGCCGGTGGAGATTACCTTCTCTCGCCCTGGCGGCAAATCCCGCAAACTGACCCTGACCCGCCGCCAGCTGATCGTACCCCCCTCGCGATAAAATTACTGCCTCAGTCTCGCAACAAACGCAACAGAGGCGAAGCAATTACCGTTTGCTTCGCCCCTGCCATCAATCAGATATTTTCTGATGATGTCCATTTCCTTCGTTGGCGTACTTACGCATATTTGCCGCGACGGCGCCATTCCCGAATCAGCATCCCGGCAAAGAAGGCAAGGGACGCCAACGTCAGGTACTTGCCGACCTTGAACGGCAGCGGATCGAAGGTAAAACGGATTTCATGCGTGCCTGGCAGCAGATAAATACCCCGTAGCAGATAATCAACCCGGTGAATTTCGGTAGGTTTGCCGTCAACTGTGGCTTTCCAACCCCGGTAATATTTATCCCCCAGCACCAGCAGACTGTTCACCGCTGTTATCGCTTTAATGTCTACCAACTCCCCTTCATAATGCGTCACTTCAGCCGTACCAGCGCCGCTGGCCGGGATATTACCCAACGGAATTGGCGGCGGCGACTCGACAATTGCGGCACGTGCCGGGTCAAAGTTCGGCGATTGCAACAAGGCCAGAGCCTGGCCGGGATGTGAAACCGGGATAACTTCCGTCACCAGCCACGCCTTGGGGAGTACAGTACGGTTCTGCAAGACAATTTCTTTGCCATCGGGCGATTGATATGCCAGATCATATTTCGTTGCCAACTGCCCCTTTTCGGCCAGATATTGTTCCGCCGGCATCACCAGATATTTCAGATTAAGCATATCCACCAAGGGCGATGTCAAGGACAGATTGTCCAGATATTCCTGCCAACGGACCAGTTGCACCGGATGGGAGGTAAAGAGCACCGGGATCTTGGCGTTTGCAAACTGCATCGGATCACCAGCCAGCGGCAAGGTCCGATACAGCGGTGAATCCTTGGCCACAAACTTCATGGCCGGCGTCACCTCACCCCGCGATTTCTGCGGCACATCGACCAGAAACATGAATTTGGCGTTCACCCGTCCCACATCCAGCAGATACAACCCGATCAGCGCTAGCGGCAGCAGCGTAACTGCCAATCGGCGCCGGCCACAAGCGAGAATCACCCCGGCATGAGCCGCGGTTAGGGCGGCGGCAATCAGCATTTCTGTTCTGATGTTCTGCAACCGCTGGGCGACCAGTTGCATGCCCTGCTCATAACGGGTCGGTTGCGCCAGGTATTCGATAAACTGATTGATCCAGCGCTCTTCCCAACCATTGATGATCCCTAAACAGACCAGAATGAGCACCGGAACAAGGGCAGCTCCCCAGAGATAGCGGCTAAACTCTTTGGTCTGGCGCACGGTTTCTTCCCGCAGACAATCCAGCCCCCGGGCAGCCAACACCCCCAGGCCGAGCACCGGGATGAACATCATCATCTTGGGGACGCGAAATTTGTTGATCCCCGGGAAATACTCGAACAACAGCTGATAGAAGAGCGTGTATTTGCCCATCGAGAACAGAATACCGCCCACCACTCCGGCCAGGGCCAGCCAGGTGTAGCGATCTCGCCGGAACAGGAGCGGCAACGGCAACAGCAACCAGGGGAGGAAACCGACGTATGAAGTGGTCTGGGTAAAATTCATCCGTCCCCAATAGTAGGAATCGATGTTCGGCGGATTCTCCCCAGCTTCCTGACGCGAAAAGCCGAAAAATCCGGGAACAACAAACGCTGCCAGCTCTTCCGGCGGCAGCGACCAGGACATGGCCTCTTCGTATTGCAGTCCGCCTTTACCCTGGTTGGCACCGCTCTGGGAACCGCGATTGGTTTCACGTGACCAACTGGCCAGCGAGAACAGCGAAATACTGACAGTGGTGAGGAAAAAGAACAGCACCACCAGATTCAGGCCAATGATCCCGAAAAATCGCCGGCGATTCCCCGGTTCTTCACGATAGACATAGATGCAGCGCAGCAGGCCATAAACTGCGAGCGCGAGACAGGTATAGAAAGAAATCTGCCAATGGCTGTGAAAAAACTGGAACGCCAGGACGACCGCAGCAGTGAGGGCATAGATAACGCGACGCGTCTGGAAGGTGCGCTCGACAAAATAGAAACCCCAGGGCGCCAGGGAAATAGTCGCCATTTTCATCACGTGACCGGCGTTGATCAATGATGCATTTTCCGGGGCAAGCGCAAAGATGATGCCGGCGGCAGACGACGCAATTCTGCTGGCCCCGATCGTCCGGGCACAGAAATAGGCCCCGGCGGCACCGACAAACTGGTGGAACATGATATACCAGGCCACGTTGGCGGGTGAGGGAATAAAATGAAAAATCACCCGCTGATGCCAGAGGAACTGGACCGCAGTCCACCCACCCTCGGTCGTTTCGCCGCTGTTGTCAAACGGCATCCATTCAGCAATCAGCTTGAACTTGAATACCTCTTTCAGCGCGAGCGACGGGATATCCTTAACGGTCCAATACATCTCGTTGATGATGTCCGGAGCCCGAATGATCTGGTCGGTGAAGAGAATTTTAGAAAAAAACAGCGTAAACAGCGTCAACAATAGCGTCAGAACCAGCAAATCTTTACGTCGCTCAGTCATGAACTTATCCTTATTTGTGCAGACGATGACCGTCAGAAAGGTGCGGTGCAGTCGCTACGGTTTGAAAGATGGTCAGAGTTTCTCGGGCAGCACGTTCCCAGGAAAATTTCCGTGCCTGGATTAGGCCCAACTGCCGCAACTGCGCCGCCTTATCTGCGTTGGTCAGAACGTCACGCAGCGCCGCTGCCACTGCCGCCACATCCAACGGGGGCACGGTAATCCCGGCCTCACCCACTACCTCGGGAATGGCCGTGGTATTAGAGGTCACCACCGGAATGCCACAGGCCATCGCTTCCAAGGGTGGCCGACCAAAACCTTCCAGCAATGACAGATAGGCAAACACCTTGGCCGCATCGAAAATATGGGGGAGTTCTTCATCCGGCACAAAACCGGTAAAGATGATGGCATCTTCCAGCTGCAGCGCTTTAATGCGCGCAAACAGGTCATCGTAGAGCCACCCTTTCCGCCCGACGATCACCAGACTGGGCACCGTTGCCAGTTCCTGGCGCAGCTGATGATATGCCTCGATCAATGTCCCCAGGTTTTTGCGCGGCTGGATGGTGCCGACATAGAGAATGTACTCGTGCGGCAAGCCATATCTATCGCGCACCTGGCGCCCGACTTCCGCAGAGCGGGGTTCCAGCAACGCCGGATCAAAACTCTGCATGATGACCGCAATCCGCTCGTCCGCAATGCCGTATGTGGCCATGATTTCATCTTTTGCCCATTGCGAAATAGTGATGACCAGATCACTCCGCTTGGCGGCCCGTGGCATATGCAGTCGCCAGTAATAATGGGCGGCCACTTTTTCCAGTTCCGGATGCTTGATCGGTATCAGATCGTGCAACGTCACCACCACCGGACAGCCGGGCGAAAAGAGCGGGATGGCGCTTTTGGGACAGTGCAGCAGATCGACCCGTTCGCGGCGACAGGCTAATGGCAACAGAACGTGCTCGCGCCAGAGCCTGGCCAGCGGGTTTTTGCCCGTGAGGACAATCTCACGGGCCTGGGGGAAACGGCCCAGATGCACCGGGTCATTATAAAAAACGACGTACTCGTTTTCTTGATCGATCCTGAACAGCGCATCGAGCAGTCCCAGCACATAGGCGCGTGGTCCACCCTGCGTAGAGATTGTCGATGCATCAATGGCTATACGCATAATTCCCCTGTTCGCGACAACACGACAACCGCCTCAGAAGCTTAATAACTGTGGCACTTTCCAATACCAAAGTCGCTCCGGTTGCAAATCAATGGATTCCGGCACCAGATTCCAGTTATGCACTTCAGGACGGAAAGCACCGACACCATGGGCAAAGATGCTGAACGAGATAAAAACCACCGCCAGCAGCGACAAGAGAGCGCGCTCGAATTTGGCCGAAAAACCGGCGGTCTTTGTCTGCCTGCCCTGCAGTGACCGCCGCATGGCATCGATGCCGAATATCCCCAGCAGCACGATCCAGGGCACCGTATCGGACATCAGGCGCGGCCCGTAACAATGACCCGCCCACCAGTGGGGAAAGGTTGAGATGGCCGCGAGATGGAGGAGAATCGACATTCCGGCAATCAGTGCCAATACGGGCGCAGCTAGCGAGCGATGATAGCGAACCACCAGGAGCATAACAACCACTATAAACGGGGAGTAGACAAGCGCCCCCCGTGACGGGCTGACAAGATTGCCGGCAAACGCCGTCCAGAATGTGTCCGCCCCCAGTCTGCCACCAGCGAAATAGGTCGGCAGCAGTTTGCTGTAGTTATACCAGGAGTAGCCGATGAATAATCCCAGCCAGCAGAGGCCGGTCAGGGCATAGGGGATGAACAGTTTTCGGCTCCGCAGCAGCAGATACAGTGAAATAAGAATAATACTCACGCTGAAAGTCGGCCTGACCAGGTAAGACCAGGCGAGGACAGTCCCTAGCAGGATCGGGTTCACCGCAAAGCCACGTTCACGACGGGCAACAAGGTACAGGGCAATCCCCAGCAGAAATATGCCCCAGCAGTGGGACCAGAGCCCCCGGGAAACCGTGCTGAAAATCTGCGTGCCAAACGCTGCCGTCAAGGCAACCAGCCAACTCCATCCCGCCGGGAGCCATAAACGGGCGGTGTTGAAGAAGACTGCGGCCAGAGCGGCCATCAAGATTGAGGCAAGACCGCGCTGCATGCGCACTTCCAAATCCGTATTGAAACTGCCATCCGGATTGATCAGGTACATGCCAAACCGGTTCAAATACGCAACATAAGGGACAGAGAGCACTGACGAAGCATTCGGGAAGAGATAATAAAGATTATCATTGACGAACTCGAAATTTCCCTTGGCCTTGTAGTAGGGAAACGCCTCCTCAATGCCCTTGATCGTATTCAGCCGAAAGCTTCCTTTCTCGATCAAGTTCTGGCTGACCATCAGGGTGTAACGGGAATCCAGGCTCTGGTAAACCGGGGCGAACAAAAAAACCAGCACCGCCAGCAGAAATACTGCCTGCGATTGCGAAAACCATTTCGAGGTCATGCATAACTCCAGAATGATCGTGTTCTTAGCGATTGACTGTGATCGACACCAGTCAGATTCAGGCAAGCAGCTCGCGATATACCGCCAACGTCTCGGAAACCGTTCGTTGCCACGAGAACTCCTTGGCCCTGGCCAACCCTCGTTCCCGCAAATCCTGGCGCAACTGGCTATCCCCTGCCAGACGGAGCATTGCCGCGGCCAGTTCGGCCTCGCTGCGTGGGTCTACCAACAGTGCCGCGTCCCCGGTTACCTCCGGCAGCGAAGAGACGTTAGTGGTAATCACCGGCGTGCCGCAGGCCATCGCTTCCAGTGGCGGCAAGCCAAACCCTTCATAGAGCGACGGATAGATGAAAAAATCGGCACCAACATAAAGATGGGGCAGGTCTTCATCGGCAACAAAACCGGTAAACAGAACGGCATCGGCAAGACCCAACTGCGCCACCAGCGGCGCCAGCCTGGACTTCCCCCACCCCCGGGCGCCGGCAATCACCAGGGTGTGCGGCAACCCTTGCCGGCGGGCGGCAGCAAACGCGCGGAGCAGACCGTCTAAATTCTTGCGCGGTTCCAGGGTACCAACATTAAGAATATAGGGCCGGGGCAGATCAGTCACCAGTCTGCCCGGCAGGCCGGCGGGAACAGGGCAAAAACTCATATCGGCAGCCAGCATGGTGACGGTCACCTTTTCTGCCGGAACCCCATAAAGCCGCACAATATCACGCTTCGAGCACTCGCTAATAGTCATAATCCGGTCAGCCCGCCGCAATATAGCCGGTAGCGCCAGCTGATGATGCCAGACATTCATCCGGCCATGGGTACCGGGAAACAGCAGCGGCGTCACATCGCAGACGGTGATGACATTGCGGTAGCGGCACGGCATAAAGGTGCCATAGGGGGTGGTACAGTGCACCAGCGCGCAACCTGCGGCAGCAGCCCGCGCCGGCAGGACGAAATTCGGCCAGATCAGCTTACCCAGCGTTTTGCCACCACCAGGAAAGCTCTGCAGCGGCAGACCGTCCAGACCGGGCAGTTGGCGAACTTCTCTATCCAGGGCCACGACCTCGCCGGTCAGCGCCAGCCCCTGCAGCAGGTGCCAGGTATAGGTCCAGGTCCCGGCCCGCAGGTTGCCGAGAAATGCGGTACTAATGCCAATAGTCATCCGACTGCCACCTCACGAAGCAATTCGATTGTTTCCGCGGCAGTCCGCGCCCACGAAAACCGGGCCGCCCGGGCAATCCCGGCTGATTGCAGCCGGCGGCGCAGCGCTTCATCGGTCACCAACTGGTGCATGGCCGCCTGAATCTCCGTCATTCTGGCCGGTTTTACCAGCAGACCCGCATCACCAGCCACCTCAGGCATGGACGACAGATTGGACGTGATGACCGGGCAACCACAGGCCATGGCCTCGGCCACCGGCAGGCCAAACCCCTCATACAGTGAAGGAAAGAGGAATGCCAGAGCAGCACCATAGAAAAGGGGCAGCTCCGCATCCGGCACAAAACCGGTGAGCACAACCCGCTGCC
Source organism: Geobacteraceae bacterium (assembly GCA_031412995.1). Taxonomy (GTDB): domain Bacteria; phylum Desulfobacterota; class Desulfuromonadia; order Geobacterales; family DSM-12255; genus JANOEC01. Next base: position 37,465 of record JANOEC010000138.1, read on the forward strand.
GCAGCCCCAGTTCATCCAGCCAGCCATGCAGCACCTGGTCAGTCAACGCCCGCTTGCCGACCAGTACCAGCTTGACCGCCGGCTCAATACCAGCCAGGGCCTCAAGACACCGGCGGAGATTTTTTCGCCATTCCGAATCGCCAACATACAGCAGAAACCGGCCGCTAATGCCGTAGCGGCCCAACACCTCGGCCCGGTTGTCCAGGTTCGCTGCATTCGCTGGATTGAACAGGTTGTGATCAATGGCGGGATAAATTACCCGGATCCGTTCAGCCGGGATGCCAAACAGGCGAATCAGATCATTCTTGGTGGCTTGGGAGATGGCAATCAGCGCTGCGGCATGTTTGAGCTTGCCGAAATTGATCCGCCAGCCCAGACGCACCGGCAGCGGCTGACTGGCCATGACTTCCGGGAACAGGAACGGAATCAGGTCGTACGCCATGGCCACAACCTTCAGCCCCGGCGCGGACGCCAGATAACTGTTCAGATCCGTGGCTAAAAACAGATCCACGCCACTGCTGCGGAGTCGGCCCGACAGCAGCAGGTGATCAGCCAGCCAGTTAAAGCGATTGGGGCGCTCCAGCCGGAAAGTCTGCAGACGCCGCTCATGGGCAAATATAGGTGTCGGTACCGCGCCCTGCTGGGTGACCAGCGTCACCTCCTGCTCCGGCAGAATACTGGCCATTTCCCGGAGCAGATTGGCCACCAGAATCCCCACCCCACGCGTGCAGTGGCCATTCTGCAGCGGACGGGCATCAATGCAAAGATTCACTCTGCCGACCCCGAAGTCGGTTGTTTCCTGGCAACAAGCCAGATGGTGTCGTAATAGTTTTTCCCCGTCAACCGCCAGATCGACTGCATCAGCCAATAGTAAGCCAGCTGCAACACTTTGGCCCTGCCTCTGGCGACAAAGTACGGATCAAGTCCGTTTTCGCATACCGTGAAGCCATGCCGCTGCACCAGCCAGGCGACAACCGCCGGGGTAAAGTGGGATAGATGAATTTCGTCCAGCGAGCCATCCAGGACGATCGGCGCGATGCCCAGCTTGCCGGGAAAAGAACTTTTCAGCACCCCCAGCCGATGCAGAAAACCACGCAGTTTCTGGCGAAAAGCCTGGATTTCGTTCGGCACCGCAATCAAAATCGTCCCGTTATCACGTAACAGCCCGTGACATTTCCTGATTACCGCCGCCGGATCATGCACATGCTCCAGTACATGAAAAATGGTAATCAAATCGAAACGCCGATCGCCGAAATCGATCCGCTCCAGCGCCTCGTTGAGCACATTCAGACCATACCGTTCACGAGCAATTTCCGCCGCACTGGCTGACACTTCCGTACCGGTGACCGTCGCGAAATATGGCCGCGCCCGGTTCAGAAACTGACCAATGCCGGTGCCAATATCAAGCAGATCACCGCCAACGTCGTAACGCAACAGCTTCTGCAACCGGCGCTGCCAGAGCTGCTCGCGTTCTGCCCCGGCAACCAGCCAGCCATCATACTTAGCCGGTCGTGAGTAATATTCGGCAATTTCCTGCGGCGTCGGTCGGGGGTTGTCAAATAGATACCCGCATGCCTGACAGCGAGATAAATTACAGTTATTATGGATAACTTCCAGGTTAACACTCGAGCACAATTGACAATGGTTGAGAGTTTCCATAAACAGGGACCTTTTTGCTTTTATTAAGACATCTGGCCAAAACGGCCGAGCGAAAAGTCTTTAAGTCCGTTGAAGTACAGCATGGCGTTCATTTTTCGACCGAGAAGGGCATAACGCATGCAAACCATGACTGCGCGCACGTATGCTGATAACATTAAGTTTCGCCGGTGTCGCTGCAGAAACAGTAGCCGATTCCTGACGCTGTAATACGTTTTTATCCCGGGCTGGCTATTTGTCGAAGCCGAAACCTTGTGCCATACGCGAGAATTCGGCACAAATACTATGCGCCAACCATGTTCCGCGGCAGAAGCATTCCAGTCAATATCCTCCCAATAGAGGAAAAAATCCGCATGCATTTCGCCGATATCATTGATCACTGCGGATTTAATCAACAGACTACAGCCCGTGATGAAATCAACATCTTCCACAGCATCATACTGACCATGGTCCAGTTCATCCACACCTCGGTGCACCGGATACAGCGGCGTATTCTTCCAAAATCCTCCGGCAAAGGCGATTTTCTCTGGCTCATCATAATAATACAGCTTTGACCCGACAATGCCGATTCTGCGATCAGAATCGGCCACACGCACCAAAGCGCTCAGCGCATCGTCATCTACGATCGTGTCATTATTCAGCAACCAAATATAATCTGCACCATTGGCCAAGGCATGACGGATGCCGACATTGTTCCCGCCGGAAAACCCCAAATTACCACCTGATTGCAGAAGATCAAGCTGCGGGAATTTAGCCAGCAGAATTGTCAAAGAATTATCAGTTGAACCATTATCCACGATGACAATCTTATAATTCGAATAGTTAAGATTCAGACAGGACTCGACACATTCAATCGTATCCTGCCAACCGTTCCAATTCAGAATGACAACAAATACTTTGCCGGTAACTTCATGATTCATAATGTTAAAATATCGCTCTTACAACGTAGCAAGCTCAGGATAAAGACTGGCAAACTTATCATCCGCCAACAAAAACATTACACCATCAATTATGGGATATTTTTTGCCACAATGTTGACAGAGTAAGTAGTCGTGTTCGGCTTTCAATTGCGCTTCAAGTCCGTTGGTACGGCACATCGGGCAAGCAAGAGCAGCACTGACTTCAGCGTTTGCAATTGATAGCTGGCCATCCTTTTTGCAGGTACCGCGAATAGTTCCTCCCAGCAAATATGTGAGAAAATAATTAAAGGCATTGCGCGGAGTAAACAGCTCGGAATTAATCCCCTTAAGAGAATGAATTTCGATATTTTTCTCCCGGAAAAAAGCCAGGTATTGCTTCCAATCGGCCAAAGTAATGTCATCATTTTCGACGATACTGTAATCGTGCTCGACCAACTTTTCATAGGAAAAGAAAAAGTCCATTATTCTTTTTAAAAATCCCTTTTTGTCTTTACTGATGGAGTTACTAGAACTATCTCTTTGATACAAATTAAAGTGAGCTACCTTTTTAAATGGCTCTTCATTGAAATATAAAGTCCCGCCTGCAGACAAAACCCGATGCAGTTCCTCGATAATAATGCCTGGATTGGGGAAATGGTGCAGCACTTGGTAACAAAATATAAATGGAATTGAGTTTGACAGAAAAGGTAAGTGGTAGGCATCACAACAAATTCTTACCGGTATTTTTTCTTTACCGAATTTAGTCCTATAATAGCTGCAACTTTTCAGCATATCAAAAGATATGTCTAATGCTGCGCCTGAGCAACCGAGATCATTTTCCATAATCAATGATCGTTGACCTCTTTCAGCCCCTAACTCTAAATATGGTGACAATGGAGTGTTGTTACTTTTCAACAACTCCATATCTTCAAGCGTCGCAACCATTCTAGACTTAAGAATATCTTCTATTTTATCCGCATCAAATTCATCATCGAAATGAGTTTCGCCGTAAACTTGTTGTTCGACTAATTTTCTTCTAAACTCTATTTCACCTTGTTTATTTTCAATTGATTGTTTCATCTCAGCTCCTTAACACATAAAATTACAAATATCACGTAACTAAGGCGACATTGAACCATAACTATTCAACTAATACGCAGATCTATTAAATTTTTTCACGCCATCTTTCGTGAGAAAAAAACATAAACTTTCTCCCCCAATGGCGTAATAAACAGCTGCCGTTGACAGATAAATCCGTCACGGCTCAAAACATCAAGCACATCCGATCCAAAATCTCTGAATACAACTATTCCATCGCTAATATTGTCACCATGGTATATTACCGGTAACAAGTTTGTTACACCACTTACAGAGGCACTCATTCGCTCTCTAGTTTCAGGTAATCTATAGTCAACTGGCACAGTAAATACATGATAGCCGCCAGGCTTTAACACTCGCTTAATTTCCAGGATTGCAGCATCAAGATTTGCTACATGCTCCAATATTTCCCCCGTAATAAGAATATCAAATTGATTGTCACCATAGGAAAGAGCCTCAAGGCTTTCATTTCGAACACCATTATAATCAACACCAAATTCTCTGTTCGGATGGTACTCAGACACCACATATCCTGGCACCAACTTTAAACTGTCTAAACAAAACACATTGTAATGACCTGTTTCGTAAACAGTAAGTGAAGCATCATCAGCCAGACGTCGACAAAGTGCATTAACATCATAGACTTGCAATAAATTTAATGTCATTTGTGCCAGTGTTCGCTTTCGGAAGTTCGATGAACAGTGGCTACAAAAATAATTTTCCCTTTCTAGAACTTCTTGCTCGAAGTATTTACTCGCTCCCCACCCTGGGACCTGTTGCATCAAATGCTCGGCACAGTCCTTTGAGTAGAGAAATAAAGTATTGTGACCGCAGGAGGAGCAAATACCCGAAGCCCCATAACGCCACCTAAAAGAATGCAGAACAAGCCGTAATAATATTTTGTAAACCGCTTTAATATAAACCAATTTAAACCTCTGAAAACGTGTAGTATTTTATTGCACGTACTCAAATTCTAGCTCCGTCGCAATATTGCGCAGAGATCTGGACCAAGAGAACCTTGCCAGCGTTTTTTCCCCTGCAGAACATCTCTTAGTCGACGATAAGTCGGCTTCATGTGATACAAATCGGTAACTTCCCTAAACTTCTCGCGCCAGCTACTGACCTTGACCGAGGCAAGCAATTCACCATCTGCGCCGATAAAGCCATGCGGAACATCTGCCTGTGTTGACAGGTCATAGCTACGATAATTTTCGCGATAAAAATCTGAAAAATCGACAAAATCAAGAGAAAGCCCAAATCGCTCGGCTAAACTCGCAAATGTAGCTTCAGCCAACCACCAGAGGTGCACTGGCGGCATTTCCGTCCCCCACACGACATTAGGCAGGAGTCCTTTGTTAGGAGTCGTTATCAACAACTCACCATGGGGGGCGAGAAGCTGAAGTGCTGATTGCAGCAGTCCATTGATGTCTGGCACATGCTCGATCAATTGATTCATGACAATCACATCGAATTGCTGCTGACTTTCCTGAGCGAGTTTTGCCAGATCCGCACAAAAGAACAGATCCCCAAAACGGGCAGTTGCCGCAACTACCGCCTCATTGGCAATGTCAATTCCCCTTACCTGGAATCCTTCAGTTGCCAGCGCAAAGGTGAAATATCCCATGCCACTGCCGATTTCCAGGATTGAAAATTGCCCATCCCTGGCCCGCTTCTGGCGCAAATAACTACCAACTGCCCAGTAACTTTCTTCCTGGGAGCAGAGGTAATCAAGAGGGCTACGCACCTTAGCGACGCGATTATAATGATCGCGATAACGACAATATCCTGGAATATGGGCGATGTTCTGATAGATCAATTGATAAAGATGCTCATCAGATGCTAATGGCATCACAAACGATGCCTGGCACGACATACATTCATAGACATCAAAAGTTTGCCCAAGCTGGTAGCCGGCTAAGCCAGCCTGAACTAAACGCGTCTCGTGATTACATAGCTTGCAGGTCATGGGCATTTTTCCGATTAAAGTTAATTATCGTTCTCGGGATAAGGATGATCATGATCAATCCAAAAAAACAGAAACTAATACAGAGTGCCAGGGCCATTCCCAATGCGCCGCGTTGAATGAAAACCCAGCTCAGCGCAATCAACGTTATCCCCCAACTGAAATTGGCAAAGAAATTGAGCCACATTTGCCCGCTAATTGCCCAGAAAGTCACCACCGGCGACTGTATAACCTGAAGAAAGGTCGCTATCTGAATTAGAATAAAGGTCTGCCAGCCAAGACTAAAGCCATTGCCGTAGGCTCCCATGATAACACCACTCATCAAGGTAAATGCGAGCAGAACAGGCAGCGAGAGAACGGTGTTAATCCAGAAATTGACCCAGAGTTGCTTTGAAATTGACTCTTGACGTAATGACGATGCCATGACCGGCAGGATGACCTGAGAAACCATGCCCGGCAGGAAGAGCATGACTTGTCGCCATTGCGTGGCCGCGTTATAGACGCCCATTTCCAAGTATCCATTCGGCTGATTAACCAATAACGCATTACAAACCCACATTACGGGTCCAACCAGGGTGTTCGCCAGCATTGCCGGCAGACTGAAGCTCCAAAGAATATCCATTTCTTTGATACTGTCGCGATAGGTAAAACGTATCCCACTTTCTTGGGCAACAACATGCAAGATTCTCTGGCTAAGCCAGCAGGAAACCAACAGCGAAATATTATACCCCCAAAGTGCCCCTGATAACCCAAAGGAATAAACACCGGCCGTCATGGCAACAAAACTGACAGCACCGGTGATGAAGTTGATTCGGGACAAGGTCCGAAATGCCTCAAAGCCAGCCAAAGCACCGGTCTGGGCACCGTTCAGAGTAGTTAAAAACAGGGCGGGGGCGGCAATTCGCAACATCCCGCTTAATTCAGGTGCAGCAAGGGTATGACTCGCTATCCACGGCGCAAAAATCACAAGCACAAGGGAAATTACCCCCCCAAACATGGTAGATAATAATGTTGCACCGCCTAGAATTCTGCCAACTTTAGCGGGATCATCGTGGCGAAACTGGGCAACATAGCGTGTTGCGGTAAGGCCGGTGCCCAGGCTCGCGAAAACCCCCATCATGACAATGGTGCTCTGGATGATGCCATACTCACCGAAACCATGCTTACCGAGAATTCGGGCCACCACTATGGAAGTCAATAACGCGAACAATCGCGAAAAAGTAGCGCCGATAACACTCCACATGGTGCCCTTAGCCAACCGGTAACCAACAGGCGAAGATTTCAACCGCTGCCATAAATTTGTCAGGAATTGTTTCATTGTATCCGTTGGTACCAATTCAAAGCTTTAGCTGCTGAGGGTATAAATCAATGACTCGGCCACGCCCAGGCGTCCGAGTTCCTCCTGCAGAATTGCCGGCCGCTGTAACGGGGCGACAATCAGGGTGAGCACATGGCAGACTTCAAGACTTCCCCTCTGTCAAGGGGGGACTGAGGGTTTTAGCTGTTCCATTGCGTCAGCCCCTGATTTTAAACAAAATATGCCGCAGCAGTTCGGGACGGAACAGCTTATAGAAGCGCAGCGGGTGAACATAGGAAAGAAAGATGTTTGCCGGCGCCACACAGGTAAACCAGCACATGGGGTGCTGACCGTTTTTAATTTTATCGCGCAGGGCGTTTGCCTCGGGAGAAAACCAGATCTCCTTGAACGAAGCGGTCATCAGGTTGCCCATCTTTTCGAATGCCACCGGGCATGAATAGACATCACCATTGGGATGGACCTGAACACTGGTATAGGCGGCAACGCAACGATATTTATAAAGCACCGCCGGATTCCGCACAAATTGACCAAACTGGGCGAAATAGTCATCCATCATCGGGAACATGTCCCGATATTCCCGGACCAACACGCCCAGCTGTTGTTCAAAGAGCGGGATACTCGCGGCGCTCAGTTGCAACTCTTCGGGGATGGTAAAGTCCATCCCTTCACAACTATGGGCCGGCTGCATGGTAACCCCGTCAACCTGTGCTTCGCGGCAGAGCCGTGCCAACTCAACCAGTTCACCGACGTTCAGGTTATTGACCGTACAATTGATGAATATCTTCGGTTTTGCCCCGCGCTGTTCCCGCAACACCCGTACCGCCGCAAAAGTCTTGGCAAAACCGCCCGGCACCCCGCGAATATAATCGTTGGTGGCCGGGGTGGCGCCATCCAGCGACAAATAAATCATGTCCAGTCCGGACTCTACGATTCTTGCCGCCATTTTTTCATTGATCAGCAGGCCATTGCTGTTCAGGCTGGTGGTCAGGCCGACCCGTTTGGCCTCGGCAATCAGTTCGAAGATATCCTTGCGCAGAAAGGGTTCGCCCCCCGAAAACGCCACACTGAACGTGCCCAGCGCGGCAAGTTCGGCCAGGAACTCCTTTTCGCGACTGAGGGGAATAACCGTCTGCCCTTCCTGTGCCACCCAACGATCACAGGTCACACAGCGGGAATTGCAGCGATAAAGGATATCCCACTGCACCTTTAACGGGCCCGCCGCCGGCCGGGTGCTGCCCATGGCGAATTTCAGCACATTCATGGTTTGACGAAGTTTTTTTAGCATGGCTGGATCAGGCGATATGCCGCTCCTACTTTAGTGGTGAAGGTGGCAAAACTGTACTGCTCGCGCACCAGTTGTGCCCCGGCTCGACCAAGGTCGGCGCCGAACGCTGGCTTATCCAGCAGGGATTTCACCCCGGCGGCAAAGGCCGCTGGGGTCGGTGCAACCAGCACTGCTACGGCGTCGGTCAGCACCTGGGTATGGGTAGGCAGGCGGGTTGCCACGATCGGTCGCGCGGATTGCAGATACGCGTAAATTTTCATCGGCGTGTTCGTGCCTTTGTTACGCGGGGAAACCAGGATATCTGCCATGGCCATAAACAGCGGCATCTCGGCCATCGGCCGTCGACCCAGGATCAGCACCTGCCGCTCCACCCCCAGCGCCACGGCACGCTGCCTCTTTTCCTCCAGCTGGGCGGGTTCACCGCCAACCAGCACGAATACCAATTCGGGATAGTTTTCCACCACCGCCGGGATCGCTGCCAGCAGCAGGTCAACCCCCTGATACCCCTCGAAGGTTCCCGTATACAGGACGATTCTTTTCCCCACCAGCCGGAGCTCTTGCCGCAATTGGTCAAGTTCTCCCTGACGATCAGCAGCAAAATCTTCAACATTGGGGATATCTTCCAGCAGTTGCAGCGGCTTGGCCGGAGCGACGCGCCGCACCCGCTCGGCTAGTGATGAACAGACCGGGAGCACCACCGCCGCGCGATTGATGGTCCAGCGCTCCAGCGATTCGGCCAGGGCCACCGGCACTGCCCCACCCCAGACGCGACTGCCTGACTCCTGCAACTGCTCGGGAATGCTGGAATCCATATCGTAGATCAGCGGCAACCGCCAGACAAATGCCAGCAGAGCGCCGATGATCGCACCTTCCTCGACTCCATGGATACAATCGTAACGATTCTGCAGCAACAAGCGGCACGCCCGGAGAAACAGGAAGAAATCAAGCAGAACCTTGGTGGCCGACATCCCTTTGGCCACCCGGCGGATGCCCGGCACTGACAACGCACGACAATGCCGGACCCCCGGCAGGGGAAAATCCTCTCCCAGATGGTAGCTGACCAGGTCAACCTGATGCCCCAGGCCACCCAATGCCTTGAGCAGTTGCATAACCGCCAGCGGCGTACCCCGCTGTTCGAGAAACGGTTGCGGGGCCAGCAGCAGTATTTTCAACGACGCAGCAGCCATCCTATTTGCTGGTCTCCTGATCCATATTCAACCGATCCTTGACCACATAAATCGGCTTGTTCTGCGACTCGTAATAGGTCCGGGCATTCAGTTCACCGAGCAGCCCCAGGACAATAAACTGAACGCCGGTAAAGAGGAGGAAGGCCGTCAGAATCAGCAGCGGATTGCGGTTCATACTCATCTGCTCGAAAAACTTCATATAGATCGTCCCAAAACCGCTCAGCATGGCCGCAGCAAGGGTATAAATCCCCCACTTGCCGAACAGCTGAATCGGCTTGGTCGAATAGGTGAGCAAAAACTTGACCGTCATCAGGTCGAGCACCACCCGTAGCGTGCGGGAAATACCATATTTACTGGTGCCATGCAGCCGTTGATGATGGCGGACCGGCAGTTCAGTTACTTTTGCCCCGACCTGAGACGCCAGAGCCGGGACAAAACGATGCATTTCACCATAAAGGTTGATGCCTTCCAGCACCTCGCGGCGATAGGCCTTCAGGGTGCAACCGTAATCATGCAGATGCACACCGGTGAGCCATGAAATAAGCCCATTGGCCAGTATCGACGGCAGCTTGCGATTAATATAGGTATCCTGGCGGTCCTTACGCCAGCCTGAGACCACATCAAACCCCTCTTCGATCTTGGCCATCAGCAGTGGAATATCGGCCGGATCATTTTGCAGATCGCCATCCATCGGCACCACTACCCGCCCGGCGGCCGCATCAAAACCGGCGGCCATGGCCGCAGTCTGGCCGAAATTGCGGCGAAAACGGATCACCTTCAACAATCGATCCTGCTCGGCTAACCCCTTCAATACGGCATAGGAATTATCTTTTGAGCCGTCATCGACCAGAATCAGTTCATAGCGTAAATCACTGGCCGCCATCGCCTCAGTCACCCGCTGATACAGCGGCAGGATATTATCTTCTTCATTGTAGATCGGTACGACGATGCTTACATCCACGGTATATCCTTTCATCTTAAACAGCGTACGGACAACGCTGAGCGTACGGAAACCTTTCAACGACTATTCGCTCCTGCTACCCTTCAACTCAGCCAACTGCTTCCGCAACAGGGCGTTTTCCTGCACCAGATCCTTGACCTGATCAGTCAAGCGGGAAATTTTGATGGAAAACTGTACCGCCATCAGTGCCAGGAAAATAATCGACCCCAAAAACAGGGTGGTTGTCGGCAGCACGGCCCCGATAGCATGGGTCAACGCCACCAGCCAATCATATTTCAGCACGAGAATAAACATCACAAAACTGGTGGTCAGCCAGAGCAGCGAGTATTCTTCCCGCAGTTTCTTGGTCCGTACCATGTCAATGGTAAAGCAAAATACCAGCAGGCTGACCACGATGGCAAAAATCTGCTGACGCAACGGCATCGGCTACCTCCGGTAGAATTTACGATTTCTGAGCAGGGTAACCAGAATCGAAAGACACATTTTGAACATGTAATAAAGCGGCTTGATGCCGCTGTGCATACTGGTGCCAGCGGCATTGGCAAACATCCGTACCGGCACCTCGCGAATCCGAAAACCGGCCAGATTCAGGGTAATCAGCATATCCGCATCCGGATAATCACAAGGGAAGATGTCGGTGGTGAAAAAACGGATCACTTCGCGGTTAAAGGCTTGATAACCGGATGTCGGATCAGTGATCTCGCGACCGATGAGAATCGATACCAGCTTACGAAAAAAAAGAATGCCCAGGCGCCGGGTAAATGACGGGCGGTAGCTGTTCTGATCGAGAAATCGGGAGCCGAGGGCAAAATCGGTCTGGTTGGCCAATACCGGCTCCAGCAGCTGGGGAATGAACGCTGCGTCGTGCTGGCCATCGCCATCAAGCTGGACCAGATACGCGTATCCCTGTTCCAGAGCGTATTTATACCCGGTCTGAATGGTTACGCCGTAGCCCATATTGAAGACGTGCGACAGCACCGTGGCGCCGGCAGCAGCAGCCACAACCGCAGTATCGTCGCGCGAGCCGTCGTTCACCACCAGCAGATCAGCATCAGGCAATACCTGGCGAATCCGGGCAATAGTGCCGGCAATCGCCTGGGCTTCATTGAATGCCGGGATCAATACCAGGATTGCGGCATTGTGCGGATTGGTTGTGGCATCAGTGGCCAAGGAGACTCCCCAACTTTGCGGCCAAGGCCGGATCGAGCTGCCGCAGCCGGCCATACTGCTCTTCAGCCAGCGGCCGGTTACCGAGCATCAGCGCCGAATACCCGAGATTGAAGCGGGCAGCCGGGAAATCCGGCAGATAGGTGAATGACGTTTCATAGGCCTGGATCGCCGCTGCCGGCTGTTGCAGATACTCATAGGCCAACCCGAGATTATTGTAGGCATTGGCGAACCATGCCGACTGCCCCTGCAGCAGATCAGCCGAGGTTCTGAACATATTGTAATTCCGCTGGAAACGCCCCGTGAATTGACCAAGCTGCTCCAGCGCGATACCGACATTGTTCCAGACATCGGGCGGCCCCGGGTTCAGCTCGATGGACCGAAGCAGCGGGGTCAGCGCCTCACCGGGTCGTTTTTCCCGCAGGTAGGCATAGGCCAGATTGTTCCAGGCCCGGGAACTGAATGGTGCCTTGATGGTCGCGTCCTGCCAGAGCGTCACCGGTGTCCGCCAGACCTCGTTACGCTGGTAGGTGACCACCGCCAGGGCCAACACCAACAGGCCGCCCGCCGCCAGCACCAATTCCGTGCGTCGCAACCGTTCGGCCAGCAGGGCCGCCCCCGGTCCTATCACCAGACAGATACCGACAAATGGCAGATAGACCCGGTGTTCAAAGATCAGATCGACAATCGGGATGATGCTCGACTCAACGGTCAGGGCGAGAAAAAACCAGACAATACCGAAGCCGATCAACCGCCACGTCCGCACCCCGCGCGCTCCCCGCCAGATCAGCAGACAACCGGTCAGCAGCAGTGCCAGCAGCAGGGCCGCAGCAGCCAGCACCGGCGCATTCCAGAAACTTTTATACTGCACCGCCATATGCTCAATGCTCTGCCCCGCCGGCCAGACGATCAACCGCAGATACTTGGCAATAATCGGCAGCTGGCTGAAGAAATAATCGGTCCGGCTCATGGCGGTCTGCACCCGCAACGACTCCCAGATTGGGCCGAGATTGCGAAACAGGGCCGGACCAAACAGGGTATAGGGAATAACCGCCAGCAAGGTCAGCATGCCGCCCATGGCCGCCAACCGCCAGCGGAGCCGTCCACGGAAAAAGCAAAGCTCGTAAGCCACCAGAATCAGCGGCAGAGTAAAGGCAATCTCCTTGGTCCGCATGGCAAACAGGGTCATGATCAAGGTCAGCAGCCCCCACGCCAGCACCTTAGACCAACGGCATGCAGCAGCCGCCAGCCTCGCCCGGGCATAACAGATCGTCGCGGCCAGATACCACAGCGTTGCCAGCGAAGCGTACCGCTGCACCAGATAGGTAACCGCCTGGGTCTGGATCGGGTGCACCACAAACAGCAACCCGGCCAGCAGTCCGCCCAGTCGGGCTGTGCGCAGGGAAGTTTCGCTCAACTCGCTGCCGCCGGTCATGAATGGTGTCCGGCCCGTCACCAGCACCAACGCCGCCACCAGCCAGGCCGTTGTCAGATGAATCAGCAGGTTGCCGACATGAAACGGCATGACCGCCGAACCCCAGGCGCGATAGGTCAGGGCAAAGGAAATATCCCCCACCGACCGCATGGTACGCAGACTGAACAGATCCCGCAGCGACCCCATATTGCGCAGGGCGTTACCGCCAATAATGTTCGAATTGTCATCGAAATTAAAGGCCATGGTAAAGGTATTGGCATACGCCGCCACGCCAACCACCGTAATCAGCAGCAGTCGCCAGATCATGGCCTGGCGGTCGCTGCCGCCAAGGATTCGTGCGCATATGGATGCTGTAATTCGAGACAAATTAAGCGCCGCCGGGAGTCAGAGTGGAAAACCGTAGGATTATAGCCGTTTCATTTCGCAAAATCGACCTATTTTTGGCAATTTATGAGGGTTTTAAATACCAGTACAACAGCCGCGTACGCAGGCTGAACAAGCGATGAATCAGTACGGCCAATTGCGCTACCAGTCCTTGACCAGCGGCATGACTCAGAGCCGTTGCATAAGCAGCGTCCAGCTGTTCACCAGTGCGACAGCTCCCCTTGGCCAGACCATGGACGCGGAAATCAGCCAACCGCCCCAGCAACACCGTTGGCTCCACCACCTTGGCAAAGCGGAGCCAGAGATCGTAATCCATATCCAGATCCTTCCTCAGGTCAAGCTCGCCGGCCTGTTCCCAGAGCGCCCGATTCCAGAACACCCCCATCTGGGAGATAAAGTTTTCCGTCAACAGTTGATTAAAGGAGAAGCGCCGCCCGCGCCAGGTTTTATACCGGACAATCAGGCTGGAAATCGGCGCGCCCGTGCCGTCAATCATCGCAACCGTGCCGTACAACCACGCCGGCTGCTCATGATCCAGCAGCGCCACCGCTTGCGCCAGGGCGCCCGGTGCCAGGCGGTCATCGGAATTGAGCCAACCCAGCACCCGTCCCTTGGCCAGCGCCATCCCCCGATTTACCGCATCCGACTGCCCGGCATCCGGGGCAAACACCAGGCGGAGCCGGTCGCCATATTCCTCCCGCAGCCGCAGCAGCAGTTCCCGCGAGCCATCGGTCGAACCGGGATCCAGCACCAGCAGTTCCAGTTCGACCCCCTGCTGCTCCAGCACCGAACGCACTGCTTCCTCAATAAAGCGGGCCTGGTTATATGAAGGCATGACCACGGATATCTGCACCGGAGAACCTCCTGCCGGGGAATGGGTCATGCAGCGCTCCTTCCGGCCCGAAGGCGGCGCAACAACAGATGAACGACGAGCACTAGGCGCCGTTTGATCTGCAGCCAAGGCTGAAAGCGGATGCGGAAATCGGTCAAACTGTCGCCATGCTTGCGATACTGCATGGTGATGAGGGGCACAAACTCGGTGGTACCTACCAGCTCGCACAGCTGGCCGAGCCAGATATCATGCATCGGAATGCGGGCCGGAAACGGCAGCGCCGCCGTCAGCAGGTCGCGGGAAAAGGCCAGGCAACAGCCCAGATAACGATTGTCATACAGATTCTTCCAGAAGCCGGGGCCGGCAGCCAACTTGAGCAGGACCGAAGGATAGAGCTCTCCCCCCGTTTCATCCACCACCTGGGCATCCAGCACCAGCAGGTACGGGCGGGCTGTTTGCCGGGCAAAGCAGTCGCGCACCTCGGCCAGTTTATGCGGCAACCAGACGTCATCCTGGTCCGCCAAAACGATGATCTCGCCCCGGGCCTGTTTGATGGCATACTCAAAATTAAAGATCGGGCTACGAAAGGTGTTGCCGAGGAACAGGCGGATACGGGAATTGGCCGTAGCGTAAGCGGTCAGGATGGCCAGCGTGCCATCAGTTGAGGAATCGTCGGCTATTACCAACTCGTCAGCCGGTGCCAGTTGCGGCAGGATCGTATCAAGCTGCTGGCGAATATAACGCTCACCATTAAAGGTGGCCATGCAGACGGAAATAGTTGCCGACGTACGAGTTAGGGCAATGTCGCCAATGGCGCAATCAGAACTGGCGGGGGTCATGAAGCACTATCGGCAGATGGTTACGATACCCAACAAAGTCCTGATCGACCGTCAAAATAGCGAGACGGTGCCGCACCGCCACGGCACAAAGAAGGAAATCAACCGGAGAACCTTGTACCCCTTTACTCCGGCACAGGTTTCCGTATTCAGCTGCCTGCTCATAATCAGTTGCCACCAGAGGCAAGTCGGGAAATGCCCGTAAACGTGTACGCAACATCTTGAATTGGCTCGGCACCCGGACACCCGTAAGCAACTCTTGCCGCACCGGGCCAACCATCACCACGCGGAGCTCGTCGACAAGTTCAAGCAGTTCACGGACGGACGGATCATCAGTTGGCGCTTGACGTCGCAACGCCAGCGACCAGACACAGGTATCAACCAGCACTTTCAATGACGTTTCCGTTCAGCCTTGTAGTCGTAATCAGGATCGAAGTCGATTTTACCGAACAGACCAACTATCTGCCGCTGTGCGCGCCGCTGAATATATTCTTGCAGCGCTTCGGTTACTGCGGCCTTCTTGGTCGGTTGCTGCCCAATCCGGCAGGCCTCCTCCAACAATCGATCATCAAGTGCGAGATTAGTAGCCATTTGACTCTCCTTTTACACATAATAATATCGTAAGAGATGTGTAAGATAAAGGTTAAATCCGCCTAGGATGCCATCCGCCACCAATCTTCAGCCCATCCCAAAGCCCACGCAGCATCATCCGCAAATGCTGCCCACGCGGCGGGGTCAGCAAACTGAAATAGATGAACATCCCCAACAGCTGCACCGCATTATTCAGCACCCAGCGCCACGGCACATAGGTCCGACGACTGAGCAGCATGCTGTTGCGGAAGATGTAATAATGACGCAGCGGACCATGATGATGCAGGCTACCGGCCTTCTTCCCGGCGATCCGCAGCTGCGCGGTACGATCCCCTATGCCGTGATGCAACAGGGCAGCCGGCACGCCGTAGCTTCGCAGGCCAGCAGCGGCGGCCCGCAAACACCACTCCGTATCAACCAGGTCGATAAACAGCTCCTCGTCCATCACGCCGACCTGCCGCAGTGTCGCCATTGGAATCAGTGAACCGGACGAAATCAGAAAATCGGTCCGCACCGTCGTCTCGCCGGGACCCGCGGTCACGTAGCGGAAACAAAGCTTCCCGATTCGGGCAAAACCGACCTCATGCCCGGTTTGTGGATCACGGGCCCGCGCCCCGACCGTTGCCACTGCCTCGCCCCGATCCAACAGTCCGGCCAGGGCGGCTTGCAGCTGCCCCACCATGTCCGGTGCCGGGACACTGTCCTGGTCCAGCAACAGCACCTGTTCAGCCCCGTGCGTCTCGGCCCAGGCAATCCCCCGGTTAAAGCCGGCCGCAACCCCCAGATTCTCGCCCAACGGCAGCAGCGTAACCGAGCGGTCGGCCAACAACCGGGGCAGATCAAGAGCCGAACCGTTGTCCACCACTACCACCCATGTTACCTGTGGCACGATTGCGTCAAGCAAACGGAGCAATAGCGCCGGGTCCGGGTGATAGGTGACAATTACAGCGCAGACTCTGCACCTAGAGCTCATTAAATGCCGGTGAGTAGCAATGTTCACTCCCTGCTGGCTCAATTGTGTCAAAGCGCGTGCATCAGAACATCCGAAGCCCATTGATTGAGACTCATACCATGGGCTTCGGCCATCATTGCGGCATGGGCATGGACTTCCGGGGGAACCCTGAGCATTAGCTTGCCGGAATATGGCTTTTGTGGTGACCTACCCAACTTTTCACAAGTGGCAAGATAATCGTCAACAGCCTCTTCAAAGGCGGCACGCAATTCTTTGACGGCATCAGCGTGAAAACCAATAACGTCTTTAATGCCTGCTATGTGACCTATGAAGCACCCATCCTCATCGCTGTACTCAATTCTTGAGGCGTATCCCTTATACGTCATTGTGTTGTTCATGGCCTGACTCCTGCGTTCTCCAAAAATGTTCGTGCGTCCCGTACTTGATACGGCTTTGCTTCTTTTGCCGGGTGTGGCCGGTGAAATGTTCCCACAATACCGTTTAGCACGAAGCGGACCCGTGAACCGCTCCCCTCAATGGTCTGCGCACCAAGGGCGCCGAACAGTGACTCGATAAGCCGCCATTCCAGCGCCCGGGCAACAGGTTGCAAGAAAAGCAGATCCAGTGTTTTGCGGTGGGATTTGTTCATGGGTGCATACTAGCAAGGAGGTCACATATTTGCAATCACTTAACGATAGCACTATCCATTATTCAGTCCGCAAATCCAGGTCGCCCCGTGGCGGCCAAACCGGGCGGTAATCCCGGTGCTGCAGTGACAGATTGGGATTATAGTACGGGTCATGCGCCAACAGACTACCCCAGCGCTGACGCATATAGGCGCTTTCCCGCTCCAGACGCCGGCGGCTCTCCCCACGGGTATCCGTGCCGCGGGACATGGATTCGTGGTGGATCAATTCGGCATACGGCGTCCAGACCGTGCGGTAGCCTTGCTCGCCCAAGCGGAGGCAGAAATCGAGATCATTAAATGCCACCGGCAAATGCTCGGCATCCAGGCCGCCCACCGCCAGGTACAGCTGCCGCCGCACCACCAGGCAGGCACCGGTCACGGCAGTCACATTCTGCACCACCTGCAAACGGCCAAAATACCCCCCATGGCCACGGGGAAGGAATTGATGCGGATGATTGGCGATACCCAGCAGTCCCAACACCACCCCGGCGTGCTGAATTTGACCATTGGGATAGTAGAGCTTCGCCCCCACCGCTCCCACCTCTGGCCGCAGGGCATGGCGCACCATTTCGGTCAACCAGTCGGGGGAGATAATCTCCAGATCGTTATTCAGAAGGCCAAGCACCTCGCCGGTTGCCAGTTCAGCGGCCAGATTATTGATCGCCGCATAGTTGAATGCACCCGGATAATCGACAATGCGGATACGGTGGTCTGCTTGCAATGCGGCAAATAGGGCAAACGTGGCCGGCTCAATGGAGTCGTTATTGACGACGATGATCTCATAATCAGGGTAATCGGTCAGGGTACGGATACTGTCGATACAGCGCTGCAGCATTGCAGCACCATCACGGGTCGGGATCAGCAACGAAACCTTTGGCATCGGTGTCGGTAACGGATGAACAACGCGGTACGTTGTCGCCCCTTTGCCCGGTTGCACCCTAACCCGCGGATCGACGACGCTGAAATAATCGGCGAGCGCCTGTAGTCCGGCCGCAGATGCATAGTCCTTTTCTGCCAGATTGCGGGAGGTGGAACCCGCCCCGGCCCGCCAATGGTAGAGGATTCGTGGGATGTGCCTGATCCGGGCACTGGCGCTTTGCTGCAGACAGCGGAGGAAAAGATCGTAATCCTGGGCCCCGGCGGTGGCCGGGCGGAAACCGCCAACCGCGCAGACCAGCGAACGGCGCAGTGCGGTAAAGTGACAGAGGTAATTCTGACTGAAAAACAGCTCCGGGTTCCAGTCCGGCTTGAAATGCGGATCAAAACGGCGCCCCCGGGCATCAAGGCGATCCTCGTCGGAATAAATAATGTCGGCAGCCGGATGGCGCTGCAACTCAGCTGCCAGCCAATGCAAAGCATCGGGCGCCAGCTCGTCATCATGATCAAGCAGGCCAATGAACTCACCGCTGGCCAGGCTGAGCGCACTATTGGACGCCACGGCAATGTGGCCATTGTCCGGGCGAAACAGCACCTTGATCCGTTCATCCCGCGCCGCGTATGCCGCCAATAATTGCTGCACCTGCCCATCGGGAGAAGCATCATCGGCAATACAGAGTTCCCAGTGGGGATTAGTCTGGGCAAGTACGGAATCAATCGCCCGGCGCAACCAGGGCAGCGGCGTATTGTAGACCGGCATGATCAGGGAAATCAGCGGGGCAGCGGTATAATCGGCCGGCGACCGCACCATTGAGGCTTCCCGCCGTACCCAGCGCGCATAGAAGTAATTCCAGCGGCACAGGCCACCGAGCCCGACCAGATGAAACTGGCAGAGCAAGACGGTTATCCTGGAGAGCAGTCGGATCACGAAAAGATGGGTTGTAACCGGTTATTTTTCACAGGCAAGGCAGAAAGCCGGACCGTTGGGGTGATCGGTCTGGTGGAAATTTACTTCGATGCGATTGAAACCAAAGTGGCGTAATGCCGCCAGAATATCTTCCGCCGGCAGCCAGTTGCTGAATGGTGCACTCCCCCCGCAAAAGCCGGCAAACTTGAGGGAAGAACCGTAGCTATGCTTGTAGAGAGAGTGGTCAAAGCCACCGAACGAACTCTCCTGCCGTTTGCCAAAGTATTTCAGCCGACCGGCCGCTTTCAGGTGCGCGGCATCGTAATAATGGGTCCAGATGAAGACCTTGCGACTCACTCCGGCGATAAGACTCAGCAGTTCCACCGGATTGGTCATGTGATACAGCACCCCACTGGCAATACAACAGTCAAACTGCTGATCGGTCGCCCGGAGAAACTGAACGAAATCACCGAAATGGAAACGACAGCGGGAGAGGCTATACAGCTCCTTGACGATCAGACATTTCAGAAACGCCCGGGAATTGGCCTCGATGGCCGTAACCGCGGCGGCCCCCAGCCGTTCCAGCATGTAGGAATGGCCCCCTTCGAGCGGGCCGAGTTCCAGAATCTGCTGGTCAGCAAAGCCGCCCAACTGCTCCGCCGCCCAAAGAATACGCTGGTCGTTGAACAGGTCGGCAGATCCGGCTGCCACCGTGCCACGGACCTGGGGCAAAGCAGATGACCATTCACCGGCAAAGATATCGACAATATTTTGCGGACTCGGTAACGACTTGCTGTACTGGTCAAGGATCTTCAATTAATTTGTCTCCCAAGGTCTATTAACACGCGGAGGGCATGCCAACCTGAAATCCGGCCAGTCAAGGGACAGGTTGGCATTATAGCATGGATCATTATCAATAATGCTTCCCCACTGTTGCTGCATATACCGAAACTCTCGCTGCCACCGTTCCCGTTTCTCCGTTGTTTCATCATAACCACGAGACACTGATTCATGGTGGTAAAGCTCTGCCAGGGGCGTCCAAAGATTGCGATAGCCGGCCGCAACCAGCCGGAGGCAAAAATCAACATCGTTGTAGGCAACCGGCAGGTTCAGCTCATCCAGTCCACCCACCTGCACATAAAGAGATTTACGGACCACCATACAGGCCGCTGTCACTGCCGAGTAATTCTGCACCATCTGCAACCGCTCAGCGCAATCCACCTGGTCGGGTCGTAGACCATGACCGGCATGGCCAGCCACCCCGCGCAGGCCGAGGATAACCCCGGCATGCTGAATTCGCCGGTCAGGGTAGTACAGCTTGGCCCCCACTGCCCCAATCTCCGGGCGCAGGGCATGACGCACCATCTCCGTCAACCAGTCCGGCGAAATAACCTCCAGATCATCGTTCAGCAGTCCGACAATGTCACCCCGGGCATGACTGACCGCAAAATTATTGATGGCCGAATAATTGAACGGTTTGTCGTAATGCAATAACCGGATGACCCCGGAGTCCGCCAGGGACGCCAGGTAGTTGAGGGTCGCCGCATCTTGTGACTGATTATCGACAACGAGGATCTCGTACTGCGGGTACGTCGTATTCTTGTGGATGCTCTCCAGGCAGTTGCGCAACACCTTGCCGCCATCCCTGGTTGGCATGATGAGCGAAACCAGCGGTGCCGGTTCCGGTAGCCGATACTTGACCGCGCATACTGTCGGTAAGACCCCGGCTTCTACCGAAACAACCAGGCCCTCAGCAGCAAAATAATCCGCCAGAACCTTTCTTGTCGCATCAGTAGGTGGAGATATCTCCGGCGCTGAAACATGGGAAGCATCGCTAAAACGCCGCCGATGGTACAAAACCGCCGGGATATGGCGAATTCGCTCCCCCTTTGTCCGCCTGAGACAGCGGAGGGCCAAGTCGTACTCGTGGCTACCCTCCGCTTCCCGCCGACATCCACCGATTTCCTTAATCAGCGCGGCACGGAAAACGGTCAGATGAGAAAGATAGTTCCAGGAGAAAAAGAGGTCGGGATTCCAGGCTGACTTGAATTGCGGCCGGCTACGGCGCCCGTCATCATCGATGCTGTCTTCGTCCGTATAGAGGATGTCCGCGCCTGGCATGCGGTTCAATTCAATCGCCAGCATAAAGAGGGCATGGG
The DNA here is from genome assembly GCA_031412995.1 of Geobacteraceae bacterium. Taxonomy (GTDB): domain Bacteria; phylum Desulfobacterota; class Desulfuromonadia; order Geobacterales; family DSM-12255; genus JANOEC01. The sequence continues at coordinate 58,659 of JANOEC010000138.1, forward strand.
GAGCAAGTTCATCGCCAGCATCAAGCAGGGCAACGAATTCACCGCTCGCCAACTCCAGGGCACTGTTCGTGGCAACTGCCATCCCCCCCGTCTCCGGCCGAACTACAACCCTGATCCGCGCATCCTGCTGCTGGCATTCTAATAGTAGCGAATGGAGATGAGCAGATGACGTGGCAACTTCAGCGATACAGAGTTCCCAATGGGGATAAAGTTGGGCTCGCACCGAGGCAATGCTCCGCAGTAATTGATGCTCCGGGGGATTGACAACCGGCAGGAGAATAGAGATCAGCGGTTGGACAACAAGCTTGTCAAGTTGCCCGCCAATCGCCGCCCGGTCAGCTTCAGTCAGGGTGTCATAAAGGTTCAGCCACTTCTGATAATCCTCGACGCCGACAGTTCCTGCCGATTGCTTGGCAGCAACAACTATCCCGGTTCGCCTACATAACCAGTTGCCTATTTTGCGGATCGGGACCGTTAGCCGCCAACTCAGAGAATTGTGGAGCAGATTAAGCTGCTGCTGTAAAGCCTGCCGCTGGCGATCGTTACTGGCCAGCAGACTCTCCTGCTCCGCCGCCTTTTGGCGCAACTCTGCTAGTTCCTCTTCGATCTGTTGACGCGTGGAGTCGGGCGCGAGCGAGCTTTTTTCGGTCTGAGTAAGGGTCATCTTCATCCGGCTGTTACCCTTCGGCTATACAATCTCAGCGGCCTCAAAACTGCTGCCCCTTGATAATCGCTGTCAGTCGCGCCTGGATCATGCGGCCAACGACGTCATAACTCAGATTAGCCCGAATATCAGCAGCGGCACGTGCGGCAACCACTGCTGCCAGATCTCTATCCTCATATACCAGACGCATCTGCTGCGCCGCATGGCACAGGTCTGGCTCGGCCCACCAGTTGCCCTTGCGGTATGGACCGCAATCCGCTTCGATTTCCACCAGCCGATGCTGCACAAGAAAACTGTTATTGATATCCATAAACTCCATATTGCCGGAATAGCCGGTAGCGATAACCGGTTTGCCCAGATACATGGCCTCGGCCAGCGGCAGACCAAACCCTTCGGAACGGTGCAAGGAAATATAACTGTCGCAGAGCGATACCAGGGCATTTAAATCAGCTTTGGCCAGATAGTCATCGATAAATTTCACCCGTAAGCCGGCGGCCCGAGCAACCATCTGGTCGCGGGCGGCCGGATCATGCCCGGAGTTGGCACACTTGATCAAGAGCAGGACATCATCATCAGGACCGAATGCCTGGCGGAAAGCCTCAATTACTGCCCCAGGATTTTTGCGGTCGCCTGAACTGAGGAAGTCAAAGACAAACAGAAAAACATAACTGGCCTCTGGCAACCCGAAAAAAGCCCGATCAATGGCGCTAATCTGCTCGACCACCACCGGTGGTGGAATTTTTACCACCGGCAGGGGCGATTTCGCCGCGATGGACGCCTGACAGAAACTACTGGCCACCCAGATCTCGTCATACACCGCAAAATGGCGCTGCCATTCAGCGGGGAAACTTGCCAGCTCCCAGTACCAAAAACCGATATTGTACCGGTTCCGGAAGTAGTTGCGGCCAACCTCACGCTGAAAAATCCCGGTTTGATCAGCGGTAACCAGCACCAAGTTAAATGGATACGGATTATCGGCGGTAAAGTCAGTAAAAGTGGTTTCGGCCTGGCGGGAATTGCTGGGGATGTTATGCAGGGCTAACGGGATACCAACCTGGTTCGCCGCATGGCTAGTTGCCCGCGCCGCCTCGCCAAGGCCGCTTTCCGAAGTAAGATACCCGGCAATATTCAGGCCTGGTACTGACAGGACACGAATAGGGGAAGTTCCGACAAACTTGCGCCAAATCAGGCCAGGCAATGCCGCAGCAAACTTCACATCCTTGATAAGTTGCCTGATCAAAAGCCGGCAGAGAAAAATCATTACAATTCCCAGGGTTATTTACTTACAAAAGCATGATATCCGATCAATGGTCGACCAGGTTCCCTAGCAACGGAGCAGTTATCCGCAGATATTTCTCCCGAATTACCTCCCAGGAGTAATTATCTTCAACGAATGTATGCCCATTTGTTGCCATATCCCGGTGTTCCAACAAATAGGCAACACACTCCTTAAACTCTTCATAATCCGCATACCACAAACCGCAATTACTCCGCCGGCTTTGACCAACCATAACCTCACATTTTTCCGTCACCAAGGTGGGACGATTCAAGCTCCACGCCTCCAAGAGAACTATAGAGAGGCTTTCAAACGGTGACGGATTTATCAGGAATTCGCAGCCCTGCATTGCGTCATATTTCGTCTGCTCATCGATAAAACCGAGCTCGATAATATCAGCATGTTGAGGGATTGCCATAACAGATTTCCCGGCCAACAGTAGTTTGACATTATTGCCGGTTTCGGACTTGTATCTGATGAAATAGTCAAACAATTCTTGGCAACCCTTGTTAATATCGATTCTACCAACATACAAAATATAGGGTGATTGAATGTTATGATCCAGGAGGAATCTCTCTGCTGAAACATTTTCTGGCAGATCAATGCCTACGCCAACGACTTCACCTTTAAAGTCAGCATCTGGAAATCGTTTTGTCAAAAAATCTTTTTCTTCCACAGTACAAAAAATATGAGCCAATGGCATTCGAAACATTTGATCAAATAATGGCAGGTAAATCGGCCATTCGTCATGGGCTGTAGGAACCAAATATGCTTTATCAGCTACCAGTGGCAAACCGAAGTATGTGGTAGCATAGAGATAGGTGAAAAATATAAATACATCGTAACTTTCTTTAGTTTCCGCAATATAGTTCAACAGCTTTGAACTCATTGGTCCTTGGCGTTGCATCCAGCGCTCGGATTCTTCGATGCTGATTCGTGGCTTGAAATATTTGTAGGTGATAAAAATGTACTTACAATATTTGGAATATGAAGCTTCGTCCCGAGGGGAATCAACCTTGAATCGCCTGACCGGCACCTCATTAATTACTTCCACCCCTTCCGGATAGTAGTCTTCCCAAGTGATGTAATCCAGGGCACAGGTCGTCAGAATTTCGACATCCCAGAGATCCTTCATCTTCTCGGCAATGCTAAAGCAGAGAGCCTCAGACCCCCCATTAACCTCTTTTCCATTTCTCTGTACTACAAATGCAACTCGGGGTTTTCTCATTGCAGTTCCTGACGCTTCATTCTGCCTTGTAGGCGATAACCGCATAGTCCTGCTCGCAATTGAATCTGCGCAACAGTTCGTCCACGTGTTCGTGGCCGGTGTATTCCGGCTCTTTCACGCGATGGAGACGCAGGATCTCTATATTGGTGAACCCCCGCTGTTCGGCAATAAAGCAGGTCGCTGCAGGCGGCAGTGGATTTATGCGGGCAACATCGGTGTAAAAATTACAGGAACCGACAACAACATTCTCCGGATTTGGGGTCTCAAAAATTATCATCCCACCTGGGCACAAAACACGGAGCGATTCGTCTAAAAGAGCTACAACGATGTTAATCGGCAATCGTTCCAAAAAGTGGAACCCAGTAATCGCTGTCACACTGCCCGGTTCAAGGTTTCGCAGAAAGACTAGTGCATCATCACTGACGACGTCCAGTCCAAGCGTCTTACAGAAATCCACCATGCTTCGATTCCGGTCTGTCCCTTTTCCGAGATAACCATTTTCATGCAACAGCTCAAGCCATTCCCCCCGGCCACAACCGATATCGATCAAAAGGCAATTCTTGTCAGCCGACAACCGCTCCAGATAAGGCAAATAAACCCGCAACCTCTCCTTTACTTCCTCCCTGCTGCCGCGAAAATGATTTTCATAAACCACATACAGGTCATCCAGCAAATGATCTGCTTCATCATTGATGGATTTAATCTGCTCCATCCTTGACACTGGCTGGAGGATATTAGCAGTCTGCTCGAGAAGAATGGTCAAACTTCTTCTCTGTCCCAAGATAGTGATTCTATTTTCCGCTTCTTTTCGAGTCAATTCGTCAATTTGCGCATCGTAGTGTGCTTGGATTCGGTCAAACTCAGCAGCGCAATTTTTGCTCAACCGCTCATGGCTGTCAGTAATAGCCCTGAGCGACGAGATGACCATACTGTTGAATACCCGTTGCTTGTCGGTGATGAATTTGATCAGCAATACGACAACTTTGCCGACTGCACGTGCAGCAACACGGATAATGCCAGTGAACTGCTCCATTGAGGACACCTTAGAACCCGCATCCGCGTGACTTTCAGCAGCGGATATTAGTACCCGTATAGACGCCGGATTGACGGCAATTCCAGATCTCGAAGAGTACTTTGACGCTGGCCTAGGTAATAAAGGACTATCCATCAAAGAATTCGCAGGAAGTTCCTGTCGTTTACGAACAACCTCTTCCTTGATTTTGGCCATAATTTCGTCGACGGTTACTTCTGACCTGACATTTGAAGAATTACTATCAGCCACTTGCTACTCCTTGATTTATCGACTAGTTAGCAATCACAACCGAGGGTACGATAAATACTTACACTGTTCTCAGCCATATTCCGTGCTGACAACTCTTCAGCTCTAATTTTAGCGTTCTTTGCAAGTTGCTCTCTCAGCTTTTTGTTATCTGCTAACAATAGAATTTTCTCGGCAAGTTCCATTTCATCTTCAGCGTCAAACAGGAGCCCACAAAAACCGTCAAGCACAACCTCGGGAATTGCCCCTGCTCTTGCACCAATAACGGGAGTACCATGAACCATTGCCTCTAACGCGACCAAGCCAAAAGATTCATACCGTGAAGGAAACACCAAAAAATCAGTGTACGCATAGAGCAGCTCTTTGCGGCTGTCGTCAACGACACCCATAAACTGCACCCGTGACAAATCTTTCTTCTGAAGAATTCCTTGGGCTTTTTTCTGCCACCCCTCGACATCGTTACCGGCAATCCAGACGGATATCCTCAAGTCCTTCGGCAAGGCAATAGCCAGTGCCTTCATGAAAACACTAATTCCCTTGCGCGATTCAAGCCGGCCAACAAAAAGCACTTGAACTTCCCCTTTTATCAAATCCGCGGGGAACTCAGAATAATTACTCAGCACACAATAGGAAGGCCACGGCTGAACACCACCTAGTTGCACAGACCAGCGACTATCCGGTGCAATTTCATATTTTGTTGAAAAAGTTTTATGAATACTCTCACTGATCGCAATTACCGCGTCCGCCTGCTCAACTAAGTGGCGCTCCATCTGCGCACAAAGGTTTATATCTTCGTTAACTTCCCAGCCGTTTGTCTCAGCAGCCACCAGCATTGGGGTCACCAGACGGACGACCAGGGGTATTTTCAATGCATCCCTCACTAACAGAGCACCAACCCCTTCAAAATCCCATAGGGCAGATTCGATCACATCAATCGGCCGGACTTTATGCACCATTTCAATCAACGCTGCTGTATGTGCACACCAAGCTGCATTTTTGGAAATATTGGGCAAATTTGACCAGATAGACATAGCATCGTCCGGCCCCACCATGATGTGAGTATAGGGACCTGCCGTGATTGTCTCATCAGTTTTGCCGCGGCTGATGACGGTGACACGATGCCCCATCTGCAGCAGCTCTTTCAGCAGGTTCTGATAGTATATACCAATCCCGCCATATGAGCCGGGCGGGAACTCCTGCGACACGATCAGAATGTGCAGCTGTTTTCCCCCAATTCTTTTATTACCATGTGAGACATTGAGGTACTGAAGAAATGCCTCATCTCCAGCGAGATCATTGCCCAACCTCCGCTCCGGATAGGAGTCCAAGTACCCGCGAACGGCCCCCAAAAGAGCCATTCGGTTATATTTTAGTGTTTCGGCGAATGACAATTCCCCTTGGCGCCAGGCGGCCAGAAACACCTTGCACCTTTCATTATAAATCACCGACCAGGCGTTCAGTGCTTTCTGCAGACGAGTGAAACCATGCCCGCCGTTCTTCACGGCAAAATACACGCAGTTTTTGGCAATCGCATACCAGTTGAAGCTGTATTTACCCAACCGGTTATGACTCTGGGCAAATTCATGCCTTAGATAGGCGGAAGGCGCATGAGCTATTACCCCGCCAGCATTTTGTAACCGCACCGCCAGATCAGATTCGTCATGGAAATAATCATACTGTTCGTCAAAGCCGCCAACAGCCAGCAAGGCATCTCTTCTGAAAGTACAATTAGTCCCTACCATGATGCGATAATGCCGACCATCATGGATTCTTTGGTCATCAGCTTTCACCAGCGTAAAATTACCAAAAGAATCGATTATGCCATCTTCAAATTGAAATTTGAGGGTTCCCGCGTAATAAGTCCTACCTCCTACACCGACAACATTAGGCAACGCACGCCGGTATCGCTGCACTATTTCGGTTAGCCAGCTATTAAACGGCAGAGCATCATCGTCAATAAAGGCAATTATGTCGCCGGATGCCTTATTGATACCCAGATTTCTGGACACGGAGAGATTGCGGCGCGGATTATTGACAATTTTCAGATCATTTCTGGTTGCTAGCAGGGCAGCTGTAGCATCTGTCGAAGGGCCATTAACTACAATCACTTCAAAATGCGGATAATCCTGACCCTTCAGGTAATCCAGGCACCGTGCAAGGTAATCATGGCGATTGTACGTACAGATCACCACCGATACCAACAGCTGTTCCTTACCAGGGAAAGAGCTGAATTTGTCCATCAAAATATCAATTTTTGCTGCTACGGCTTCGATGCTGTATTTTTTGGCTTCTCTAAGACCATGAGCAATGAGTTCCTCTTTTAACCCCGGTTCGTTAAACACCGCATGAACGCGCTGTACTGCCTGATCCAGATCAAGACTTGGCAATGCTCCGGGGCCACCAACAACCTTTTCCTGCACGGCAGTCCCCGCATAAGCAACGACCGGCACGCTACTATTGAATGCCTCCACAACCGGCACACAAAATCCTTCGTGCTCACTCAGACAAAGGAACAAGTCAGCCGCCTTATAATAGGCAGGCAACTCTTCGTCACTGACTTCACCGACAATTGTTACCGATCCGCCAAGATTATTTCCCGATATTTTAGCGCTTAATTGCCTATAGAATGGCTCATCAGCGGAGTACTTGCCGACCAGATAAAGATGATGTCCCATGCTGCCAATTTGTTTCCTATACTCCATGAAAACATTCAGCAGCAGATCCTGTCTCTTGTTTGGTGAAATCCGCCCGACAAACAGCCAGACATGTTCATTTCTTCCCCTCAACTTACCAGCAAGAATTGCGGTAGAGTCATAGTGATCGAACTCGGGCACAATGATTGGCAAAACTTCGGTATTTGTTGCCCCAAGTTTTTCCATATCTGCACAATTGAATGCAGAATCTCCGAGATGAAGCTGGTAATGAAGCAGTATATTTTTAAACTGCTCTGCTCCGTTGAGGCAATGGTTATAAAGGCTGGAAGTTTTATCGAAAAAATATGCGGGGGTAATATTGTGATAAATCATAATCTTGTAGCAACGCCAACCAGCTAATAAATCGGCAATTTCTGAGTAGCCCGAATAGTGATGCATCAACACTACATTTTCGGTTACCTGAAAGTCACAAAAATTGGTGACGTATTTTTCAACCCGAGGGTCATAATGTTGTGCAACAATTTCACTTTGCAGCCCTTTTTCTATCAAGATCTGATGAATACGGATTGCCTGATTGGAAACTGCATCGCCATAAGAAAGGGCGTCCATAAGTTGAACATAGCGTAAGCTCATTATAAGTAGAGATCCTTATCTATTTGATCTATTTATTTACAATGACCAGTCCAAAAGATGTCAAAACATATTGCTCAATTTTCAGTTTAAGGTGGATCTCTTGCTTGTATGGAGGGAGATCAACATGTTTGTCTTGTGGTAGATTTCCTGAATACCAGTTGAATGGTAAAACTGTAAATCCTTTATCTTCAAGTTGCGTGACTAATCTTTCTAAATCTTTTTTTCTATACAAAGATAAACCTGGCGACTCAAGAGTATTATTACCATTATTAATATTTAGTTCGGTTGTATGAACTGCGATTCCGCCTGACTTCAAACACTCTGAAGAATTCAACACAAAATTAATGCCGGCATCAAGTGATCCGAGATGTTCAAATGCGCAGCATGACCAGACGAAGTCATATCCAGCAAACACATTCATAGGGATATCATTCATATCTACATGCATGAATGAAACTTTTTCAGCAAAAATCTCTTCCGAACATATACCTGGATAAAAAATATCAGCAAATGAATTTGCCCCCCAATGAGCATCACTTTGCTCAAATGGTTTTATATCTGTAGCCAAAACATCACAACCATATTTTGCCATTACAGCAGCCAATGGCTCCTTGCCACATCCAAAACCAAGCCCTTTCACTCCGTTGTTAAGTTTATTAAACTTGCTCAAAGCTTGCAAAATGAAAACATATTCCCACTGTTTTCGATGATACTTGTGTTGTTGTACAATTTCATTCAACCAAAAGTTGTATATTTGTTCATTAAATTGAGATGCAGTACAACATTGTGATCTTATATTTTCAAGAGTAGGTTTTTCTCTGAATAAGTTTTTTATTGATTCAATCATTAATATCTCCCTCAAGCTAGACAATGAGCATATCTTGACGCATTCCAAAACACATAAAGGTGGGGGCTATACAGCGAAAGGCGAGTCAGGCGTCGAGAAAATAAACAGGCCTGCCGCAGGCATGCCTCCCTCACCTGTAAGCACACAAGTATAAAGGGCGATGGAGGCGTTCCTTTTTTAGTTTATTTTGCTGAAGAGTTAGTCAATAGAAAGGACGCCCTTCATCCATTAATAAAGTAAAATATTCTATAAATGGACGCCGAACTCTTTGCCAAGGAGTCGTTTCCAGATACGCGACGAGAAAAAGTGTTGGGACCGAGTATCCTCAGAATCTAGCTTGTCTTTTATCTCTGAATTGAATTCAATTATCCCTGCACCTTTGCGCATTTCAATATTACGTTTCTGAGCTTCATGAATAAATAACTTAATTGCATCAATAACAGATTGCGACTGGTTCGGATCTTTATTGTTAACGTCATAAATTAAAGTTTTCACGCCAGATTGTCCCATCACTTCCACAAAAGAAATCACTTCGTTTTCAGCACTATTCTCTGGCATTATAATCATCTTAGCAATAACTTCACCATCTGTTTTTGCGTATTCAGTAATGTTTCGAACTACTCGATCAAAGAAATCATGACCTTTTATTTTTTTATAAGTTTCCGGAGTTCCAGCGTCTAAACTCACAACAATACTTGCCCGTTTTCGACTCAAAGCCTCTTTTACAATCTCAGAAAACACGACAGCATTGGTGCCAATCATATTATTCGTCCCATAATCTGCCAAAAGATTAAGCGCACTCTCGAAATGACGTGATAATGTCGGTTCTCCCCCCGCCCAGAAGATATTCGCTTTGGGATTTAGATAGTTCAAATTAATGAGATATTCCATCGCGGGGACAATATCAATTTCTTCCTCATGCATAAATGAAGGACATGAGCAATAACTGCAATTAAGATTACACTTAACAAAATGATTCATCGTCATTTGGGAAAAAAGGTATTTTTCATTCCACGCACTTTTTTGCAAAAATGGGCATCCCTTGCATTGCACCATGCCACCTTGTTGATTGCGAACTCTGGCAACTTCTCTCCATAATAAAATCTTATAAAGAGGTAATAACCCGCCATTCCATTTGGCAATAACAGCATCAAATGTATAATTACTATCTTTTATATTATTTACACAACAAGGCAATAAACTATGGCCATTATTTATTACAAGCCCGGCTTCAATATTTATGCAGCTATAAAATTCTTCTGTCATTACACGTCCCGTAATTATTACTTGTAGTCTATCTGATATTATATTTTTAGATATCGGCTTTTATTTGAAATATTTATGATAAAGTGATTAGCCAGTATATAATTTAAGTAATTACCATAGTTATCTAGTGCATTCTCAACAAGACAATTTATATATTCACTACTGTTTACTATCATATTAATTGACACGGCAAACTCCGCATAATCCAACTCATCAAACAGTACCTGATTCTCACCCAAGGTCTCTTTAACTGCACACCTGTTCAGAGCAACAATCGGCAGTTTATTGTACTGTGCCTCCAGGATCGGAACGCAGAACCCCTCGTGCTCTGACATGAGGAGAAAAATATCCGATGCCTGATAATAACTTTTCAAGTCCTTGAAACTGACTTTCTGCCGAAATTGAATCATATCGGCCAGGCCGTAAGCATTGATACGGTTGTTCAATTCATCAAAATAGTCACCCAGGCGCTCATCAAGCCCACCAACAAGGTTTAGCCTAATATTGTCATCATACAATTCCCGATAAATACGGATGACCTCGATCAAATGCTCACACCCCTTGTTAGGGGCAATCCGGCCAACAAACAGGACATTGATCCTGCCGTCCGCCAGCTCGTCTATAATCTTTGGATTAGCCTCAACCGCAGCAAACTCCTCGACCCTGTGAAATGGCGGCAGGGTAAAGATTTGCGCACTGTTGGCACCGTAGCTCAATAGCTCTTCTCCATTAAAGGTGGAGTCAGGGAGATAACGATGAATTTTGCCAGATCTTACCAGCCGCTCCGTTTGCTCCCGGCCAAAGAGTGTTGAATTATAAAGCTCACTGCTATACTCCTCAAAAAACGAGGCAGGGGTAATATTGTGATATTTTAGATAGATTTTGCAGGAAGCATTATTGATCATTTCTTCACCATACGGCCAATAGGTGCCATGGTGGTAAATCAGGATCGTGTCCCGCTGTTGGACCATTTTATTCAGTTTCGCCAGGTCAAGCAGATATGAGTTGTATCGCTCATCAATTTTTTCCGCGTAAAGATACACATCAAAACCGTTGTTATTTAGACATTCAAGCTCTTTTAAAACATCATTGCCAATGGCATCGTTCTCCATAATTGCAGTCGCAGTGATGATGGCTCTCATTGGGTGATCCTGACTTTTACCCCAAACATCTAAACCGCTCCACAGAAGACAACTTCAACTTTTACAGTCCATAACTTTTCAACATCAATAACAACACGGGTCCAATCCTTGTCATTTTTGATACTACCAAAATCGCGTAATTGAATAAAATTTTCCACGGCATCATGGAATTCATATTTTTTTAGCGTGCCGTCTACACCAATAAAGACCGTAATTGGCAACATTGAGTTAAACACTGTCAGCTTAATTGCAGCATCACTTGCTTTTATCCTGCGGACCAAACAGACAGCTTTCCCTGCTACCCAGCTATCCCAGTTTCGACGTTCCCAAATAACATCTTCGCATTTGTGCCTTAGGCCTCTAAACAAGATGTTTTCCCTGAAAGTTGAATATTCTTCAACTATAACCCGCCATTGTTCGCTCATGAGACCAACAGGCGCACCAGCTTTGTAATATTTTTCGTATATACCGCTGTTATCTGCAATCACGACATCAGTTTGTGAGAGAGACTTGTTCTGGTAATGCATCCGAGATAGCGCCTGAATTCTTGGTAGATGTGAAAACTTTTTCCCTGCGGATTCTGCCCGCAACCAATATTCATAATCGAAAGAGTTCTGTATTTCACTACTTAGCGGACCAAGGGATTCATACACCTCTTTTGTAAAGAAAACTGTCGGCTGGCAAAGGGTACATCGGTAATAGAGGTTTACCCGACTGGGCCTGCACGTCGGGTACTTCCCCAAGACATCCCCGTCCTCGTCTACCCAGGTCCCTTCACCATAGCAGAAATCGGTGTTGCGCCAGTTAAACCGCCCCACCGCATGTAACGCCCCAGAACTGTAAAGATCATCACTGTTTAGCCAGCCGAGTATCTCCCCTGTCGCCCGCGCAAACCCCTTATTGATAGCATGACTCTGCCCCTGGTCCGGCTCACTCACCCAGTAGGCAAGGTACTGCGCATACTTCTTGATGATCTCTACCGACTCATCCGTACTACCACCGTCGATGATGATGTATTCAAGATTGGGATAGTTCTGCTCAATAACGGAGAGAATGGTCTTCTCCAGAAATCTGCCCTGGTTGAAGGATGGAGTAACAATTGAAATTTTGGGGTAGTGTCCTTTAGTGCCCAAGCTGTTGCCTCCGTGCGGTCAGCCGGTACTTCTGAAGCCTGCTTTGCGGTTTTTCGGGGATGGTATATTCGATCAAACCGCTTACCAAGAGATCTTTTACCACTGAATGCAACTGTCCTGATACTCTCTTCTGGCCAAGCCGTACAGACAGCTCTGATTTCGACAGCGCACCATCACCCAGCAAATTTAGCACACGCTGAGAAACCGACTCTAGCTGTGACTCTAGCTGTGACTCTAGCTGGGTTGCCTGCCGGCTATATACTGTCACCATGAAGCCATCACTGATTTCCTGGAATCTGGGCGTTGGTAGCCCATATTCGGCAAAACCATCTATTATCCTTTTAATACCGGAACCATATTTCTCAACCAGCCCAACTTCTTTAAACATATCGGCAATCCGCCGGTTACGGATGGTCGAACGGTATTCCCCGGCCAATAACTTGGCAATGGTTAATCCGGCAGGTAGTTTTCCAGGATTATAGATCTCGATCCGGTCACCAAAGATCTTGACGATAGAATCAGACGAACTGGTATAGTCGCGGTGGATAATGGCATTAAGGACTATCTCCCGCAACGCATCAAGTGGATATTCCCACCGTTCGTCTCGCTGCGGCTTGCCGGTAATGATATACGCCCGGTTGATATGCTTCTGGATAAAGACCATAATGCCGTCAACTTCGGCAAAGAGGTCGGTCCTGAGACGGGCACCGTCCTTGATGATGGTCTCGGTCTGAAAACGACCTAACTCTACCGCACTCAGGCTGGATTCTCCGGCCATGAACAGAAAAAAGGCCGCACGGGTAATTCTTCCCTCCCGAAGCAGCTCATATTTTTGCAGTACCGTAAGGGGATCATCGGTGATCGGAATGGCTCTGACCTTATTGGCCATGTCGATGAACTTTTGCACTTTCTCAAGGGAAATGTCGCGCGCGGAATGCTGATCGTCCAGCGATGAATCCCACGATGTATTGCAACTCTGCAGATGGAGATTGACGACTTCAGTCGTCGAAAGCTGATGATTGGCGTTCTTAATCCGCTTGAAATAGCGCCCTTTGCAGGCAACAGGCTTGATGGGATATTCGGACACATCCAGCACTACAATGGTTTTACCCTCGATCGCATAAGTATCAATATCGGGAATGATCGATGTTGATGTATTGAGTTTTATCTGGTTGACCCAGTTTTGTAAGGTCTCTTTGCCAATCTGAACGCCCAGAATCTGCCCAGAGTCCGACACGCCAACATAAACTTTGCCCCCTCTAAAATTGGCAAAGGCAACCAATGTCTCGATCGTCTCTTTGTCGAAACTGCTCTTGAACTCGACAGTCTCCGATTCGCCTACCTGTATTTCAGCTAATATATAATTTGGACTTTTTGTCATCTATAAACTCGCCCGGCATGATTAGGGTATGGCATCACCGCAAACCACTCACCGGTAAGCACTTTATTCCATAGATCACAAGCTTCCTGATTTTGTGCTTCTTGCGGTAAAAGCGATGAAATGATCACCGAGCTGTCAACCGCAACCCTTTTCACCATGTTTTTTCTCGCTGAGAATCAATTTCACTCTGCACTGAAACAGTATCCCAATTCATAGAAATCTGCTGCGACAACATTTGCCAGGATTGCTTCGGCTTTGTACTTCGCTTTTGGTTTTCCATTTTCTGCATCAGCAACTCTCTTCGAATTAAAGACAGTTCGTGCATGGCATTTCCGACTCTACGCTCGAGTGCAGGTGCTAAACTCATATAATTCTCCTCTATTGTGATGCCGTTTTACTGAAATATAATCAAAAACCTTGATGTAACGCAGAGACGCAGAGGCGCGGAGAAAAACAACCCTAAGGCGTTACTTCTCTGGTTAACAACCAGGCATGGTCATTTATTGCTTTTGACCTTGATTCCCTCTGCGCCTCTGCGACTCTGCGTTAAAAATGACTTTAGACATTGCTGCCACCTATAGTGGACCCCAGATTTCGGACAATAGTTTAAGATGGTAGCCTGCAGTAAAAAGGAGCAGGCAATGAGCGAAAAAGGCCGTAAAAGTTTCAGCAGTCAGCACAAGGCGAAAGTCGCACTTGAAGCGATCCGCGGCACCAAGACGGTGAATGAAATCGCCCAGGAATTTTCAGTGCATCCTACTCAAGTAGGGTTGTGGAAAAAAGAGCTGCAAACGCAAGCAGCGGGCATTTTCGACAGCAAGCGTGGCCCCAGGCCCGTCGATCCGTCTGCCAACCCGGAACGTCTCTACTCAGAAATCGGGCGATTGAAGATGGAATTGGACTGGCTTAAAAAAAAGTCCGGACTCGGCCAATAAAGGATCGCAGGCACTGGGTAAACATACTTGATCCCTTGGCGATAATCCGGCAATGCGAACTAGCGAGCGTCGCCCGCTCCACCATCTATGCCCCCCTGCTGGTCGCCGTACCGGACGAACAGGAGCTGCTGTTTCTTGCGTTGATTGATGCCGAATATACGCGTCATCCGTTCTACGGCAGCCGCAAGATGGTGGTGCATCTGCGCATCATGGGACACCTGGTCAACCGCAAACGGGTCCAGCGTCTGATGGGTATTCTGGGACTGGCTGGCATGGCACCGGGACCGAATACCAGCCGGCCCCACCCACAACACAAGATTTATCCGTACCTGCTCAGAGGCGTCATCGTGACACGGCCCAATCAGGTATGGAGTACTGATATAACCTACATCCGCCTGCTGCGAGGGTTTGTGTACCTGGCAGCAGTAATCGACTGGTACTCTCGCAAAGTGCTGGCATGGCGGCTATCGAACACAATAGACAGCGGTTTTTGTGTGGACTGTCTGGAACAGTCGCTGCTGGCATACGGTACCCCTGAGATATTTAACACTGACCAGGGTAGTCAGTTCACCAGCGACGCCTTTACCGACGTACTCAAGTTGAACAACGTTGCGATCAGCATGGATGGTCGCGGTCGAGCACTGGATAATATTTTTGTCGAACGGCTCTGGCGCAGCGTCAAGCACGAGGACGTGTACCTAAAAGGCTACGTCAATATGCCGGAATTACAACTGGGACTGACGGAGTACTTTGAGTTTTACAACACTGAAAGAACCCATCAATCGCTCAGCTACAAAACGCCGAATCATGTCTACCAAACGGCCAGTGGTGGCGGAGCGAGAATCGTTGATAAATTTGTTGAGCGTAAAACCACGCTCAAAACCGGGGCAGCGCCGCCCAGCTGCTAGTGACCGGCTACCATCTTAAACTCGATGGAATATTGTCTTGACCAAAGGGTCCACTAAAACCGTCGATGATGATGTACTCGAAATTAGGATATTGTGATGCCGTTTTACTGAAATATAATCAAAAACCTTGATGTAACGCAGAGACGCAGAGGCGCGGAGAAAAACAACCCTAAGGCGTTACTTCTTTGGTTAACAACCAGGCATGGTCATTTATTGCTTTTGACCTTGATTCCCTCTGCGCCTCTGCGACTCTGCGTTAAAGATTGTCTTTGAATTTACGGTTCGACAAATCCGTTTACCACTCGCCGAATACCATCTTTCACGTATTTTTCACCAAAATTGATAACTAACCCTACATTGAGATCCATCATCCGAAGATAGGTAAGAATCTGTGCTTCGAATATGGGATTATAGTTCGATGTCGCTTTCACTTCAACGACAACGCTTTTTTCGATCAATAAATCAAGTCTCAGAGGCGATCCCAGCTCATTGCCTTTGTAAATTATTGGCACGAGAATCTGTCTTTCAACCATGAAACCGCGTTGAGACAACTCCCAGGCCAATGCCTCTTCATAAACATTCTCAAGCAGACCTGGCCTACCAAGGTTCCTGTGAACTTCAATTGCTGCATCCACAATACATTTGGAAATTTCATTTAGAGGCATACGCCTTACTCTGCGGCTCTGCGTTAAAAATGACTTCAGACATTACTGCCACCGTCGATGATGATCTGTTCGAGGTTGGGATAGCCCTGTTCGATGACCGACAGGATAGTCTTCTCCAGGAATCTGCCCTGATTGAACGAGGGGGTAACGATGGAGATCCTGGGGAGGGAGGTCATAAACTCTGCTCCTGACGGTACTCTTCAAGAAGCATGACCCTAATTTCACTGATTTTTTTCAATTTCCTGTCGTTAGTCAGGAAAATATCTGCATCACTCGTAATCGCGGCCGCAAGCTGGATTGAATCCATTCCTTTCAGTGATGGGTACAACCCCCTCAAGTTTGCAGCTAGTTCGGCAATTTCGGCAGTTATTTCCAAAAGGGTTAGATTCTTGCCATGGCGAAGGAACTGCTTAAATTTCGCTTGCAATATCTCATCGGCTTCCGCTGAAGGTTTAACAAGGACTTCAGAAAGTGTGATCACTGAAGAAATAAATCTGTCCCTATTGGCAATGGCGCTGTCTACAATTTGCTTTACCAGTGGTCCCCAAACAGTATCTGCTTCAACAAAATAAATAATTGGCGCCGTGTCGAAAAATATGTTTGTAGACCGTCGCGAAAGCTGCATTAGCGGTCTTCTCTCAACTGGTTCACATAGTCCTGCGCATCAACACCTATGCATCGATTTGCAGCAATCCCATACATTTCAGCCCAGCCGACTCTGTTCTTAGCTGCCGCAGTACCGGTTCGCAATCTATGCACGAGACGCTCCAGCAAGCGCAGCTGATCTTCCTGAGATAGCATTGCTACTTCTGTTTCGATTTTTTTCAAATTATTAGTTGCCGACATATTACCCCTCGCTTTCTCAGCAATCTACCGCAAGCATACCCCATACAACAGAACAGTTCCAGTCATCGGAATGCAACCAACCTGAAGTCACCCCGGTTGCAGAGACTAGTCCAGCCAGTTTTCTACGCGCAGACCCGGTACGCGACTGAATTCGCGCAGGTTGTCCGTTACCAAAGTGAGACCAAGAGCGAGAGCGTGAGCGGCAATGAGTAAATCATTGGGGCCGATCAACGCTCCTCGCCGTTCAAGCTCAACCCGCATGGCGGCGTAGTGTCGGTCAACTTCATCGGCAAGCGGCACGACATCCAGCGTCTGCAAAAGAGCTTCAACCCTGGCACTGAGTTGTGCACTCCCTTTTTTCTCCGCCCCAAAACGAAGTTCGCACGCGACAATAATGCTAGTGCAAATGCTATCCTCACCGTGGCTGCCAATCCTGGCAGCCACAGCGCCAGCCGGATTTTTGACCAGAGTGGAGAGGATGTTAGTGTCCAGCAGAAATTGATAATTACGCATGTCAGAATTGGACATCATCGAGTGGCGGCAGATTCTCATCAACATCGGGGAATTCGATATCCAGCGGTTCCCAGGAAGCAAGAAGAGCAAGGAGTGAATTATGCCGCAGTGGTTCCAGAATCAACATATCACCCTCCTTGCGCAGAATAGCCTCATTACCGGGCAACTCGAATTCGCGCGGAATACGCACCGCCTGATTCCGGCCATTCTTAAACAGTCGGACATGTCGCTCTGCTTGCATAAAAACTCCCCCCTTGGCCTATGCCAAGACCTATGCTACCATAGACGCACTATAACTTCCAATCGGAAAAGCCAGCAAACAAGCTGAACCTCGCGAGAAAACAACCCTTAAAATATTTTTCTTAGCCGCAGATAAAGGCGGATAAGGGCGAATGAAAGCTTTTAACCAAGAGTAATTCTGGGTTTAACCACAAAAGCATTTTTTGACGTTATCCGCCTTGATCCGTTCGTATCTGCGGTAAAATTGCCTTTTCTATTAAAACCGTTCCAGACCCCCCTTCACTACCGCGAAGCCGCCTGGAACCACTCCGATGATTGCTGCAGCTCGACATACGTTCCCTGGCTGACAATCTGCCCCCGCTCCAGAATATAGATCAGGTCGCACTCTTTCACTGTGGTCAGGCGATGGGCGATCAGGATGATCGTCTTCTGGCCGGCCAACCGGCCCAGCGCCTCCATGACCGCCTCTTCGGTGACCCCGTCCAGGGCATTGGTCGCCTCGTCCATGACCAGAATCGCCGGATCATGATAGAGCGCCCGGGCAATGCCGATCCGCTGCCGCTGGCCACCGGAGAGCCGCACCCCCCGCTCACCGATCATCGTGTCGTACCCCTTGGGCAACTGCTGTTCGACAAAATCGTGTAGATTGGCGATGCGGGCCGCGCGGATGACTGCCGCCCGGTCAATCTCCCCATCCGGAACGCCAAAGGCGATATTGCGACTAACCGTATCATCGGCAAGATAGATTTGTTGCGGTACATAACCGAAATTGCGCTGCCAGGAGACCAGCATCTTGCCGTCAATTTTCACGCCGTCCACCAGCAGCTGGCCCGAATCAGGCAGCAGCAGGCCAAGAATGATGTCCACCAGGGTCGACTTACCTGAACCGGTTGCCCCGACCAGGCCGATCGAAGCATTGCGGGCCAAGGTCAGCGAAACGCCCCGGATGGCCGGGCACTGACTGCCCCCATAGCTGAATTGCAGATCCTGCAGTGCAAGCTCGCGACTGAACGGTAACGGCTCTGCCGCAGCGGCATGCTGCAATGCTGCTTCACCATCTACCGCCCCGCCCTCTTCATGCAGATCACGGCAGAGCAGGTCCAGCGCCGCCAGGTTGTAGCGCACGGTGGTCAGATTGGCAAAAATCTGCTGCAGAGCCGGCAGCAGCCGGTAACCGGCATAGACATACAGCGCCAGGAAGGGAATCGTCTGACTCGGTGACTCCCCCTTGACCCCCAGATAATACAGCACCATCAGCAACACCCCGCCAAGTGCCATTACCTCGAGGGCATAGCGCGGCAGTTGGGCAATCGTGCCGGAAATCACACTATTGCGGGCATAGCGTTGCGCCTGAACTGCAAACCGTTCCAGCAGCAGCCGTTCCCGGCCCATGATCTTCAGATCCTTGATGCCGCTGAGGGCTTCGGTAGCAATCTTGTACTTCATGACATTGGCAGCGACCTGTTCTCTACCGATGCGGGTCAACCGATGTCGCACCATCCAGTAGATGCCGGCATAGCCCCCCCCCAGCAACAGCGACCGAGAGCCGGCCACGAGGGGATTCACCAGCAACAGCAGAAGCAGAATAAACAGGCTGACCAGACTGCTCGACAGTACCTGCATGCCGGCACTCAGCACCCCCCTGACCACGTTGTTCACTTCCGACAGGACATTCTTGCCCATTTCGGTGGTATTGCGTTTAAGAAAAAATGCATAGGGGCGGGCGAGGTAATGTGCCAGGAGCCGACGCGACAGAACATAGTCGAGCCGGTTTTCATAACGGAGGGAAAGCCAGATGGTACCAGCTTTAAACAAGTTGCTGCAGATCATCAGCACCAGCAGCAGCAGGCCGAGCAGGATCAGAAACGACTGGGGACTGGCACAACCGGACAGACCATAGAATCGGCTCAGCCAGCGATTGGTCACAATAACGCCGGGGTTGGTCACCACCGCCATAAAGGGCATGATGGAAGCAATGCCGGTCATCTCCACCAGGGCCGTGCAGATCATGGCCAGACAAAGATAGACCAGCCGCCGTTTTTCCTTGCCGGCCAGCAGGGCAAAGATGTTTTTTAGTTGTGGCCACATAGCTCAGCACTCACCAAATAAAACAGATAAATTATATCGGAACCGCGGATACAGGCAGATACCTGCGGATGGAAGCTTTTAACCAAAAATCATTCAGATGTTAACCCTAAAACGTTTTTTAACGCAGAGCCGCAGAGGGAGTCCAAATCAAAAAGCCCTACACAGATGTTAACTGATTCAAGAATATGGTTTTCTCCGCGTCTCTGCGTCTCCGCGTTAAATACTGGTTTTATCCGCCATGATCCGTCGTTATCTGCGGTAATAAAAGTCTTTAGCCCCTGCCGTTCCCAGCTCCTAAAGCACATCCGCAAAATGTGGCCGCAGCCGCCTGAATACTACCGCCCCCAGCACGAATACCGTCCCGGTAAAGGCCCAATAGTACAGGGTCAACCCAGGATGAGCCTGCCAGAACCAGACGTGGTTGATGAAACTGTCGCGGTAGCCTTCGACGAGGTAATAAACCGGATTGAGCTTGATCAGATTGAGGTACTTGGTCGGCAGGATCTTGGCTGACCAGAAGATGGGGGTAAGCCAGAACAGGAACTGGGTCACCATGGCGACAAGCTGGCCCATATCCCGCAGGAACACGGTGATCGACGAAGTAAGCCAGGAAACTCCCAGCAGCAGCACCAGCATGGCAAACAGATAATACAGCACCTGGAATACGTGCCAGGTGAAGGGCAATTGGTAGAACAGCAGCATCACAACGATGCTCAGCAGAAAGAAACCATGCAGGATGAGTGACGAGAGAATCTTGACGATGGGAAGCAGGGCAATATTGAAATTGATCTTTTTCAACAGGTAGGCATTTTCCACAATCGAATTGGCGGCACTGGCCAGACACTCGCTGAAAAAGAACCAGGGGATGATGCCGCAGAGCATCCAGATCACAAACGGGGTATCCCCGGATGGTTTCGACTTGAAGCCAACCTGAAAGACGAACCAGAGGATACAGATGTAAATCGTCGGGTGGACGAATGCCCAGACAATACCCAGATACGAGCCAAGGTATTTGGCCTTAAAGTCCCGTTTAGCCAGTTCGCTGATCATCTGGCGACGTTTGAATAGTTCGCCGATAAACGACGACAATGGGGATAATGCAGACATAGAGGCCTCAAATACTGTCGGTATTCCGTTGCATTCGCCTGATAACGGCCAATAACTTCCTGAAATGGTGCATCCAGACGGGTTCCAGCAAACAGCCATCATTGCTGCCCTGCTGATGAAACTGATCAAATAGCCAGTCCCAAGCCCACCGTTCCCGCCCCGGACTGCTTTAAAATCTTTTCCTTAGCCGCGGATACAGGCGGATACTGCAAATTCACTGTCTGATATTACATCCGATAAGCACTCAGTGGTGCGGTCAGAGGTCAGACTAGAATGAAGAAGGCCCGGATGCAACTCCTGACCCGTCATTCATTTCCGGCCAAATGTCCGAAAATCATGCCTGATCCCAACCTCACATTTTCATGGTGCCGTTCACAGCCGTACGATATTTTCATCGAGTCCAATCTTGTCCAACAAACCATGGATAGCCATGACCGGGCAGACCATGACCTCACTTCGCTTTTGCGGTTCGGTCCCGCCATACACCAGGGCACTATTCCAGGGCTGGCTTCTACCTAATGATGCAAAACTCTTCAGACCCTTGAAAAAATCAGCGGCCACGGTTGCACCCGATTTTATCTCCAAAGGGAAAATATCGGTACCGAATTCGAGCAAAAGATCCACCTCATTCCCCTTGCTGTCCCGGTAGAAATGCAGGTTACTGCGTAGTCCCCGATTGAAGCGATGCTTCAATACTTCCATTACCACCATGTTTTCAAACAGATTACCCCGTAAGGGATCACGGCTGACCTGACTTTCGCTTTCAATCCCCAAGAGCAAGGCTGCCAGCCCGACATCATAGAAATATAATTTTGGTGTTTTAACCAGACGCTTACCGACATTGGTAAACCAAGGTTGGAGAACAAACACCAGATAGCTCGCTTCAAGCAACGAAAGCCAGGATCGCGCAGTTGTATGGGAAATCCCGACGTCAGCCGCAAGTCCTTGCAGATTCAACAATTGACCGATTCTTCCCGCGCACATCCTGACAAACTTCTCGAATTGGGACAGGTCACGCACTGCAATCAAGCGCCTGATATCACGCTCAACATATGTCTCAAAATAGTTTGCCAGCGCTTCCGATGGGTTCAATCCCTGGTCATGGATTCGCGGATAAAACCCGGTAAGAAGCATAGTGTCTATTGCGGCAGGAAGCTTTTCTCGGGGGAGTTCCTGTATACTGAAAGGCAAAAGTTTCAGTAACGCCGTTCGGCCGGCAAGTGACTGGCTAACACTGTCCATGACCTCAAACTGCTGACTACCGGTAAGGATATATCGCCCGGGAGTATTTCGTTCATCGATCAACGGCTGTATATAGGAAAGGAGTTCCGGAGTGCGCTGGATCTCGTCAAGGATTGCCCCATCTGGATACGTGCCAAGAAACCCCCGGGGGTCCTCCATGGCAAATCGTCTGACATCAGGCGCCTCCAGGTTAACGTATGGCTTCTCCGGAAAAACCGTACGGCACAGGGTCGTCTTGCCGCTCTGCCTTGGGCCGGTAACAGTAACTACCGGATACTGGGTTGCCAAGCGCCTCAGCACGGGTTCAATGGTTCGCGGTATCATTGATAGAGCATAGCGCCCACCCGCACAAATTGCAAGTTACAGATTCACATAACACGATAGTAGTAAACAGATTGGTGTAACCGCTCTCAACTGCGGTAAAAACAAGCCGTTAGGGGCCTTACAATCTGTGTTCATCCGTGTCATCCGTGGCCAAGAAAAGGTTTTTTTTCCAACCTTCCAACCTTCCAACCTTCCTTGCCTTTCCGTCGCTGCACCAGTATACTTCAGCCTGTAATATATTGAGAACAGGGAGGCTCGAACATGGGACCACTCGCGAAAAATATCGTAGAGCACTACACCTATGGCGATTACCTCACTTGGAACGACGATGAACGCTGGGAGCTCATTGAAGGCATCCCCTTCAACATGACGCCGGCGCCCAGAAGAACCCACCAAAAGATTGCCGGTGAAATCTTTCTCCAACTTGCCACGTTCCTCAAAGGAAAACCCTGCGAAGTCTACATCGCCCCGTTTGACGTCAGGCTGCCGCTGGCAGACGAGGCAAACAATGAAATTACCACTGTCGTTCAACCGGACATCGTCGTGATCTGTGACAAAGCAAAACTTGATGATGCTGGCTGCAAAGGTGCCCCGGACCTGATTATTGAGATCCTTTCACCAGCAACCGCCAGAAAAGACCTGAAAGAAAAGTTTGCCCTGTATGAAAACCGTGGTGTGCGTGAATACTGGCTCGTTGATCCGGAGGCAAAAACGGTCATGGCATTTCATCTGGATCAGGCCGGCAGCTATGGCAGGCCTACCATATACGCGATCGAAGACAAAATTGAAGTAGCAGTACTTTCCGGGCTGGTGGTGGATCTTGAGGCAATATTTTCGTAACTGATCAAGCAAAACCTTCGAGGTTGAATCAGACCGCCAGCACCCCATCGCCGTATTTTTCGACTTCAGAGTCAACGGTGATCAGCAGCATCCCTTCTCCTCTAGCTTGGGCAATTAAGATGCGGTCAAAAGGATCCTTGTGCAGTTTTGGTAACTGTTCAACTCCCAGGGCATGATCCGATTGTACCGGAACCTCCGTATAGCCGTTTACAACGAGCAATCTTCGAAGCCGCTGAGGATCAACCCTGAAATCATCACGCCCCAAGCCGCGATTGATCACTATTTCCCAGATGCTTGCAGAACTGAAGTAAAGCTTGTTAGATTCATCCAGCAGTATTTTTCTGGCAGTATCTGAAAGCTTTTCAGGATTCCCTGCAGCCCACAGCAGAAGATGAGTATCAAGCAGCAACTTCAACGGTCTTCTCCCTCGAAAATATTCACTATCTCCAGCCCGCCGAAATTATCAAAGTCATCAGGAACATTAATCTCCCCAGACATAAAACCGAGCCTGCGAACGCCTGATTGTTCATCTTCATCAAACGGGACGACTTTTACCATCGGTTTTCCTGCTTTAGCAATAATAAAGGACTTGCCGTGCGCCGCATCTTCAACAAGGCGTGAAAGATGAGTTTTTGCATCATGAATATTTACCGCAAGCATATATCACCTCCGCAGCAGTGGACTAGCTCAGGTTAGTTTAGTGGTAAGGTAAATAGATATCAAGCCTAATTGTTGAGTGCCCCGAACGCAACACCAAAACCGTCATTCCTTTCCCGCCAAATGGCCGAAAGTCATGCCCATCTTTTCCCCTGAACAAACCAGTAACTCACTCCTGACTCAGCAGCGCTAAAATCAAATCAACGCTTTCCAGCAACGAACCCGTTGCGGTATCAATGACCAACTCCGGCTTTTCCGGGGCTTCATAGGGAGAATTGATGCCGGTAAAGTTAGGGATTTGCCCGGCTCGCGCCTTTTTATACAGCCCCTTCGGATCACGCTGCTCGCACACGGTCAACGGGGTGCTGACGAACACTTCAATAAACTCACCAGCCGGCAGCAGCGTCCGGACAAGGTCACGTTCCGCCTTGAACGGTGAAATAAACGCGGTGATGACGATCAGACCGGCGTCGGTCATCAGTTTCGTTACCTCGCCGATCCGGCGAATATTCTCTACCCGATCACCTTCGGTAAATCCCAGATCCTTGTTAAGGCCATGGCGGATATTGTCGCCGTCCAGCAGCATGGTATGCCGCCCCATCGTATTCAGCCGGGATTCCAGGGCATTGGCAATAGTAGATTTGCCTGAACCGGATAAGCCGGTCAGCCAGATCACCTTTGGCCGATGGCCTTTTATGGCGACCCGGGTCTCGCGGTCGACAATCTCCGGTTGCCAATGCACATTACTCGCCCGCCGCAGGGCATGGATGATCATGCCACAGGCAACCGTTGCGTTCGTCAGACGATCCACCAACACGAAGGCGCCGGTTTCACGGTTTTCGTCATAAGGATCAAATGGCACCGACCGGGACAGATGCAGTTCCACTTCCGCCACGTCATTCATCGCCAGACTCTCAGCCGCCAGGCGCCGATAAGTCTCGGGCTCAATCCGATTGCGGATTCTCGACACCTCAACCGACATTGAACCACTCAAACCATGAAACTCATAATGCCGACCGGCAAAGAGCGGTGCCTCATCCATCCAGATAATGCGCGTCTTGAACTGATCAGACATCTCGGGCCGATCATTTGCCGGCACCAGCAGGTCCCCCCGCACGATATCATGCTCGCCGGCAAGATGGACCGCTACCGCCATCCCCGCCACTGCTGACCCAACCGTCTTGTTCCCTGCCCAGATCTCTGCAACGCGGGTGCTAATCCCGGCAGGCAGCGAAACCAGTTCATCGCCAACCCTTAAGGCCCCGGAAACCACCGTGCCGGCATAGGCCCGGAAAGTCCCACCGACGGCGTCCCGCACCTCCGCTGCAACCCCATGCTGCCAGACAGTACCGCCCCGTGACGCCTTGATGACATACTGTACCGGCAGCCTGAGCGGTGCCGACTCACGCCACGATTCCGGGCGCACTGCCGCCAGCCACTCAAGAAGCGTCGGGCCAGAGTACCAGGGTGTATTGCTCGACCGAGCCGTCAAGTTGTCACCACCAAGTGCCGACACCGGAATAGCGGTATGCTCCGTCAACTGCAGGCCAAAATTCGCCAGATCCGCGACCAGAGCCTGCTTCTGCGCATAAACAAGCGAAAACTGCGCCTCATCCCAAGCAACCCGATCCATCTTGTTCACTACAAAGAATAGCCGACGAATCCCCATCAGGGCGCAGATCAGCGCATGTCGCCGGGTCTGGGGCAC
The DNA here is from genome assembly GCA_031412995.1 of Geobacteraceae bacterium. Taxonomy (GTDB): domain Bacteria; phylum Desulfobacterota; class Desulfuromonadia; order Geobacterales; family DSM-12255; genus JANOEC01. Next base: position 84,235 of record JANOEC010000138.1, read on the forward strand.
AATACCTCGCTGTACGTCCACCAGAATCAGGGCGGCATCGCACTGGGACGCACCCGTCGCCATATTGCGGGTATACTGCTCATGGCCCGGCGTATCCGCCACAATGAACTTGCGCCCCGCAGCGGTAAAATAGCGGTAGGCCACATCAATGGTGATCCCCTGCTCCCGCTCGGCCATCAGCCCATCCAGGAGCAACGAATAATCCAGCGCCCCATCAGCCGTGCCGATCCGGGCACTCTCGCTCTCCAGGGTCTGCAGTTGGTCAACCGGGATGTTGTTGGTCTGAAACAACAGATGACCAATCAGAGTCGACTTCCCATCATCCACACTGCCGCAGGTCAAAAACTTCAGCACTGTTCCGTCGCCAGTCATTAAAAATACCCCTCACGCTTCTTCTTCTCCATGCTCCCCGCCTGATCGAAATCAATCAATCGGCCGCAACGCTCCGAGGTGTCTGCCGCCTCCAACTCGGCGATTATCTCCGCCACCGTAGTCGCCGCAGACTCCACCCCAGCGGTCAGCGGATAACAGCCAAGGGTTCTAAAACGCACCCGCCTCACTTCTGCCGTCTCACCGGGCAGCAGCTGCAGCCGCTCGTCGTCCAACATCAGCCACTGCCCGTCACGCCGCACCACCGGCCGTTCGGCGGCAAAATAGAGCGGTACCGCCGGGATCTGCTCCCGTTCGATGTACCGCCAGACATCCAGCTCAGTCCAGTTTGACAATGGAAATACCCGAAAACTCTCACCACGCTGCTTCTTTAGATTAGGAATTGCCCAAAGCTCAGGCCGCTGCCCCCGCGGCTCCCAGCGATGATTGGCATCACGAAAAGAATAAACCCGTTCCTTGGCTCGGCTCTTCTCTTCGTCCCGCCGCGCCCCGCCGAAGATCATATCAAATTTAAAGGTATCCAGCACCTGGCGCAGCGCCTCTGTCTTCATGATATCCGTATAGACCTTACTGCCATGGGTAAACGGTGAGATCCCCTGTGCAACGCCCTCTTCATTGGTATAGGTAATAAGCTCAAGTCCCAGCCGGTCAACGGTTTGATCGCGAAATTCGATCATCTGGCGAAACTTCCAGGTCGTATCCACATGCACCAGCGGAAATGGCGGCTTAAGCGGATAAAAAGCCTTCAACGCCAGGTGCAGCATCACCGACGAATCCTTGCCGATTGAATAAAGCATGGCTGGCCGCTCCGCCTGAGCCACCGCCTCACGAATTATCCGTATTGATTCACTTTCAAGGATTTCAAGTATATTCATGATTCCCCGTTCCCTCAGCCCTTCCCCAAGCCCCAGCGACGATATAGATACCGTTCGCCGGCCTGAAACAGCACCCGGTCAAACAGCAACCCAATGACAATAATCACTAACATGGCCGCCACGACCAGCGCCATATCATGCAGTTCACGCCCGGACATCAGCGTTGAACCAATGCCAACAGAGCCATACAGCAGCTCTGACCCCAACCTTCCATTGACAAAATAGATAGCGCAGGATATACAAAGATATACAAGCGATGGAGGTCATCAACCATGAAACAATCCACTACACTCAAACAGGTAAACATCAAAATGCCGTTAGCAACGTACGAACAGCTCAAAAGTTTCAGCGCAGCCACTGGCAGAACAGTGCAGTCTATTCTGATTGCCAGTAGTGACGAGTACCTGAAACGACAGGAACAGTTGGCAGACTTAGAGCGTGAAAGCATGCTTTCATGGCAGAACTATCTTAATAACGATGTAGAAGACGTTGCCGAACTCCAACCCGTCATTAACAGTATCAGATCACGCGCACATGCAACACTTGTAAGTTTAAGTAAATCTAAATGCTCAAAATAATCCAGACCAAACGATTCACAATAAACTTTTCATCATTACTGGAAAGTGTCCTTGAAAGATCTCCAGAATTAGCTTTGGATCTTCTGGATGCGTTTGATAACATCATTGCGACTGTAAGTCGTTTTTCGGAAATCGGAGTTCCCAAAACTCGACTTTGGTACGGTTCAAATCTTATTTTGCGCGACATTGAGATTTATGTCCGGCACCGTCAGTTTACGGTTCGCTATTTTTATAATAGTTCGTTAAACCAGATCGTATTAGTGCATATCTGGATTGATGGACAGCATCACAATTAAAGTTAACCTGCCATTCATTCCCCAGAAATGTCCAAAAATCATGGGTGACCCCACCCCTCCACAAAGGAGCCTTTAAACCCTACCTCAATAACGATTATGCAGAATGTAATTCTAGAAACTTCTGGGGAGTCAACACAGGGATGCCTTCAACACGCGTAAAATCGGCGTCAAAGGTTATCAGGTAGGAACAATGGGTCTCTATGGCTGTTGACACAATAATCGCGTCAACAATGGCCAGTCGATTGGCTTTTTTCAAAGCGGCGGTTCGCAAAACCCAACCAGTACGGAATTCGGCAATAGAGCAGTGCGGGAGAGATTCAATTGAGCTGATTATTTGCTCAGCCTCGGCATATTGATCGGCGGCAGAGAGAATAGCGGCCAGTTCCAAGAGGGTGATGGTTGCGACAACAGACTTGATTCGACGTGCAAAAAGGAGCTGAAAAAGGCGGCACAACTCTCGACCTTGTCCGGCTCGCCATTTAAGAACCCGAGAAGTACATTGGTGTCAATGCAGACAGTCACAGACCGCGCCATTCATTGCGGATCTCCTTTTGCAGTTCAACCGAATCTTTTCCTGCAAGAGCCCGTGTAATGCCGCATAATGCCAGAAATTTTTGTTCCATTGCCGTCAACGGATATCGCTTTGTTGCTATCTTCGGAAGAAAAAGCTTTACCTCCGTATGTTCCGGCAAATTGACCGGTACCCTGGGCACGAATACACCATGCTCATACGTGGCGGCAATGGTCTGTGGCATTGCAATCCTCATTTCTTCTTCTACATTCACTTCGTGCCATTGACTCTACCATAGCTACTTAACAGAATCAACGTAGCTCCGCCATTTACCCTTAATCATTGTGTCGTGCCACCGGCACCAATCCCCTGATAATGACTGGGGAAAAGTCCGATAACTGCGGATGTTACTTCAAACCCATACTTTCCAGGTTTAGTCCTAAAAGCTTTTTTTGTTGTTATCCGCCTTGATCCGCCTTTATCTGCGGTAAAAACAGCCTTTAGCCCCTGCCGCTCCCCAGTGGCTGAGCTGGAGTTACTGTTTCCAGCTTAACAACCCGTACAAACGCCAGAAAAGCACTCACAGCGGTGCGGTCAGTCGCCAGAAGTTTCAAATGCCCCAAACGGCAACAGCAGACACGTCCTGCATTTCCCGCAAAATGTCCGAAAGTCAAGCCTGACCTCACCCCCTCCATGCCCCCCAGTCGTATTTGATGTGTTGTATTTATTTGAAAGATCCAAGGCAATACGTTATAACTTGGCTAGATTTGCTCATTTAAGTTCGAGGCATAGTATGAAAATCAAAAGCCAGAGAAAACTGATCACCTTTGACTGGGCTATGAAGCGACTTTTGCGCAGTAAAGCCAATTTTGAGATTCTCGAAGGTTTCTTAAGCGAGCTTTTAAATGAAGAGATAACCATCCTTGAAATACTTGAAAGCGAAAGTAACAAAGAAACCAAGTCTGATAAATTCAACCGTGTTGATCTCAAGGTAAAAACCGGCAAGGGCGAAATAATCATTATAGAGATCCAGTACGAACGTCAATTTGATTTTCTGGAACGGATGCTCTACGGCGCCTCCCGTGTCATAACAGAGCACCAGAAAGAAAGCGAACCATTTGCCAGTATCGTAAAAGTCATATCCGTCAACATCCTCTACTTTGACCTGGGTCACGGCAGCGACTACATTTATCACGGCACAACCAGTTTTACCGGAATACACAACAAAGATCCCCTGCAACTTAGCAACAGACAGCAACAGATGTATGGCAAAGATCAGCTGTACCACATCTTTCCCGAATACTATCTCATCAAGATCAACAACTTTAACGACATAGCAGCAACCACCCTTGATGAATGGATATACTTTCTTAAGAACGAAGAGATCAAAGACGACTTCAAGGCCAAGGGGATACAAAAGGCAAAAAAAATATTCTCTATATTAAACCTGCCGGAAAAAGACCGTCTTGCATACTCTCGTTATCAGGATGATCTGCGCTATCAGGCCAGTCTGATAGAATCAAACTATGGACTTGGTAAACTGGAAGGCAGGGAAGAAGGCAGGGAAGAAGGTAAGATGGAGGTTGCTCGCAAGTTGATTGCCAAGGGGATGAATCAGGAAGAAGCTGCGGAGATTGCCGGGGTCAATTTGGAGCATTTGCAGAGAGGGGTTTAGAGAGCAGGAAAGCCTGCCCCCCTGCAGGCTACCATCTTTAACTATTGTCCGAAATCTGGGGTCCACTATACTCTCTCATATCGGGAAATAATGTTTCACTAATCATCCCCCGCTAAATGTCCGAAAGTCATGCCTGACCCCAACCTTCCTTGCCTTCCTTGCCTTTCCGTCGCTGCACCAGTATACTTCTGCCTGTAAATATTGAGAACAGGGAGGCTCGAACATGGGACCACTCGCGCAAAATGTCGAACAGCACTACACCTATGGCGATTACCTTACCTGGGACGACGATGAACGCTGGGAGCTCATTGAAGGCATAGCATACAACATGACGCCTGCCCCAAGAAGGGTACACCAAAAAATCGCCGGCGCACTATACCGAAAAATCGCCGACTTCTTGGACGACAAACCATGCGAGGTGTACATCGCACCGTTTGATGTCCGCCTGCCGCAGTCAGCAAAAGAGACTGACAGCGAAATTACCACTGTCGTTCAACCGGACATCGTCGTGATCTGTGACAAAGCAAAACTTGATGATGCTGGCTGCAAAGGTGCCCCGGACCTGATTATTGAGATCCTTTCACCATCAACAGCCAGAAAAGACCTGAAAGAAAAGTTTGCCCTGTATGAAAACCGTGGCGTGCTTGAATACTGGCTCGTTGATCCGGAGGCAAAAACAGTCATGGCATTTCATCTGGATCAGGCCGGCAGCTACGGCAGGCCTACCGTATACGCGATGGAAGACAAAATTGAAGTAGCAGTACTTTCCGGTCTGGTGGTGGATCTTGATGTCATCTTTACGTAACTGATCAAGCGAAACCTGCACGAAAAACTATTTTTAACGCATTTACTAAATCATAAAAGGGTTACAAATTCTGACGCCTGATATTACCTGCCCATGATTCAGATCTTCAGTCATTATCTGACCGGCCCCGTAGCTAACTGCTGCAGCAAGGATCATCGAATCCCAGAACGAAAGAGCATGCAGCTGCTGAATATCAATGGCCGCCAGGATCGTCTCAATTTCAACCGTCACCAGATCCCAATTACCTAAATCCTCGACAATCAGTCGAGCAGTCGCAACCGCAAGCGGCCGAGGAATCTTGCGGGTTACATTGACATAAAACTCCTGCAGTACCTGGGTGCTAACCACTCCATTCCGCTCTTTCCAGAGATCAGTCAGGAGCTTTAGCGCCGTTTCGTGTTTTACGCCGGCAGACGTGTCGTAGGCGTAAATCAAGATATTGGTATCGACAAAAACCTTAACGGCGCTCATGCAATTCATCGCGTGAGGCTGTCAACACTCCGCCGGTGCCAAGATCGAAACCAGACTGCATCAACTTACGCTGACGATCCATTGCTTTTTTGTAGTTTGACGCTGCACTCACCGTATCTTCCAGAGATTCCCGCAAAAACTCACTCAACGACTTATGACGCTTAAGCGCTGCTGACTTTGCCTGCCGGATAAGGTTTTTTGGCAGAGAAAGGGTGACATTCTGACGCTCCATATTTATCTCCTTATTTCGGTACGATAAGGAAGTATGTCACATATTTATGTGGAACCAAAGTACTATTCAGCAAAATTCAACTTGAGATTTATACCCAGCAGTGCCTACTGACTGTTACGGTAAAAACCTGATAACCCTAAACGATTTTTAACGCAGAGCCGCAGAGTCGCAGAGGGAATCAAAACAAAAAGCACCACGGTTTGGTATCTGATTCACGTATTGTGGTTTTCTCCGCGTCTCAGCGTCTCCGCGTTAAATCAGGTTTTAAAGCCCGTAGTAACTGAAAAGAGCAGACGTTCATCAACCGCCTAAAAGCTATTTTGCCCTTATCCGCCTTGATCCGCCGTTATCTGCGGTAAAAACAAGCCTTGAAATCTGTTTTTTTAGCCGCAGATACCTGCGGATGAAAACGATAAATCTTCCAAATGTCAGGAAGTCATGCCTGCCCCCGATTTCCCCCCGGAATAGGCACAACCGTCACTGATCGACTGGCAGCGAATCATCATAAAGAGTCTCTGGGGCAACATCAATTTCACCAGGCCAGACAACAGTTCCATAGTCAACCTTTGCCAGCTCAAAAAGAGACACCGTTGAAAGACGATTCCAAGGTCTTACCGCCAACAGAGGGCGCATGTCAAAACGGCGTAACTCACCGTTTTCGAATGTAAGATCCAACTGAAAATCAGGTTGGGGTTTGACCGCCACAACATCAATCAGCATCTTATCTCTCCTCACTGCAAAGGTGCAATTCTGAAGGGTTCCTCGCCATTAACTGCAAGTTCCCAATCGACCATCAACTCCTCTTTATGTATTTATATCCATGCATGCACCATCTTCAATTGCTTTGCAGGTATCGATCCGTCAAGAATTACCCCATCTTTAATCGAAATGGCAGCTTCAGCACCCTGATAGCGCACATGAATATGCGGCAGATGATGACGTCGGTTATCCCTGAAGAACATCAATATCAGAATCCCGTAAAACATGCTGATAGTTGGCATATCCCCTCCATAATTTTCAGGAAAGTGTAGCAGGATGTCACCGTAAGTACTAAAGCTTTTTGCCGTCACCCGCCGTGATCCGCGCTATATGCGGTGAAAACTGGCTCTAATTCTTCTT
>JANOEC010000139.1:0-32870 GCA_031412995.1 Geobacteraceae bacterium
CTGGCCCTGCCGCTGGTGGCTCCCTACACCCAGCTGCCGGCTGCCGATGAGGAGCAGCGTCGCTACCGCTTCCATCTGCTGGCCAGTCTGCGTGAGCAGGGGCAGATCCTGGCCCTGGCCGCAAAAAACAACGCACCGTCCGCTGACCCGCTGACCGTGGTTTTTGCCCCGACTAAAGGAGCGCTGGCTGATGCCGGGGCTGTGGCGGCGTCACTGCTGCAGGAAAAAGGGTGGCACAAGGTTTTACGACGAGAGTACACACCCGGATCCTTGGTCGCGGAGCAGGTTGCCCGGCAGCTACAGGCAGAGGGAGTCGCCCTGGTCCTGTTCTTTGGTGATGAAACAGACGCGGTCTCCCTGCTCCGGGCTACTGGAGCCTTGCCCACGCCGCCACTGGTGTTTATGCCGGGGCCGCACCTGGGCAAAGGGCTCTATGACGTGCCGTTGACTTACAAGGATCGGCTCTGGCTGACATTCCCTTCTCTGCCGGAGGATCGCACCTCCTGGGGGCTGGCGGATTTTGAAGCGATGGTCAATCGTCGGCAGTTGCCGGTGGAGCAGGTTTCGGCCCAGCTGACGGCGTATGCCGCAGCCAAGCTGTTGGTGGAGGGGTTGCGGCGAGCCGGTCGGGACCTGAGTCGTGAGCGGCTGGTGGAAAGCCTGGAAGGGATGTTTGAATACGCCACCGGTCTGACTCCGCTGATCAGTTATGGCAAAAACCGGCGCAATGGAACCCTGGGAGCCCATCTGGTAACAGTTGACCCAACTCGTCCCGGGACCAAGGACCATATCACTCCCCGCGGTTGGCTGATCCTTAAATGATCCCTGAGTGAATTACCCATGACCATGCCCCGCCGCAGATCAACCCACTTGTTCCTGGTCCTGGCCCTGGCGTCGCTGTCCCTTGGCGCGCTGCTGCTGCATGCGCGGCTGGGGGGAGCTCACGGTGCTCAGGCCCGGGACGAACGCCGACAGCTGGTGCAGCAGTTGGCCCTCACCGATCTGGCCCTGTTTACTGATGCCCGCTATGCGCGACACCCAGCCATGGCGGACCGCCATTCCCCGTTTCAAGATGGCCCGTTCGCCCTGGAACATTTTCCCTCCGGATCACTGCTTGGTCCGCCACGCCAGGTGCGCGGCCAATGATGGTCCTTGCCCGGCAGCGGGCCATTATTGACTATACCCTGGCCACGTTGGCGCGGCGCAAGGGGAAAAATGGCGCGCTGTTTTTCGCCTATATCCTGACGATTTTTCTGCTGGCATCGGTGCTGTTGCTGGTCCAATCCCTCCGCCAGGAAGCGGCGATCGTGCTGGCCGATGTGCCGCAGCTGGTGGTGCAACGGGTCATTGCCGGCCGCCATGAGCCGGTCCCGGTCCAGTACGCGGCGACCATCAGAGGGATTCCAGGGGTCAGCCAGGTGAGTGAACGGCGCTGGGGCTACTATTTTGATCAGCTGTTCGGGGCGAATTATACCCTGCTGGTGGCCGAAGGGTCGCAGCCCGCAGTCGGCAGCACGGTAGTGGGTTCCGGTCTGGCGCGGAGCAGTATGGCCGCGGCAGGAAACATCATGCCGTTGCGAACCCATGGGGGGCAGTTGATCAGTCTGGCCGTAACGTCGATCTTGCCGGAGACGACGGAACTGGTGGCGGCTGATCTGGTGTTGTTGTCCCGTGCCGATTTCCGCCTGATCTTCGGCATGGCTGACCAGTTGGCGACCGATTTTACGGTGGCGGTGCAGAATCCTGCCGACCTGCCGGCCATTGTCCGGGAAATTGGCCGATTATTGCCGGATACCCGGCAGATAACCCGTGGCGATATCCTGCGGACCTATGACGAAGCGTTCAGCTGGCGTAGCGGTTCATTTCCGGCCATTATCGGCGGGGCGCTGCTGGCGCTCTTGGTGCTGATCTGGGACCGGGGCGCCGGGATGCCGGCTGAAGAACGGCGGGAACTGGGAATTCTCAAGGCGTTGGGGTGGGATGCGAATGACGTGCTGGCACTGAAATTCTGGGAGGGGGTGATCATTTCCGGCCTGGCATTTCTCGGTGGGGTCATCCTGGCCTATCTGCACATTTTCATGGCCGAGGCACTGCTCTTTTCCCCGGTGCTGCGGGGCTGGGCCGTGCTGACGCCCCGGTATGTCCTGCTCCCCGCCATAGACTATGGCGAATTTGCCCTGTTGTTGCTGGTGGCGGTGGGGCCCTATATTCTCGCCGCCATGTTGCCGGCATGGCGGACGGCACAGGCCCCTCCTGATCTGGCGCTGAAGAGCTGACCTGCCTGCGGGAGGAACTCATTGCCGCTGCATTATTTGCTCTGGTCCCGCATGAAATGGGCGATGGTGCGATCATAGGACCGTTCCCCTTCGGTCGTAAAAAAACAGCCGGGAATCTCCCCTTTGTCATGGTGATAGGCGACGCACTTACAGCAGTTGCCCCGTTTTTCGCAGTTTGCGTAGGTGCAGGTACAATGGGATTTGGTGGTAGTGCTGACACATTCCATGCTCAATTATCTCCTTGCGCTAGGCTATTAATGTCGCTAAAGGTCACTCGTCACTCGTCACTCGTCACTGAATCATCCCCAGCCAGCATATCGTCGGGCATAATCATGTTTTCGTCTGGCCAGAAGCGGCGGGCCATTTCCGCCAGCAACGGTTCCAGGCTCTTTTTATCCCGCCCGGAGATGGTAATAGCCCCTTTTCCCCGCGCCAGGTGCCTGATTTTCATGAAAGTCAGCGGATCACGGCGCTTCAGTTCCGGTAGCAGATCCCCCTTGTTGAACACCAGTAACTGCGGCTTATCCGCCAGATCCAGCTCGGTCAGAATGGTCGATACCTGCTCCATCTGTTCCATGAACCGGGGGGTGGTACAGTCCACCAGGTGCAGCAGCAGATCAGCGTCCTGAAGTTCTTCCAGGGTCGCTTTGAAGGCCCCCATCAGCGACTTGGGCAGGGAGCGGATAAAGCCGACCGTGTCGGTGATAATTACCTCCCGCTCCAGGGGAAACCGGAGGCGGCGGGTCGCGGTGTCGAGGGTGGCAAAGAGCAGGTTTTCGGTGAAAACCGCACTCTGGGTCAGGGTGTTCAGCAGGGTTGATTTGCCCGCATTGGTGTAGCCGACGATGGAAATGATCGGCACCCCGGCTTTGATCCGCTTCTGCCGCCGTTGCAGGCGATTCTGGGCCATGGCCGCCAGTTCCCGCTCCAGCTTGGCAATCCGGTCGCGAATGCGGCGCCGGTCGATCTCCAGCTTGGACTCACCCGGACCCCGACCGCCGATCCCACCCATCAGCCGCGACATCTGCACCCCGTGGCCAATCAGTCGCGGCAGCAGGTATTTGAGCTGGGCCAGTTCCACCTGTACTTTGCCATCCAGGCTGGTGGCGCGGCGGGCAAAGATATCGAGAATCAGCTGGCTGCGATCAATGACTTTGAGTTCGGTCATGGCCGAGATGGAGCGGACCTGGGCCGGGGTCAGCTCCTGATCGAAAATGAGCAGGGTTGCCCCCCGTTGCAGGGCTCGGATGACGACTTCGCGCATCTTTCCTTCGCCCATCAGGAAGCGGGGGTTGAATTGCCTGGGGCGCTGAATGGTCGTATCCAGCACCTGTACCCCGGCGGTGCGCGCCAGTTCCAGTAGTTCGGCCATGGAATCCTGGGCTTCTGCCAGGCTCTGCTTGGTCACCGATACCAGGAGGGCCTGCTCGCCACTCTGGTCGATGGCTGAGCCTTCACGCGCCACCTTGACCAGGCTGTTTTCCAGGTTGGTGACAAAACTGGTGAAATCCAGATTGAGTTGGGCCAGGGGGGTGGCTTGTTCCGACTGGCAGGCCTGGCTGCCCGGGGTAGGTGGGTTAAGATACGCGAGCTGGATGGTGTCGAAGGCCTCGTCCGGGGCCAGGCGGATCGCGGCCAGCAGGTCGAGGCGGAGCAACGCCAAGTCAGTCAGGTCATCATCATTGATGGCTTCGCCCCGGGGGTGGGTGTGCACCAGACGCAGGCCGCGCAGCACTTTTTTGCCGAGGGTGTAGTCGTCAAGGGTGGGGATAACGATTTCACGGTCATCGCCGATGATGACGTAGGCAACTTCACCGACCCGGTTCAGCAGAATGCCGACCTGACGGCGGGTGTCGCGGGAAATGTCGGTCAGTTGCCGTGCCAGGTCAAGGGTGATGACCTCGCCAGGCGGGACCCGGCGGCGGTAGAGCCGCTCCAGTGCTTGCAGCTGGCTATGTTTCAGACCGATGATGTTGCCGAAAGGTTGCTTAATGTGTTCCGTCCTTAATCAGTTCGGCCTCTTCGCGATGGAGGGCCTGAGCAATCGCCCATGCAATGCTTTTTTCGTTAGCAACCCTGGAAGTCAGGGGTTTTTTTCCGTAGAGAAGACCCATTGCTGCTCCTAATGCGCTGAATTGATGAGGTTTTGCTGATTCAGTGAAACAGATAGTAATAAAAAAATGCTGGTGAATCAAGACTTATGGCTAAAATGTGGTTTAATGCTGATTAATGGTGAAATTGTCTGCCCATGGAACACTCTCCTCTCGCTCCCGGTTACTACCGACCCTGCACTTGTCGGCCCTGGACGATGTGGATGAAGTCGTGGCCAATCTGGCCCGGATGCTGAAACGGGCGGTGAAGAGTCGTTGGGTCGCGGTCTACCTGATGGACCGGGAACAACAGGCCTTTGCCCCGGCCCGTTGTTGCGGCTTGCCGCCCACGTGGGAGCCGCTCTTTCGCAATCTACCCTTGGAGCCGGGTAAACTACCTTTGTTGCGCCGACTGCTGGCCCGGCGCCGTCATCTGGTCATTCCCGACCCTGCCGCATCAGATCTGCTGACCCCGTTTTTCCGCCGGGCGCTTCGGTCAATGACCCTGTTGGCAGTGCCGATGCAGGTGCGGCAACAGGTGTTGGGGGTGGTCTTTATCGCCAGGGCGGCACGTCTGACCCCGTTTAACCGTGATGAAGTGGCAACCGTACGCGAACTGGTTGCCCAGGCCAGTCTGGTGGCCAGTCACATCCGGCTGTTCGACGAATCCCTGGACATGGCCGTGGAGATGGCCAAGCGGATCGACATTATTCTGATGCTGGATGACATCAATAAGGCAATTTCTTCTTCGCTCAGTCGCGACCAGATCGTGGCGACGGCCATTGCCCGGATTGAAGGGGTGGTGCAGTGTGATCTGCAGGCGGTATTGGCCAAGCAGCATGGTGAATTGGTCGTCTTGACGGCCCATGCCGAGCAGATCACCCTGCCGCCGGAATTGATTACAGGGGGGGCGATCCGGGGGAACGGCCTGGCCCGCAAGGCCTTGGCCAGTGGCGAGAGTCAGTATTGGCCGCGATTGTCGGAACTGAAACGACCGGTAACACTGGACCGGGCCTTGGCACGGGCCGGGGTGGAGTCATTGCTGGCCATCCCGCTGGTAACCCATCAGGGGACGCTTGGCGTGCTGCTGCTCGGTGATCGTTCTCCGGGCCGTTTTCGGCGCGAAGAGGCCTTTACCATCGAAAAAATCGCCTCCCAGCTGGCGGTGGCGCTGGAAAACGCCCGGTTGTACGAGGATATGCGGCAGCTGTTTATTGGTACGGTATCGAGCTTGGCCAATGCCATTGATGCCAAATCACCCTGGACCAAGGGCCATTCGGAGCGGGTCATGCGGGTTGCCGCCGGCCTTGCCCAGGAAATGGGGCTGTCACCTGCCCTGGTGGAGCGGGTCCGTCTGGGCGGGTTGCTGCATGATATCGGTAAGATCGGCATTATTGAAGCGCTGTTGGACAAGCCGGAAGGGCTGGATGAGGATGAGTTTCCGCCGATCCGCCAGCACCCGGAAAAGGGGGTGGCAATCCTCGCCCCCATCGAACAGCTGAAGGACGTTCTCCCCGCCATTCTGCATCACCACGAGTGGTTTGATGGCAGCGGGTATCCCCACGGGATTGCCGGCGCGGCAATTCCGTTGGAAGCACGCATCATTGCCGTGGCTGACGCCTTTGATGCCATGGTGGCGATACGGCCCTACCGGGCAGGCCTTAGTGTACCCGAAGCTCTGGATGAACTGCTCCGCTGTGCCGGCAGCCAGTTTGATCCGGACGTGGTGGCCTGTTTCCGCAGCAAAATCACCCGGATCTTCAAGACGAGTCAGCAGAATGGCCAGGCGGCTGCAGGTCAGGAGCAGCCGGCGCCGGGCTAACCGGGTGCTGCGCGGCGCAGTTGTCACTGGCTGGCGGCAAGCGCTGCTCAATGGCGGCAATTCTCTGCTCCAGCTGTTCCAGCAGTTGATGGGAACGATCCACTTTCCCCTTGATGGCAAAGATCACAAACGGGGTGATGAACCAGATTGCTGCCAGAAAAAATGACGCCATACCGAACATGGTCGCGAGACCGCCAAAGATTTCCATGAAACTCCCTCTGCTTATTCTATCCCGGTAAGGGTTGCGGTGACGCTCCCGACAGTGACCTTGGTCTGAATTTTTACCGGTATGCGCCGCGCATCGTTGGTGAGCCAGAGTTTGACCCCCCGCTTCCCCTCAAATGTCCCTTCTGGCCGCACCTGCGGTGCAATTACCAGGGTGTCGACCTTGCCCAGCACCGTGCGTAATTTCTCCGTTTCCAGTACCTTGACTTCCAGGAGGTAGGGTTCCTTGCCATCCATGACCGGCAGATGGATGGATTCTCCAACGGTTAGCGGCAGGTGGCGGGCCTGATAAAAGGCGGTGGTCACATCGCTGGTGCCGGGCCGGATGGTCGGTCGTGCTTCTTCATTGGTCAGATGGTCCTTGAACAGGGCCGTATTGGTGGCATGGTCAAAAGAAATGCTCCGGTCGCGGACCTTGGTTCCTTCGTGGAATTTCATCCGGAACTGGCGCACCGCACCGGGAAACTGGTTTTGTTTTTTCGCCAGGGTCGTATCGATACGGTTAGCCACCGGATAAAAGCCTGAGAGCCAGCTGTTCGAGCGGAAATGGGCGCTGATATGGATGGTGTCGCCATCGGCCGTGATGCTTTGGGTTGCCGTGCCAATCGGGATGAGCCCCCAGGAGAGATCATAGGTCAGTTTTTCAGGGACTTTGCCGGTACCGGCGGCAAGCGGTCTGGCAAGCAGAAAAAGGAGTGCGGCGCAGATGAACAGGCGCATATCGGGAAACACCATGCCTTTCGTTGTGGGGAGCAGTTGTCGAGCTTGGCCATTCTACTGCAGGCTGACGCCAAACTCAACCCGGCTGCTTGAGTAATAATCACAGGACCAATTAATACGTTTTCCCGCTGTTTGCCCGCTGAATGCTGTTGCAGATCAGTTCTGGCGTGCGCTATCATGACCGCGGAGATAAACTGAATGACCCTGGCGATCTATGCAGGACTATACCTGGGAGTAGGGGCACTGGTGGGGTTGCTGGCCGGCCTGCTCGGCATCGGTGGCGGTATTGTCATCGTACCGCTCTTGTCCATGACCTTTGGCGTGCTCGGGCTTTCGTCGGACAATCTGCACCATCTGGCGTTGGGCACTTCGCTGGCGACCATCATGTTTACCTCCATTGCCAGTTTCCGCGCCCATCATGCCAAGGGGGGCGTAGCCTGGCCGGTGGTGCGCCAGGTCGCGCCCGGGATCATCATCGGCACTTTGGCCGGATCCTGGCTGGCAGCACAACTTTCCACCCGCTTTCTTAAGGTTTTTTTCGTCGTATTCCTCTACTACGTTGCGGTACAGCTCCTTTTAAACATGAAACCAAAACCGCACCGCGAATTACCCGGTTGGTTCGGTTGTTCGGTTGTTGGTCTGGTGATCGGGGTTATCTCCAGCCTGGTAGGGATTGGCGGCGGGACCATGTCCGTCCCCTTTCTGCTCTGGTGTAATGTTGACATCTATCTGGCCATCGGTACCTCGGCGGCCATCGGTTTTCCCATTGCCCTGGCCGGGGCAATCGGCTACCTGGCGAATGGCCTCTGGGTGAGCGGCCTGCCGCATTACAGTCTGGGATTCATCTATCTGCCGGCACTGGTGGGCATTGCTGCGGCCAGCAGTATTACTGCACCCTATGGGGTGCGATTGGCGCACCGTTTGCCGGTGACCACCCTCAAAAAGGTGTTTTCCTTTTTTATCCTGCTGGTGGCGACGAAAATGTTGCTGGGTGTTCTTTGATGGAACTGAGGAGTCACCTGGCTAATTATTATGCGCTCTGTGAGCGGGTAGAGGCCTTTGCGCAACAGGTAACCGCTGCGTTTGCCGAAAGCATGGCTTGTCGCCAGGGGTGTGACTCTTGTTGCCGACATTTGGCACTGTTCCCCGTGGAGGCCTATGCCCTGGTGGCAGCACTTACCATTTCCCCATCGACAGATCAGGTAGTTATTCGTGCCCGGGCCAGGACGGCAACTGCAGAAACCTGTCCGCTCCTGGTTAACGGGCGCTGTCAGCTCTATCTCGCTCGCCCATTGATCTGTCGTACCCATGGCCTGCCACTCCTGGTCGCGACAGACGTTGCCCGCACCATCGATTTCTGCCCGAAAAATTTTTGTGGGATCGCCAGTTTCCCCGGTTCAGCAGTGCTTGATCTGCAGCAGTTGAATACGGTGCTGGCAGCCGTGAATGCCAATTTTGTCCAGGCAGCTTTGGCTGGTCACGCTCCGGAGCGGCTCACCATTGCCGAGGCGCTCTTGTTGCGGCAGTGATTTTCATTCGCCCGTTGCGTTGCCGAGAAATTACTGTTAACTAATAATCTAATATTATGTATATTTTGCTGCTGTACTGCCGATAAGTAATCAGCACGCAGTATTTAGGGGAGAAGGAGCAGTCCCATGTCATTTACCGGCGATCTTGAACATCTGTCGATTGTTGATGTTATTCAGCTGCTGCATGCTACCCGTAAATCCGGGACGCTGGTGGTGCAGGGACGTAAAGGTGAGAGTCAGTTAGTGTTTCAGGACGGGTATATTGTCAGTGCCAATCATGTGGATAACAGTATCCGGATTGGCAATATTCTGGTGGATCATGGGGTTCTTTCCGACGATCAATTGCATCTCGCTCTTCTTGACCAGAACATTGCCGGTTCGAATCGCAAACCACTGATCGCCATGCTCATCGAGCAAGGCCAGGTGAAGCCGGATGAAGCATATAAATGTCTGCAATCGCTTATTGAGCTGACGATTGTCGAAATCATCGGCTGGCGGCGCGGTACTTTTACCCTGGATGTCGAAAATTCGGTTATCAGTGATGAATACCGCTATTTTCCGGAAAAGCTGAACAAGGAAATTTACCTGCATACCGAAAATGTTTTGATGGATGCCGTGCGTATTTACGACGAGCGGGTGCGGGATGGCATGATCGTCGATGAACTTGATGCGGATGAAGGGCCCTCACCAGCAGGAGACCCGCTGCCCGGCATGCCATCGGTCATTTCGGCGGATGATCTTGGCCTGGGGGATATGGATGTGGTGGCTCAGAATGTGACCCAGTACTTCACGATTCTGGAAGACCATACCCCAATCCCGCGTCGTGTACCGGTGGTGTCCGACAATATGCCTCCGGAGATGCAAGAAGCATTGTTGAACTTTGTTGATGCCTATCCGGCGGCAGCGCCATTGGCTGCTACCTGTGTGCCCGTTTCAGTCGTTTTCATTTCTCCTGATGAGTTTTTTGCCCACTGCCTGACCGTGGTTTGCAAGCAGGAAGGTATTTTTGTTTTTACCACCAATGAGGTGGCGGATATTGGCCCGATCGTGCAGCAATCGCTGGCCAGAAAGAGCTTGCCGATTCTGGTGTTCGATGTGCCGTTTGCAAGTGACCACCGGTTTTCCGGTGAAGCACTCACGCAATTGCGTCAGCAGAAGCGGAACCAGTTTCCCCACCTCTGTTTGTTGCAGTTGGTCCCACCATGTGATGTTGGTTTTGCTCTGCAGGCGCTGCGGGACGGGGTGCGGGCGGTGATGCCACGACCACGGCTTGAGGAGTGGGGTGATGCCTTTTTTGATGATGCCCGGCGATTTCTGCAGGCATTCCCTGCCTATGTGAAATCCTATGGCTGTGATCAGACCAGCTACGTAGTCCGCAGTTTTCGGAGCAGTTCTCTGTCGTTGCGTTCGATGAAAGAGCCGGCTGAAGTTGCGGCCACGGTTCTGCAGTTTGCCTCCGGCCTGTTTAACCGGACTCTGACCCTTATTGTGCGCGGGCAGGAGTTGGTTGCGGAGCGGAGCCTGGGGATCCAATTGCCCAGGGAAGAGGGGATGTCGCTGCCTTTAGGGTTTAAGATTTCCCTTGATGCACCTTCACTGTTTCAGACGGTGGTGGAAAAGGGACTACCCTTTTTCGGCGACACTGATGATGCCGTTATGCAACAGTCTTTATTTTCGGCAATTGGCGAACCGGCGAACCATACGGTCATGTTGCTGCCGTTGAAGGTGAATGGCAAGGTGATTTCGCTGGTATATGGAGATTTCGGGCCGATGGAGACCGCTGCCGTGCAGATTGAGTTGCTGGAGGTGCTGGCATCCGAGGCTGGGCTGGTGCTGGAAAACGCATTTTACCGGAAGAAACTGGAACGATCCTAATCCGAATCGATATTGAGGGGATGCCGCTATGGATATGAATCTGTTAAGCCAGATATTGGAAATTGCCTTTGATAAAAAGGTCTCTGATCTGCACTTTGAGGTGGAGAACCCGCCTTTTTTTCGCGGCCACGGCCAACTATTCCGCTCAAAACTTCCCTCCCTGGTGCCTGCTGATACCGAATTTATCGCCAAGGTGGTGATGCAGCAGAGCAACCGGGCCCTGCCTGACGATTTGAAAGAGCTGGATGCCTCCTATTCCATCGCCAATGGCGGCCGGTTCCGGGTCAGTATTTTTCGCCAGCGGGGGAGTATCGGCATTGTCATGCGGGTGATTCCGCCACAGATCCCGACGTTCAAGGAGCTTAATCTGCCGCCGGTGCTGGGAGAAATTGTCAAGGCGCCCAATGGCCTGGTGCTGGTGACCGGCCCGACCGGTAACGGCAAATCGACGACGTTGGCGGCCATGCTGCGCCATTTGAACGAGACCTGCAGTTTTAATATCCTGACCATTGAGGACCCGATCGAATTCCTGTTTAAATCGAGCAAAAGTTGCATTATTCAACGGGAAGTGGGGGTAGATACGGAGACCTTCAGTTCTGCGCTGCGTGCCGCCCTGCGCATGGACCCGGATGTGATCATGGTCGGTGAGCTGCGGGATCTGGATACCATCGATGCCTGCATCAAGGCGGCTGAGACCGGACACCTGGTGTTTTCCACCCTCCATACCTCAAATGCATCAGCAACCATCAACCGGTTGATCGGCTATTTCCCGCCCGACTCACAGGAAGTCGTGCGCCAGCGATTGGCGGATATTCTGGTGGCTACCGTTTCGCTCCGGTTGATCAAAGACAAGACCGGGGAGCGGGTGATTCCGGCGGTTGAGGTTATGCGCACCACCACCACCATTCAGGCCTGCATTCGTGAAGGCCGGCTGGACGAGATAGATAAGCATATCGAAAACGGCCGTAACCAGTATCAGATGCAGTCCCTTGATCAGCACCTGGTGCAACTCTGTCAGCAGGATGTCATCACCTTCGAACAGGCCCAGCGGATCACCCGGTCCATGGACCTGGAGCGGAAGCTGACTTTCAGCGAGTAAGTGACGCGTAGGAAATATAAGTATTCTATTGCCTTAGCCCAAGGTACATTCATGTTGTTAGCTGTCAGACCTCCGAGGTTTTCAAAACCTCGGAGGTCTTTCCAATTATAAATGTCACGTTTAAGGCAATCGCGAATTATTTCTCGTAAGTCAGTGCTGCCAACTTCTGATAATACGCAAACCTGCTGGCGGTCCAGGCGGTGGCCTTCTTCATCAGAATAGCCGCGGCCTCGGGGTTGTTTTTCTTCAGCACCTTGTAACGGTTCTCACCATAGGCATATTCTTCAAACGAGGTCGTTGGCGCTTTGCTGTCCAGCTGCAGCGGGTTCTGCCCATCTGATGCCAGGGCTGGGTTGTAGCGGTACAGCGGCCAGTAACCGGATGAGACCGCTTTGCGGTTCTCGTCCACACCCTTGGTCATGTCGATGCCGTGGGCGATGCAGTGCGAGTAGGCGATGATGAGGGAGGGTCCGTCATAGGCCTCGGCCTCGATGAAGGCCTTGACTACCTGGGCCGGGTTGGAGAGGGCCACGTTGGCAACATAGACGTTACCGTAGGCCATGGCCATCATGCCCAGATCTTTCTTGGCCATGACCTTGCCGCCGGCGGCGAACTGGGCCACGGCAGCGGTCGGTGTCGATTTGGAAGCCTGACCGCCGGTGTTGGAGTAGACCTCGGTGTCCAGAACCAGCAGATTGACATTCTTGCCGGAGGCGATCACGTGATCCAAGCCGCCGTAACCGATGTCATAGGCCCAACCGTCACCACCCACGCACCAGACCGATTTCTTGACCAGATAATCGGCCAGAGGCAGCAGTTGTACCGCCGCTTTCTCCTTGCACTCCTTGAGGGCTTCTTTCAGTTTGGCGATCCTTTCACGCTGAGCCTCAATTTCAGCCTGACCATTCTGCCCGGCAGCCAGAATTTCCTTCATGACCGGCAGGATTGCTGCGCAGGATTTGCATTTGCAGGCGATGATTTCGGTTAGCAGCTCTTTGGCAGATTCGGCGAACTTGTCCACCGCCAGGCGCATGCCGAAACCGAACTCGGCGTTGTCTTCGAACAGCGAGTTGGACCAGGCCGGGCCGCGCCCGTCAGCCCGCTTGGCCCATGGTGTGGTGGGCAGGTTGCCGCCGTAGATTGAGGTACAGCCGGTGGCGTTGGCGATCATGGCCCGGTCGCCGAACAGTTGCGACAGCAGCTTCAGGTAAGGGGTCTCGCCGCAGCCGGCACAGGCGCCGGAATACTCGAATGTCGGACGAACAAGCTGGCTGCCGCGCAGGGTGTCCAGTTTGAGTTTGGCCGGATCCATATCCGGCAGCGCCAGGAAGAAGTCGTAGTTGGCGGCTTCGGCGGCACGGAGCGGCGCCTGGACCTGCATGTTGATGGCCTTGTGGTTCGGGTCTTCCTTGCTCTTGGCCGGACAGTTGTGAACGCAGGCCCCGCAGCCGGTGCAATCTTCAGGAGCAACCTGCAGGGTGTATTTCAGCCCCTTGAACTCAGGCAATTTGCAGTCGGTGGATTTGAAGGTCGCCGGTGCACCTGTCAGCAGTTTTTCGTCGTAGGCCTTCATGCGGATGGTGGCATGGGGGCAGACGAAGGAACAGATCCCGCACTGAATGCAGAGACTCTCGTTCCATACCGGGATGTCAACGGCGATGTTGCGTTTCTCGTACTGGGAGGTAGCGGTCGGGAAGGTGCCGTCAGCCGGCATCAGGGAAACCGGCAGATCATCGCCAAAACCGGCAATGAGGCGACCGGTTACCTCCTGAACGAATTCAGGAGCACTTTTGGCAACCGCCGGCGGCATGGTGATCGTGCTGGAGGCGGTGGCCGGTACAGCAACTTCGCGAATGTTCTTGAGTGCCTCATCGACAGCGGCGTTGTTCATGGCGACGATCTTGTCGCCCGATTTACCGTAGCTCTTCTTGATGGCATCCTTGATTTCGGTGATGGCCAGTTCCAGCGGGATGATGTTGGAGATCTTGAAGAAGGCGGTCTGCATGATCACGTTGATGCGGGCGCCCAGCCCCAGCTCCTCGCCCAGTTTGATGGCGTTGATGACGTAGAGTTTGAGCTGTTTGGCGATGATCTGCTGCTGCACCTCCATCGGCATCCGGTCCCAGACTTCCGTATGGTCGAAGGGTGAGCAGAGCAGGAAAGTAGCGCCCGGTTTGGCCTTGCTGAGCATGTCGTACTTCTCCAGGAAGGTGAAGTTGTGACAGGCGATGAAGTCGGCGTGGTCGATCAGATAGGGGGCGTTGATGGCCTGTTTGCCGAAACGGAGATGCGAGACGGTAATTGTGCCGGCCTTTTTGGAGTCGTAGACGAAGTAGGCCTGGGAGTTGTTGTCGGTGGTTTCGCCGATGATCTTGATGGTGTTCTTGTTGGCGCCGACGGTGCCGTCGGAACCGAGACCGTAGAACATGGCCTCAAAGGTCCCTTCCATGGCGGTGCGGAATTCCGTGTCGTAGTCGAGACTGCAGTTGGTGACATCTTCTTTGATGCCGACGACGAAGTGGTTTTTAGGTTTGGCGTTTTTGAGGTTATCCAGTACGGATTTGGCCATGGCCGGAGTGAATTCCTTGGAACCGAGACCGTAACGGCCACCGACGATGACCGGATAGCCAGCAAGCTCGCAAATCCCTTCCGACATGGCCTCGCCGATGGCGGTACGCACGTCAAGATAGAGCGGTTCGCCAAGAGACCCTGGCTCTTTGGTGCGGTCCAGAACGGCAATGCCCTTGACGGTTGCAGGCAGGGCCTTGATGAAGGCTTCCAATGGGAATGGGCGATAAAGATGAATCTTGATCACCCCGACTTTTTCTCCCTTGGCATTGAGCGCCTGTACGGTTTCCTGAACGGTATCCGCCCCGGAGCCCATGATTACGATTGCCCGCTCTGCATCCGCAGCACCGGCGTAATCCACCAGATTGTATTTGCGACCGGTGAATTCGCTGAATTTGTCCATTTCTTCCTGTACTATTTTGACACATGGGGCATAGAACTGGTTGACGGTTTCACGCCCCTGGAAGTACACATCAGGATTCTGGGCGGTACCGCGCATGACCGGATGGTCTGGAGAAAGGGCGCGCAGACGGTGAGCGTTGATCAGATCATCGTTGATCATCTGGCGCATGTCATCAAAGGTCAGTTCTTCGACTTTCTGGACTTCGTGGGAGGTGCGGAAACCGTCGAAGAAGTGCAGAAACGGTATCCGTGAACGTAGTGTGGCCGCCTGGGCAATCAGGGCAAAATCCATGACTTCCTGGACGTTGTTGGAACAGAGCATGGCCCAGCCGGTGGATCGGCAGGACATGACGTCGGAATGATCGCCGAAGATGTTCAATGCGGCGGCGGAGATGGCGCGGGCCGAGACATGAAAGACCGTGGAGGTCAACTCGCCGGCGATCTTGTACATGTTGGGAATCATCAGCAGCAGTCCCTGGCTGGCGGTGAAGGTGGTGGTCAGGGCGCCGGCCTGCAGCGCGCCGTGTACGGCACCTGCGGCGCCGCCTTCGGACTGCATCTCGGTTACCAGTGGTATGGTGCCCCAGATGTTCTTCTCGCCCGCCGCGCTCTTGGCGTCCGAAATCTCGCCCATGTTTGATGACGGGGTGATCGGGTAGATGGCGATGACCTCGTTGGTGGCGTGGGCTACGTGGGCGGCGGCGGTGTTGCCGTCGATGGTTACCATTCTTCTGGGCATGCTATGGGGTCTCCTGTGAAGGTGCGTGTAATTGTAGGGGCGTGGTCTGCGACCCGCCCGCTTTTGGTGGCGATTGCAGCAAGGGCGGGTTTGAAACCCGCCCCTACGGCACATCGTTTTAAATATTCTGCACATCCACCACGGCAATGGCCGCCATCTTGACGATGTCATCCACGCTGTCGCCGCGCTGCAGGACATGCACCGGCTTGTTCATCCCCATCAGGATCGGGCCGATTGCCTCAGCGCCGCCCAGGTGGTGCAGCAGCTTGTAGCAGATGTTGCCGGAGGTGAGGTCCGGGAAAATCAGGATATTGGCATTGCTCTTGAGCTTCGAGAAGGTAAAGCCTTCCAGCAGCTCCGGGACGACGGCCGTGTCGGCCTGCATCTCACCTTCCACGATCAGCTCGGGTGCGCGTTCCTTGACGATCTCGACGGCCCGGCGGACCTTTTTGGCCTGGGGGTGGTTGACCGAGCCAAAGTTGGAGAACGACAACATGGCCACCCGCGGTTCAATATCCAGCATCCGTACCTTTTCGGCCGCCAGGATCGCGGTTTCAGCCAACTCTTCGGCAGTCGGGTCGATGCAGACCGTGGTGTCGGCCAGGAAATAGACGTCATTTTTAAAGACCATCATGTAGAGGCCATGGACACTGGAGAGCCCTTGCTGCTTGCCGACGACTTCCAGGGCCGGACGGATGGTCTCGGGGTAGTGAGTGTCGATACCGCCCAGCAGGGCATCGGCATCGCCCATATGGACCATCATGGCGCCGAAATGGGTACGTGATTTGCGGCGCAGGATACGCCCTGATTCGGAGATTGTCAGCCCCTTGCGCTGACGCAGGCGGTATAATTCATCGGTATATTTTTCGGTCAGTTCCGAATCAGCGGGATCGATGATCGGTACATCCATTTCGATGTTGAGCTCGGCCATCTTCAGTTCGATCTTCTTTTTGTCGCCGATCAGAACAGGATGAGCGATGCCCTCCTCAACCAATGTTAATGCTGCTCTCAAGGTTTTTTCATGCTCACCTTCAGGGAATACAATCTTCTTGGGATCGCTCTTGGCCTTGTTGATGATCATGCGCATGATCTCTTTTGATTTGCCCTGGGTCGATTCCAGGTTTTCGATGTATTTGGCCATATCTTCGATTGGCTGGCGGGCAACGCCGCTGTCCATGGCGGCCCGGGCGATGGCCGGGGCTACGTGCAGCAGGACACGTGGGTCAAATGGTTTTGGGATGATATAGTCACGACCGAAGACGAACTTGACGTTTCCGTAGGCCTTGCTGACGGAGTCGGGTACTTCTTCCTGGGCCAGTTTGGCCAAGGCCTTGACGGCAGCCAGTTTCATCTCTTCGTTGATGCAGCTGGCACGGCAATCAAGGGCGCCGCGGAAGATGAAGGGGAAGCCGAGGACGTTGTTGACCTGGTTGGGATAGTCGGAGCGGCCGGTGGCCATGATGACATCCTTGCGAACGGCATGGGCGTCTTCCGGGGTGATCTCCGGATCTGGGTTGGCCATGGCGAAGATGATCGGATTGGGGGCCATGCTGGCGACCATTTCGGCGGTGAAGGCGCCTTTGACGGAGAGGCCGAACAGCACGTCTGCCCCGTTGGCGGCCTCTTCCAGGGTGCGGAAATGGGTATCAGCAGCAAAGAGCTCCTTGTAGGGGTTCATTCCCTCGACCCGGCCTTTATGTATGACCCCTTTGGTGTCGCACATGATCATATTGTTCGGCTTGACTCCCAAGGCGATGGCCAACTTTGCACAGGAGTTGGCTGAGGCGCCGGCACCGTTAACGACGATGCGGATCTCTTCAATGTTTTTGCCTACGAGTTGCAGTGCGTTGAGCAGAGCGGCGGAGGAGATGATGGCGGTGCCATGCTGATCATCGTGGAAGACCGGGATCTTCATGGTCTTCTTGAGGGTTTCCTCAATGTAGAAGCATTCCGGGGCCTTGATATCCTCCAGGTTGATGCCGCCAAAGGTTGGCTCCAGCAGCTGACAGGCCTTGATGATTTCATCCGGATCTTCGGAGTCCAGTTCGATGTCAAAGACGTCGATGTCGGCAAAGCGCTTGAAGAGGATCCCTTTACCCTCCATAACCGGCTTGCCGGCCAGGGCGCCAAGGTTGCCAAGCCCCAGGACAGCGGTGCCGTTGGAGACGACTGCCACCAGGTTCCCCTTGGCAGTATACTTGTAGGCGTCCTCCGGGTTGAGCTGGATGGCCAGACAGGGCTCGGCGACACCCGGCGAATAGGCCAGCGACAGGTCAGCGGCGGTCTGGCAGGGTTTGGTGGAGATGACTTCAATCTTCCCTTTGCGGCCCATCGAATGATATTCAAGCGCGTTCAATTTTTTACTCATGATCTGGTTTCTCCCATTCCATTGTTGGTGTAACAACTTACTGGCGGATAGGCGATGGTGCGCAGCGCATCCCGCATTAAGTCAGATATGCTCTTTGCGGCGGTATGCGACGTGCGGGCAAGAGCCGCTAATTCTTCGTCCGTAATCCTGACCGATAGAACATTAAGCTTTTTGCTCATAGCCTGCTTCCTCCCATTGGGTTGTTGTAAGGGGCTGAACCCTGGGCTTTGACACCCCACGGTTTCACGGTTTATAGATCTTCAGCAGTGCCTGGGCCATTTCAGCCGGACTGATCGCCACGCTGATCCCGCACTCTTGCAGCACGGCCACCTTTTCGGCTGCGGTCCCCTTGCCACCGGAAATGATCGCCCCGGCGTGTCCCATCCGCTTGCCCGGCGGGGCGGTGATGCCGGCGATATAGGCAGCAACCGGTTTGGTCATATGGTCGCGGACGAAATAGGCCCCCTCTTCCTCTGAAGTGCCGCCGATCTCCCCGATCATAATCACTGCCTCGGTGTCCGGATCCGCTTCGAACAGCCGCAGCACGTCAAGGTGGTTGGTGCCGTTGACCGGGTCACCGCCGATGCCGACGCAGGTTGACTGACCCAGACCGAGACAGGTCAACTGCCAGACCGCTTCGTAGGTCAGGGTGCCGGAGCGGGAGACCACACCTACTTTGCCCGGCTTGTGGATATAGCCCGGCATGATGCCGATCTTGCACTCACCGGGGGTGATGACGCCCGGGCAGTTGGGACCAATCAGGCGGGTTTTCTTCCCCTTCATGTACTGTTTGACCTTGACCATATCCAGCACCGGGATGCCTTCGGTGATACAGCAGACCAGCTCGATGCCGGCGTCAACCGCTTCCATGATCGAATCGGCGGCAAAGGGGGGCGGGACGTAGATGACCGAGGCGGTGGCGCCGGTCTGGTGGACGGCTTCTTCGACGGTATCGAAGACGGGAAAGCCATCAATGACCGTGCCCCCTTTGCCAGGGGTTACCCCGCCGACCATCTGGGTGCCGTACTCGCGGGCCCCTTGCGCATGAAACAGGCCGGTGGCGCCGGTGATCCCCTGGGTGATGACTCGGGTGTTTTTATTGATCAGGATACTCATGAGTTGGCTCCTTTGACGGCCTGGACGATTTTTTGCGCTGCATCGGCCATGCCGTCGGCGGCAACGATGTTCAGGCCGCTCTCGGCCAGGATCTCCTTGCCCCGGGCGACGTTGGTCCCTTCCAGCCGGACCACCAACGGTACATTAAGGGAGACCTGCTTGGCAGCCTCGACAACGCCGGTGGCAATGATGTCGCACTTCATGATGCCGCCGAAGATGTTGACCAGGATGCCTTTGACGTTCTTGTCGGAGAGGATGATCTTGAAAGCTTCGGTTACCCGCTCGATGGTGGCCCCGCCGCCGACGTCCAGGAAGTTGGCCGGGTCGCCGCTATAGTGCTTGATGATGTCCATGGTGGCCATGGCCAGGCCGGCGCCGTTGACCAGACAGCCTATATTGCCGGTCAGGGAAACGTAGGAGAGATCGTGCTGGGACGCTTCCACTTCGTTGGGGTCTTCTTCGTCGTAGTCGCGCATATCACTTAGCTTGGGGTGACGGAAGACGGCATTGTCGTCGAAGCCGAATTTGGCGTCCAGGCAGATCAGGTTACTTTCAGCGGTGATCACCAGCGGGTTGATCTCCAGCATGGAGCAGTCGCAAGAGATAAAGACTTTGTAGAGCCCTTGCAGCACGGTCACTGCTTTGCCCACCAGTTTGCCACCGAGGCCCAGGCTGAAGGCGATCTTGCGGCACTGGAAAGCGGTCAGGCCGACCAGGGGATCGATGGTTTCAGTGAAGATTTTCTCCGGGGTTGCGGCGGCCACCTCTTCGATGTCCATGCCACCCTCGGTAGACGCCATGACCGTGACCTTGGAGGTGCCACGATCAACCACCAGGCTGACATACAGCTCGTTGGCGATGTTGCAGCCGTTCTCGACGAGGACGCGGGTGACCAGTTTGCCTTCCGGGCCGGTCTGGTGGGTACGCAGGGTCATGCCGAGCATTTCGCGGGCAACCATGCGGACTTCATCGGCGGTGCGGGCCAGTTTGACGCCGCCCCCCTTGCCGCGGCCACCAGCGTGAATCTGGGCCTTGACGACCCATGGCCCCTCGCCCAGGCGTTTGGCCCACTCGCGGGCACCGGCGCTGTTGTAGCAGACGTGGCCGTCTGGAACCGGCACGCCGAATTCTCGTAAAATTGCCTTGGCCTGGTACTCGTGGATATTCATGTCGTCTCCTGTGAAAGAATTGAACTCGTGCTGTTAGTTGTTGCTTACCGCATCACTACCGCCAGAACCTTAACCTCGCCGCACCCTGATGAAAGCAGTCGGTGTTTGATGTTGGCATCGAAATAGACACTGTCCCCCGTGTTGAGCTGGATACTTTGATCATCGAGTAACAGTTCGGCTGCACCATGCAAAACAAAGATGAATTCTTCGCCGTTGTGGCTGTAGGTGTCGGTGTTGGTGACCTTTTGGTTAAGGGTCAGGAGAAATGGATCCATATGTTTATTTTTTTTACGCACCGACAGGGATTCGTAGAAGTAGCCATGGTTGGTGCCGTCCTTGGAGACAACCTTGGGAACAACCGTTCGCTCATTAGCCCTGACAACCTCGTAGGGGCTTTCGTCCTCGGCATCGTTAAAAAAATGACCGATTTTCACGTCAAAAAAATGGGCGATCTTGGAGAGGGTGGCGATGGGCGGAGAAATATTATTGTTTTCGATTTGTGAAATGAGTGCCGTAGAAAACCCTGTTTCATTGGCAACGTCTTGGAGCGTCAATTTTTTTCCGCGACGCAACCCTTTAATTTTGGTGCCGATATTGTACTCATGCATGATAAGCTCCGCTATATTGATCCGTTGCGAACTAAGTTAACTGTATATTTGCTGGATCTTGGCTGGTTTGAATCGCACTATTTGATGTTCTATTATTGAGTAATTTAGTAGTAGTAAAATAATTCATTGTAAGTAAATGTCAAACGATAAATTTAATCACGATAAAATAATTTATCACGAGTAAAGTTAACTATGCAAAATCAAGCAGCTGAAACTATCCTTGCCTTTTCCCGGTGTTCCCGTTAGAATGCCCAAAAATTAAGCAGGCGAAGCGGTTGTCACGACCCTTTGCCTCGCTCTGTTTCAGGCGCCCCTATGCTTAAACCGCTTACAATCGGCTCACTTATCCTGCCATCCAACCTGCTGCTCGCCCCCATGGCCGGAGTAACGAATCTGCCGCTCAGGATCCTTTGTCGCGAGCAGGGGGCCAGTCTCTGTTTTACCGAAATGGTAAGCGTCAATGGCCTGGTGCGGGATGGCAAGAAGACTGAAGCATTGATGCGGAGCAGCAGCGCTGACCGGCCGCTTGGGGTGCAGCTCTTTGGCGATGATCCTGAACTGCTGGCCGAGGGTGCCAGAAGGGCTGCTGGTTACGGTGATCTGCTTGATATTAACATGGGCTGCCCGGTCAAGAAGGTGGTCGGGACTGGCGCCGGCAGCGCCTTGCTCCGGGAGCCGGAAAAGGTTCGCGCGATCATAAAAGCGGTGCGGCGGGTAACGGCGCTTCCTTTCACCGTTAAAATACGGAGTGGTTGGGCCTGTGGAGCTGACAACTTCTTGGAGATCGGGCGGATTGCCGAGGGCGAAGGATGCGATGCCATTACGCTCCATCCGCGCAGCCGGGCCCAGATGTTTGACGGCACCGCTGCCTGGGATAAAATTGCGCAGCTTAAAGCCGCTCTGCAGATTCCGGTGATTGCCAGTGGCGACCTGTTTACGGCGGCGGATGTGGCAACGGTTCTGAACCAGACCAATTGTGACGGGGTGATGATTGCCCGCGGCGCCTTGGGTAACCCCTGGATATTCCGTCAGGCCGTTCAGTTGCTGCAGGGTGAGGTGCCCCAGCCACCGACGTTGGCCGAGCGGCTCGCTGTTGCCGAACGCCATTTTGACCTGTTTCGTGCCGAATCAGGCGAGCGGGTGGCGCTGCGGGAGATGCGGAAGCATTTTTCCTGGTATGCCAAAGGGGTTGCCGGCGCCTCACTGTTTCGCGCCGAGATCAACCGGTTGTCCGATCGTGACGAGGTACTGATGACGGTGCGGGCTTTTTTCGCCGGGGTAACTGACCATGGCTGAGCAATTACCTGAATATTACGCCAATGTGATTGACAGTGTGGGCGATGGGGTTATTGTCATTGACAGCGCCGGGGTTATTACCCTGATGAATCCGGCTGCCGAGGAATTGGTCGGCTGTTCGCGGCGGCAGGTCCTGGGCATTGACTTTGCCCGTTGTTTTGCCAGTGAAGCGGTGCTGGTGGAGATGGTTGGCAAAACCAATACCACCGGCATGGCGATCTCTGATCATGAGAATATCGTCCTTCATAAGCTGGGGCAGGTGACGCCGGTCAGCGCCACCACCTCGCCCCTGTTGACTGACGCCGGCATCCGGAGTGGCTCGATTCTCATTTTGCGCGATCTGACCAAAATCCGCGATCTGGAACAGGCCGTGCGCCATGCCGACCGGCTCTCCATCTTGGGAACCCTGGCGGCCGGCCTGGCCCATGAGATCAAGAATCCGCTTGGTGGCATCAAGGGCGCGGCCCAGTTGATGGAGCTGGAGCTTTCTGCGGATAGTGAGCTGCACGAGTATCTGCGGGTGGTCATCAAGGAAGCGGGGCGGGTGAATCGGATTGTCGAGGAGTTGTTGCAGCTGGCGACTCCCCGTGAGCCGAAATGGTCGCCGGTCAACCTGCACAAGGTGCTGGGAGATATCCTGCTGCTGCAGCGCCGCACGGTGGCGGATCGGGAAATATCTTTCCCTCAGCACTTTGATCCCAGTATCCCGCCGATCCTGGCTGACGAAGAACAGCTGACTCAGGTGTTTCTCAATTTGATCAAAAATGCCATTGAGGCCGTTGGCGCCGAGGGACAGGTGACTGTGGTCAGTCGGGTGGTATCCGAATACAGCCTCACCAAAAAAGGTGAAAAAAAATCACGCATGCTGGCGGTTGATATTATCGATGACGGTATGGGCATGACCGCCGAGCAGCAGGAGCAGCTGTTTACCCCATTCTTTACTACCAAGATCAAGGGGACCGGGCTGGGGTTGGCAATCTGCCAGAAAATTGTTTCCGCACACCGGGGCATGATCATGGTGCAGTCGGAACCGGGTAAGGGTACGACGTTTACGGTGCTGTTGCCGTTAATACAATAAACACGCTCAGGGCTCTAGGCTCGGGGTTCGGGACGATAAGCTTCTGACCCTGAACCCCGAGCCCCGAGCCCCAGACAGGGGTTGATATGGCATTAAATAGAATTTTGGTAGCCGACGACGAAGAGAGCATGCGCTGGATTTTATCCAAGGCCCTGAAGAAAAAAGGGTTCGCTGTTGATCTGGCCAAGGATGGCGAAGAGGCGCTGCTGCTCATGCGGGCCAATAATTATGATCTGGCGATTCTGGACATCAAGATGCCGGGCATGACCGGTCTGGAGCTGCTGGACCGGGTGCGGGAAGTGAAAAGCGACCTGCTGGTGGTGATCATGACTGCCGAAGCCAGCATGAAAAATGCGGTTGAGGCCATGAAGCGCGGGGCCTATGACTATATCACCAAGCCGTTTGACCTGGATGTCATTGATGCCATCATCGAAAAGGTCAGCAAGGCGCGGGAAATCACCTCGCAGGTGTCGCACCTGAAAGAGGAGCTGAAGGACCGCTATCTGCTGGAAAAGACCATTGTCGGCTCGTCGCCGGCCATGAGTGATGTGTACAAGACCATCGGTAAGGTGGCGCCCAGTGATATGACCGTCCTGATTCAGGGTGAGTCGGGAACTGGCAAGGAGCTTATTGCCAAGGCTATTCACTATAATTCCAAGCGGTTGGGTAAGCCGTTTGTGGCGCTGAACTGTGCCGCCATCCCGAAGGAATTGCTGGAGAGTGAACTTTTTGGCCATGAAAAAGGCTCCTTTACCGGGGCAACTGACCGTAAGCTGGGGAAATTCGAACAGGCCAATGGCGGGACTATTTTTCTCGATGAAATTGGTGACATGCCGCTTGATTTGCAGGCCAAGATCCTGCGGGTGCTGCAGGAGCGTGAAGTGGTGCGCACCGGCGGCAACCAGAGTCTGACCGTGGATGTGCGGGTGATTGCGGCTACCAACCAGAACTTGGAAGAGATGGTGCGCCGCCGCGATTTTCGCGAAGATCTGTTCTATCGGCTGAATGTGGTGCCGGTGGTGCTGCCGGCCCTGCGGGAGCGGAGTGAAGATATTCCGCTGCTGGTGGACTATTTTCTGCAAAAAACCTGTACCGAACTGGAGGTGCCACTCAAGCACTGTTCAACCGAGGCAATGCGGTTTTTGTGTGGGTATTCCTGGCCAGGGAACGTGCGGGAGCTTGAGAACACGATCAAAAGGGCCGTTATCCTGTCATCGGACCCGGTTCTGGCGCAAGCAGACTTTACCGGTCTGCGGTCTGAGCGGGGAGTTGAGCGCCTGACCGATGATGAGATTTCCCTGGAAGAGCTGGTGGACTTAAAGCTGCGCTCCAGCCTGGCCAATATGGAAAAAATGGAATGTGGCGATGTCTACACCATGGTGCTGGAACAGGTGGAGCGGCCCTTGATCCGTTTTGTGCTGGAAAAGACCCGCTGGAATCAGGTGAAGGCGGCGGATGTCCTGGGGATAAACCGTAATACCCTGCGCAAGAAAATTACTGATCTGGGCATTGAACTGAAACGGGACTGAAGTCGGTGACGAGTGACTGGTAACGAGTGACAAATTATGAGGGGGAAGTCATGGGAATCAAGGAAAAGTTCTTTCTCAATCGGGATAACGCGGTGCTGGTCGTCATTGATGTGCAGGAAAAACTCTGCAAGGCCATGGACGAACGGGTACTGGAGCGGCTGACGAAAAATATCGAGACACTGCAGGAAGCGGCAAAGGAATTGGGGCTGCCGATGCTGGTGACCGAACAGTATGTGAAGGGGCTTGGGGAAACCGTAGCGGAACTGAAGACGCAGGCGATAGAGCCGGCCATCGAAAAAATGACCTTCAGCTGTTGTGGTGAACCATCCTTTCCGGACAAGCTGAAGGCCCTGGGCCGCACACAGGTGATTGTTACCGGCATGGAGACCCACGTTTGTGTGCTGCAGACGGTCATTGAGCTGCTGGATGCCGGATACACGGTGCATCTGGTGCGGGACGCAGTCATGAGCCGACGCAAGGAAAACTGGTTTGTCGGTCTGGAGGCTGCACGGGATGCGGGGGCAGTCATTACCTCAACCGAGGCGGCGCTGTTTCAGCTGCTGCAGGTGGCTGGCACTGAAGAGTTTAAAAAGCTTTCCAAACTGGTCAGGTAATCTGTGCTGAAGTGCGGCGAATAAAAGCCCTGTCCGATCGGCGACAGGGTCTGTTTTGATGATATTTAATGCTTGCCGGCAATTGATTCAGAGCCACTCCTTTTATAGAAATTACTGGTACAGAAATAGTCATACGTGCCCGCGTTTATGGCTGGTATATAGCAGGACCGGCAACGCTTCAGCCTCCGGTTGTCATAAATTCGAGCATTTTTACGGTATCGTCGAGTTTCTGTTCAAGCGCGTTCAATTCTTCCCTCGTGTATACATCGGTTCCTTTGGCTAGCTCCTTGTTCAAATGCATAATTCGTTGTTGCATTGTATCACCCTGCTCCGGACAATTCTTTGAAATCAGGAGGCATTCATCCTTTTGCTTCATGTCGTCCATCGTTGTTTCAGCTGCGAACAATAATGAGCCTGACAGCAGCGCCGCTCCCGCCAGAATATAACTAATTCTGATCATCCTTTTCATGGCAAACCTCCTTCCCGTCGTTTTTCTCCTCTTCTAAACTCAGTGTACCATTTGGTGCGATAGAAATGAAAATCAATTTCAATGAAACGCTCCGAAATAACTGACAAAATAAGCAATGTATGTCAAGATGATTACAAAGGGGGTGAATGTTATGAAATGCGAATACGACGATGGACTAAAAGTTGATTTCGATGGCTTCCTCCGCATAACCAAAGGCGACGAAGTCAATCTGTATATCAAAGAAGGCTTTGTCCCCAGGGAAATCAAAGGGCGATTAACCGTGGCGACAATCAACTACAGCTGTAGCAGTATGCGGGAGGTTGCTGAAGACGCCACCAGGGTTCTGGGTAAAAAGGCCTGTATTCTCGAATAGTGCTGTCAAAGCGTTGGATACGCAAGGCAATGGGGTCTGCCGATGAATGGTCATTGACCGTTGTTATCGACTTTTGGCGATTCTTGAATGGGGAGAAGTCGGCAGGGGGGCAGGTGGGAAGCCGCCGATAATAAAGGCATGAGCGGCTTGCGGCACACGTCGTGAAAGAAAGAAGGTGAATGGTTATGAAAGGGAGCGAAAAACTTTACCCCGGCACCCGTTCGCAGGCTGATGGGTGCGACATCCGGGTCTGGAGCGGCGCCTGTGAACATGCAACCTATCAGGATTTAGGGGAGAAATACCTTTGTGAAATATGCACACCGCTGACGCAGCTCAATCACGAAGTGAAACATGAATATTACTCAAATGTTAGCGGCGACTACGACAATCTTTATTAGACCTGATACGGCACTGAAAATGGTGTGAAGTGGCTGATCGTTACCCGGACTATTCTCCCGGGTTTTTCTGTCTTTGAAACAGGTTGAGCCAGGACAGTGGACATGAGAACATTTCGTATATTTTGTTGTTACGCCCCCACCTCCCGCAGGAAGTTTGCGGCTTCCTGATCGTAGGTTCTAATGTGGGTCCTGAACCAGTCCGCCAGCATATTGATGACCGAAACAATCAATACGGTGCTTTCCCCTTCTCTGGCGTATTTGCTCTCCACCTGCCGCACCTGCGCAGAAAACTGGTCATGCTGTTCCTTGTGGGCTTTGTAGCCAGAATAGCCCAAACTCCGCTGCAGGTATTCCTCCGTGCGGAAGTGTTTGCGAATGTAACGCTGCAGGAACCAGAGAAAATGTCCCACCTGCTCGCCAGCGTTCCCCTTTCGTGCTTCTTCCATTAGCTCGTGTACCCTGTTGAACAGTTCTTCATGCAGGTGATCGAACTCGTCGTTGCCGGTTATCAGCTCTTCGCGCCATTTCATCAACATAGTAGCCTCCCCATTCTCCCGCCTGGCGAAAATGCCCACATTGACCATGCGGACAATATTTCATGACTGCATGACTATATTTAAAACTATGTTACATTGTAGTGTAAAGTGTTTTATTGATAAAAATAGTTAACAATGGGGTCTGCCCATGCTGGTTGCGGGTTGTAAGCGGTTGGAACGTCGTTGGAATGGTGAAGCGGGATAATCGAGAACGTACGAATACGGCTGCTGCGAAGGCAGACCTGGCGGTACGTAAGTGAGTTTACATTGCTCGGGTGTGGGTGACTATGGTGCGGCGATCATTCCCCGCAACAGTTGCAGGTTGATGCCATCCATCTCGTCATTGTCCCCTTTGGGGGTTTCCAGGATTTTAGGCACGCAAACCAATCGGGGATCGTTAAGGATGAAGCGAAACGGCTCTAACCCCAGAGTGCCTTGCCCGATATGATCGTGCCGGTCAACCCGGGAGCCGAGCCCTTTCTTGGAATCATTCAGGTGAAAGCACTGCAGGCGGTCGAGGCCGATGAGGGCATCGAACTCGGACATGGTTGCTTCATAGCCATCACGGGTGGCGGTGTTATAGCCAGCGGCAAAGGTGTGGCAGGTATCGAAACAGACGGCAAAACGTTCTGGATTGGCTGAACCATCAATGATCGCCTGCAGTTGGGCAAAGGTATAGCCCAGGTTGGTCCCCTGGCCGGCGGTGGTTTCCAAGAGAACCAGGCCGGTGAAATGGGGCACGGCGACAAACAGCTGGTCAAAGGCCTCACAGATCCGGCGGATACCGACCTTCTCGCCGTCGCCGACATGTGACCCAGGGTGCATGACAATCTTGTTGATTCCTAGTTTGGCGCAGCGGACCATCTCTTCGCCAAAAGCCGCCAGGCTCTTCTCTCGCACTTCACCCGGAGCGGCGGCTAGGTTTACCAGGTAGATGTCGTGGCTGATGATCTCATGCAAGCCCGATTGGGCAAATTTGTCCCGAAAAAGAGCGGCATCGGCGTCGGCTGGCATCTTGCCGCGCCATTGGCTGGCGTTCTGAGTGAAGACCTGTACCACCCCACAGCCGGCAGCAACACCGCGATCAATGGCCAGGTGCAGGCCGCCGGAGATGGACATGTGGGCGCCGAGATAATCGTTCATAGGGACCTCAAGGTTTGCTGTATCAGGGTAATGCGCTGGGTATACTCAGCTGCAGTCAGGGTGATTGGCTCATGGGGCTCACTCCAGATGGGGCGGGGCCAGAGTGAATCGGTGGTGAAGCGTGGCACGACATGCCAGTGCATATGGGGTACCATGTTGCCGAGTAGTTCATAGTTGATCTTGGTCGGTTGGAAGGCCGTGAAAAGGGCTTTGGCAACAGAGGTAACTTCTTCCATGATTGACGCGCGGAGCGGTTGCTCCAGGTGGAACAGTTCGGTGACGTGGTCCTTGGAAAAGACGAAGCAGTAGCCAGGAAAAAACTGGTCCCGGTTAAGGATGACATTGGTGTGGTCGAGTTCGGTAATCTGCAGATCAGCATCGTCCAGCCATTTGTGGCACATGGGGCAATTGGTCATAGGGGGCTCATGGCTCAGGGTTCAGGGTTCAGATTGAGGTTTTACCCCCAGCCCTCAGCCCCGAACTCCGAGCCTTTATAGTTTAGTGATATCAATCTCGCCGGAGAACACTTCGGTCGCCGGGCCGGTCATATAGAGGAAACCGTCGTCAGCCCATTCCAGTTCCAGATCGCCGCCGGACAGATGGTTGAGGATCTTTTTGTCAGTCAAGCCGTTCAGGACGCCAGCGACGCAGACGGCGCTGGCACCGGTACCGCAGGCCAGAGTCTCACCGGCACCGCGTTCCCAGGTGCGCTGGCGGACTTCGCTGCGGGAGATGATCTGGACGAATTCCACATTGGTGCGGCGCGGGAACAGGTCATGGTTCTCGATCAGTGGGCCGTACTTTTCTACCTGGAAGTTTGCTACATCGTCGACAAAGATTACGCAGTGCGGGTTGCCCATGGAGACCATGGTGATGCTGAAGGTCGTATGCAGGATATTCAGCGGTTGCCCAACGGTCTGGGCATCTGCTGGTTCGCCGAGCATCGGGATCTCAACCTTGGTCAGCCGTGGCTTACCCATGTTGACCCGGACCAGGTTCACCTTGTTGTCGCTGTCGGTGGACAGTTGCAGGGTGAGAATGCCGGCACCAGTCTCGGCAGTGATTTCTTTCTTGCTGACGATGCCGTGGTCATAGGCAAATTTAGCGACGCAGCGGATGCCGTTGCCGCACATTTCCGATTCGGAGCCGTCAGAGTTGAACATCCGCATCCGCACGTCAGCCTTGTCGGTCGGCATGATCAGAATCAGGCCGTCGGAGCCGATACCGAAGTTACGGTTGGAAACCTTGATCGCCAGGGCAGTGGGGTCGGCAATGGTTTCCTGGAAACAGTTGACGTAGACATAATCGTTGCCGGCGCCGTGCATTTTGGTGAAATTCATGCTATTCGCTCCTTGGTGCGGGGTGTAATTTTGTGTTAGAGCTCATTTCTATCAGATGAACGAGGCGACGGACAAGGGAAAATCGGCTATCTTGACCGCGTGAACCAGGATGGTTATGATGGGGCTGACTTTATCACGGAGGCGACAATGGAATTAAAGACTAAATTGTGGATGAATGGCAACCTGGAATGGATTGCCTGGATTAATGATCAGGAGTGTTTTTTGGGGCGCCGTGAAGTGCCAGCGCCGCTCAGTGAAGGTGATGCCTGGATCAACGAAATGGGTGATTCCTATAAGGTGGAAAGCGGGGAGATCAAACATCTCGGCCGGGTGGCGCCGCCGGAGAAGCATTGGTAGCCATACCCGGTACAGAAAAAGGCCCCGCCGCAATCGCGACAGGGCCTTTTTGGTTATATGCTCCTTCATTTGGGTGTTTAGATCTCCGTGTCGCGGGTCTCTTGCCCATTGGGTACTGGCAGTGTTGAATCATTGCCGCCCGTCTGGCTATTGTCTTTGTCGGGAACTCCCCCACTTGGTGCTGTTTTCTTTGTTTTTGGGTTGATGGCCAGGATTGCCTTGAGGACTTCCTTGAAATCAATAAGCTGGCTGGTTTCTGGGGAGATCGAGAATTGCGGCGCATTGTAACGATCAAACGCGCTGACATTTTCCAGCCCAAGATGGAAGTTACCCTTGGGATCGGTAACTGTCAGCTGGCTTTCCAGGGCATGGACATAGCCAGTGGGGGCGATACTCACGTCTTGGGTCATTGCCAGATCGATCATTTGCAGAAACGGGTCAAGTTTTTCCTCATCAGTCAGCAAGAGCAGCACGGCATACTCATTTTTGCTGATGGCACCTTCCTGAAACAGCGTCTGGGCAATGGTATCGATCAGTTCCAGGATAATCCCGACCGTATCATCATGGCCCAGTTTAACCTGAATGCGGCGCTCGACCCCCGCTTTTTTATCCAGTTCGGTCAGCGGTTGGTCGCTGAATCGAGCATCGTCCAGACCGGCTACGGCCTTGATGATCGCGGCCTTAAACACGTTGTTGATCAGATCCATATTCTGGGCGCTGAAGCGCTTGTCGTCGTACAGTTTTGCCAGCTCCGGCGAGCTGCCTGTCAGTTCCCGCATCAGCTCCGGGATATTGATCTTGATGAGCTGGTCCTTGCCGGTAATTTCCTGTGGAGAAGCAATGTTGAGTGCGATATTGAAGATCGACGGCCCCAGATAGATGGTTTGCGCGTTGTAATCCACCAAGAGCGGTAGGCGTACAGAAATCTCGACGTTATCCTTGTTGTAATGCAGGTCGTACAGCGCTTCCGACCGTTTGCTCTTTAAATCAAGGGCGCCAGCAATATTCAGACTGAAGCCACGCACGATATCGAGTACTGCTGCCACATTCGGCACCTTCTTGTCCGCCGTGGCGGGGAGGGCGTTCTCGTTCGCCAGAGAAAGATTGGTAACCCGGCTTTTCGAGCTGTAATTAAATCCGGTTGCGCTAAAACTCTTGGTTAAAGCCTGATTCAGTTCTTCATGGGGGGCAAGCTCTTGACGCAGCCGCTGGTACAGAGCATTGCCATCCCGATGCCGGGCAAAATCATCCAATTCATTGTCTGTCGCTCCTTGTCTTGTCGGCGTAAAAACTGGCGTCCTGATACATCACCGTGTCTTTGCCAAATCAGTCTATTCGTGCTCTTATCGCCTATTTCCCGGCATGCTTGGAGATATACAAGAAAGGCTCCGAGTTGTCGGAGCCCTAATTGTTATTGCAGCAGACGCCTGGCCAGGATGTCGTGGTTCAGCCAGAGTACTGGCTCGGCCGTGCTCCAGGAGCACTCCAGCATCAACTGGCCGACGCCGGTGAAGACCGCGTGGGAGAGGACGGCGCAGACGATCTCCTTCGGATTGGCATTCATCGCCATCAGGTCGGCCGAGGCGTTGAGCATCAGCTCCATTTCTTCCTTGGTGCTGTGGTGTGGCCAGGTCTGCAGGTCGGAGAATTGCTGCAGGATCGGATGGCTCAGGTAGGCGTTGGTCCGGGTGAGAATCCCTTCCAGGGTGGCCCCTTCGGTCAGCAGTGCCCGGCAGTCAGCCTTGATCTTCTCCGCCACCGGGCCACCACCTTCGTGATCGAGGGCTTCAAGAAACGGGTAGAGCGATACCTCAACCCCGAGGAACAGGGCGCTGGAGTTGGTCTGGATCTCCGGGCAGTTGAAGACCGTGGCTGGAATGCCGGCTTTGCGGGCGTCTGCAGCATGGTCTTCCAGCAGCATCTTGGCATCCCCTTGCACATAGGGGGTATAGCTCTGCCAGCGGTAGGCGCCGTCGATCAGGACGCCGGTGCCGTGATAGCCATAGGCAACATAGTTGACGGTATGTTGTGCCCGCAGGTCAGCAGTGTTGTCCAGCAGGTATTTGAAAGTGTTGGCAGTTACTTCGTTGAAATTCCACTGACAGAGCTTGCCCAGATCAGAGGCCCAGAAATCGGCTGACGAGAGATACTTGTCGCCTTGCCCCTTGAAGATCCGGTTCAGGAGCGGCATGAACACCCGCGCTCGCGGCACGCCGCCGGCCATGGCGTGCACCAGCAGCACGTTAGCGCCGGCCGGGATCTGCTTGGCGTGCTCGGCAATTGCTGCTGCCACGTTGGTGGAAAAACGCTTGATCGAGGCGGTTCGGGCAGCAGCCAGGCTCTCCCAGTCAAAGAGTGGTTCAGCCCAGGCATCAGGCTTGATGGTTTTCAGGATGTCGCAGGCGCTGCGGCCGTCGCTCCCCGGTTCCATGTCAAAGCCGGCTTCCAGGGGGATGTTGACGATCTTCCCCCCAAGGTTGGCTTCGGCAGCGGCCAGCTCTTCGTCAGTCAGGGCGCGGAGGGTGCCGTCACTGTCCCGGCGGCCGACGGTGGTGCCGAGGACAGTCATGCCCTGGGCCTTGGCCGCTTCAATGATGCCGTTGGCATAGCCGCGACCGAAAAGTTCGCCGATCAGGATCATCACGTCGCCCGCTTTATAGCCGGCAATCGGGGGGAGTTGGTTGAGGGGGGTATATGGGATCATGTATTCCTCCAGAAGTAATGAGTTATTGTTAGGTGCTAGTACACAGGAACATCTAAAACCAACCCCCCTCAATCCCCCCTTGTCAGGGGGGAAGCCTTGAAGTCTCCCCTGATAAGGGGAGATTTAGAGGGGTTTGCAGCAAAAATAAAAGTGTTATATGGTGTTAGTCCAGATCTGCCACGCCGGCCAACGGCAGGATCGGGGCGAACCCTACGCGACTTTATTTAGGCAGTCGTCGGATTCCAAAATGCGGAAAATAAATTCCGCCGCCCGTTGCGTGGCCCCGGGAACGGCAACTTCTCGCGCGACTTTGTCCAACGCAGCTACCGTCGTCCACCGCGCGGTCGGGTCGTCGAGCCAACGCACGACATGCGCGGCGATTTTGGTGGGGCAGGGGGTCGTCGTCAAATATTCGGGCATCGGCACG
>JANOEC010000140.1:0-8596 GCA_031412995.1 Geobacteraceae bacterium
TGAGTGCCACGGCAGAAGCTTGCTTGGCCTGCAGCGGCGGCAGCAGCAGGGCAATGTCGATGTCGCTGTCCGGCCGCTGACTGGAAGTGCCGTGGGAACCGAACAGGTAAATCCCCTGGCTATCCGGATAATGCGCCAGCACCGTCTTGATGATAATTCTTCGCACGTCCATGTGACCGATCCAGGCAATATTTTGTGGTATTTTACCTGGAATCCTTTCGTTATCAATTAAATCCTTTAATATATGCGTGTTGCGCAAATGAATACCGGGACTTTTGGTGTCAGGTACCATTTATCGCCATTGGCGATTTATCTTCTTCACCGGACCTCCAGCAACAATCCTTCAACCTTGGCGAAATCCCGTTGATTTGCCGTCAGCACCGTGTAATCCAATGAGATGGCGGTTGCCGCGATGATCAGATCATGGGCGCCGACGGTCAGGTTGCGCTGAACCAGCGATGCCCAGATGCGGGCATAGATCCGGGCCGCGGCAACATCAAACGGATAGATCGGGAATTGCTCAATCACTTTTTCCACAAAGGCCTGGCGCTTCAACCGGCGGGTTTCGCTGTCGGCCCGCTCCACGCCGTGCAGCAGTTCGGCCACGGTCACCACACTGATACCAAAGGGTTCGTCTTCCCGTCCCGCAATCAACTCCTCAATCAGCCCCCGGTTCCGCTCCAGAGCGATGATCTCACTGGAATCAAAGATTATTCCCATGGTGTTGCCACCGGCAGCGCTGGCTGGGTGGCGACCGCTGCCGCCAGATCTTCGGCAAAAGCAGCATCGCTCCGGTCGAGGTGTGGCAGACTGCGCACGATCTCACGCAATTCGCCAAGGGTCCGTTCAGATCGCGAAACTTCAACGGGCACCAGTGAAGCCGCTGGTTTCCCGCCCCTGATGACGGTATAGCGATCCCCCCGGTAACGGATATTGTTCAGCAGCTCCGAAAAATTTCTGACTGCCTCAGTGGAACTGATGGCTGTTTGCATGGCTACCTCCGCAAAATACGATAATCATATTTTACACAATCGGCCCAAATTAACAACAATCATAAATCTTCAGGGAGAATTGGCTGTGGATTGTATCCCGAATCAAATAAGGGCCTCGCGACAATCATCGCGAGGCCCCTTTGTATCTCAATGCAAATCTATTACTAAACCAGGCAGACGTTCTGCTCCCGCGCCGCCTTGGTTTCGTCAAGGCGGGAGATCGGCATGGTGATTGGTGCCTGCTTCAGCACTTCCGGGTTGGTCTTGGCCATGCGTGCCGCTTCGCGCATTACCGCGATGAAGTCGTCCATCATTCCCTTGCTCTCGGTCTCGGTCGGTTCGATCATGATCGCCTCTTTGACGATCAGCGGGAAGTAGACCGTCGGCGGATGATACCCCTGATCGATCAGATACTTGGCAATGTCGATGGCGTGGACGTCGTGGACCAGCTGTTTGCTGGCGGAAAAGACGCACTCGTGCATGCAGGTCTGGTCATAGGGGACCTCATAGACGTCCTTCAGCTGGCTCATGATGTAGTTGGCGTTCAGCACGGCCTGCTCACTGACATTGATCAGTCCTTCACGCCCCTGCTGGACGATGTAGGCATAGGCCTTGACCATGACGCCAAAGTTGCCGAAGAAATTGGCGGTCCGACCGATCCCTTCCGGATTCTCATGCTCCACCGTGTAGGCGCCGGTCGGCTTTTTGATGACGCGGGGTGCCGGCAGGAACGGGATCAACGCCTTCTTGACCCCCACCGGGCCGGCCCCTGGGCCACCACTGCCATGGGGAGTGCCGAAGGTCTTGTGCAGATTGACGTGGACCACGTCAAAGCCGACATCGCCGGGACGCACTTTGCCGAGGATGGCGTTCAAGTTGGCACCGTCGTAATAGACCAGGGCATCCACCTTGTGGGCCAGGTCGCAGATTTCTTTGACGTGGGGGTTAAACAGCCCCAGGGTGTTGGGGCAGGTCATCATCACTGCCGCCACTTCACCGTTCAGCGCCTTTTTGAAGGCATCCAGGTCCATATCACCATAAGCAGCCGTCGGAATAGTGACGATTTCGTAGCCGACCATGGCGGCCGACGCCGGGTTGGTGCCGTGGGATGAATCGGGGACAATGACGTACTTCTTCTTGTTCCCTTTGGCCTTGTGATAGGCAGCGATCAGCAGCATGCCGGTCATCTCGCCATGGGCGCCAGCCAGCGGCTGGGTGGTCACTTCGTCCATGCCGGTGATTTCGGCCAAGGCAGAACCCAACTCATACAGCATGCCGAGACACCCCTGGGTGATTTGCTCACCACCGGGCAACAGGGCAGTCATCGGGTGAAACGGCGCAAACATCCCGGCCGCCGCCTCCAGCCCCTTGCTGTTATATTTCATGGTGCAGGAACCGAGCGGATAGAAGTTGGTGTCCACCGAGAAATTTCGGCGGGACAGCTTGGTAAAGTGGCGCACCGTGTCCAGCTCGCTCACTTCCGGCAGGCCGATGGCGGCGGTGCGTTGCAGTTTTTTCGGTAATGCCGGAGCAGACGGCACGTCGCTGGTCGGGAGCTGAGTGCCTTTGCGTCCCGTTATCGATAGTTCATAGATCAGTTTCATAGGGCCGCCTCCAGCGCCACGGCCAACCGGTCGATCTCGGCCTTGGTCCGTTTTTCCGTTACCGTCACCACCAGATAGTTATCGGCATCCTCATAGTACATGCCGAGCGGTACCCCGGCGGCAATCCCCTTGGCCAGCAGCCGTTCCACTACTTTGGTGGCGCGAATCGGCAGCTTGATGGTGAACTCGTTGAAAATCGGCGCCGATTGTAACACCGCCACCCCCGGCACTGAGGCCAGCACATCGCGGGCATAGGCCGCCTTATCGTAGTTCAGTTTTGCCAGATCGCGGAACCCCTGCTCACCCAGCAGCGAGAGGAAGATCAAACCGCGCAGGGCACAGAGACTCTGGTTGCTGCAGATGTTGGACGTCGCCTTGTGCCGCTTGATATGCTGTTCTCTGGCCTGCAGGGTGAGGACAAAGCCGCGCCGCCCCTGACGGTCGACCGTCTCGCCGACGATCCGGCCGGGCATACTGCGAATATAGGCCTTCTTGGCGGCGATGAAACCGAAAGAGGGGCCGCCGAATGAAAGCGGATTCCCCAGACTCTGGCCATCCCCCACCACGATGTCTGCCCCCATTTCGCCCGGGCTCTTCACCAGCCCCAGAGCAATTGGGTAGACTGAAGCCACCAGCAGCGCCCCCTTGGCATGGGCCGCCTTGGCGATATCTGAGAGATCCTCGACACTGCCGAAGAAGTTCGGGTTCTGTACCAGCACCGCTGCGGTCTGGTCGTCAATGGCCTTCAGGCAGGCGGCCCGGTTCAGCCGACCATCCACCGGTGACAGCTCGATGATCTCAACGTCCAGGTTGGAGAGGTAGGTTTTCAACACCTCACGGTAAAAGGGGCTGGCCGCGCCGTCGAGAATCAACCGGCTACGGCCGGTTGCCCTGATCGCCATGATCGCTGCCTCAGCCATGGCCGTACCGCCATCGTAAAGAGAGGCATTGGCCACTTCCATGCCGGTCAAGCGGCAGATCGCGGTCTGGTACTCGTACAGCGCCTGCAGCGTCCCCTGGGAACATTCCGGCTGGTAAGGGGTGTAGGCGGTATAAAACTCGGCCCGATTCGCCAGACTGTCGACTGCCGGCGGAATCAGGTGGTCATACATGCCACCACCGATAAAGGAGAGCACCGGCCGGTTTTCGGCCGCCAGAGCTTTCAGCCGATCCAGCATCTCGAACTCGGACATGCCAGCCGGCAGGTCAAAGGACTGGGCGCGCAGCTTCTTGGGGATCGGTTTGAAGAGGTCGGCGATGCTCTTCACGCCAATGGCGGCCAGCATTTCCTTTTGCTCTTGGGGGGTGTTGGGGCAATAACTCATTTATAACCTCGGGACTGGGGACTGAGTACTGGCAAAAGCACCGGTCAATAGCCCCCGGAAATATTGCTATATAAACCGCAGTTCGAATAACACTGAGCAACGGAGCAACTGAGAAATCAAGACATTACATTAGAACCAGCATTAATCAATTCAGGTGCATCTCAAAAAGGATTTTTCGCTAAGTACTTACTTTGTTTCACTCCGTTGCTCAGTTGCTCCGTGTTTCAACTACTTTTTTTTTGGATTACTGCTTCAGATATGCTTCGTACTGGGCCTTGGTCATCAGGTTCTGCAGTTCAGCCGGATCAGTGATGGTCAGTTCGCAGATCCAGGCTGCATCCTCGGCTGATTCATTGACTATTTCCGGTCGCGTCTCCAGTTCAGCGTTTACCTTGGTCACGGTGCCGGATAGCGGGGCGTAGATATCACTGGCCGCCTTGACCGACTCGATCGCTGCCAGACCCTTGAACTGCTGGACAACCGCACCCACCTTCGGCAGCTCCACAAAGGTCACATCGCCCAGTTCATGGGCCGCATGCTCGCTGATGCCGACAATGCCGGTGGTGCCGTTAACCTTGATCCAC
Source organism: Geobacteraceae bacterium (assembly GCA_031412995.1). Lineage (GTDB taxonomy): Bacteria > Desulfobacterota > Desulfuromonadia > Geobacterales > DSM-12255 > JANOEC01. The sequence goes on from JANOEC010000140.1 coordinate 4,506, forward strand.
TCATGTTCTTTGCTGAAATAGATTTCCATACCTGCCTCCGTGCTTATTTGGATTTATAGACTAATTTCTTAGTGAGCTGGCCGTCAGGAACGGCAGCTCACAGACCGTTGCTTCCATGGTTGCCTTGCCGTCGGTGACGGTCAGGGCGGTGCCTATCACTGCTGCGCTCGGTTGCACCAGTGCGAGGCCGATGCCACCACCCAGCTTGGGGGAAAACCCGCCGCTGGTGACATGGCCAACCTGTTGGTCACCCACCAGAACCATATAGTCGTGCCGTGGCGTGCGCCGCGAATTGACCTTGAAGGCGATCTTTGCCCGCGAGAGCCCTTGCTTCAGCTGCACCAGCAACGCCTCCTTGCCGACAAAGGCGGTAGCAAAATTGACAAACGGGGCCAGACCAGCCTCCAGCGGCGAGATCTCTTCCGACAGGTCGCTGCCATACAGACTGTAGCCCATCTCCAGGCGCAGCAGATCCCGTGCCCCCAGCCCGGCCGGCTTCACCCGCTCGTCCGCCAGCAGCTGCTGCCACAACTCAACTACCTTGTCCGCCGGCAGGAAGATCTCATAGCCCAGCTCGCCGGTATAGCCGGTCCGGCTGACCCGGGCCGGTGCGCCCAGCAGAGTGGTCGGTATGAATTTGAAGTAGGGGAGACTGCCAATGGCCGGATCAAGATACTGGGTGATTACCTCGCGGGCCAACGGCCCCTGCAGGTCCAGCTTGGCGGTGCTGGCGGAAACATCCAGCAGCTCGCCCCCACGCAGTCGTGACGAGATAACCGCATAATCATTGGGGGCAGTGGCGGCATTGGTAACGATCATCGCCCGGTTTTCCGCCAGACGAAAGACAATCAGATCATCGATTATGCCACCCCGATCATTGAGCAGGAAACCATAGCGGGAACGCCCCACCGGGATGGTCGCCACCGAGAAGGTAAAAACATCCTCCAGGCCAGACGTGACGATGTCGCCGGTAAAGATGAACTCCCCCATGTGACAGATGTCAAACAGCGCCGCCTTTTCCCGGCACCAGCGATGTTCGGCAATAATGCCTTCATATTGGATCGGCATATTCCAGCCACCAAAGGGGGCCAACAAGGCGCCAAGATGCTGATGTTCGTTCAATAATGGCGTACTTTTAAGACATTCTGCCTGCATAATCCCTCCATCGGCTAAAGAACAAGAGCGCCGAAACTTTAGCGCATTTGCCCTGTGAAGTAAACGCTTCCCATCATTATTTTCGTTTGCGGTATCAATATTGCGTATCGGTCTGAACGACATAAATCTGCCAAAGTTACCGTGAATTCACGGTAGCCATGAACAGTTTATAGATTTGGGCATCCGTACCGACAAAATGCCAACAGTAGCATTTGTCAATAATTCGCCAATATGGTACTTACACAAACAACTTTGACTCCTGACTGGCACGCAATATTATCGCCGGAGACCTGATGCCGTTACAACCATCCGATATCAAAAACAATCCAGCAAATACACAAAAGCTATTGCGCCAAGACATTCTCAAGATGGCTGAGCGATCTGGTCATGTTGCGGTGGCACTTTCGTGTGTCGACATCATCGCTGCCCTGTACGGTGCCGTCATGAATATCTCCCCGGAAAACATTGACACTGCAGATCGCGATCATTTCATTCTATCCAAAGGACACGGCTGCATGGCCCTTTACGCAGTACTGGCCAGAGCGGGCTTTTTCCCCCCAGAGCTTCTTGACACCTATGCCCGTAATGGCTCGCTTTTGGCCGAACATCCACTGGCCGGGAAGATACCGGCGATTGAATGTGCTACCGGCACATTGGGGCATGGCTTGGCAATTGCCGCCGGCTTGGCCCATGGGGCCAAATTGCAGCGTTTTAACTCCCGTTCATTTGTCCTGATGGGTGATGGTGAATGTGACGAAGGTTCGGTTTGGGAAGCTGCTGCCCTGGCAGCAAACAATAATCTTGATAACCTGGTGGCAATCATTGACTGGAATGGCCTGCAGGCCTGCGGGCCGTGCAGTTCGGTTTCATCCCGCATCCACCTGCCAGACTGCTGGCGATCTTTCGGCTGGCAGGTCACCGAAATTGACGGCCACGATTATCCGTCCCTGATTGAAACCTTCAACAAACCAAACCATTCGGGACAACCGCTGGCAATTCTGTGTCGCACGATCAAGGGCAAGGGGATCGATTTCATGGAAGGTGATCTGGAATGGCACTATCGGCCGGTTAACGCCAAAGACAGGGCACTGGCGTTTGCGAGGTTAGCCGATGCGTGATGCGTTTTTTGCTGAACTGCTCACCCTGTACAAACATGATGAGCGGGTCATGTTTCTAACCGGCGATCTGGGTTACAAGCTGTTCGATCCGCTGCGCGACCATGATCCGGCACGGGTCATCAACTGCGGCATCCGCGAAGCAGGTATGGTGGGGTATGCCGCCGGGTTGGCAAAATCTGGGATGCTGCCTTTTATCTACTCAATTACGCCGTTCATCACGCTCCGCTGTCTGGAACAGATCAAGATCGATCTCTGCTATAACCGCAACCGCGTGGTGGTAGTTGGCGTTGGCAGCGGCTTTGCCTATGGCCCCAATGCCTCAACCCATCATGGGGTTGACGATATCGGGCCGCTGAGCTGCCTCCCGGGAATGACCATCTGGGCCCCAGCTGATCCGCATGAAGTAAGAGGATGCGTGAAAGCAGCACCTGGGTTGACTGGACCGGCCTATTTACGCCTTGGCCGCAACAAGGAACCTAACATTCACGCGGTACATGGCGCCTTTCCCGACATCGCCACACCGATGCTCTTTGGTGAGCCAAAAGACGGCGTGATTGTTACCTGCGGATTTATTCTGCATGAAGTTTTGCAAGCCGTTGAACACCTTAACCAGCAAGGCATTTTCCCCGGAGTGGTCCGGTTGTCCACACTCAGGCCATTTCCCGATGACTACCTCCGTGACGTGGTCAATTCCGGAAAACCGGTCTTGACCGTCGAGGAAAACGTCGCTCCTGGCGGACTGGGATATCAGGTAGCTGCCCTGGTAGCCGAGGGCAGGAAGAGCAACCCCTTCCGGATGTTGTCAGTTCCACTTAATTTTCCGGAAACGTGTCTCCACCGGGAAGAGTTGCTGGCCTGGGCGGGACTGGATATCAAATCAATTTCCGCCGCTTTCGGGCAGTTGGTAAAGACTTGACATGGCATTTATATGACTGCACACGAAAACGAACGCCTCCAACCACCGCCAAATAGCCATAACCACAATAGCTATTACAGTAAGCTCCACTTTTTGGTACGGGTTAGTGCTGACCTGCAGGTTGCTTCAGTCCTGAAGTCGATCAAGCCCTGGCTGGCATCTTTGTCCGGTTCAGTACTCGAAGTTGGCTGTGGCGACCAACCGTACCGTCACCTTATATCAAAATCATGCAGCAACTACACTGGCCTTGACTGGGAACATGCTACTGAACATTTTTCCTACAAGGCCCCTGATACAATCTATTACAGTGGTGAGGTTTTCCCTTTCCCCGACGATACTTTTAATCACCTCTTCCACACGGAAGTCCTCGAACATATATACAATGCCAACCAGTTCCTCCAAGAGTGCGCTCGGGTTGTAATGCCTGGAGGCAGAATATTATTCACTGTGCCATTTCAAGCCAGATATCACTACAAACCATTCGATTATTTCCGTTATACCCCAGCAGCATTGGGTAAAATGCTCGAAAATGCCGGATACCGAGACATCAACATATCCCCGCGCGGTAATGACATAACCGTAGCGGCCTATAAATGTGTGACGTTGGTTTATCGCTGGCTATTTGGGAGCTTTGGGGAAAAGCTGCTGGGGGTCTGTTTTTTCCCGTTGGCAATCATCGGCCTCCTTGTCGGGCACGCCTCGTTATTCTTTAATGTTGGTTCAACAGATGATTGCCTGGGGTATACTGTCGAAGCAACGGTCTAGGAGGCTGTCGGACTTAGAATAAATCTGCTGCAAATCCGTCTGGACGGTCCATATTTCGCCGTTTTCTTGGTCAATAGAACAACTATTGACCTGCATAATCGACAAAATCTGTCCTCGCCCAGCCGAATTTTCGCTCT
>JANOEC010000141.1:0-17373 GCA_031412995.1 Geobacteraceae bacterium
GATGCCGATGCTGGCGGAAGCCATGATCATGGTCCACGGCGGGGCGGCGAAGACCCGGGCCACCGGGATGCTGGCCTCGTCCGCACCTCTGTTCAGCCGGTTCTCCCTCGGCTCGCTCGAGGAAGTGGTGGACGGCGGTTATCCCCACGCCCCACGCGGCTGCGGCTCGCAGGCATGGTCCATTACCGAGTGGGTGCGGGTGCGGCGGCTCCTGGAAAGTTAGGCCTCCCCTCCTGCTATTCCTCCCATGACCAGGCCCCGCCCCGGATGCGCTCGATCTTCTCAATCAGCCAGATGTTTTGCTTCTCCACCGCGTTGAATGACGGTGCCTTGGCAGAGGAGTTCCGCTGGTAGTCCGGTTTCAGGGTGAAATACCGCTGCAGCACTTTTGATTTGAAGGGGAACCCATGACGGGCAAAGATTTCATTGCGGGCCAGCGCGAGATGCGGTCCGGAGAGGCTCTCGACGATGGACCGGTTGAGAAAGGCCGTCGAGGAGTAAGGAAAGATGTCAGGGGCCGACTTCAAGCCCGCCAGCGTTTTGGGAAGCGTTTCCAGCCGCCCCAAAAACGGACCGCCCCGTTCTTTTTCCACCTGCAGAATCAGCAGCGCATTGTTGGACTCGATGGTGTCGAGGGCAGCGTAGGCCTTGTCTTCCTGCGGGCGGTACCACGACCGGGAACCGAAATACTGCTGCAGCATTGGAGTGGAGAACACCTGCCCCTTTCTGGCCGTGATCTCATTCCGGGCCAGGTAGAGTTGCATCAGACCCATGGTGCGAAGCTCCGCTTTGGTCAGGATCCGCCGGTTGGAGTCCGGGAGAATGTAATCCGGACTTCCCCCTCCCCCCGCCACTGGATCGCCAAGGGGCTCCCCCAGACTATAGGCCATGGGCTTCTGGGGAGCGGAGCCCGCATCCGTGGTCTCCGCCAGCACCCGCTTTTGGGACTCGCTGAAAACCCGGTCCCACCGGGGGTAGCGCTGCATATCGGAGGTGAGATTCACGGTCAGTGTTGAAGCAGTGCATGCTCAATCATGCAAAAATTATGCGCTTGAAACCATGAAAACACAACTCAAATGTTCATGTTATTTTTGCTAGCACCCTAATGATCGAAAACATGCTGATGGGCCGGAAGCCTATCAGGTGCTATTGAAAGCATCACAAAGGCAATTGCGACAAGACCCAACCAGGCGTTGTCGAAAGAGGCAAGAAATGAAGGACCGATTGAGGATCAGCGAAATATCACATTTGGGATTTTCTGCCAAATGAAGATCCTCCTGACAACTCTGCACGCCAAGTTTGTCCATGCATCCCTGGCGCTGCCCTGTCTTGCCGCATACTGTGAACAGCATGCCGGAATACTCCCCGTAATCAGAGAATTCACGATCAACGAACAGCATCACCGGGTTTTACAGGCCATTGTCACTGAAGAAGCTGATGTCGTCGCTTTCTCCTGTTACATCTGGAATGTGACGGCGACTATGCGGCTTGCCGCGGAGTTGAAGCAGGTGCGTCCCCAAACATTCATCGTTCTGGGTGGTCCTGAAGTCTCCTACACGACCTGCTACCTGCTGCATGACAACCCGGCAATCGACTGCATCGTCTGTGGCGAAGGGGAAACGACCTTTGCCGAACTGGCCGGCCTGCTGCACAAATATGATGGGGAAGTGCCCCCAAAACCGTTACTTGCGGAACTGTCGGGGATCACCTGCCGCATTGGCGATGAAATTATATCCGCCCCCTCCCGTCGGTTGCTTGTTGATCTGGATGCCATCCCGTCACCTTTTACCGCCGGACTGGTAGATCTGGCAAAGCCGCTGATCTATTATGAGAGCTCCCGTGGCTGCCCTTTCTCATGTGCGTTCTGCATTTCCTCTCTGGAGCAGGGGGTGCGCTCCTTTTCCATGACGCGCATCGAGTCGGACCTTCTATTTCTCATGGAACAAAAGGTCGGCACGGTCAAGCTGGTGGATCGGACGTTCAACTATGATGCTGCCCGGGCCGATGCTATCTGGGGATATATTCTCCGGCAGAATACCGACGCAAATTTCCATTTTGAAATTGCCGCCGATCTGTTGACCGACGCCAATATCGAGCTGTTGCGCCGGGCACCGGCGGGGCAATTTCAGTTTGAAATCGGCGTGCAGTCCACCTTGAACGAGACCCTGGATCAGGTCGGTCGCAGATCGAACCTAGAGCGACTGTTCCGCAATGTTGCCCGACTGCGGGCTGAGACCGGCGTCATCATTCATCTGGACCTGGTGGCCGGTTTACCGGGCGAGGATTTAGACGGCTTTGAAGGATCATTGCAGAAATTACTCGATGCCGGGCCGCACCATATCCAGGTGGAGCTGCTCAAGGTGCTCAAAGGCGCGCCCATGCGGCAGATTGCAACGGAACAGTGCTATGCCTTTTCCGCAACCCCGCCATACTCTATCCTGCGCACCCCATGGCTCACCTATGAAGAAATAGGCCGCATCGACACCATTTCCCGGCTGCTGGACCTCTATTACAACAGTGCCCAGTTTACGACCACGTTACGGGTTATTGCCGCAGCTATGCCCTTGGCACAGTTTTTCACGGCGTTCGCTGCGGCATGGGAAATCTACCCAGAGCTGAATCACCTGCGGCCAGAAACTGTCGCCGAGCGACTGCGGGCTTTTTGTTGCACGCAATTTAAGGGGAAATATCCGGAAATCTATGATGCCTTACGTTTTGATCTCTGTGCGGCCGAATATCCGCCAGCAAGCTTGACCGGTTTCTTCGCGGAAGGGCCGAATCAAAACAGGAAAGAACGGATCACTGAATTCTCCCGCCGCCTCGCCATCCCGGCCGGAAGTCGTATCCGTATCTTTTCAACCAGCTTTCTCCATAACTACGCAACCGAACCGTGGGGCACGGAACCGGCAACCCTGACCTTTGTCTATGTCAGCGCGCCGCAACAAGGGCTGACGGTGAGCATTTTCACGGAATTGTAACAGCGACAATTCAACCAGCAGTCACCCACCAAAGCACAGCAGCGCAGTAGTTTATTGCCTTGGCGCGTTGAAGTTTATTCTTGACATGATCGCTCCAGTAATGGCAGGATCAGTTCACATAATTTACCCCTTCTTATCGAGAGCGACCGAGGGACTGGCCCTTTGACGTCGCAGCAACCACCCACCTGGGCAGGTGCTAAATCCAGCGGAACCGCAAGGTTTCGGGAGATAAGGGAGCGGCGAACCTCAGTTCCTGATGTTCCCCTTCCGTTCGAACCGGAAGGGGAATTCGCGTTTCAGGGAGGTTTAACCATGCAACTCGCCACCACCACTGCCCATATCGGCCTCGATTGGGATACCCGCACCGGGGCAGTCACCGTCCCAATCTACCAGACCGCCACCTTCCGTCACCCCGGGCTCGGCCAGAGTACCGGCTACGATTACAGCCGCTCCGGCAACCCGACCCGTCAGGCGCTGGAAGACGGCATCGCCCGCCTGGATGGTGCAGCGCGGGGATTTGCCTATGCCTCGGGCATGGCTGCCATCACCAGCCTGCTGCTGCTGTTCCAGCGGGGCGACCACCTGATCGTCACCGAGGACCTGTACGGCGGCACCTATCGGCTGTTCGAGCAGATCTTTCAGCAGTTCGGCCTGGAATTCACCTATCTGGACACCAGCAATTCGGCGGCAGTTCTGGCTGCGCTCAAGCCAAACACCAAGGCGCTGTTTGTCGAATCCCTCACCAACCCGCTGCTGAAGGTGGCGGATATCCCGGCCCTGGCAGCGATTTGTCGCGAGCGGGGGCTGCTTTGCATCGTCGACAACACCTTTCTCACCCCCTACCTGCTCCGCCCACTGGACCTGGGCGCCGACATCGCCATCTATAGCGGTTCCAAGTATCTGTCCGGCCATAACGACACGATCTGCGGCCTGGTGACGGTCAAGGACCCGACCCTGGCCGAGCGGGTCTACTTTCACCAGAACGCCGCCGGTGCCGTGCTCGGCCCCCAGGATTCCTGGCTGACCATCCGCGGCATGAAGACCCTGTCAGTCCGTCTCGACCGTCAGCAGCAGAATGCCCAGGCGATCGCCGAGTGGCTTGAACAGCACCCCGGTGTAGCCAAGGTCTACTATCCCGGCTTGGCCGATCATCCGGGGCACAACCTGCTCAAGCGCCAGGCCACAGGCTTTGGGGCCATGATCGCCTTTGAGGTAACTGACCAAGCGCTGGTGGAACAGTTGCTGCTGCAGACAGAACTGATATCATTTGCCGAGAGCCTGGGCGGGGTGGAGACGTTGATCACCTTTCCCGAGGTACAGACCCACGCCGACATCGAACCGGAAAAGCGTGCCCGTTTAGGCATCAATAACCGCCTGTTGCGGCTGTCGGTGGGGATTGAGGACGTGAATGATTTAATTTCAGATCTGGATCAGGCGTTTCAACGATAAACCGCTCATGGAATAACACGGAGCAACTGCCAAAAGTAGGCGCTTTTAAGCGAGCAACGGAGTAAAAACAAAGAAGATTCTTGTAGAAAAAACCTTTTTGAGATTCACTTGGCTGGGGAATGCTGATTCTCATGTGAGGTATTGATTTCTCTGTTGCTTGCCTAGAGGCACCTACTTCTGGCCGTTGCTCTGTGTTATTCGAACTGCCGTTTCCAGGTTCAATGTTTTCTAGATTGATCCCCAAGGAGAACCACATGCGTTTTGCCACTGAACTACTACACGGACCGCTGGACCGTGATGCCGCTACTGGCGCGGTCAGCCCGCCGATTTACCAGACTTCCACTTTTGCCCAACCGTCATTTGACCATTTCGGCAAGTACGACTACAGCCGCTCCGGCAACCCGACCCGCGACGCCCTGGAAGATGCCATTGCTCGCCTGGAAGGGGGCAGTCACGGCTTTGCCTTTGCCACCGGCATGGCCGCCATCTGCTCAGCCCTGATGATCTTCAAGCCGGGAGACCACCTGGTGGTCTGCGAGGATGTCTATGGCGGCGCATTCCGCGCCCTGACCAAACTCTTTGGCCCGTGGGGCCTTGACGTCACCTTTGTCGATGCCACCACGGCGGAAAACTTTGCGGCAGCAATCCGACCGGAATCCGTGGCCTTCTACCTGGAAACGCCGTCCAACCCGCTGTTAAAGATTATGGATCTCCGGGCAGTGGCCGCCATTGCCAAAAAGCATGGGCTGCTGACTCTGGTCGACAATACTTTCATGACCCCTTACCTGCAGCGACCGCTGGAACTGGGCTGTGACATCGTGCTGCACAGTGGCACCAAGTTCCTGAACGGTCATAGCGACGTGGTCTGCGGTCTGGCGGTGGTGGATCGGGACGACCTGGCCAAGCGGCTCCGCTTTGTCCAGAACGGTTTTGGCGCCGTGCTCGGCCCCCAGGACTGCTGGCTGACCCTGCGGGGCATCCGCACCCTCAAAGTACGGATGGACGCCAGCCAGCAGAGCGCCAAGGCGCTGGCCACCTGGCTGACCACCCATCCACACGTGACCAAAGTCCATTATCCCGGTCTTCCCGACCACCCGGGAGCCGCCATCCATGCAGCCCAGGCCGACGGTCCGGGGGCGGTTATTTCCTTTGAGCTGGATTCACTAGAACTGACGCGGAAGCTGCTGGAAGGGGCTCATCTGGCGGCATTCGCCGTCAGCCTGGGAGGGGTGGAGAGCATCATCTCCTACCCGGCGAAGATGTCCCACGCCGCCATGCCACCATCAGAGCGGGCAGCCCGGGGGATCAGTGATACCTTGATCCGGTTTTCAGTGGGGTTGGAAGATCTGGCGGATCTGCAGGAGGAAATCGCCAAGCTAATTGGCACGTAAGCCACAAAAACTGATTTAGAACGGATACCCCAGCCCGACAAACAGCGCCGGGCCATCTTTACCGACCCCGATATCCAGCCGGCCGACAATGTTTGGCCGGACCACCGCCCGAATGCCGAAACCGGGATTAAACTCGAAACTCTGTGCATCAGCCGTGCCCAGGTGTTCAGTTACCGCTCCCAGGTCAATGAATGGGGCGAACTCCCAGTCGGCAACCACCCCGAACACCTCCCAACGAAACAGACGAATCCGCTCTTCCAGGTTACAGAGGATGAAACTGGAATCAATGAAGCGGTTGCGGCCATAACCCCGCAGGGTAGTCTCGCCGCCCAGGATACTCCGCTCCAGGAACGGCACGTTACTGCCGAGGGTCTGGTTGTACATCAGGCGGAACACGGAGATATAGCGGGCATTATCCAATGGGATATAACCCTTCATCTCCACTTCGTAGTGCCGATAATCCACACTGCTGCCGAGCGCCGTAGCGCTGGCCTCAATCGTAGCGCGGGCATAGCCGCCAAAGGTCGAAAGACTTGGGGAATCGAGGGTCGAGTAAACCAGTGAGAGCCGTTGGGCATGGGCGTTAAATCCGGCCAGCCCGGGCACCTCTGAATCTTTGAAGACATCACGGGTATATGGGACTTTTTTTACTGCCCCAGGCACAATGTTGACATTACGGAATCGTTCGCCGAGAACCAGTTGATAGTGCTTCCCTAACTTGTAACCCACTGAAGCGTTGAAACCGAACTCGGAGTTCGCGTAATTGGTTTCGCCATCAGCTGTTACCCCTGACTGAAAACCAAAGAAGCGGGAAGATCCATCCCGCAAACGAAACAGGTAGACGTTAAACTCAAACTTGCCGGTCTTAAGCGAACTATCCGTCACCCGCAGTTCATAGTTTTCATTGACCTTGGTAGACTTGGCCAGCGACAGTTCCCAGTTTTGCTGTGGCGACGGATAAAACGCACCGTACAGCGAAAAGGTGGTGCCGAAATACTTGTTCTGGTTGATCTGCGGTGCCAGCAGGGTGGAGATTTCATCCCGCTGGTTATGAATCAGGACCGCCGACAGAGCCCCGGCCGTGATCCCTTCATTCGGGCTGGAGGCAATGACCGGCAATGGCACCGTGACCACCTTGACCGGATCGACCATGTCGTCCGTTACCAGCGGATGCATGAGCTGATCCTTCGGCACCATGGTGGTACAGCCGGTAAGGATCAGCAGCAATGTAACGATAAGCAGCGGTTTCAGGTTGTTCGTAATAGACGGCATAGATAATTAGTCACGCTTCTCGATTTTGAATTTTTCCAGCCGGTACTGCATGGTCTTGTAGCTCATGCCGAGGAGCGGCGCGGCCTTGGCGATGACCCAGTCGGTACGCTCCATGGCCTTGATGATCAGGGTACGCTCCAGTTCTTCGAAATTGATGCCGTCCGCCGGCAGATCAAGCGGAATAGCCATGCCGCCAGTAGAAGATGCCTGCAGTTCTCCCGGCAGATCATCCGGGACAATGGCGCTCCCTTCGGCCATCAGCACGCTTCGTTCGATTAACGACTCCAACTGCCGCACATTGCCCGGCCACGGATAGGACATCAGCATCTTCATCGCCTTGGGGGCAATCCCCTTGACCGGCAGTTCAGTCGCCGCCGCAAATTTCTTAACAAAATGGTCAGCCAGGGCCGCAATATCATTGCCCCGCTCCCGGAGTGGCGGCAGATTGATCCGGATCACATTCAGCCGATAGAAAAGATCTTCCCGAAACGTCCCGGCCTTGATCTCCTTTTCCAGATCCCGATTGGTCGCCGCCACGATCCGCACATCCACCGGCAGATTCACCTTGCCACCCACGCGCCGCACCTCTTTTTCCTGGATGGCCCGGAGGAGCTTGGCTTGCATGGCCACATTCATTTCACCGATCTCATCAAGAAACACCGTCCCGCCGGAGGCCGCTTCAAAAATACCCGGTTCACGTTGGTTCGCCCCGGTAAAAGCGCCCTTTTCATAACCAAACAGTTCACTTTCAATGAGGGTCTCTGGGATGGCAGCACAGTTGATGGCCATAAATGGCTTGTCGGCCCGGCGACTTCCTTCATGGATCGCCCGGGCCACCAGCTCCTTGCCGGTACCTGATTCCCCATAGATTAATACCGTTGAAGTGGTCGGGGCAATCTTGGCCACCACCCGGTAAACTTCACGAATCTTGGGGTGATCACCAATGAGATTGGGGATGGTATGCACTTCGGCCAGGCGGCGCAACAGCAACCGGTTTTCCCGGCGCAGTCGGACATGCTCCATGGCCCGCTGCAGGGTGAGCAACAGATTGTCCCGTTCCAGCGGTTTTTCCAGGTAATCAAAGGCGCCCTTTTTCATCGCCTCCACTGCCGAATCGACCGTGCCGTGGGCAGTCATCATCAGGATGCACTGGTCAGGATTAGCAACCAGCACCTGCTCCATCAGCTCCATGCCACTCATGCCCTGCATCTTCAGATCGGTCAGGATCAGATCGAATTCCCGTTCCTCCAGCTGGACCAGCGCCTCACGGCCTCCCGGCACATCGGTTACCCGATACCCTTCCCGGTGCAGAATCGTCACGAGAATTTCCCGCTGCACCTTTTCGTCATCGACAATCAGCAATTTACCTTTCATCAGCTACTCCGTCCCTGCTTGTGCAGGGCCAATCGGCAGGGCAATGGTAAATGTGGTGCCCTGTCCGGGTTCACTGGCTACCGCGATGCTGCCGCCATGCTCGCGCACAATCCGGGCGGTGATGGCCAGACCGAGGCCAACACCAGCCTCTTTGGTGGTGAAATAGGGTTGAAAAATCTTTTCCTGGTCTTCAGCGGTGATGCCAATCCCCTGGTCAGCGAAAGTCAGCTGAATCAGACCTGCAGTCTCGTCAATCAGTGCGCCCAGGGTGATAACACCGCCGTTGGGCATGGCTTGGGCCCCGTTGGAAACAAAATTAATAATGCAGGTCCGTAACAGCTCCGGATCCACCCACAAGCAAGGCAGGTCCGGTGGCAGATCCTGACGGACGGTGACCTGGTGTTCCATCAGCCGGCCCGCCAGCACCGGCAGCGTCCGCAGCAACAGGTCACGATAGTCAACCTGACTGCGGCGAACCTTCAGGGGACGGCCATAATTCATGAAATTGACCACCATGTAATTGGCCCGCCGGACTTCCTCTTTGATCTTATCCGCCAGCTCGATCATCTCACCGCGCCGCTCGGCACAGTCGGTACCCATTTCCTCTTTCAGGTGATCAATGGCCAGATTGATGTAGTTCAGCGGATTGCGGATTTCATGGGCGATGCCAGAGGCCAGTTGCCCGACCGTTGACAGGTGTTCCGCATCCCGCAGTCGGCTTTTCAACTCTTCTCGCTCTTTCAGCTGATGCACCATTTCATTGAAGGAGACGGCCAGATCGCCAATTTCATCACCACTGTCCACCGGAATGGTCACGGTCAGATCGCCGTCCGCCACCTTGCGCACCCCGGCGGCCAAACGATGGATTGGATGGGTGTAGTGACGAGCCAGAAAAATAGTCAGGGCGATGCCAAGGGCAAAAATGGCACTGGTCGCGGCCATCCGCCGGAGAAAATTCTCATGCTGAATCTCGCGGATGTTATCCAGCAACAGATCGATCTCGACAAAACCGAGCTGCTGATCACCAATAATCACTGGTACGACCAGCTTGTACGGTCGCACCATGGTACCAGTGACCCCACGCACTTCTTTGCCGCCCGGAACGGCCTTCAACCCTTTTTCTTTGCCCAGCTTTTTAAAGTCGCGCCGTTTACCAATCTTGTCCGGGTCGGAGGAGTCAATAATCTCCCCCTCCGGATCAATAATATTGATCTCGTTGACCCCCTTGCTGCGCACCTCTTCCAGGTATTCAGACAGCTTGGAAATTTCAACGTTGCTCTCCGAAGTCAGATCCTCGACACTCTTCTGCAGCACCTCGGAAATAGCGGCGGAGCTGTCCTGAATCTCGTCCACCAGGGCATGCTGGCTGTACTGATTCAGGATAAACTGGGTCAGCGTGGCAATGACCAGCAGCGACAGCATGATGAGAACCAGCTTGGTATTCAGCTTCATAGGGTATCCAGGTTTGTGTGGCCTCTTCCAACCAAGGCCATGATGTTTTGCGTCAAAACTGCGGGATTATAACGCACCAACTGGCAGCAATACAAGCAGAACACCCGCCACGCCACTGTATACGACGTGTAATATCCAGGATAATTTGCTACACTGCCCGCCATGCATGAAATGTCCATCACCCAAAGTGTTGTCGATATCTGCACCGAACACGCCAATGGGCGACGCGTGCTGGCCGTTACCCTGGAAATTGGCGACCTGGCCGGCGTGGTCAGCGACGCGGTTGAGTTCTGTTTTCAAGCCTGTACTGCGGAGACCCTGCTTGAGGGAGCAGTGCTGACCATCGAGCGGGTCGAACCGGCAGCGGTCTGCCAGGACTGCGCCCAGGAGAACCGGATCAGCAGCTATTTTGACCCTTGCCCTGCCTGCGGCAGCCACCGGTTGACCGTAACCCGTGGTGAAGAATTACGCGTCAAAGATCTGGAGGTTGAATAACCTATGTGCACTGTCTGCGGCTGCGGCCCACACCACGACCATGATCATGCCCATGATCAGCACCACCATCATGACCACGGCGCCTCGGCCCGGGTCAGTGTAGAAACGGCAATCCTGGCCAAGAACGACCGTCTGGCCATGGCGAACCGCCAGCTGATCAAGGAAAAAGCGATTTTTGCCCTGAACCTGGTCAGTTCGCCCGGTTCAGGCAAGACGACCATCCTCGAACATACCCTGCGGGATATTGCCGGCCAATACGCCTGCGCGGTAATTGAAGGGGATCAGCAAACCGATAATGATGCTCGCCGCATTGCCGCCACCGGCGTGCCGGCCAAGCAGATCAATACCGGTGCCGGCTGCCATCTGGATGCCCACATGGTCGGCCATGCCCTGGAAGAATTTGACCTGGACAGCCTGGACCTGCTGTTCATTGAGAATGTCGGCAATCTGGTCTGCCCGGCCGGCTTCGATCTGGGCGAGCACCACAAGGTAGCGGTACTTTCGGTGACCGAAGGGGAGGACAAACCGCTCAAGTACCCCCAGATGTTCCATAATTCTACGATCATGCTCCTGAACAAGATCGACCTGCTCCCCTACCTGGACTTTGACGTGATCAGCTGCATCGAAATGGCCCGGCGGGTCAATCCCGATATCATCATTTTCCAGGTCTCCAGCCGCACCGGGGCTGGCATGACCGAATGGTATGCCTGGCTGGAAGAGCAGATCGAAGCCTTGCGTAATCTCTGATCCAGCCATGGGCCGGCAACGACAGCAGATCACGGTCAGCGGAATCGTCCAGGGGGTCGGTTTCCGCCCCTTTGTTTTTCGTCAGGCCAAGCGTCATGGCCTGAGCGGTTGGGTCTGTAATACACCGACCGGGGTGATCATCGAAGTCCAGGGACCTGCCGACGGTCTGGCAACTTTTGCCGCAGCACTCACCAGCGAAGCGCCCCCCCTGGCGGTCGTTGACCAGATTACCTGCCAAACGCTCCCGGTCGTAACAGCCGAGACCGGCTTCTCCATCCGCCCCAGCGGTGACGGCGAGCACCTGATCCAGATAGCGCCGGACGGTGACCTGTGCGCCGACTGTCTGCGGGAGCTGTTTGACCCGACAAACCGCCGCTTTCGCCACCCCTTCATTACCTGCACCAACTGCGGCCCCCGCTATTCCATCATTGCCAGTATTCCCTACGACCGGCCCCGTACCACCATGGCACCCTTCCCCCTCTGCCCAGACTGCGCGCGAGAATATGGCGACCCCATGAACCGGCGTTTTCATGCTCAGCCGGTTGCCTGCCCGGCCTGTGGTCCGACACTGTCATTAGTTAACCGGCAAGGTGCGTTGCTGCCCGGCGATCCGATCGCTACGTCCGCCGCGATGCTCCGCGAGGGCAAGATCGTGGCAATCAAAGGGGTCGGCGGCTTTCACCTGGCGGTAGATGCCGGGAATGACCTGGCAGTGGCCGAACTGCGCCGCCGCAAGCGCCGCAGCGACAAACCCTTTGCAGTCATGGTAGCGAATCTGGCGCAAGCCGCAGAACTCGTCGAGCTGGATGACCTGGCTGCCCGCCTGCTGAGCGGGCCGGAACGGCCGATTGTTATTCTAAAAGACCGGGGCAAGTGGCAGGGGGCAAGGGGCAAGGAAAGCCTGATTGCGCCGACGGTGGCGCCGGGGAATGGCTATCTCGGGATTATGCTGCCAGTCACGCCGGTCCAGCACCTGCTCATGGCGGCAATGGGGCAACCGCTGGTGATGACCAGCGGTAACCGGGCCGACGAACCGATTGCCATCGGTAACGACGAGGCGCTGGCGACCCTTGGTGCCATTGCCGATGCGTTCCTGCTCCATGACCGGGAGATCCTGGTCCGCTGCGATGATTCGGTACTGCGGGTGTTTCGCGGCAATCCGCTCTTCTACCGTCGCGCCCGTGGTTATACCCCGCGCGTTGTCCGACTGCCGGCCGCCCAACCGGCGATCCTGGCGGTCGGGGCCGAATTGAAGGGGGCCATCTGCCTGACCCGGGGAAACGAAGCGTTCCCGAGCCAACACCTGGGAGACCAGCAGCACGCTGCCACCATGGACGTGCTGGCAGCAACCAGCCGCCACCTGCAGCAGCTGTTAGAGATTACCCCGACAGCCGTGGCCCATGACCTCCACCCCGACTTTCTTTCCACCCGCTATGCCGAGGGGCTGGGATTGCCCTGCATTGGCGTGCAGCATCATCACGCCCACTTGGCCGCCTGCCTGGCCGAACACCGGGTCACCGGGCCAGCCATCGGCGTCATCTTCGACGGCACCGGCCTTGGCCCTGACGGTACGGTCTGGGGGGGCGAATTTTTGATTGGCGACTATCGGGCGTTTCGCCGGGCCGGCCATTTCCGCTGCGTACCGCTCCCCGGCGGCGATGCCGCGATCCGCGAACCGCGGCGCATGGCCCTGGCCTACCTGTTCGACACCTTTGGCGCCGCATTCAGCCAACAACCGCTACCACCTCTGGCTGACCTGAGTCCAGACGACCTGACCCTTTACCAGCAGATCCTCGCCAAGCGAATCAATGCACCGCTGACCTCCAGTTGCGGCCGCCTGTTTGATGCGGTGGCTGCCCTGCTCGGCATCCGCCAGACCGTCAGTTATGAAGGGCAGGCGGCCATCGAACTGGAGGCCCTGGCCGAGACGGCCAGCAGCAATCCAGATCCGCTCCCCTTTGCCCTTGACCGCTGCGATGACTGCTGGGAACTGGATTTTCGGCCAACCATCGCCGCTCTGGTGACCGCAATCGCGAAAAATGTTCCTGTCGCCGATCTGGCCCGAGCCTTTCATCTGACCCTGGCCCGGGCGACCCTGGCGGTCTGCGACCGGCTACGCCAGGAAACCGGCCTGCACCTGGTGGCCCTCTCCGGCGGGGTCTTCCAGAATCGCTTGCTGACCGAAGAGTTGGCAACTACCCTGGAAACGGCCGGCTTCACCGTCCTGGTGCATCGGCTCCTCCCACCCAACGACGGCTGCATTGCCCTGGGGCAGGCAGTAGTGGCCGGACAACAATTGAACTCAACTGCGAATTAGCGTAAGGAGTAGACCATGTGTTTAGGCGTGCCAATGAAAATAATTGCCATTGATGGCGATACTGCCCAGGCCGAGATCGACGGGGTCCAGCGGGAGGCGAGCCTGATGATGCTGGATGAACCGGCCGCGATCGGTGACTATGTCATTGTCCATGCCGGTTTTGCCATTTCCCGACTCGATCCGGTGGAGGCAGAAGAAACTCTTAGAATGATGCGGGAAGTTTTTTCGCCGGAAGATATGGCCTGATTCAGCCCGTGAGGTTCGGACGTCTTGTGGAGTGAATGTGCAGTGAGGCCAGCCAATGTAGGAGAAATTGAGCAAAGCCGGCCCATCGTGTCTGAGCCCGCAGGGTGAGTTGATGGGCCGGCGCGAAATGAGCCGTACAGTGGCGGCGCGAGCTGTACTCTGAGCGGAGCAAGGCGCCCGAACCTCACGAACTGAGCAGATCTAAAAGGTAACCAATGGACTACATCGACCAATTCCGCGACAAGAAGATCGTCCTCGGTTATGCCGAGCGGCTACGTCAGCTGACCGCCGGCAGTGATCGGACCTTCACCTTTATGGAGGTCTGCGGCACCCATACCATGGCCATCTACCAGTATGGGCTGCGCGGCCTGTTGCCGCCCCGGGTGCGGCTCATCTCCGGCCCCGGCTGTCCGGTCTGCGTCACCCCCAACAGCTATCTCGACCGCGCCCTGGCCCTGGCGCAGCGGCCAGAAGTCATCATCGCCACCTTTGGCGACATGGTGCGGGTGCCCGGTTCCCATTCATCCCTGATGGAAGAACGGGCCAAGGGGGCGGATATCCGCATCGTCTATTCGCCGCTGGACGCGGTGAAACTGGCGGCTGCCAATCCGACCCGGATCGTGGTTTTTCTTGGTGTCGGCTTCGAGACCACCGCCCCGGCCATTGCCGGCAGCATCCTGGCCGCCCAGGCCCAGGGGCTGACCAATTATCTGGTGCTGGCGGCTCACAAGACCATGCCGCAGCCGATGGATATCCTCTCCGCTGATCCGGAACTGGCGCTCAGCGGCTACCTCTGCCCGGCCCATGTCAGCACCATCACCGGCATCGGTGCCTATGAACCGCTGGTGGCCCGCTACCGGATCCCCTGCGTCATCACCGGCTTCGAACCAGCCGACGTCATGCAGGGGATCACCATGCTGACCGAGCAGGCACTGGCCGGCAGGGCCTCAGTAGAGATTCAATACCGCCGGGTGGTTAAGCCTGAGGGGAACCTGACCGCCCAGCGGCTGCTGGCCCAGGTGTTCGTCCCCTGCGATGCCGAATGGCGGGGAATTGGCGTGATTTCCGGCAGTGGTCTCGCTATTCGGGAAGAATTTGCTGCCTTTGACGCCGAGCGGGTGCTGCCGGTTGACGTGCCGCCGGCAAAAGAGCACCCCGGCTGCCGCTGCGGTGAAATTCTCAAGGGCAAAGTCTCGCCTTTCGATTGCCCCCTTTTCGGCACTGCTTGCACCCCTGAAGCGCCGGTAGGTGCCTGCATGGTTTCGAGCGAGGGGACCTGCGCAGCAGCCTACAAATACGGGAGATAACACATGAACAGCGATCTTATTCTCCTTGGCCACGGCAGTGGCGGCAAGCTTTCCCACCAACTACTGGATGAGCTAATTGTGCCGACCCTCTCCGGCGTTGCCCCGGTCGATCAGGACGACGCGGCGCTGCTGGATATGCCGCCCGGCCGGCTCGCCTACACCACCGACTCCTACGTGGTGGATCCGATCTTTTTCCCCGGCGGTACCATCGGCTCCCTGGCAATCAACGGCACGGTCAACGACCTGGCGATGATGGGGGCGCGACCACTTTATCTGAGTGTCGGCCTGATCATCGAAGAGGGATTCAGCCGCCAGGAACTCACCACCATCCTCGTCAGCATGCGGGAGGCGGCAGCTACAGCGAACATCCGGATCGTCACCGGCGACACCAAGGTGGTGCCGCGGGGCAAGGCGGACCGGATCTTCATCAACACCAGCGGCATCGGCGTCGTCGAGCATGGCTATCGCATCAGCGGCAGCAATGCCCAGCCGGGCGACCAGATCCTGGTCAGCGGTACCATCGGCGATCACGGCATGGCAATCATGGCAGCGCGGGAAGGGTTGTCGCTGACCACCCCGGTTGTCAGCGACTGTGCCCCCCTGAATGGCATGGTGGCTGAACTTCTGGCCGCCATCGGTGACGATCTCCACGTCCTGCGGGATCCCACCCGCGGTGGAGTAGCCACCACCCTGAAGGAAATCGCCCGCCAATCCCGGGTCAACCTGACTCTGGACGAAGCAGCCCTGCCGATCGCCAAACCGGTGGCCGGGGTCTGTGCCATTCTCGGGCTTGATCCGCTCTACGTGGCCAACGAAGGGAAGCTGCTCGCCTTTGTGGCGCCGGCAGCAGCCGAGCAGGCACTGGCCGTACTCCGTCAACACCCTTACGGCACCAATGCCGCCAATATCGGCGAGGTAGCAGCCGGTGACGGTCGCGTGCAGTTGCAAACCCTGGTCGGCGGGACCAGGCTGGTGGAGATGCTGGCCGGCGAGCAGTTGCCACGCATCTGCTGAAAATAGCGACCATCCCACCGCAACCGGACATGCTACAATGAAAGCAAAGAGCATGAACAGGAGGTGGGCAAAATGAAAACCATCACCAGTGCCAAACTTGCTGCTTTGGCTGCAACCGCCGATGACCTGACCATCATTGATGTCATGACCCCGGAGGAATATGCCGAGCGGCATCTGCCTGAAGCAATCAATGCCTGCATATATGAAGTCGTATTTCTTGAGCGGGTCCACGAGGCTATTCCCGACCGCAATGCCCAGATTGTGGTCTACGATACAACCGATACCACCCGGGCCGCCCGCCAGGCAGCAGAGCGGCTGTTGACCAATGGCTACAGCAAAGTGGACATTCTCGCCGGCGGCTTGGCTGGCTGGCTGGCCGAGGGCATGCCACTGATCGGCACCGCCACGGTCCCGGTATACCCTTTACTGCTGGATGGCCGTTACGAGCTGGACATCACCGCCAGTCGCCTGGAATGGACCGGACGCAACATCAATAACCGCCATCTCGGCACCATCGGCCTTGCCTCCGGTCGGGCGACCATCTGTTGTGGCAGCCTGGGCGGCGGCACCGTGACCCTGGACATGACGCAGATTGCGAACAGCGATCTCGCCGATCCTGGCTACCGGGCACTGCTGGAGTCACACCTGAAATCGGCCGACTTCTTTGACGTGGAACGCTACCCCACCGGCACCGTGACCTTGGTGGCCGGCGAACCGGTCGGCGCCATGCCGGCCGGCACGGTCAACTACCGCTTCCGGGCGCTGCTGACCCTGAAAGGGATCACCCATGATCTGGAGATCCCGGCGGTCGTTGAACCGCAAGCCGACGGCAGCATCAAGGTGCAGGCAACCTTTGCCATCGACCGGACCCGCTGGGATGTGACCTATGGATCAGGCCGATTCTTCGAACGGCTCGGCATGCACTTGGTGCACGATGAGGTGGGGATCGACCTGTTTCTGATCTTCCGCCCTGCCGGGTAAAAAACGACTTTTAACCGGCGGATATTTGCGGCATGATGGAGTACTTTTGTCTGGAGGTACTTCATCATGGAATTGAACGAAAACTTGAAAGCGCTCGGCCAGGGCGCGGTAACGACCTACAGCTATGACCAGCCCGAAGCTGCTCTGCTTGAATCATTCCCCAACCCCTTCAGCCTGCCGGAGCGGAACCCGGTAGGCGCCATCGGCACCGTCCATATCGAATGCCCGGAATTCACCTCCCTCTGCCCCCTCACCGGCCTGCCCGACTTCGCCAAAATCATCATCGACTACCAGCCGGATCAGCTCTGTGTCGAGAGCAAGAGCCTGAAACTCTACCTGGGCTCCTTCCG
>JANOEC010000142.1:0-54398 GCA_031412995.1 Geobacteraceae bacterium
CACTGGCCAGTTGCTGCGTCATGTCATTTCGATTGAGTTCACCCTTTAAATAACGGGTTACAAAACGATACTCCAAACCATAGGTCTCAAGGGCAGTATCACTAACCCCATCGGCACGCAATTGCTCTACCTCTGCAATCATGCCAGCCACTAATCGCTCTTTCAGTCGCAGGGTAATGCGCTGACGCAACTGAGAACGCTCCCAACGAATACCGACCACCAGCGGATGCAAATCAGGAAGTTGGACGGGTGGGCTTGGCGGAGATTCGGCAATCTCAATGGCCCTGATGAGACGGGAGCGATCAAGGAGATCAGTAGTATTGTGCTGTTGGGGTGAACAGACTCGCAATCTGGCCTGCAGGGCGGAGATATCAAGAGAAGACAAAGAACTGCGGAGCGCTGCATTTTCCGGTACATCAACCAGCTGATACCCGCGCAGCAGAGCATCCAGATAGAGACCAGTGCCACCGACCAGTACCGGAAGACGTTGCTGCGACTCAATTTCCATAAATGCTGTGCTGAATCGCTGCACAAAAGCGAACAAACTGAACTCTGCACCCGGTTCCATAATATTGATCAGGTGGTATGGGGTCGTCCCATACTCATGCAGGTCTTTCCCGGTACCAATATCCATGCGGCGGAAAACTTGCCGCGAATCAGCAGAAATTATTTCCCCATTAAGCTTTTGGGCTAATGCCACTCCGAGGCGAGTCTTGCCCGTTGCGGTCGCACCAAGAATTACCAACAGATTCCATGGTTGTTGCCTGTTCATATGCTGACTGTACGCAGAGGGATTGCCGCTGTCAAATAAGAAAGGCCGGGGAGAGAATCCCGGCCTGGCCGCCGCTGGGCGGCTGTTATCCCGACGCTGTCGGGTTTGTGCAAAAAAGATAGGGGTGGTAGGAGGGCTACCCACCCCTATTAACCATGCAGTCGCCTGTCAGTGGCTGCACGTAAACTTTGTGGGTTTATTTCTGAGCCGGTTTTTCGCTTCCGACGTAGCTGTTGTTTTATGTATTACAAGAGCAGTGCCAAAGGGATCCGCTCAACGGATTATTTTTATATTACTTTATTTTCAGCATGTTACAGAGACAACTGATTTAAAGGGAAGGGAATCTGATTTTAAACACTGCGCAGGGAGTGAACAACCTTGACTAACGATGATTAATAATGATGCGCATTTTCAGTACGTTGCCACTGTTCAACATCAAACAGTGGCAACGCAAACTTTGCACAGCACCAACAGGAACGACTATTTCCCTGCTGGTGCTGGTGCTGGTGCTGCTGCTGCAGGCGTTGCCGCCGCCGGCACCTGTTTTTTATATTCAGCAAACTGGTTAAGCCCCTGCAAAAGCCCTACGGCCCGAGACAGCTGGAAGTCTTTCGCTAATTCAGCATCTTCAGTGGCTGCGGCTGGCATTTCCGCCTTTTTAGACTTAGGCGGCATATGGGGCATTCCTCCACCCATGAGGTGTCGATCTAGATTTGCCTCACGAAATTCACCCTCAGCCCGGCGCGCAGACGTGTGGTTTTCTTGACGCAACTGTCTCACCACAATATCAGGAGTAATCCCCTTGACCTGAATTGAACGGCCATTAGGCGTATAATAGCGTGCAGTGGTCAGTTTCAAGCCGGCGCCATCCTTCAGTGAGTAGATCGACTGGACTGATCCCTTACCAAAGCTCTGGGTTCCCAGCACAATAGCGCGCTTATGATCCTGTAAGGCACCAGCCAGGATTTCCGAGGCGCTGGCACTACCACCATTCATCAACACAACAATTGGATAATGTGGTTCCTTGGCACTGACGTACGCTGACAAATTCTGCCGCGACTCTTTTGCTCGTCCCTGCGTATAGACAATGAGACCATTTTCCAACGCATCGCCGATGAAACAGTCCGCAACCTTGGCTGCCTGATCAACCAGCCCACCAGGATTGTTGCGCAGATCGATCACCAAACCTTTGAGACTGCCGTTATTCTGCTCACGCAGTTTCACCAGGGATGCTTTGAATTCTTCACCGGTACGCGACTGAAACTGGGCAATGCGGATATAGCCAAAACCAGGGGTGATTGTCCTGGAGCGCATGCTCTTAACATTGATAATGTCGCGAACTAACGGAAACACTAATGGTTTGCCATTACCTTCGCGCAGAATGGTCAGGGTCACACTGGTCCCCTTCTCACCCCGCATCAGTTTGACCGAATCATTAATATTCAGCCCTTTCGTCTGTTTGCTGTCTATCTTATAGATGTGATCATTTGCCTTGATCCCGGCCCGTTCCGCAGGAGTGCCTTCAATCGGGGCAACTACAGTCAGTTTCCCATCCTTAATGGTCAACTCGATGCCCAAACCGCCAAAAGAACCGGATATCTGCACATTCATTTCTTTAAACGGTTCCGGCGGCAAATAGTTGCTATGCGGATCCAAGGTTGCCAACATCCCGTCGATTGCCCCTTGAACCAGCTTCTTCTTATCAACTTCCTCGACATATTTTCCTTGAATATGCCCGAGAACTTCCTGCAATAGTTTCAGATTTGCTGCATCAGAACGCGCAGGTGTAGACGCACGCTTATGGAAAAAAACTACATACAGAGCACTGATAATCGCCACGAGAATGAGGGCAATAATAACTTTATAAAGTCGACGCATTTTTCAGAATATCTCCGGGGGCATTTTCAAGACTGCAGTCGTTTGAGACTCAGTTCTAGAGTTGTTAACCGCACAAAAAACGGCGCCACAGAATAATAATGGGCGCCATTCATTCTCCCTAATCCAACTTCTATCAAGCCAATTCAACTAATAATGAATCGTCCTTGACCGCCTGTAATTTTCGTTCAATTTGTCTACTCAGAACAATTTTCCCATCATAACGGCTAGAATCATCATTAAAAATCATGACCCCAAAAGAGCCAGCATTGCCATTAGCCGACTTGGTAAGTCTCAGTTTCTTAATGGATGCTACTTGAAACAGTCCACACAATTTCTGGGCAGTATTGGCTGATACCGCTGCCATGCCCAGCTCTTGAAAACCTCGCCCTGCTTCAGAGGAAGCATCAAGTTCATCGACAACCAGAATCTTGTCATTGTTATTTGCTGCCAGCATAACAGCAGTCGGAGCAATTTGCGCTGCCGGCGCAGGAGCAGAAGGTTCGACGATTGCCGGCAAGAGATCCTCAAGTCTGCTTTTGGCGACATTCAGGGAGATATTCAACAATTGCAGATTAACCGCCTTAGTGCACAACACAAACAAGACGCCACCCCGCAGCGTCCGGCCGATAATTCTCCCGTCACTATAACGCAGGTCAATCAGACCAGTATTCCCTGTCAGCGGACCAGCCCATAATCCCCCACCAGAAATAGCATTGGCTGCCTTCTGCAAGAATGTAGCGTCGAATATTGCCGGGAAAATCTGCGCCTTCAATGCTCCGGTCTCCGTGCACACCATGCTGCCAACCACTTCCGGCACGGTATTCAATTGTTCGAGAACCTTGTGCATGACAACTCCTATTTACGACCGGTCATGGCAGCACGGATATCAGCTTCTACCTGAGCAAGCGGGCTTCCCTGCATGGCACTGACAGCTAAATACTGACGTTTGGATTCAAAGAGGAGAATTTGAGAATCAGAATCCTGAAAAGCAGCTGACCCTATGTTGCCGACGCCAAACAGTTCACCAAGGGTACGTGCGGCAACGGCAAGGGCATACCCCCGCTTGGACAGCTTTTCCGCATCTGAACCCTGGCTATCCAATACATTTCCACTAGCATCAAACATTGCGACAGAAGAAACTCCAGATAACTGGCACAAACGCGAAACAATGGACACCGGTTTCGCTGCAACAGGAGCTTTAGGGCTGGGTGTCGCAGTTGACTCAAAACCATTTTCCTCATCCATCAACCGATGCGCTTCTAAAAGCAGATAGCTGACACTGTTTTCGATCGTTCTATTTGGCGCAGCTACATTATTTTCCATCGCAAAACGTCCACCAGGCCACTTAATCAACTGATAAAATGCTTCTTCACCGTACAGCGCGCCCTGTTCCGCATGAATGATTTCACCATTCCGGAAATATACGGCACCTGTCAGTTTTCCATATTCAACGGTAATGACACCAGTGAATCGATTATATGCCTTAAGCTGGATGACATCGGACAAAGGCATGCCACCAATGGCGCCCTCAAAACCGCTGTTCCCAGAGTCAGGAATCATAGACACACTCCACTACAACACCTCGTTTTAGTTAATACCCCAATTCAAATGGGGACATGTTAAGGAACGATATATTAGTCGGAAAATTACCACTTCGCAAGAGGTTATGACCCTTACTGATATTCTTTTTTATTATCGACGCAAACTACCACAACTTAACTATTCATAACATTTCAGATCAAGCTCCGCCTTTTACTTGCCTATAACCGAGAAAATGAATATTCTCACCATCACTGGAAGCACGATCATCGCTGGTGGGTGGCCCGGTCTTCAAAACCGGTGAGGGGGATGAGAAATCTCCCTGGTGGGTTCGATTCCCATGTGCTTCCGCCATTCAACTAACTTTATGGCATTTCAACAGTTACAGTCTTTATGCTCTTGTACACATTGCTTTGCTACACAAGAGGCCAAGGCTATGTCGACTTATCTGCTCAGAAGGAATTGAAATTACTACTTCCGAATCTGAGTTCCTGCTGATCTAATCAGAGCTATCTCAACTGCTGATTTTTTATATCCCTGAATCCCAAAAACCTTTGAATAGCAAAGCTTGCTGCCCTCCCCTATCTTCGAATCATACTCAAAACTTCAATTTCTTAACGGACACCGCTAATTAATCCATAAACAAATTTTAAATATTGGCTATAGTTAACAAATATATTATTTAACATCAACGATCCATAATAATCAGGGAGGCACAGATGAAACATCAGCCACAGGACTGCGCACTGAGCAGACACATTAAGGCAGTGAAACAAGGTGCCCTTAAATTTGAAAACGCCTTCCAGGCTGTGGCACGGATGATCCTTGAGCAACCGATCGAAAAAATAACCGTAAATGGCCGCACAACGTACGATTTCACTATTTTTCGTACGGGCAAAAAGCATCCGATCGGCATGTTCGACGAAATCAACTCTTTTGTCTCCTTTGTCAAGGATGCGGCTGAGGGCGGATCGTCGAAAGAAATGGCCTATGTCCTTGTCGGCGAACCAGGCAATGGCAAAACCTTTTTTGTTGACTTCCTCTGTACCAAATATCGTCAATTCCTTGCCCTGCCCGGAAATCGCCGTTACACCTTCCGCTTCACCGGCCTGGATCAATTGAGCAGCTACGGTAAAATCACGACCATCGAGTCCCAGACTTACGAAGATCCCATGGTGCTGGCCATGAACCTCAGCGAAAGCGCCAGCGAAAGCCGCCAGCTCATGGCTTCTACCTATGGTTTTTCCGAGCAGCAACTGGACGAGATATTTGCCAACTATCGCCCCCTTGGGGCATGCAGCAGTTATATTTGGCAAGAGATCCGCACCGTTGCTCAGGGTGATCTGAACAAGATGCTGGAATTTATCGATATCATTCCCGTGCCGTTGACCGAAAGCCTGGGTACGGTTACCGGCAAGTACGCAGCCAAAGACAAAATCACCTCTTCAGCCGTTGATTTGCTGGGAGAAGAGTCGATTCAGCGACTGTTGCATATCAGCGATACCAATAATCCCTATCGGTTCGATCTACGAAGAGGCGCGCTGGCACGGATTGCCGGCGGCGGCATTCATTTTTCCGATGAAATCTACAAAAATAAAAAAGATCTGGTGCAGGTCTACCTAGGCGTTATCCAGAACCGGGTCATTGAAATGGATGGCTACAAATGGCCAATTGATACTTTGATCATTGCCACCAGTAACAATTCCGAGTTCAACCGGTTTCTGGCCGAGAAGGAAGAAGCGCCCATTATCGATCGCTGTCGGGTCTGTTACGTTTCCCATAACACCAACTACCGGATGCAGGAGCAGTTGACCGCCTATGCCATTGGCAGTGGAACCAAGACCACGCTGATGAAAGAGGATCTGCATCAGGATCCGAACCTGAATTATGCCGCCTCGGTAGGCGTCACCCTCTCCCGTCTCCCCCACTCGGAAAAACTGACACCAATAGAAACCATGAAACTGGCTGCCGGTGAGGTTGCGGGAGAAAAAAGCCTCAAGACCCTGGCTGAAGTGGTGGATATGCTCAACCAAGATCCGGACATCACCAAACGCTTCGGCCAAAAGGGACTGGGCCAGCGGAATCTGGGCCGGGCTATTCAGTTACTGGTGGAAACATCCGAGACCAACGAAGGCCGCTGCATGTTTGCCTATGATGTCTTTAAGACATTGGAACGGGCCGTGCTTGACTATGTCTCTGATTCTGCTGATCGGGCCAAATACCTTGCTGATTTAAAAACAGCCAAAGGACTTTACCGCGAACGGATCATGACGGAAATGTTCAATGCCTACATGGATGAACCGCAGGCCATCAAAAAGGACGTGATGAACTACGTTAACATGATCATCGGTATTGATGCCGAAAACCTCGGAGCTGACCGGATGTGGAAATATAAAGACCCGCAGACCGGAGAACTCAAAGCGATCAAGATTGACGAGCGCTTTGTCAAGAATGTCGAGGAACGCCTGGGACTGCGAACTGACGAACAGCGGGAAAGTTTCCGCACCTCGGTTCGCAAGATTTACGGCCAGAAAATCTCGGTTGACCCCAATTATGATTTCATGGACAACCTGGAACTGGTCAAGGCAGTTACCGATGTACGGCTAAAGTCGGACATTGCTGGTGCCGGTTCGCTCATTGGCGCCCTGGCCAACCGCACCAACGAGGAAAACCAGAAACTCTACGACCGTATGACCACCACCATGCTGGACAAACTCGGGTACTGCCGAACCTGTGCCCAGAAAACCCTGGAATACTTCTGTACCCAGGAAGATGAGAACTAATCTGCCCATGACCGATGAAGATACATACCGTTATGAGCAGCGCCGCCAGTCAGAGCTAGCAGATATGCGCGAGCACGAACTGGTCCCTCCCCGAGACGCTGGCCCGGTGCCTTTTTCTGTTGCCCATGACATCTATGGCGCAGTTGACCTGGCTGCGCTGCAAGGCTGCTCTCCTGTGCACAGCGCCAGACTGGCCCTATCCCGCTCATTGGAAGAGTTACTGGAGCGGGATGCCAGGCGTGAACAGGACGGGTTTCCCCGCAAGATCAGGATTGGGCGACTGGTCAGACCCGGCAAAGGCGGACCTGACAAAGTCGTGGTTGTCCCGACCACGGTCGAGGAAAAATTGATTCATGATCGGATCGTCGCACCGGACAACAGTGAGGAATCCGGCGGCACCGGTGAGGGCGAAGAAGGTGAAGTGATCGGCGAGCAGCCGGTGCAGCCACAACCGGGAGCAGGACAAGGGCAGGCAGGCCAAGGCAATGGTGAGTCCCACGAACTTGAGTCTTCAGCCTATGAATTGGGCAAAATTCTCACCGAAAAGTTCAACCTGCCCAACCTGAAGGACAAAGGGAAAAAAAGCTCAATAGTCCGCTATCACTATGACCTGACCGACCGGAATCGTGGTAACGGTCAGATCCTGGACAAGAAAGCCACCCTGCGCCGCGTCCTTGAAACAAACATTGCCCTCGGTACCGTGCCGGACTTGGACCAGATTGATCCAAGCCGTCTGATCATCGCCCCGCGGGACAAAGTGTATCGCACCCTGTCCCGTGAACGGGAATACGAATCCCAGGCCATGGTATTCTTTCTCCGGGACTATTCCGGCTCCATGGAAGGGAAGGCTACTGAAATCATCGCGTCACAGCACGTGATGATCTACAGTTGGCTCATGTACCAATACGGCAGCCAGGTAATTACCCGCTTCATCCTCCATGATACTGATGCCCGCGAGATCCCGGATTTCACCACCTACTATAATCTCCAGGTGGCTGGTGGTACCCGGGTTGCAGCCGCCTATGGTCTGGTCAATGAGCTGGTAGAGCAGGAAAATCTGGCCCATGACTACAACATCTACATCTTTCATGGTACTGACGGCGACGACTTTGACAGCCAGGGCGATGAAACCATCCCGGAACTGGCAAAGATGCTCGTCTATGCCAATCGGGTGGGAATCACCGTTGCCGAACACAATTATGGTTCAAGTCGCAAAACTGAAGTGGAGCGCTATGTCCGCAACTCAGGACTGCTTGACAAACACCCGGAGCTGCTCAGACTTGATGTCATGGGCGAAGATGCTGAGGAAGAACGTATTATTGGCGGGATTCGCGCCTTGATTTCCTAATTCTATTTGACGAACTAAAATCTGATGCTAACGAGAATTATTAATGAAACGCCGGATAACCGCCACATAATGCCAGAGAGACCATGGAACTGATCAACCAACATACGAAACGGATCATGGAAGGCTGCAAGGAGCGGGCACGCGGAGCCGGCTTGCGCTTTGCCGATGAGACCCTGGAATACATTGTCACCAATCGCGATCTGCTGGAACTCGGGCCCAAGAACATGATTCCGACCTTGTACGATTACTGGGTCCATGATCTGGAAGTGCTGACCGAAAAAGGAAAGTACGAACTCTACCCCCATAACCCGTACGAAACGGTCATCAATACTCGGCCGGCCATCTCCTTTTACAACGACAACAACCCGGATTGGCTGAACGTGATGATCTTCTATCACGTGCTGGCCCATATCGATTTTTTCCAGAACAACAGCTATTTCCGTCATACCTGGGATTTTGACCTGACCGGCCGGGCGCTGGCCGACAAACGGCTGATTGCCCGACTCCGGTCCGATCATGGCCGCTGGGTCGACTACGTCATTGAATTTGCCCGCAGCATCGACAATCTGGTGGGCTATTACCGGGAACTGGCCAAACTCGACCGCACCACCCTGCCCGCTTTTTCCGAGCGAATCGATTATTATTTCGACATTTTTCTCCAGCAGATTAAACCGCTGCGCCCTAACGAATACCTGAAGGAAGTAGACCGGTACAATACCTGTCGCAGCCAATTTGGGGATCAGGCTGACCAGCACTTCCTGGCCGAAGCCTCCCATCTGCATCCAGAACTGGAGGCCGTGTATGCCAAGGAATTTCAGCACCGGCAAACCGAATCGGTGGACCTTTTGCAGTTTCTCATGGACCATTCGCCGTTCCTGAACCGTCAGGAAAACCATTGGATGAAAACGGTCTTGGAAATTGTCCGCACCACCTCAATCTACTTCCAGCCGCAGATCCGCACCAAGATCATGAACGAGGGGTGGGCCAGCTACTGGCACGAACGGCTATTTTTAACCGATGAGCGGATCGTTGGCCATGAAGTTGATTTTGCGCGGGTTCATGCGGGCGTCACCGCCATGCCACGGGTCGGCACCAATCCCTATGCCCTCGGCATGCGGCTGTTTCAATCCATTGCAGAAGCGGCCAATAAAGGGCACTATTCCCACGATTATCAGAAGTTGCAGGACCGTGAAGCCCGCAAGAATTTCACCCGGGCCGGCGGAAAAGGCCATGATTTCATCTTCAAGGTCCGGGAAGAGTTTTGCGACTTCACCTTTCTCAATACCTTTATTGATCAAGACTTTGTGCATCAGCACAAGCTGTTCGTCGCCGGCAAGCGGCTCGACCAACAACGCAAAGTCTGGCAGTACTATGTGAAAAGCCGCAGTGCCGAGCAGTATCGCCGGATGCTGCTGGATGGGCTCTACCACCCACCCCACATTACCGTCAGTGCCGATGGTTCTCTGCAACTGAACCACCACTTCGAAGGGAAACCACTGGTTGCCGAATTTGTTGCCCCGATCTTGATGGGCATTGAATACCTCTGGGGGAGTCCGGTCCAGCTTGATACCCGGGTAATTACGCAACAAGAACAGACCGCAGCGGAATGGGGCGAACCACAAATGCTATGGCAACGGGTCCGCTACACCATGGATAAGAAGGTTTTCAAGAAACAGTTCCTGGATAGCAAAGCATGACCACCGACACCATCCATAAAGCCTTATCCCATATCAACCGGACTGTCGCCGATGGCGAGCACTATGGCCCGATCTCGTTTGAGGAATACCTGCGGCTGGTAGTTACCCAACCGACCCAGTATATCCGTAACGTCTTTCAGATCTTTCACGACATGGTCCACGCCTATATTCCCCAGAGTCTGGACGAATACCCGGCTGACCCGGAATCGATTCATTTTCTGCCCTATGACTGCACCAAACTCTTTGTTGAGGGCACAGATCACCCGTTCTTTGCCGACCGGCTGTTTGCCAACCGGTTGGTCAACCTGGTGGAGGACTTGCAGCGGGGCGCCCAACAGAACAAGATTTATGTCTTTGAGGGACCACCCGGCAGCGGCAAAAGTACATTCCTCAACAACCTGCTGCAAAAGTTTGAGGAATATGCCAACTCCCCGGCCGGCACCCGTTACCAGACGGTATGGCGCATTACCCGTCCCCACCATGGCGGCTTGTCCAGGCCGGAAGCCGGACAGTTTCTCGATCGACTCTCCCGCCTGATCGACGAGTATGAATTCACCCAGGATGAGGTGGTCCATCACGCCAAAGGGCACACCCCCATTGTTGGCGACGAATTTATCGAGATCCCCTGCCCGTCCCACGACAATCCGTTATTGATGATCCCAAAAAACTTCCGCCGACAGTTTTTTGATGATCTGTTCAAAAACGACGAGTTCAAGTGGCGGCTTTTTACGGAAAAGGAATACGAGTGGCTGTTCCGGCAACCGCCATGCACCATCTGCAGTTCCCTGTTTGAGGCCCTGCTGGAGCGTTATCACAAACCAACCGAAGTGTTTCGGCTCCTGTTTGCCCGCCCCTTGCACGTCAACCGGCGCATTGGCGAGGGAATCAGTATCTTCAACCCGGGCGACGAACCGCTGCGAAACAGCGTGCTCTCCAACGAAATGCTGCAGGAACGGCTCAATGCCGTGCTTCGGGACAGCAATTCGGTCCAGTATTTTTTCTCCCACTACGCCAAAACCAATAACGGCATCTACGCCCTGATGGACATCAAGGGGCACAATGTGGGTCGGTTCACTGAACTGCACAACATCGTCAGTGAAGGGGTACACAAGGTCGAGGATCTGGAAGAAAATGTCGATTCGCTGTTCATGGCCCTGATTAATCCGGAAGATCTGCAGAACATCGACCAGTTCCAGTCATTTTCCGACCGGATTCAGACCATCAAAATGCCCTACATCCTTGATTTGAATACCGAGGTCATGATCTACCGGACCATCTTCGGCAAGCATATCGACCACAGCTTCCTGCCCCGGGTGCTGCATAATTTTGCCCGCATTGTCATCTCTACCCGGATGAACGACAGCTCAGAGGCAATGATCGAGTGGATCGGTGATTCGACCAAATACCAGCAATTCTGCGACGACAGCCTGATGCTGCTCAAGATGGAAATCTACACCGGCCATATCCCGTCCTGGCTTTCTGAGGAGGATCGCAAGCGGCTGACGGCCAAGCGCCGCCGCACCATCATCGCCGAATCGGAGAACGAAGGGCACAAAGGCTGTTCCGGCCGCGATGCCATCAAAATTTTCAACGACTTCTACTCAACCTACGTCCGCAAGGACTCCATCATCACCATGTCGGTGCTGGTCAACTACTTCACCAAATCCCGCCTTGATCTCTGCGCAAACATCCCGGCCGGATTCATCGAATCGCTGGTGGGGCTCTATAACTTCAGCATTCTCCAGGAAGTTAAAGAGTCGCTCTTTAATTATAATGAAGAGCAGATCAGTCGCGACATCCAGCATTACCTGTTTGCCATCAATTTCGAGCCGGGCAGTGCGGAAACCTGCAGTTTTACCGGTGAGCGGATCAACATTACCGAGAGCTTTCTGGAGGGAATAGAATTCTGGTTGCTCGGCAGGGGCACCGGTAAGGAGCGACGACTGGAATTCCGCCACGATACCCAGAAGGAATATACGGCCAACGCCCTGACCCGGGAAATGCTGACCGAAGGCAAAACCATCGTCCAAACAAAACTATACAACGTGCTGTATGAACGCTACCTGTTCACCCTAAAGGAAAAAGCCCTGGATCCGTTCCTGGACAATGACAATTTCCGCCGGGCGATCAAGGACTTCGGCAAGGAAGAATTCAAAACCTACGACCTGAAAATACGCGACGATGTCACCTTCTTGATCAACAACCTCTGCACCAACTATCACTACACCAAACAAGGGGCCAAAGAGGTCTGTATCTACGCCATTGACAATAACCTGGCGCGGGAATTCCGCTCCTGGTAAGTTACAGTACTGTAAAATTGTGTTGTCTCCTTGAATCTCCTCGGCGCTCCATGCTATACAGAAATTCCGGCCCACCGGACCACCTTCATCTCGACAAAGGAACCATCATGAACCAGAAGCCAGAAATCACTTTCAAGTACGTATTTAATTACAATTACAATCCAACCTACGTGAACGGAGCGCAAGGCGGAGTTTCTCCCCGTGGTGAGATTGTTATCCATTATTACCTGGAGCGGCAACCGCTCCCTAACTCCATCACCCACGAAATCACGCCGCAAGGCGCCATTGGCCGGGAATCCGCCGTTGAGCCGGAAGATATGCAGCAGAGCATGGTGCGCTTCATCGATACCGGTGTGGTCATGAACTATGAAAACGCCCGCATGTTTCACGCCTGGCTCGGCGAAAAACTGAAAGAAGCAGAATCAATGCAAGAGGCGCGTGAGTCATTCGCCAAGGCGCAAAGCGGGGCACAAGCGTAGTTCTTTTGTCAATTTTGGTGACCGCCCCGTAGGGGCTGAAGGCCTGTAGGGGGGGATTCATCCCCCGGAGATGAATTGAATAAATTCTTTCGTCACGTACGTGACGGGAAATGGATTTCACCAAAAAACCGGCGATAAATCGCCGGGCTAAAAGCATTCTGTCCCTATGGGACGAAAAATTCTCCACAACGCAAACACCAACGGCCGCCGGCATTCCCGGTGGCCGTTGGCGCACGGAGCGAACATGACCGATCTGACCAGTTGTACCTGGAACCTTTCCCGCCTTTATGCCGCCCCTGACGCCCCGGAACTGGAGCAGGACCTCAATGCCGGCCCGGCAATGGCTACGGCCTTTCGCCAGCGCCATTTTGGCACCTTGAGCAGACTGAAGGTCACGGAACTGGCGACCGTGCTCACTGAATATGAGGCCATGCAGGAACAGCTGGTCCGGCCACAGGTTTATGCCCAGCTCCTGTTTGCTGCCGACAGTACAAACCCAGCCCATCAAATTCTGGCCCAACGGGCGATGGAATTTGGCAATGCCCTGTCCCGGGAGACGCTTTTTTTTGAACTGGAATTGATTGCCCTGCCGGACGATCATTTTGCCACTCTGCTCAGCGCCAAGGAGCTCAGCAGCTATCACCACTTCCTCGCCACCTTGCGCCGCTACAAGCCCCATGCCCTGCCAGAACGGGAAGAACAGCTGCTCAAACAGAAAACCCTGACCGGCATGGATGCCTTCTGTCGACTTTTTGACGAACTCGCCGCGTCCTACACCTTTCGCTTCACTTTTGACGGGGAAGAACGGGATTGTACCGGCGAAGAGCTTATGGCTCTGCTCCACCACCCGGACACCGTAACCCGTGAAGCAGCCTTCAGCACCTTTTTAGACCGGCACGCGACCGATCAGGTCACCTATGGGGCGGTCTTCAACACCATGGCCCTGGATCATGCCCAGGAACTGGAGCTGCGCAGCTATACCGGCGGCCCGATGGAGCCGACCAACCAAGGGAATGAACTTTCGGCCACCATTGTTGAGCAGTTAATGACCGTAACCGAGGCCAATTATCCCCTGGCGCAGCGCTATTTCCGGCTCAAGTCAAAACTGCTTGGGCTGCCGCACTTTAAAAATACCGATATCTATGCGCCGGTTACTGGCAGCGATCGCACCTACACCCTGGCTGAAGCCCGCGATCTGGTGTTGGCCGCCTACGGCAATTTTTCGCCAGAACTGAGCGACATTGCCGATCGATTTTTCAGTGAAGGGCGCATCGACAGCCCACCGCGGCCGGGTAAAAGCGGCGGTGCTTTCTGCTTGGGAATTTCCCCCCACCTGCCACCCTATGTGTTGACCAACTTTACCGGCACCCTGCGTGACGTGGCCACCCTGGCCCATGAACTGGGCCACGGTATCCATTTCGTCCTGGCGCAGGAACAGCGTCTGGTCAATTACCATCCGCCGCTGCCCTTGGCCGAGACCGCCTCGGTCTTCGGCGAAATGCTGCTGACCGCCCATTTACTGGCCAGCAAGCCGGATCGGCAAACCAAAATTTCTTTACTCTGCGCCACCATCGAGGACATCATTGCCACCACCTGCCGCCAAGTCATGCTGACCCGCTTTGAAGAAAATCTGCATCACGAGCGGAGCGCCGGCCTGGTCACTGTCGAGCGGATCTGTGAACTCTGGACCACGGAGAATGCCAAGCTTTTCGGCGACGCGGTCACCATGATCGAACCGTACCGCTGGGGCTGGTCCTACATTTCCCACTTCATCCATACGCGGTTCTATTGTTACGCCTACACCTTTGCCGAACTGCTGGTGCTGTCACTCTATCGCCAGTACCAGCAGCAGGGTGCCGCCTTCGTGCCGATCTATCGCCAGATCCTGACCAGCGGCGGTTCGCTGTCGCCGGCAGATACCGTGGCCCCGGCGGGCATTTCATTGGAAACAACAGAAGTGTGGCAACTGGGATATGCAATACTAGCGGATTTGATTACGGAACTCGAGCAGACGATTCAACCTATAAACGGCAGTTCGAATAACACAGAGCAACTGAGCAACTGAGAAATCAGGATATTACATTCGAACAACATTTACCAATCAGGTGAGTCTCAAAAAAGCTTTTTTGATAAGAATCTTCTTTGCATTTACTCCGTTGCTTGCCTAGAGGCACCTACTTCTGGCAGTTGCTCTGTGTTTCAAATGCTTTATACAGGTTTATTTGAGCATGGAAATTGCAAAAGATCGGCAAACCCTCATTTGTAGCCGTTACAGCAGGACTTCAGCAATGGAGAAGCCAATCCCATGACCCTTTACCGTTTCATTATACTCAGCCTTTTCGTGCTCATGGCCGGCTGCGCCAGCCAAGTGCCTATTGCTGCCAACCACCCGCTTACAACGCAGAAGAAAGCCAAGGCTGTCCACCACTGGGATGTGCTGGCCGACGATGTGACGTCTCAGACGCTGCTGGCCATGCGCAAAGCCAGCGTGCCGGAAGGAACAGCACTGTATATTGAACTGCCCAATGATGGCAGCGCCTTCGGCAAAGCATTTCGCACCCTGCTGATTACCCGGATGGTCGCCCGTGGCCTGCCAGTAGCAAACGAGAAGATTCCCGGCGCCATCGGTCTGGAATACGAGACCCAGCTGGTACGCCACAACAGCAGCCGCTATGCCCATGTCCCCGGCACCTTTACCACCCTGGCTGCCGGTATCTGGGTATTCCGCGACATGATTATCGGCAGTACCGCCGCCATGCCGGCCGGCCTGGCAGTCGGCGCCCTGGCTGATTACGGTGCCGGCCATTTTGCCGGCGGCGCCACCCCGACCGAGCTGCTCGTCACCTCCTCCATGGTCATGGAGAAAAAATATGTCATGCGTAAAAGCGATATTTATTACATCGAAGATGCAGATGTCAGCCTGTTCATCGATAAATGCAAACCAGATGAACCTTGCGCCCAGCAGCTGTTTGCCGATCCCCAGAAACCGACCGCACGACCAGTCAAGGAGTTTCGCGTGAAAGAACTCGAAGCCACCTGCGATCGTTACCCATGCCTGCCGGGCAGCAAATGAGACCGATCATGCGCTTAGTACTCATCCTCTCGCTTATACTGCTCTGCACCGCTTGCTCCACTACCCTCTGGAGCCAGAGCAATGCGCGACCCTTCAAATCAAATTCGCAATTGGTCGCCTCCAGCCATCATGCCGTCACCAAGCTATTGGCTGGCATTCCTGCCGACCATCCCCTTGACCCGAAAAAGCCGATTATCGTTGCCAGCCTGGTCAACATTGATGACCTCTCCAGCTCACGCCTCGGTCGCCTGATCTCCGAACAGCTGATGACCAGACTGGTGGAAAGCGGCTATACCGTCACCGAACTAAAACTGCGCGAAAGTATCTACATCCGCCACAAGGAAGGCGAACTAATGCTGTCGCGGGAAATCCCGGAAATCTCCCGCAAACATGCGGCGCAAGCGGTACTGGTTGGCACCTATGCCACCTCGATCAATACCCTCTATTTGACCATCAAACTGGTAGGCGTCGCTGATAACCAGGTGATTTCTTCTTATGACTACGTGATGCCAATGGACACCGAGATCCGTTCCTTTTTCTGGTCCAAACCGATGTAGGCGCAGATAGGAGATTTACTCCCGGCACATGTCAACTTACTGACACAGCCAGGCCTTTCCCGCCAAAAACCCTCTGCTTTTCCACCTGTTTCCCGCTTTGAAACTGGCACATAGGTTGCTTTAATCTTTCCTATTTACTTTCATCGCCCCAAGCGGAGTACCGCATGAAAACGTTGCATCAAGTATCGGCATTGCTGCTCTCCGGCTGCTTAACCTTACTACTTCCAGGCTTTGTCAGTGCCGACACCCAACCACAGCAAACCGGCCAGAGTAAATGCTACACCAGTGCCGGCGCCTTGACACTCTGCGCTGACAGTGGCCAGGACGGCGACCTCAGGGCCGGCATTGCTTGGCCGAACCCGCGCTTCATCGACAACAGCGATCAAACGGTCACTGATCGCCTCACCGGCCTGGTCTGGACCCGCGATGCCTTAACTGCAGAGACCGCCGCCTGCCCGGCTTCTGGTAGCCCCATAACCTGGCAACAGGCCCTCGATCAGATTAAGTGCCTCAACTCCGACAGTTTCAGCGGCCAGTCCGATTGGCGACTCCCGAATATAGTCGAACTCCGCTCACTGTTGAACGCTGACCAACCGAGCACCGCCAACTGGCTCGGCATCCTCGGGACGTTCAGCAATGTTCCGAACAATTCTACTCAGCTGTTCTGGTCAGCAACGACCTATGCCGCCGTCCCGACCGCTGCCATGGGGGTAAAACTCGGCAGCAGTGAGACTGAAAAATTGGTAAAGACCGCAACGGGCTACACCTGGCCCGTGCGCGGTCCAATAATTATACCAGCAGCACAGCTTCCCCGTAGCGGGCAAGTCCTTTGCTATGACGCTACCGGCACCCCACGCAATTGCACCGGTAGCGGCGAGGATGGCGACACCTTGACCGGCACGTCATGGCCAATCCCACGTTTTCTGGTCAATGCAAACCAGACCGTTACCGATGCCCTGACTGGCCTGACCTGGACCCAGGACGCCAACCTGATGGTGACGTATGACCAAATTTTTGACAGCGACGGCACCATCAACGATGGCGCCGTTTCCTGGGACCGGGCTATTCAATTCGTTAAACGCCTCAATTCCGACCAATACAAAGGATTCAACGACTGGCGCCTGCCCAATCAGCTGGAAATCCTTACCCTGGTAGATCACAGCCAGTCTACCCTGCCCGCAGCGCTAACAGCCCAAGGGTTCAACCTGGGAACACCAATTCCCAGCAGTTGGTGGAGTGCCACTACCAATCCGGGTACAACCAGCCTGGGTCAGGCCTTTTCCCTACAAGGGAATGAAGGTTCGCTTATCAGTTCCGTGAAAATTGCACATTCCTGGGTCTGGTCGGTGCGCGACGGCAGTTATGGTGATGCGGTAATTACTGCGTCGCCAATGAACATCAACTTCGGCACCATCACCACCGGCACCAGTGCCGCCAATCGCGAAATTGTTTTGACCAACACCACCAGCCGTCAGCAGACCCTGGTCATCAGTAGCATTACGGTGGAAGGAACAGATCAAGACCTGTTTACCGTCGCCCCGGGCGGCAGCACCCCATGCACCACCCTTGCCCCGAGTATCCTGCCCGGGGCCAACTGTACCCTGTCGATCTCCTTCTCATCACCGACCCTCGGCAGCAAAGCCGCCACCCTAAAGGTACTGTCCAACGCCGTTAGCGGACCGGTCATTGCCATCCTTGCCGGCACGACTGTCGACGGTACGCCGCCGACCGGTTCCTTGCAGATCAATGATGGTGTCATCTACACCAACACGGCGAGCGTCACTCTGACCGTTGCCACCAGTGACGATGCGGGTGGACCGGTACAGATGCAATTCAGTAACGATCTCAGCTCCTGGAGCGCCTGGAGCCCTTATGACCCTACCTTTCCATACGTCTCCTGGACCCTCGCCGGCATTGACGGGTTAAAAACCGTTTACGCCCGTTTCAAGGATGAAGCAGGCAACGTCTCACTGCTCGCTTTCGCCACTATCGTGCTCAAGGCAACACCACCGGCAAGCGCCAGTGTCAGCGGTCTGCCGAACAACAGCATCACCAACAGCCTGTCGTTGCTGCTGACCGTTTCCGGCACCGATCTGGTCAAATATATGTACACACTTGAGCCGGCATCAGCTGCCGGAGCCACAATCACCCCGCCAGCCGACAGATGGTGGCCGGTTACCACCCAGTTGCGCCTTGATAATCTGCCGGAAGGGAGCTATTTACTCACCCTCTGGGGGCAGGACATCGCCCCAAATACCCAGGTAGACCCAACCATCCGGGCCTGGGTTATTGACCGTACGGTGCCGCCACTGACCATCGACAGTGTCATCAGTCCGACCAATAATGCCACGCCGATTCTCTCCGGGACCACGGAGGCCGGCGTCGCCAGAGTAGATATCTCCATCAAACCCCAAACAGGGGCCACGAACAACGGGACCGCCACCGTAACCGGGCTGTTCTGGACCTATCCGGTTGCCCCGGGACTTGCTGTTGGCACCAATCTGATCACGGTGACCGCCTTTGATGCCGCTGGCAACAGCCGCTCAGCCACCACCACCATTGTCTTCGACAATCAGCCGCCAACCGCAACCGTTGGCGGAGTACCGGCCGTTGGCACCACTACCAGCGCAACCACCGCCACCCTGCAGGTAGGGGGAAATGAAGTAGTGGCCTACAAGTACCGGCTCGATGGCGGCACCTGGCAACCGGAACAACCGGTAAGTATCCCAATCGCGCTCACCAATCTCGCCAGCGGTGCCACCAACGCCAATGGCAACTGGAGTCACACCATTAATGTCGCCGGTCGCGACCTGGCGGGCAACTGGCAGTCCGACAGCAGCGCCACCAGCTATTCCTGGGTTGTGGACACCACACCGCCAGCCATCGTCATCACCGCTCCCATTACGCCAACAGCCAGTGGCAACGTCATCCTCCAAGGAACCATCGGCGAACAGGCAACCGTCACGGTACGCAATGTCACAACCACCGCCGCAATCCAGACCCAAGTCAACGGACAGCTGCAATGGACCCAGTTGACTCCCATGACACTCATAATCGGACTCAACCAGCTCACTGCCACGGCTGTTGACATTGCCGGCAACAGCACCAGCTTGAGCACCTTCATCGAATATGATCCGTCGGCCCCGAGTGCCGCCATAAACACTGACATTAGCAACGGCAGTACCATTACCCGCAACAGTGCCACTTTCATTGTCAGTGGCAATGGGGTCATTGCCTATCAGTATCAGCTCACGCCGGCCACTGGCTTTACCCTCCCACTGCCCCAGAATACCGAACAGCCGGTTGCCAACGCGCTAACCCTGAGCGGGATGCCGGATGCAACCTATACCCTGTCGGTCAAAGGGATCGACGCCGCCGGTAATATCCAGACGACCGCCACCGTCTTTACCTGGACCGTAGATGCCGCCGCACCGACATTGGCCTTTAGTAGCGGACCGGCAAACAACAGTATCACCAATGCCGACAGTACTACCTTTACCGTCAACACGACCACCGGCGTCGTCGCCTATAAGTACGCCCTCGATACCGCCAACTACCCAATTTCCCAGGCAAATGGGATTGATGTCAACACCCCGATCTCCCTAGCCCCTACGGATTTGCCGTCAGGAGTCCATACGATCTTTGCCATTGGCCGCGACTTCTACGGCAACTGGCAGAAGACCCCCACCAGTGTTTCCTGGACCGTGGACAAAGCCGCCCCAGCCCTGAACATCACGCCACCAGCCAGCCCAACCAGCGTCAAGAGCGTCAGCGGTACCGCCGAACCCGGCGCCACCCTCACCGCCACCCTGGACGGTACAGCCGTAAGCAGCCCGGCAACAGTGACCGTGCCCGCCAATGGCACCTGGACCTATGCCCTCACATCAATTACCGATGGCAACCATAACGTCACCATCACCGCGAAAGACACTGCAGGCAATACGGCCAACAACACGGTTTCCGTTAATTTCGACGGTTCGGCTCCCAACGTGATCATTACCGGGATTAGCTTGCCTGTCTCACCTAACACCACCGGAGCCACTAGTGCCGTCTTCAGTGTCAGTGCCAACGAAACCCTGGACCACTACACCTGGAAGATCGACGGCGGCGCCATGTCGGTAGCAATACCGGCCACCCAGCCGACCCAGTTGACGGTGGCCAGCGGCACCCATACCTTGACGGTAGATGGCTATGACCTGGCCGGAAATAAGGGGACCGCACCCGTCCTGACCTGGACCGTGGCCACCAGTAATCCTAATCCGCTGACCGTTGTCGCAACCGTAACGGGCGCCCCTGCCGGCAAAACCAACTTTATTCCATCCGCTGGCACACCGCTCAATATTGTCGTTGGTGGGGTCGGCGTTGCCAACTATAGCTATAGCTGGGTTACACCCACTCCTGCCGGCATCGTTGCAACGCCGGCAGGAGCAACGCTGACGACTGCCTCCACCCCAATCAGCTTAACTTCAATGCCGGAAGGTGCCTATATTCTTAAGGTAAAAGGATTTGGTATTCCCCTGGATCAAGTTTACGAAACAGTCGTATCCTGGGTTGTTGACCGGTCCGGGCCGACCGCCACGGTTGGTAACGTTCCGGTCGGCAAAGTTCCGGTCCTGCCGGCCACCACAGCCACCCCAGCCAGTAACGCCACCACACTTAACTTGACCGTGGGCGGCACCGATGTCGTTGCCTACCGTTACAAGCTCGTGACGGTGCCAAGTGGTGCAACCGCCACCCCGACCGAGAATACCGACACCCCAATCGGCAACATCGACTTCACCACCACTAACGGCTTCCCGGAAGGGAGCTATACCCTGGCAGTCATCGGTCAGGATTCAGCCGGCAACTGGCAGGTGGACCCCAGCGGCAGCTGGTGGACCAATCCGGCTGCCACGACCGTTTCCTTCACCATTGACCGTACCAATCCAACACTTACGATCAGCAGTCCGGCAAACAACATCACCATCAATGCCAACAACCAGCTGCTCACCGGTACGGCCAATGATAGCGCCTCGCCGGTAGTGGTAAGAATCTATCGTGGCCTCACGCTGGTGGGGACCGTAACGCCAGTTAGTGGGGCATGGAGCTACAAAGTACAAGGGCTGGCCACCGGACCTAACAGTATCCGCGTTGAAGTCGTGGACAACGCCGGCAATGCGGTCTCCATCACCCAGACCATCAACCTCACCACCACCTTGCCGACGGCAGTGCTGCAGGCCAACACAATTCCGCCGGCACTCACCACGACCCAGGACGCCACCATCGTGGTTACCGGCACCAACAACGTGGTTGCGTATCGCTATCGGCTCAACGGTGGGGTATATATCCCGGCAGCCACGGATACCCCAGCTGAAACCCCCATTGCCACGGCAATCACCCTCACTGCCATCCCGGAAGGAACCCGTACCCTCGAAGTGATTGGCAAGGATATCGCCGGCAACTGGCAGGAATCGCCCACCACCGTCCTCTGGACCATCGACCGGACCCCGCCGACCGCGGTTATCTCTCCGCCGGTAAATCCCGCACAGCCAATCAATGCCACGCGCATGGTGTTCGAGGTGGGGGGCACCGATGTTGTCGCTTATAAATATAGTATCAATAATGGTGCCTACAGCACCAGCGAGCGCTTGGTAAAACTGCCCATCGACCTGACAGGCCTGACCGCTGGCCCTCACACCCTCAAGGTGATCGGCCGGGATCTGATCGGTAACTGGCAGGATACGGCCGTCGCCACCGCTGCCACTTGGGTAGTGGAGATCACATCGCCGCAGATTACGGTTAACCCCTTCACCACCCCGACCGCACTCTCCCAGGTTTCCCTAAGCGGAACGGTCACGGTTGCGGCAGCGGCAAGCCTCACCAGCTTCTCGGTCGTCAATTCCACCACCAACAATACGGTAGTGAGCACCCCCCCGGCCGGCACCAGCTGGAGCGCTGATGTCCCGCTTTCCAATGGCCTCAACAAGATTACCGTCACCGCCACCGATTCGGCCGGCAACGTTAATAGCCTGATCCTTACTATC
Organism: Geobacteraceae bacterium; assembly: GCA_031412995.1. Lineage (GTDB taxonomy): Bacteria > Desulfobacterota > Desulfuromonadia > Geobacterales > DSM-12255 > JANOEC01. The sequence goes on from JANOEC010000142.1 coordinate 22,450, forward strand.
GAACTAAAGGCATCTGCCCCAACCGCTACGATCCTCTCCGGAACGCCACCGGTGCAGACCAATGCCACCAGCATCAACCTGGCCACCAGCATCAACCTGGCCATCGGCGGTAGCGGTGTGATTGCCTACAAGTACCGGCTGGATGCCGATGCCGATTATGGTAACGAAAACCAAGTGGGGACCCAACTGGCACTCGGGCCATTAGCAGAAGGAGCCCACACGCTCTGGATTATCGGCCGAGACAGTGCCGGCAACTGGCAGGCGGATGCATCGGCAACCAAACTCCTCTGGGTGATCGACACCACCCCACCGGCCCTCTCCCTAAACCCGTTGACCACCCCAACCAGCGCTCTGGTCCAGACAATTCGCGGCACCATCGAAGCCGGCTGCACGGTCAACCTCGGCTTCGATAGCGGCGCCATCGGCGGCAATGCCATTGTCACCGGCACTAACTGGCAATTTACCACCTTGAACGCGACAACCACCGGTCTCCAACCCGGGGTAAACAACCTGACCATCATCGCCACTGACCCCGCCGGCAACAAAACCACCCTAACGACGATGATCGAATATGACACGGTACTACCAATCGCGACCCTTACCGGCGCCCCACCTGTTGTGACCCGCGCCACCGGCGCCACCTTCCTGGTCGGTGGCAACGGAGTGGTTGCTTACACCTACAATCTCGACAATAGTGGCTACAGCGGTTTCAGCGACACTTCCGTTCCAATCTCCTTGACCGGCCTGACCGATGGCAGCCACACCTTGATGGTGCTTGGCCGCAAGCAATCCGGACTGGTACAGATTACCCCAACCGTGGTGACCTGGACGGTTGATACCACCCCCCCTATTGCCACTTTCACCGCAGGTCGACCTACAGCGCAGACCAAGCTACAGGATCTGACGGTTGAAGTCGGTGGCATCGGCGTCGTACTCTATCGCTACAGCCTTGACGGTGAACCATACTCAACCGAAACGCCAATCGCCATCCCCATCAGCCGTTCCGGCCTGCTGGTGGGTACTCATATTCTCAACATCATCGGCCGTGACGAGGCAGGCAACTGGCAGACCGTTCCTACCCAGACCGCCTGGACCATCGACATCACCCCTCCGGCCGGAGTGCTGATCGGCGGGAAGCCAACCATTCTCACCAACATCAACGCCCTCACCCTTGCCATCAGCGGTGCAGACGTTGCCTTCTACCAGTACAAGATCGATAACGAGACCTTCTCAGACCCAATTGACGTCGCGACACTGCTTCTGCGCACCAATATCCCGGACGGTAGCCACACCATCTCGATCCGCGGCGTCGATCTAGCCGGCAATGTCCAGGTTGTACCCAACAGCTTTACCTGGACCATCGATACCGTGGCGCCTACCACCACAGCAAGCCCCGGCGGCGGTGAATACGACAACACCCTGCAGGTGATCCTGACCACCAGTGAACCGGCTACGATCTATTTCACCATTGACGGCACCACGCCGACCATCAATTCAACGATCTACACCACCCCCTTAAGCATCGGCAAGACCACCAGCCTGCACTTCTTCTCCCGTGACCTGGCCGGCAACCTGGAACCGATGCGGGAAGTGAATTACACTTTCATTGCCAATGGCGATATTGACGGAGATGGTCGGATTACGGTGGCTGACGCCCTGAAGGTGATTCGACATGTCGTCAAGTTGGAAATGCTGACCGCTGAAGAATTCAAGCGGGCGGATGTGGCAACAAACAGTATTTCCACATCACCATTAAGCAACAACCGCCCAAAACCGGACGGCAAAGTCGACATAGTTGATCTGCAGATTCTGCTGCAATTGATTGTCAGAATACTGAGCTGGTAACAGGAAGGAACATCATGAAACGAATCATCTACCTAGCGTGCACCCTTCTACTGATAATCTTACTCTGCAGTTGCGGCGGTGGCAGTTCGGTCAGTGGCAATAATGGCACGACGACCCTGACCGGAGTCGTTGCCAAGGGATTGTTCGTCAGTGGTACGGTCACGGCATACGCGCTCATCAATGGCCAGACAGGACAACTGCTTGGCCAGAGTTTAATCAACACCCAAGGGGGCTACACCCTTACCTTCAGCGGTTATACAGGACCGGTGCTCCTGGAAGCCAACGGCCGCTACCTCGATGAAATTTCCGCCTCTAACCTGCCCGTCAGCGGATTGCAATTCCTGCGCGCGGCCATTCCCAATGCCATTGGCACCATGACCGTCTGCATCACCCCCTTGACTGAAGTGGCAGTGGACAAGGCATTACAACAAGTGGACAAAGCTTTGCAACAGTCAGGCCTGCTCACTGCCCAGAACATCGCCTATGCCAACGATCTGGTCGAAAACATTTTCAAGATCGATGATATTTTGCAAAGGATCCCGGTTCCCTATACCGGCACCGCCCTGCAGAATGCATCCACGGAGGCGGCCGAGTACACCATGGTGTTAGCCGCCATTTCGCAACTGGCCCAGGGGAGTTCGGCAGACAATGTAATTGACAACCTGAAGGCCAGCCTGGCCGGCGATATCATGTCCGCCCCCATGGCAGCGAGCTTGGGTGGCACCATCAATCAGCTTCCCCTTTCAGCCGCGACCAACGACCTCAATCTGATCGGCACCAAAAAAGTCGGAGTCACGATCCGCCTGCAGAGTACCCTTGCTGCAATCAACCTGGCCAACCTGACCCTAAACGTGCCGGCAACCCACAATCTGCCGACGATCGCTACCGGTACCGGCCCGGCATTTCAGGTGCTGGAAGGTTACGTCGTCACCTCGGCCAACATTTCATTTAGCAATGCCGGGTATGACCCTGTTTTGCGGGAATTGAATCTCATTCTGGTCGCATTCGACAAACCATTTACCAATGGCGACCTCTTTACGGTCTATTTTGATCTCCCTGCGGGGACACAACCAACGCTCAGTTACACCTACAAAGATCTTAGCGTCCTTGGGATCAATCAAAGCTCTACGAACAACACGCTCACCGCCCGCGATGCGGCAACCGGCGAGGCGATAGCCATTACTCAGTCACTCATTTAACCCAAGGAGACCACACCGAATGACCAACCCGGCCCGTATCCTGGCGATTGCCTTGAGCCTAACGGCTCTGCTGTTCACCTCTGCCCATGCCGAAAACCCCTACGGCGTCCTGAAGATCGGGGCGTTCCTCCCTAATGGCAAGGGAAACAACCAAACGACCCAGGAAGGAGGCCTCAAGGACTTCGACACCGGCTTCAATGCCGAGGCCGCTTTGGGCTTCTACCTTGCCCCCTATGCCGTCATCGAAGTGGGGACAGGCTATTATCGGTCGGTACGCTCGGACGACATCGCCGGCATTAACCAGAGCTATACCCTGGGGACCATCCCCATCATTGCTACGGCCAAGTTCGTTATCGACAACGATCCCTTTGAGTTTGCCGTTGGCGCCGGCGCCGGCTACTACTTTGCCGCCGTCGACTGGGAAGTTGCCAACAGCACCGGCAGCACCCACGGCACCGCACTTGGCTACCACGTGGTGGGGAGCGCCGACTACCGCCTGAGCGAGACCGTCAGCATCGGCAGCGAAATCAAGTGGCACTCGGCGGAACCGAAAATTGATCTGGCCATCCCCGGTGCCGGCGACCGGAAATGGGAAGTCGGCGGCACCACCCTCAATCTCACCGCCAAGTACCGTTTTTAACCAAGCCATCTCCCCCGGCGAATACCAAAGGGGGAGATATTCTCACCACAAACTCACCAGACAAAAATATCTTGTTCATTAGTTAATTATAAGCGATTCTTACCAACGTTTTGCCTGACGAGCAATTGAAATATCGTTTGGCAGTGGCAAACTCAATATAGAAGTTTCCTGAGCGGGGGGAAATGATGCTGATTGAAGTAATCCATCGTGATTATCGAGTGGAACAAATAGAAACTCATCAGCTGGACGCGATTATTGAATCGGGCAAAATCATTGCTTTTCGGCGCTCCAGCGGCTTAGTGCTGCTCGGCATGGACCCAGTCAGGCAGCAAGCAGTGCCCTTCTCCGGAGCGGATCGACGCAAGCGCGCGAAAAAATCCATCTCTCTCTGATCAGCCAGTCTATCCGTGAGCAACACCTAGCAGACAAATACTTGCACTTAGTGCGGGAGAATTTATAATGAAGACATTATATTTTGAAAGGATATTCCATGCGTAAAACTATATTTATTGCCATTTTTTGTGCGGTTGCTGCAAGTGCCCATGCCGAATCAATTACGCAGAACCAGATTATTTATGACACATCAAAAGGAAAACTGGTCTTTACCCACAGTGATCATCAGGAAGCAGAGAAAAATTGCGATGTATGCCATGGTGACAAAAAGTATGGAAAAATACCCAACTTCAACAAAGAAAAAGCACACGGTCTATGCATCCCCTGCCACAAAGAAAAGGGCGGCCCGACCAAGTGCGATGAGTGTCATGAAAAACTGAAATAATCCTGAGGTCAAATCTAGCGTTGACAATAAAAAAGCCGTCTGATGACAATTCAGACGGCTTTTTTATTTCCCCTCAAACAACTAAGGTTGCCATTCCGCCTCGTAGCGCATCGAATACCCCTGCCCCTTGCGGGCAAGCTGATCAAGCTTGGTCGAGCTTTCTTCCATCAGCATATCAATCATTTTACCTTTCTTTTTCGGCGGATGAATAACCGGCGGTTCACCGGCAATACCACCAAGTCGTCCTGCTTCTTCAATGGCATCACGCAGGGTGCCGAGGCGGTCAACCAGTTTGTGTTCCTTGGCCTGCTCCCCGGATAAGATCCGACCATCGGCAATGCTCGCCACTGTCTCAATCGGCAATTTACGCCCAGCAGCGACCGCGTTAACAAATTGACGATGGGTCGAATCAATAACCCCCTGCAAAATCTGGCGCTCCGCCAGGGTCATGGTCCGGAAGGGCGATCCTGAATCCTTGAACTGGCCGGTCTTGATGGTGAATGATTTCATGCCGATCTTGCCCATCAGCCCTTCTATATTGGAGAGCTTCATCAGCACGCCGATACTGCCGGTGATGGTGCCGGGGTTGGCATAAATAAGGGTCGCCGGGGCAGAGATGTAATAGCCACCAGACGCCGCCACGCTGCCCATGGAGACGACGATTTTCTTGGTGGCGTTCACCTTCTTGACCGCCTCATAAATTTCCTGTGACGGCCCGACAACCCCGCCGGGGGAATCAACCCGCAGCACGATGGCCTTGATCCGCTCATTTTTCTTAAAATCGTACAGTTGCTTGACGGTTTCTTGCGGATCAACGATCAGACCTTTTACTTCAACCAGGCCAATGCCGTCTTCCATGGAAAAGCGGTCCGGCTCGCCGAACAGACCCAATACCGCCAACACCGCGATGATCCCGCCGAAAAACAACACCATCGCCAGGATGGGAAGCCAAATCCACCGTCGCATATTCATACCTCCTCGGGAAAAATCCATTTCGCAATCTTTGTGACTATGCCGATTGACGTTAACAATCGGAAAGGGGTAAGCTTGCCCCATGCGAATTGCCTTGCTATCTGATACCCATGGCAACCATGCCAGAGCGCTTCGGGCACTGGAACAGGTTGCGCCGGTTGATCTCGCCATTCACCTTGGCGACGGTTATGAGGATATGAACCTGATCAGCTCAGCGCTGTCCATGCCGTATCATGTTGTTGCCGGCAACTGTGACCGTTTTTCCGACACCCCGCGAGAACTGCAACTGACCTTGGCCGGGAAAAGTATACTGGCAACCCATGGAGATTTTTATCGGGTTAAATTCGGCTTGGAACCTCTACTTGAACGCGCCAGAAGCATTTCGGCCGATATCGTCGCTTTTGGTCACACCCATTGTGCCCTGGTAACGGTGATAGATGGGATTACTCTGGTCAACCCGGGGGCTCTGGGCAAGGGGGAAAGCAGTCCGTCAATTGCGGTTATAACCATTACCGCCGGAGAAATTTCTGCCGAAATCGTCAGTGTAAATTTCTAGGAGCCTGTCAGACTTAGAATAAATCTGCTGCAAATCCGTCTGGACGGTCCATATTTCGCCACTTTCTTGGTCAATAGAACAACTATTGACCTGCAAAATCGACAAAATCTGTCTTCTCCCAGCCGGATTTTCGCTCTGATTTCCTAAGTCCGACAGACTCCTAGCAGCCACAACCACAGTTGTGACAGACCTTACGAGCATCGTCATCGGGTGGTACCATTTCCGGGGCAAAAGCGATACGCGAAACCGCCCGTTTGATATCCTCGCACAAATCTAAATGCTCACTCTTGCCGATAATATGACCAACACAAACATTAGTGAGTGAATCACTGGGAGATGAGACTCGCACGGCATTGAGCAGGTCGGCATAGCTGTTGATATAGATCGCATGAGCATCATTGTTCTGCCACGTCAAATCTATTGCAAATCGCTGCAATTCGGCAACAAGCCCCGCGAGAAACGCCTGAAAATCTGTTCCTTGCAGATCAACCTGCCAATCCTTACGGATGTGGGACTGTCGGTAAAAGGTCAGCACCATTTTCTTCATCTACAGATAACTCCTTGCTGTTCTATCCGACTGCTGAGGCTTTCTGGGCGGTGCTTGCCACCATTTTTTTCTGCAGCGAACTGAAGATCATGTCCAGAACCACTTTTTGTTTGGCCTCGTACTTATTCAAAACGGCCAGACAGGTCCCCATGGGGAACCGGGCATGCAGATAATCGGCATCACGGCCTGAAAGGATCACAATCCGGTTTTTGTCAATGCCGGCACTGGTCGCGTAATTCATCACTTTGCCACCATCCAGCATCGGCATTTCAAGATCAATCAGCAACAGATCGACCATATCTTTCTTGAGTAATGGTAAGGCCGCCATCGGGTTTGCGCACGTCTCCACATTCAGCAGCGGATAATACTCCCGAATATAGGTGCAGAATACCCGGGCAAACGCTTCATCATCGTCAATTAACAGTATCTTGCCCATATCATAGTCCATCACTTGATTATCTTTGTGGCATTACTCAACACTGAAAACGGCACCTGCAGATCCAGCCCGCGAGCGGTTTTCATGTTTATTATTAACTCGGTTTTTTTCGGGGTGACAATCGGTTGTGTACCCGCTTTTGCCCCACCCAGGATGCGAACCGCCAACTCGCCAGCCAACTGCCCCTGCTCCGCTGGATTTACTTCCAGGGTAATAAGTGCTCCCCGCTCAGCTGCATCAGGCATTATTGACACCACCGGAATCCGCGCCTCATTTGCCTTACGGATAATACGATCGAAATTTCGTTGGGCAACAGTGCTTTCCGACACCAGCAGACAGTCGACTTTGCGGATCAGGGCAGCCAGACCGCTATCAAAACCGGCCGGAGTGATGGCATTAAAATCTTCAACCGAAATACCCAACTGGGCAGAAAGCCGGCGTAACTCCTTTTGTTGCACCAAGGATCCCGCTTCACGGGAACTGTAAATAATGCCAATGTTGTTCACCGGCTGAATTTCCTGCAGCGTTTTCAATAAGGTAACGAGCGGAACTTTCGAACTTACGCCGGTCAGATTGCCACCACTACGCGTCATGCTGGTGGCAATGCCGATCTCGATCGGGCCATAGACATCGACAAACACAACCGGGATATTACCGCCTTCACGGGAAGCTGCCATGGCTGCCGGCGCCCCATAGGCAACAATCAGATCGGCATTGAGCCCGACAAATTTCCGTACGGTATTTGCCCAGGAAATGGGATCGGCATTAGGATACTGGGTAATGATTTCAACTTGATTATGGCCATACCCCTTTTGCGCCAGCACCTTGATGAATGAGCGATGTGCCTCCCGGTAGCGCGGCAGGTCATCAGAGAAAATGGCCGCAACAACCCGGCCAGCTGCAATCGCATCACCCGGTGAAACAACCTGCACCCCAAATAGCAGGATGATGTAAACCAGCAGTTTCAAGGTACTCCTTACCATTTGAACCCGACAGATGCCATTATTTGGTGCGCCCCGCCATTAAGGGATGAATCAACGTGGTCATAAATCACGCGATACAGGTATTCAATTGTTGAAGACAGGTTGGTAGTTATCCGGTAATCAATGCGAGTGTTGACTTCGTGCTCAACGGACTGGGTACGACTGAGTTCGCTGATGCCATCCATGCTGTAAGTCGCCACAGTAGAGGCGACCGGCTGATTTGGCAGGGACCCGGGATTGAATACTGAATCACTTCTGACTTGCTGATAGCCAACCGTAATATCCAACTGATCAATGGGACGAACGATGGCGCTGATCCCGTAGATATGACTACTGGCCTGATAGGAACCAGGTACGGTATAGGTCGTTATTTCGGTCGGTTTAGACGTATCAAGAACAATGGGATAGTCAATAACCCGCGCTGAATTGGCCTGCAGATAGGCAAAAGAAGCATTCAGGGTTAACCGGGGCAACGGGTTGACCCAGCCGCTGGTCGTTACGCTCCGCTGCTTCCGTTCCGAAAGAGCCATCGACTCACGAGTTTCCCGATAGGACGCCGACGTTCCGAACAGATTGGCCCGGTTATAGGTCGCAATCAACTCGCCAAAATGCTTGTCGTCAAAAGTCGTCTTATAGAGGGGATTACTGGTCGCTGCATAGCCGTACAACCCCTTGAGCCGCAAACCCTTAATGGGCGTAGCTACAACCGTTGCCCGTCCCTGGTAGCGATCCTCATGATGCTGGAGCAGCCAGGATTGTCCCTTCCCCTCACGTCGGACAAAATCACCCTTGAACTCGCCCTTCAACACTAACCAACTAAGGGGACGATAAACCAGCGCACTGGTCAGGCTGTCAAGACGGGATTCCAGTGGTACTTGCAACGGAATGTCGTCTCCAGTACCGATGCCTCCCCCGCTGGGCAAACGGACAATATTCGCAGGCAGCTCATATTCGGTTACCTGGCGGCGATACTTGATGCTGGCCGTAAACTCAGGCACGGGAGTATAAGTTATGTCGCCAGCCATGTTGCGCAGAATGGTTTTGGGCTCAGCGGCTCCATTGATAACCGTATACTGCAGGTCGGAAAAACTCTGACGTTGGCCATAGGTATAAGAAAGCGCACCCACCAGACCGCCCGAAATGGAGGTGTGCAGCCGCAAGGTGTTGGCCCAGTAACGGTTTTCAGGGTTTTCATTGTGCTGCAGGAAACCGCTGTTACGAAGCAACGTTGCGCCATTAAATTGCGGTTGATACAAAACTTGCTGCGGAATCGCCTGATAATCAACAAAATGGCGAATCTGAAACTGGTTCACAATATCAATGTAGCCCAGATGGGCGTCAACCCCGGCAGTACCTTCATAAATCGCCTGATCAACCGTGACTGGCCGGTTATAGACGTTGTTGGTGGGGGCAGCAAACCGCACATCGGCAAAACGAAGCTGACTGGTCCCTTCCCGGGTAAAGCGTCTGAAGCCGAGGTCAAAATGGAAAGGATAATCGGTCGGCTTGGCTCGAAAATATAATTTATCCTGACGAACGGTGATCCCATTCAGGTCGCTTACTGCCGGCGATGGGTCATAGTTGACGACATTGCCATTACTGAGCCGCACTGTGTCCCACCCATAGCGCGCGGCAGGATTGTTATGGAACAGCGCCTCCGTGCTGAGAAAAACTCGATAATGCCCGTCGAAATCGAATGTCAGACTCCCCTGATTATCTGAATCCGACAGATAACTGCCATCCAGATCCACCTTGTAATCCCGATCTAGCAGCGTCAATGCCCCGCCACCAATCAGCGAAGGGCGCAATTGCCCATAAGGAAAAGCACGGCTGCCGGCTTCGTTGTTGCTGATGAAGTTCTGACCAATAAACCCGCTGCCAGTTACCAGCGGCGGCGTGTCAGATAGACTGGTTTCCCTTGGAGGTTCAGCTGCCAATTGATTCAAATCTTCTTCATTCAGCAGTGATCCCGCAGCATCGTCATCTGCAGGTGCAGCATCCACAGTCCAGCCAGCACTGGTCATCAACAGGACCAGCAACAGAGCTGCCAGCAAACGGGAATGAATCGTATATAGCATCGCGTTCCCCCCCACTTACTGCAATCCCTTACCTGACCAGCTATTATGCGTTCCAGAGCGAGTCGGGGCAGGAATATTGGTGCCATGGACTTGCGAATGACAATCGGTGCAACGATTGGCTGTCAGTTTCTTCGTGCTCTGAGCTACCCCGTTATATGTATCCAGCGTCGTACTGCGGTGCCCAGGATGACACTGGAGACAAAGAAACGGCATCGAGGAATTGAGGAGTGGCCGGTTGACTGAACCATGGGGCTGGTGACAGTTATTGCAGTCTTCGGTTACGTCACCGTGCTCGAAAAGAAATGGTCCCTGCTTGTCCATATGGCAGCGAGTGCAGGTCTCCTTGGGGGTGAGGCCCTTCAGCAGTTTATCCTGTTGCGAGCCATGCACTTCGTGGCAATCAGCACAAACGATCTTTTTATCCCGTACGGCATGGTGGGACGGAAGCAGATTTTGCGCCTTGATTTCCGGATGACAGCCGTAACAGAGATCAGCCATTTCTTCGCGGGTCACTTTCTGCGTTGGGCCCTTGTGCAGGCGATGACAGTCGGTGCAGGCGACATTGTTCAGTGCGTGCGGACTGGCGTTCCAATGGGAAAGAATCGGTAGTGACGCCTCGGCATGACACTTGAGGCAGATCAAGGATTTCGCTGGCGCCGGTAATTTGTTCAAATCAAGGAAGGTTGTGGTGTCACACTTACGCTTTTGTGCATCATTATCCGCCACATCATCACCTAATTTGGCAATGGATAGTGAGCCTGGCCCATGGCACGACTCGCAATTGACCAGCGGCATCTTGGTGTCAGGTTTGATCTGCTCACCATGGACGCTGCGGCGGAAATCACTGGTGATTTTCTCGTGGGTATGACATTTGGCGACACAATTGTCCGTACCGATATACTCAGCATCAAGTCGTCCGACAATCATCCGCTCATATTCACGAACTGGCAGCAATTGCATATTAGTCCGCAAATTGGAACATGCACTCATGAGTCCGATGAGAACTGCCGCACTTCCCAGGATCTGTGCTCGTTTTACCACGCCAACCCTCCCGCTGCGAGCAACTATCAGCTGCCTTTGATCCCCTTGGTTGTGGTGTTGATGAACCGCTGCACCAGCGGATCCTGACTGGCCTTTATTTCCATGGGCGTACCAATTTCAATGATCCGACCTTCAGAAATCATGGCGATCCGGTCGGAGATGTACAGGGCAAAATTCAGGTCATGCGTCACAATCACTGTTGTATTCCGGGTGGTTTCCTTCAACCGTAAAATGGTATTCGCCAATTCGTCAGTGGTGATCGGGTCCAGTTCGGCCGTGGGCTCATCATACAGAATCAGATCCGGATTCATTGCCAGGGAGCGGGCAATCGCTACCCGTTTCTTCATCCCGCCGGACAGCTCGGCAGTGCGCAGGTTTTCTTTCCCGTCCAGTGCCACCATCTGCAGTTTTTCGCGAATAATTTCACGGATGCGTGACTCTTTACAGATCCGCTTTTCCCGCAACCAGAGACCAACATTTTCGCCAACCGTCAATGAATTGAACAGCGCCGAGGATTGAAACACCATGCTGTAGCGGTAAAATGGCCGGTCAACTTTTTTTTCTTCAGAATAAATCGAATGGCCATCGATGAGGATCTGACCACTGTCCGGCTGCTCCAGCTTGACGATATGCTTGAGCAAAACACTTTTGCCGGTGCCGGAAGGGCCAATTATTGAGAATGTTTCACCAGGAAGGATTTCTAGATTAATATCTTTCAGTACATGATTTGCACCGAAATACTTATTAACGTTGACCAGCTTGATGCCAACGCCACGGGTAGTCCCCAGGTCGATGCACCCATCTTCGGCAGATTCATGGTTATGAAACAACGAACCACTCAAACCGTGACTGATTTTCTGCAGCAATTCGCCGCCAGCTACCTGAAATTCCTTGAGTGATGGAAACGACACCATACCTCCCTTTTCCTACCACCAGTGCAGACCGGGTAAAACGAGAGAATGATAACAACTCGCACTTACAGTGGCAAGGAGAGATTCGCCCAGTTGCCAATATCGTGCTGCTTGGTATAATTTTCTCGAAAACGTCGACCAACAAAGGAGTTCTCATGCCAAACAAACGCCGCTTCAGCCGTATTCCATTCAATGTTAAGTGCTACCTTGCCCTGGACAGTAAACAGATCGAAGTTTCCCTGATCGATATTGCCCTGAAGGGAGCACTGATCGAACTGGCAACACCGCTCGAAGTTAAACAGAATGCGCCCTGTGCCCTGACCATCGAACTGCCAGGCTTGGAAACTCCGCTGCATTTCAGCGCCGATCTGGTCCACATCAACGATCAGCGACTCGGCCTAAAATTCACCACCACTGATATCGATTCAATGATTCACTTGCGAAGCATTGTAGAGAGTAATTCGGCTGATCCCGAAAAAATCAGCCAGGAATTGACCTTTCTGATCGACGCAGATTAAGCGTTTCTGCATTCGTCATCAGCGCGCCTGTGGGTCACCGCTAAAAGAGGTAGCGCGCAACGTTCGCAAAATAACGCTTGTGACGGAAAATGTACTGGGTGAGAAGCAACATGCCGAGAGCGGCGATCATGTTATTGGTCCAGAGGGCATCCTTGGATATCTGCCCGCCAGTAACTACCTCTATTTCAGCCAGGGGGATGGAATAGAGATTGTACATCGTGTTGCCGATCTGCAGCAGATTATAGCCGAGTAGCATATACCACGTGAGCGCTTGTCGCTGCAGCACCCCTAAAAACAGGTAGAGACAGAGCAGCGAATCGGTCAACACCAGGACTTTGGCTGCTGTTCCGAAATAAATCCGCCCGAAATAAGGGAACGGATTACCGAACGTCGACGCTGAAACCAGTAAGAAGAACAGGTAGAGCGCCGCCAGCAGCGTTATCCCCAAAGGACGACGCAGTGCCGATTGATCGTCAGACAGCTCCACCATCACTTCCTCTTGCGCATGTCGCTGGCGGCAACACACACGCAGATTACCACCATTACCCCGGCGATGAACAGCCAGTCTGCAGTACTGAAACCAAACATGTCATACCTCTATAGTTCGTTGAGTGCCCGGATGGCCTCGGTGTAATCAGGCCGGATGGCAACAGCGGCCTGTAAATATTCCTGAGCCTTGACTGGCAGGGACAATTCCTTGGCGCAACGACCAAGGACATACCAGATTTCCGCAACCGGGTAATTGTCCCGGAACGCCAGATCATCAAGCACATCCTGCAAAATGGCACTGGCATCTTCATATTCCTGCCGCTCGAAAGCGTCAAAGGCAACCGCAACCGCCTCGAGATAATCTACTACCGGTACAAACGGCACCTTGCCATCCCGAATCGCTGCCAACCGCCTGGCCAACCGCTCTTGCTCTTCAGCTGCTATTTCCGGACAGATGCCATCCCAGAGCTGGAGTGCCCGCTCATACCGACCTAAAACATAGGAAACCTCGGCCAGGGCTGCGCTGGTCTGTAAATCCGACGCCCCCATGGCCGTGGCCTTGAGCAGAAACTCCTCGGCCAGAAACAGGCTGCGGCTGATATCATTGAGTGACATCAACTGCAACGCCTTCTGCATCAAGGTCAGACCGATTTCCAGCGGGAAACGGGGACTTTCTGCATCAAGCAGAGCAAAGATCTTCAGATAGTTTATTTTTCGATCCAGATACTGGGCATCCACATCCTTGCGATCCAGCATGACTACCAGGCTGCCGAGTTCTGAAATGAAGTGGGGATACCCCTGCTGCAGCAACTCAGCATACCGGCGGGCATGCAGACAGTCCGGATTGAACCGCAGCGCCTGAAAAATACCGCTGCCGACCATGTCATACGTTGGTGCTGCACCCTCTTCCAGGGCTGCCAGATCTGCATCCAGTAACGGAATCGGCACATCGCCATAAGCAAGCTGGACAAATCCATCCCGCGCCTCCAGACAGGCATTGGGCTGCGGATAATAATAACTGATCCCCTTCATGGGGGTTGTGGCCAATATTGTCATACTCTCACCTCGTTACTATTTTCCGGTCCCGGAAGGAACAGATCTGTGCCTCCACACCAACCATTTTATAAATCTGCACCTCATCCCACGGTTCATCCAGAATGCCATCATGAATCGCCCAACTGCGGCCACGAACCGAACCCTCCTGGCCCGGCAGGCGAAATGGTGACGACCCGTCAAGGCGGCGTGTAAACTCTCCACCCGGCCGAAACCCGGCATCAATCTCCAGCATCAGTCGCTTACCCCGCAGATAATCAAAACCATAGGCCTCGTAGCGAATGGCATTGTCATAGGTTAACGGCTCGGCCACGATCATATCGATACCGAGACTATCGACAAAGCGCTCGAACCGGGGAAAAAATTCACTGAACAGCCGCAACCCGCGCCGGGTCTGATTGGGATAGAGTCCAGCTGCCATGGCCCGTAACTCCTCAGGGATGTTGCGGCCCATACTGGCAAAATAATTCAGCTCCCCGGCCGCATCGCGATCCACGTCAAAGCGGGGGGCCTCGGGATCAGCAATGATACAGAACGCCAGCTCCAGCTGATGGTACTGGGTATCGGCCAGATCAAGGAAGAATACCGGATCAGGATCTTCAGGCCGCCGACGCACCTCAAACCGCACCAGACCCAGCCCTGCCGGGGCAATGCAGTTGATGCACCGCCGACCATCACTGCCGCACCAGGTAAGCGGATCTATGGCAAACCGGGTGAACAGACGTTCGGGGAGCATTTGACCATAACAGCGCTCACGCTCCGGCTCAGCCAGCCGGTTGATCTCCAGCAGGCTGCGCAACGGCTGTCCGTTGCTGGCCAGTAACTGACTATTCCCCGGAAGTCGCGCCATAGCACCCAATAATCGTCGGGAACACGGTCTCCCTGATGGCCCGAATACTCCGCTCAACAGCGTCGAGGGCAAGATTGCGCTCTGCTTCGTCCGCCCAGTGCATGGCATCAAGCAGCATGCGATGGGGAAAACCCAATGCGGCAATATGCGTCACAAATGGTGCCGGCAGCTTGGCGGGTAGTGTTAGATCATTCATCGTGGCCCAGACAATGGTCCAGGCCCTGGCAACATTCAGATGATCGTAGCCTCCACCGCTGACTGCCACCCAGGGAATCTGCAGCGCCCGCAGTTTACGCATGATGTAGGCATAACTATGGGTGGTAATCTCCAGACGCGTCAACGGATCGGTGCGAAAGGTATCGGCTCCCAGCTGGGTCACCATGATATCCGGGTTAAAGGCCGCAATCAGCGGGTAGACGATCTCGTCAAACGCTTTCATGTACAGGGCATCATCCGTATGGGCAAGCAGCGGCAGATTAACCGTATAGCCTTTACCAGCCCCGCAACCAACTTCATCCTCAAAGCCGGTACCCGGGAAAAAATAGATGCCGCTTTCATGAATGGAGATGGTCAGCACCTGATCAGTCTCGTAAAACGCCTCCTGCACCCCGTCGCCATGATGAGCATCCAGATCCAGGTAGACCACCCGCTTACCCTGCGCCACCAGTGCGGCGATCGCTACGGCCGCGTCATTGATATAGGAAAAGCCAGCGGCCTTGGCCCGGTGAGCATGATGCCAACCACCGGTCAGATTGAACGCGATGTCGTACCCTTCTTCACTCACCAACCGCGCCGCCTCAACGGTAGCAGCCGTACTCTGATAGGCCCAGCTGTACATCTCGGGAAACACCGGGTTTTCCAGATCACCCAAACCGTAGCGGAAATCGGCCCGCGGTTCGGCCGACGCACTGAATTCGCGCAACCGCTCCAGGTAGGCAACATCATGCACCGCCAATAAAGCATCGTTCGGCACCGGCGGGAATGCCGTCACCAGTCTCCCCACCTGGTCCAGGCCATAAGCTTTGAAAAGCTCCATGGTCAGCAGATACCGCTGCACCTTGAACGGATGGTCCGGACCAAACTGGCAACGGCTCAAATCAGCGGGATATAACAGTGCGGTTTTGGGGGCCAAGCCAGCTCCTCTACCATCCGGTAACAGTAGGATAGTATGTTCTTTCTACCTGTACCCCTCAAGGGCGTCAACCGCAAAAAAAGCCCCGGCTTGACGGCCGGGGCTTGGGTGGAACGGACTATTTTTTACTCGGGGCTTTGCCTACCGGTGGATCATGCACATCCAGGTGACAGGTGAGGCAATTCGGGAACCTGGCCAGGAACGATTTATTGTGCGGCGACTGGTGGCATTCCTGACACTTGGGCTTGTACTTATGCCGGGTGTGGTGGCACTCGCCACAGGCCACTTTGGCGTGACGGCTTGGTGAGGAGCGCCACTTGTTGACGATTTTGGCATGACAAGCATTACAGGTTTCTGCGGTGGTCAACTCCTTGGTCCAGTCTATCTGTTTTGGCTTGTGTACCGGGTGGCACTTGGTGCAGGTCGCTGCCTCCTGATTAGCATAGTGCGGCTTGTGGCAGGCAGCGCACTGCGGGATAAAGCCATGGCTGGTATGACAACGCTGGCAGCCCAACTTGGTATGCTTGCTAGGGAACTGGGCCAATTGCTGTTTCGGGCCGGTATGGCACTCAGTGCAGTTGTTCAGCAGGCGTGGCCCCATGGCCACCTTCTTTGGCATGTGCGGATTGGTATGACAGGTGGCGCAATCCACCATGATCTTGCCGTGCGGGGCATTGTGGCAACTGGCACACTTGGGCATCAGCGCTTCGTAATTACCTTTTTTCGGATTATAGGAGTGGATGGCAGTATGACACTTCTGACAGTCGAACTGATGCCGCTCCCCATCAGTGCGCAGGCTCTTGTAGTAAGTAGGGTGACACTGGCCGCACTGACTCGGTGTAAGAGGCGAAGGATCTGTGGCGTATAAACCAGGATTTTTCGTAATCGTCACCGTGGCAACCGGGGCCTTCTCCTTGGCAGCCATGGCAACCGACGCGGTCAACACCAAGCCCGTCACTATGACTACCCGATACAATTGTGGAAACACGTTTCTCATCCCTACATCCCTCCCCTGATTAATATCTGTCAGGCCGATTCTGAGCCATAATCCTGCGACCGCTTTATTTACCCGGTCCACAACATCTCTGTCAATATGTTAATGTGCATTTACTATAATTATTCGGACCAGGAATGATCATTCTTCCATCTCATCGTGCGATGGCTGAACCTCGTGCTGAACCTTGCCTAGTTTGAAGCGAATATGGTAAGACGGGGGAGCAGATTCGGGATCAAGCACTTACTAATCGTTCTGATTTTTTACCCCTTTTTCGGAGTACATAGCCGATGTCCACCCCTGCAACGCGCACCTACGCCTGGATTATGCTTGCACTGGCAACACTTGTGCTGGCGACCTATGCCAGGATCATTGGCCACGATTTTATCGACCTTGATGACTTAACCTACATCACCCTGAACCCGCCGGTTGCCAAGGGCTTATCCCTGGATGGGCTACGCTGGGCCTTTACCAACACCCATGCCGGCAACTGGCACCCGCTCACCTGGCTATCGCACATGCTCGACGTATCGCTCTTCGGGCTCAAGCCTGGCGGCCATCACCTCGTCAGTCTGATCCTGCATGGGGCCAACACCCTGCTCCTCTTTCATCTGTTGACCACCACAACCAGGGCAGTTTGGCGCAGCGCCCTGGTAGCAACCCTTTTTGCCGTTCATCCCCTCCACGTGGAATCAGTGGCCTGGGCAGCGGAACGAAAGGATCTGCTCAGCACCCTGTTTTTCCTGCTGACCCTGCTCAGCTACACGGCCTATGTCCGCAGCAGGAATATTGGCCGCTACCTGCTCACGGTGCTGACATTCAGCGCCGGTCTCCTGGCAAAATCGATGCTGGTGAGCCTGCCACTTATCCTGTTCCTTTGTGACTTCTGGCCACTTTACCGACTTTCCGTGTCCAGCACAATTACCTGCCGGACGGACCTTACCGTTGCCTGGCGGCGCATCATTCTGGAAAAACTCCCCTTTATCGCTATTTCCGCAGCATTTTGCGGCATCACCTATTATTCTCAGACTGTCGGCAACGCAGTAGCACAAGATACAGCGTTGTCGCTCGGCATCCGCCTGCAAAACGGCATCATTTCCTATGCTGCCTATCTGCGGGATATGGTCTGGCCGAGCGGACTGGCCCCGTTTTATCCGTTAACCATCCCTATTTCCCCGGTGCATACAGTTATGGCCGGCATTTGCCTGGTCCTGTTGTCCGCATTAGTAGCACGGTATTGGCGCCAATACCCGTACCTGCTGACTGGCTGGCTTTGGTACCTGATCACCCTGGTACCAGTAATTGGACTGGTGCAGGTCGGGCTGCAATCCCGTGCCGATCGGTATACCTACATCCCGCTGATCGGCATTTTCACTGCTCTGGTCTGGGCTGTTGGTGATCTTGGCGCACGGTGGCGTATTCCCACGCGCATGCTCACCGGCATCAGTTGCGCCGTGGTGATCACCTTGAGTCTGCTCTGCTTTCGTCAGGTCGGTTACTGGCAAAACTCCCGCACCCTGTTTACTCATACCTACGCAGTCACTGAGCGGAACTACATGGCCGACATGATTTTGGGCAACAGCTCCTTTGCTCAACGGGACTTCCCCACCGCCATCAGCCACTATCAGCGAGCCTTGCGCGGCGGGGCAAACGGCGGGGTTATCCATTTGCTCGAAACAAAACTCGCCACTTGCTATGGTGTCCAGGGATTGTTTGATGACGCCATTTATCATTACCAACTCGCTCTGCAGGTGAACCCGCAACATGCCAACACCTACTATTTAATTGGGCAACTCCAGGAAACCAAGGGAAACGACACTGAGGCAATCATTAATTTTCGCCGGTCAATTGATCTGGATCCTGGCCAACTGGATGCTAATCTTGCCCTTGCTCAGGTACTGCAACGCCGTGGCGATGAGCACGGTGCCTTAACCGCTTTTCACGCTGTACTGCGCCAGCAGCCGGAAAATCCTGACGCACTGTTCGCGGTCGGGGTAAGAGAAGCACGTCAAGGAAATTCACGGGGAGCAGCAGACTATTTCACCCGGGCATTACGCCAACGCCCGACATTCATTGATGCCCAACGCAACCTGGAACTACTACAACGAACGCCTGCCAACTGAACATAGAAGTATTCCCGTCACATTTTCCTGCCGTACCCAGATCAATCGACCAACTAATGCCCGCGTTCCAGGCATCTAATGCCCGCTAAATAGGCATTTCCCACACTGCCCCAACCTGCCACAACCATAGTTACCTCGTTATTTCAATGAGTTAAAAATGGCAAGCTGGTTGCTAAGGAGAAGCAGCTGTCCAACGACGGACTTGCTTTACCAACGGGGGTAAACTATGGATGCTGGATCACTGACGACCAGTCTGCACAACAGTTCCGATGTACTCTTTCTGATGCTTGGCGCGGTCATGGTCTTTTCCATGCACGCCGGCTTTGCTTTTCTGGAAGTTGGCACCGTCCGCAAAAAGAATCAGGTCAATGCCTTTGTCAAAATTCTCACCGATTGGTCAGTCTCAACGCTGGTCTATTTTCTGATCGGCTTTCCCATTGCCTATGGCATCCACTTTTTCAAGCCAGCGGGCGAACTGCTCGGCGGCAACCAGGGCTATGACCTGGTCCACTACTTCTTCCTGCTCTGTTTTGCGGCCTGCATCCCGGCAATCATCTCCGGTGGCATCGCTGAACGTGCTAAGTTCTGGCCTCAGGTTGTAGCCGGCGCAATCTTTGCCGGTATCACCTACCCGGTTTTTGAGTCACTGATTTGGGGTCAGCATAGCAGTGGCCTTCAGGCGTTGTTCAAGTCGCTTGGTGGTGCTGAATTCCACGACTATGCTGGTTCAGTTGTCGTTCACTCCATGGGGGGCTGGCTGGCGTTGCCGGCAGTTATGATCCTTGGTCCGCGCATGGGGCGGTATGTCCGAAGCAAATCCCACCCGATTCCAGTCAGCAACATTCCGTATCTCGCCCTCGGTTCGTGGGTATTGGCAGTTGGCTGGTTCGGGTTTAATGTGATGAGTGCCGGCCATCTGGAAAAGATTTCCGGACTGGTGGCAGTTAATTCGTTGATGGCAATGATCGGCGGCGTATTGGCTGCGCTCATTGCCGGTAAAAACGATCCGGGTTTTATTCACAACGGCGCCTTGGCCGGCCTGATCGCGGTCTGCGCTGGCAGTGACATCATGCACCCGCTGGCAGCTCTGGTGGTCGGAGCAGTGGCAGCAATCCTCTTTGTCTATGGCTTTCACTATGAGCAGGAAAAACTGAAGATCGACGACGTACTTGGCGTCTGGCCACTGCATGGCATCTGTGGTACCTGGGGCGGCATTGCTGCGGGAATCTTTGGCCTGCCAATATTTGGCGGCACGGGTGGGGTTAGTTTTGTCAGTCAATTGGTCGGCAGTCTGGCCGCCGTGGTCTTTGCTGTTGTCAACGGTTTTCTGGTCTATAAAGTGCTGCAAAAGACCGTCGGTATCAGACTTACCGAAGAAGATGAGTTCAATGGTGCTGACTTGGCCATCCACAAAATAGGCGCCTACCCGGAGGATCATATCCGCTGACGCCTTTCACCTTGATTAGTCCTCAAACAAACGCCGACTGGGATGACTCCTGTCGGCGTTTGTTTATTTATTTATCCTCTTCATTTGAAATCAAAATCAGACAAATGAAAAGGCCCGCAGGATTAGCGGGCCTCTTTATATACTCAATTTCCCCATTTCATGGGTTTTCAGGCACGATTACTACTACCTGTGTGGTGAGTGCTATGTGTCAAACGATAAAAACCTGGCGGCGTATCTTCAGTCATGGAGCCCCCTTTTTTGTCTGGGTTACCTTCGTGAGTTTACCTCTACAACTGCTCCTTGTTTTTATTGTATCTCGATTAGCTTCACAGCTTGTTTCAACTATATCGAACCTGAAGCATAATAACAGTCTATTCTTATTTTTTTTCTGAGCGTATAGTTTCATATTGTTCGTTTCCCCGTATCACTTGCGGATTATCGGCCTCTTCAGCGTTACAGCGCTCAACCACTTCCCTGAGCCAAGCAATCTCATCTGGGACAAACTGCTTCGAATAGGAAGTCCCGACATTCAGCGCCCAATGCAATGGCGCCATCGTGGTGGCAGCCAGCACAAAACCCGGGACCTCGACGCTGTCCACTTCAGCCTCTGCCCAGGCGTACAAGCGCTCCTTACTATCGAACAGCATCAGGTAGTCATTTCCCTCTGACTCGATAATCATTGGCAACACCTGACCGTCTGCAAGCTCTCCGTTCGCACCGCCAGGATCGTGCTCGTCCAGCTTCGGCACGATAAACGTGGAATTAAGAAACAAGTCGTAATACTTAGACTGGTTCTTGCCGTTGTTCATATCCTGTCGCATTACCTCCAGCGCCTTGTCAAGTTCAGTCATTGCCTTATCCTTTAGTTCAGTTTGATGGGTTATTCACTTAATTCCAGCGAGTTCCGGTACATAACGATATCGACGCAAACATTATTCCACCCACAAGGTGCAATTAACTATTGACAAGCAATATCAGCTACTTAAATCTACTGCATATTCATTGGGCAATGTGTAGAAGTGTCGAATGATACGTAACATTTCTGATTCTTTTCCACAGTTGCATCGAGGTTATCCACAAGCGGAGTGGAAAGAGTTTTTGGGCATTATTCCACCGCCAAAAGAAGTGCAAAAATCGTCAGATCATTGTTGAACGATGAATCTCTTTGAGTTGATTATTTATTGTCCGCGCATGCTTGAATCCCAAATCTCCACCATGCTAACAAAGCAGTAACTGCCCATCGGCGTCGGACTCGTAAGCAGTCTCATCAGTTTCCACCAACGGAACCGGCTTGACTGGAGCAATCGACAGCGGGACATTGTTTTTCGTCGCCTCATTAGCCGCAGCATGTTCAGGTATCCGATTGCTCGCTGCGACTGCCAGCATCCCGGCCTCAGCAGCCCGCTTTGCCAACCGGTCACAACGCTCATTGAAGGCGTGGCCATCGTGGCCACGCACCCATTCCCACTGCAGATCATGGCTGGCAGCCAGGAACGCCAGCCGTTGCCAAAGGTCCTGATTCTTCAGCGCAGCAGCAGTTTCCAAACGACCGCTGCGCTGCCAACCCCCAAGCCACTCGCTCATCCCCCGAACCAGGTACTGCGAATCACTGAAAACTCGTACCCGAGTTGGTTTTTGCAACGCTTCCAACCCTCTGATCGCCGCGATCAGTTCCATCCGTTGTGAGGTGGCAACGGGCTCGAAACCGCTCAACACCTTTTCATGCTCCCCATAGCGGAGAATCACCCCATAGCCGCCGGGGCCAGAGTCACGACCAGAACCATCGCAATAAATTTCCACCAAGCCGGGTGGTGGCGGAGTAAAGGCAACTTCAAGCGCAACAAATTCCAGTTCCTGCAACAGGGGCAACAGCATCGACCGGTTCGGTGTTTGACGCTGCAGATCATCCAGGGACAGCGCCAAAGGAACGTCATAGCAAACCGTGGCCAGAATTTTAGACAGCCTGGCCTGGTCAGCAAAGGTGTGTAAATTCTCCCGACGCTGCTTGCCATTCACCAGATTTTTCCATTGCAGCACCGCTTCCAGAGACCCAAATCGCTGCACCAGCGCGGCGGCGGTCTTCTCGCCAATCCCGGGAACTCCGGGGATATTGTCAGCAGTATCACCGGCCAGACCCAAAACATCCGGCACCAGTTGCGGCGGGACACCAAATCGCTCTTGAACCTCTGGGAGCCCGGAACGCAGATCCTTCATGGTATCCAGCAAGCTGATGCCGTCATCGACAATCTGCAGCAAATCTTTGTCGCCGGTGACAACCGTGACCTGAATTCCTGCACGGGCAAAACGGCGGGCCAAGGTGGCAATAACATCATCAGCCTCAAAGCCTGGCGCTTCCAGTGCCTTGATATTAAGAGACTGCACGACCTGTCGGATGTAGGGCAACTGAATTAGCAAATCTGCGGGGGTGGCATCGCGCTGCGCTTTATAGAGTGGATAGAGCTCCCGGCGAAAGGTCTCTTCCCGGGGAGGATCAAAGACAACTGCCAGATAATCTGGTTGATTTTCCTGTAGCATATCAAGGAGCATCCGCGTGAAACCATAGATAGCATTGGTCGGCATCCCACTGGCAGTGGCAAGATCCCTGATCCCATAATAGGCACGGTAAATGAAGCTGGAGCCGTCCAGTAAATAGAGCTGCGGTGCTGCGTTCACATCATCTCCCAACAACGGGTAAGTCGCGGTGAATTCATCACCCAACTGGCCGAATTCATTCTGCGTGAAAGATTCGGAACAACTATGGAGAGAGGATCACACCAGCTTTGGTCCCTGCATAAAGGTCATTAATTTTTGTTGGTTGTTCGAGCAAATCTGCCTAAAACCTGCCGATATGCGATCATCGGCTGTTGCCCGTAGCCAGAATTCAAGAGCAGACTGTAAAGCTGACTCAAGCTCTCCAGGGATATCAGCGATAATTGCTTTTGGTGAGTAGACTGTGGTCACGAACTCTTCGTTTGCACGTGGTCGATAGAACATCGGCAGCATGTCATACGACGGGGCCAAACGGATAAAAGTCTTCGACGCATCCACTGGTACCACCGAGATGTTGCCAAAGTGCCGATCAGTATTGGCAATCAATTCGCCAAACATATCAAGCCAGACCAGCGCAACGCAATCATCGGTGGCCATCATTTTCTTTTGCAGCAGGCGGCGAGCCATTGCCGTCCAGTTGTCCCGGTACGCGAAATACTCATCATCTACGACCCCAAGGCTATTTACCGGCAATCGCCCGATTTGCCCGACCCGATCGAATCTCTCAACTTCCAGAAATGTTCGGCCATCAATTTGCTGGATAGAACTTGTTACGACCGAATGCCCGGATTCGCGAATAATTTCATGAGCAAGATGTTCGCACACCAGCAGATCACTCCAACGCTCACCCTCCTCTGTCGAGACTCTTGGCGAGAACTTGACCAGCACTTGGTGTAATTGTCCGTTAAGTTCGATCAGTGCCGTGAATTTGGGTTGTTCACCACCCACCGATGAACCTGCCGGATCCCCAGCAAGGGCTGATTCCGCCAGTTGCGGATAATCGTCTCTGGTGCTGAGCACCAATTTCTGCCTGGCGTTATCCAGATAACGACGCAAGGACTCTTCACCGATAATCAGATTACCCACCGCATCGTTCCCGAACCTGGAAAGAGCAATCAGGATATGATCGTTGTTCCAGTCGGGCAATCGAGGGGAAATCCCAAGAATTGGGCCAAAGTGTTGTGCAAAAGCTCTACCCACAAACCCGTCTGGTTTCATATCCTGAATAAACCATGGCAAGTCCCGATATACTCTCCCATGACCCATAATGGGTTGCCACCAGAAACTGTTACCCCAAAGTGCAATCAGATCTCCATGTCTATGCATATCTCCAGCATCGTCAATTCGGTAAACGGGAAATTGACTACCTCCCCCACGTACGTCCCTGGGCCTGGCATAATGAGTCGCCCGAGCCTTTCCAAGGGTCACAACCTCTGGACCAAGCCGATTAATAAGCCGAGATAGGGTTGGCGGGCTGATATCCAGTGCGTCCCGTAGCTTTGCGGCCGACATGGGACCATCAAACAAGAGAGTTAGCAGATTTTGAGTTTGCGTGTCAGCGCGCATAGCGGAACCTGAAATAATTATTGAAATGATAACTGAAATAATATTATGTCAAAATACAATTAAAGTCCAGGTGTTTAAATAGTTTTTTTTCTCAGGGATGAAATGATTATACGGGTATCTATAGGAGGGAGTTGGTTCGAAGGAACTTTTTCAAAAGCAGCTTATCTTCGATAATTCCAAATATATTAGATTGAGCTACCAGATATATTGCGCAGAAAGAGTTAAATTATCCGTCTGCATCCCGGACCACTCAGACTGCTGCGACCGGCGCTGCCGGCTTCCACTTGAATCTGAGTACCGATGCGCTCCTTGAGCGCAGGGACGTGAGAGATGATGCCAATCAACTTGCCGTCCTGCTGCAGGCCGGTAAGAGTTTCAAGGGCCGTTTCCAGGGCATCTTCGTCAAGGGTACCGAACCCTTCGTCGAGAAACAATGAATCGACGCGCACATTGCGGCTCGCCATACTGGAGAGACCTAAGGACAGAGCCAGGCTGGCAATGAAACTCTCCCCACCGGACAGATTCTTGGTTGAGCGGATCTCGCCAGCCTGATAATTGTCGATGACATTCAGTTCCAGCGGTTCAGCATTGTCGCGCACCAGAATATAGCGGTCGCTCATCTTTTGCAGTTGGCGGTTGGCATGGGCTACCATCAGTTCGAAAGTGAGGCCTTGGGCAAAATTGCGGAATTTTTTCCCATCACTGGAACCAATCAAAGTGTGCAGTCGCTCCCACCGGTCACACTCCCGGCTCTGGATCTCAATTTGCTGCAGCCGTGCCTGATGGCGCTGCTGCTGTTCAGCGTGCTGCCGCAGTTTTTGCTCAAGCGCACCCAGTGTCTTCTGCAGCTCGCTCAATCTTCCGCTGACCGCGGCGTTCTCCTCGCATATCTGATCAAGCGGTTTGTCGGTTAGTTTTTTGTCCAGCTCACCTGCCAAAGACGTCTGGCGATCCTGTTGCCTGGTCAGCATCGCGGTCTCATCCGAGCGCAGATCGTCAGCCATCCGCGTGAGGGCATCGACGCTACCTTGCGGCAGATACGCCTGCAAAAAGGCCGTTTCATCGGCGAAACCGGTTTCGCGAAAACGCCGGCGAAGAACCGCTGCCAGCTCGGAAAGTTTCTCATCTCTCTGAGCTACAGAGACCGTAAGTCTCTCAATATGTTGGTTTAGCCCGCCAAGCTCGGCATGAAGTCGGTTCTGCTCTTTCTGCGCCGCTTCGCGCCGCTCACCGGCCTGTCGAAGCGCCTCAGCCAGCCGCTTCTCCTCGATATCCGGGTTACGCTCCCCATACTGTTCCAGCCGCTGTTCGATCAGTGCATCCCGCTGTGTGGTTCTTTCCCGCAGCTGCAGCTCCTTTTCGCTAAGGGTCTTTTCCGATCCTGCCAACAATGCCAGCTGGCTCCCCCTTTCAGCAGCAATATCGGCACGACCTTTTTCTAAACGCTCCTTGGCCTGCAGATAATGAGCATACGCGTTGCGGCGGGCGGTCAGATCGACCAGTAGTTCATCGACCTGGTCCGGAACGATCTCTATCCAGCCATACGCAGCAACCGCACTCCTGACATCGGCCAGCGCCCGGTCAAGATCTGCGTGAATAGTTGCAGATGCATCCTCCAGATGTTTCCGTTCCGCCAGCGTGCGTTCTTGCCCCAAACTGGCGGTCAGTCGTGTCTTATCATGCTTTGCGAGCTCGTCCTTGAGCTTGCTGAGCGCTGCTTGAGCGTTGCGTTCTTCCTGTTTTTTCTGTTCAGCCTCCAGGATGACAGCTCGCCTGTTGGCCAACTCCCCCTGGCACACCTCAGACTCGTGCCGAATGATCTGCGACCAGGCCGCCACGTCAACTGTCACACCCTGTTCGACAACCATTCCCAATTCAACGGCAGTGTTGGCGCAGAACTTCTCATCGCGCAGCTTCCGCTCCTGGAGCTCGATCTGATCCTGCCCGGCCTGTTGCAGATCTTTGGCAGCTGCGACCTGTTCCAACCTGATCTGGGAAAGCTGTTCCCGTACACTTTTTGCCTCGGCAAGCGCCAATTTCAACTTCTGCTGCGCATCGTCCAGCTCCGGAATATTACCGGCGGCATAGGGGTGCTCATTGGCGCCGCAGAGCGGGCACGGCGTACCATCCAGAAGCTGCTGGCGATCCTCTTCCAGGCTGCGCACCCGGTTGAGTAATATGACGTTATCCTGCAACTGGCGGGCAACCTGCTCACGCAGTTCAGCTTCAGCGGCAAGCGTTTCCTCCTTATGGGCAAGCGCTTGCCGCTTCAGCTCAAGCCCTGCCAGCCGCTGTTTCAGCTCTGCCAGCTTTTGCGTGATCTCTTCAATCCGGGTTAGGGATTCTTGCATCGTTACCAGGCGAGTCTGTCGGGTCGCCAGCGTTTCCGCTTCTTCGCGCCAGAAGGAAAGATCCCGCCACTGCAACAGGGCATTGCGAGCCGAACTTACCCCTTCCAGGTGTTTCTCCGCCTCGGTAACGGCTTGCTGCGCCCCAAGCCACGCGGTTTCTGCCTGGCTAAGCGTGAGTCTGGCGGTCTCAATCAGGGAAACATGCAACCCCAGCTTGTCTTGTGTATCGCGGCACTGTGTAGCCAGGGTTTTGCTGGCCTTCAGCTGCTGTTCGATGCCGGTCAGGGCCTCGGCAAGTTTGGCATCGGCCAGATGTTCATCCAGAAAAAGCACGACCTCATGCAACTCTCTCTCGTTATCGATCAGCCGTTGATCGCAGCCTGCCATGGCCAAACGATAGTCGTTATTCTGCCGACCCGTCTTTTCGATATCGTCCGCTAAACCCTGCAGCTGGGCTTGAGTCTCACCGAGTTTGACATCAAGCGCCCGCGTGATGCGGATCAGCTCCGCCTCTTGTGCCTGTTCGTCTCTGGCTCTCGCTAGACCGGACTCAGCCAGTTCCAGCGCATTATAGGCAGTCTGCCAATCAAGCTGCAGCTGCGGATGACGCTCTGCGGCGATCGCCAATTCGCCCCGCTCCCCTTCCTGCTGCGATCTAAGCAATTGGAGATGAACGTGGTCGCCGCCAAGTTTCAGGGCGCGACCAGCCAACGCCAGTCGTTCCAACTCCGGCGCCGCCGCAACCTTGCGCGCCGCAAAGGCAAGCCGGTCCTGATCAAGTTGCCGTAGTTCACCTTCGAGAACCGCTATCCGCTCCCGCCAAAACTGGGCGTCGCGGATAACCTTGGCATCGGCGGTCAGGGCAGTTTCCGCTAGCTGCAATGCTGATTTTTCCAGCTGCAGCGCCTCGGCATCCGCGGACGACAGCAGCTGAATGCCCTCAAGCTCGGCCCGCATCTCCGCTAACCGCTTCCGCTCTTCCGAGGTACGTTCATGAACTTTGATGGAAATCCGGCTGTAGATCGCAGTGCCGGTGATCTGCTCCAGAATCGGGGCGCGCTCATCGGGGCGGGCCTGCAAAAAGGCGGCAAAGCCCCCCTGCGCCAGTAACATTGAACGGGTGAAACGATCGAAATCCATGCCCGTGACTTCTTCAACCTTGTCAGCCACGGCTCTCAGCTTCGATTCGAGAATCATCCCGCTTGCGGCCTCGGCAATTTCATGCTTGGGAGGCTGCAATTGACCGTCAGCCTGCTTGCGCGAGCGGTGTTGACTCCAGTGGCAGCGAAAGCGCCCCTTGGCCGTTTCGAATTCGACCTCGGCAGAGCATTCGCCGGTCTGCCGCGACATGATTTCGTTTTCGCTCTGGGAGATCCGGTTGAGACGGGGAGTTTGGCCGTAAAGTGCCAGACAGATGGCATCGAGGATGGTTGTCTTGCCCGCGCCGGTTGGTCCGGTGATGGCAAAGATACCGCTGGAGACATAATCAGGGTGTTTGAAATCGATATCCCACACCCCGGCCAGGGAATTCAGATTCTTGAAGGAGAGGCGGAGGACCTTCATCGTTCCCCCAGGCTCGAATCCGCGTGCAATGCGGCAACGGTTTCGCGAAAGGCAGTGACCAAGTCAGCCTGTTGTTCCTGCGGCACCTCATGGGCAGCGAGACAACGGGCGAACACATCATCCACTGTAAGATCATCCAGCGTCTCTTCCGTCGCCATCCGGCTCAAAGTCCGCTCCACCAGGCGCATGTTCTTGGCCCGCAGAATTTCCAATGCTGTCCCGTCGATCAGTTCGCGCAGCTTATCCTGCAGATCACCGATAACCTCGTCACCTTCGTAGATCACCTCCAGCCAAACCGGCGAGGCGTCCTTTTTCAGCTCGGCAATCAGCGTAGTGATGTACTTCCAGTCGCCGCGCACCGTTGCCAACGCCTGAAAACTCGGCACGGGTATTTCCTGCACCGTAACCCCTGTTGCATCGACATTAACCGTCAACACGATCTTGCGTTGCCCGGCCTCACCGAAACTCATCGGCATGGGAGCCCCCGAATAGCGGCGCAGATCCGAGCCGTTTACCCGCTGCGTCAAATGCAGATGACCAAGTGCCAGATAGTCGAAGCAATCGGGAAAAACATCGGCCCGCACCTGCCCAAGGGTGCCCACATACAGCTCCCGCACCCCGTCCCCCTCAACGGTCAGGCCACCGCTGGTAAACAGGTGCCCCATAGCAATAATGGGGAGATTTCCCCCCAGCTCGGTGCGCTTGGCAATGGCTGCGTCGCCCACCTGCCGGTAGTGGTCGCGGATACCCTCCACCAGCTTACGCCCCTTGTCCTCAATGGTTTCGCCGGCTTCAGCCCGGCGAATGTCGCGATCTCGCAGATAAGGAACAGCACAGACGATCAATTCAGGTTTGCCGTCAGCATCGTGCAGCACCACCAGCTCATCTTCAGGCTCAGCCATGCAGCCGACAACGTGAACGCTGAGGAAACGCAATACATCGCGGGGAGCATTAAGGAGTGAAGGGGAATCGTGGTTGCCCGCCGTGACTACCACATGCCGGCAACCTGCGCCAGCCACGCGGCACAGAAAGCGATAATAGAGCTCCAGCGCCTGATTGCTGGGTGTACCGTTGTCGAAGACATCCCCGGCAACAAGCAGTGCATCGATCCCTTCGGCCTCAATGCAGCCGATCAACCAGTCGAGAAAGCGCCTGAACTCCTCATAGCGTTTACGACCGTAGAGCGCCCGGCCGATGTGCCAGTCCGAAGTATGGAGAATTTTCATGTAAGGTTTGTTCCTCTGAGGGGAAAATAAAGAGTTCTGGGATTAAGTTACCAGATAACATTGAGACCAAGGCTCATATTGGCACCTGAATCAGAACGCAAGCCGCTGCTGCAGCATCTGCAGGTACTCATCAACCCCGATGGCGGTCACACCTCGGCAAATTGCCCGTTCACCGTCAGCCAGACAGAGTAGATATCCATCCTCTGGTTGCTGCAGCGCCCCGCCAGGGGTTACGGCTTGTCAATACTATTTTAACTTTGAAAATTTAATATGTATGCGCACATCTTCTTTTTGACTAATTCGTCGGTATCGTTGATTTTGACCACATTTACCGAAGAAAATGTCCTGCCCCCCGTTGCTCCGCAGCATGACATGGTAGGGCAAAGTCGGAAAGTGAACGCGAGGTTTTCGTGCCAAGTCCGCAGCCCCACCGCCTGGAAAATATCCACCACTTCATCGGAGACCAGCGCCGAGCCGATGATCTGGCGGATTGCCAGCTCCCGCTCTTCATTAGTGCGTTTTTTGGTGCTGATCTCCCGTTTGGTCAGCAGCACTCTTACCGCCTGGAAGAAGGCCACCTCTTCGCGCACCGCCTTGGCTTCATCCAGGGTACAGCAGAGCGTGAAGGCCTTAGACATGGCCAGGGAGGTGTCGGCAAAACCATCTTCCCGTCGGCACGTATGATAATCAGGTTCTGTCCGATTGCACACTCCAACCCTGGTGGGACATGTGCGCTATCTCCTGAATTGCATCGACGTACCACTATCACGTCGTTCGCTTGCGGTTTTAGCTTCTTCGTCCAATCAAGATAGTCATCGAGAGAAATTCGGCGAACGCCTTCCAGAGATATGTGCCCATTCTTAAGTTGCGGAATAGCAATGTACGGATAACCATCGTTCACAGCAGCTGGAGTTCGGTGATCGCAGTCTATCAGGCTGACGCCTGCTGCCTTTAAGGTGAGTATTGGCCAAGTGGCGCTAGAACTCATACCCCAGCCCTCCCAGCTTATGCCGGATCAGACGGCATCATCAATCTGACAGTATCGGCCGGCCGCTCAAAGGCGTTGCAGCGCTCCAGTATCTGCCGGGCACTCGCAAGATCGCTGAAGTCGATCCTGCTGACAAACTCCTGCGCAACATCCATCACCCGCAAAAACGCAGACGCATCCTTGTGGTTTGAAAGCAGTTTCAACGATGAAATGTACTCGTTGCGGTACACGCTGGGGATGACGATCCGGCAGACTCCTGCCGACACCAGCTCGGCGTTCATCATGGCTCGTGCGGTTCTGCCGTTTCCGTCATCAAATGGATGTACCTCGGAGACGAGATACATTATGAACAGCGCCCGCGCCAGGGGATCGGCAAGCGAGTTATAGAACGCGTATCCCTGCGCCAATGTACCTTTTACCAGTTCCGGCGCGACAAAGTAGGTTGTCCCGGCGCGATTGCCCTTTTCCTTGAACAGTCCCGGTCGCTTGTCCGGTCTGCCTTCCATGATCGACGTATGACGCTGACAGAGTAACGCAATAAACGATGAGACATCGGCGGGTGTGCGCTTCAGCTCTTCCAGATTACCGACAACACGATATGTGCCGAGGATATCATGGGCGTCTTCCGTGCGGGATTGGGGGATAACACCGGAAAAAACGATCCCCAACGCCTCATCTACCTCAAATTCCGTCCCTTCGATAAAGTTGGAGAAATAGGCATCAAAGAAACTTTCGTTATAAAAGGCAGAGCCGGGCGTATGGCGGCGGATTCGTGTCGGCAAGACAACTCGTGCCAGAGCGCTGCGCAATGCCTCAAACTGGTCCAGCCGCAACGGATCGTAGGGCTCACCCGTGGCATATGATTTCGCAACCGGGGTGCGCAGTTCAGCTTCCCGCGTTTGCAGCAGGCTGCCTATTATGCGATCCAGAAGTTTAAACTCTTTTTCCAGACCGATTACAGGTGCAATTATTCGCGCGAGATCCCGGATTTTGTTCAGTTCATCTTCACCCTTGATACGGAGGATGCTGACAAGTTTTTCTTCCACAACGGCTTGACCGACTGATCTGGTTGCCGATTCTCTGGTTTTGGTAGGGGTAAGGTTCTCCAGCAAC
>JANOEC010000143.1:0-11022 GCA_031412995.1 Geobacteraceae bacterium
CAAGCCCGACAAATATGGTATTCTTCTTCATGACCTGCCTCCTTGGTTGTGGCTCTGTGTGGTGAACTTCGCATTCACAACATAATCCACGTTTGCAAGGGGCAGGTCGCTTATTTTCTACTGACAGACATTATGTCTAGATTATGCCACACTTGACTTGCTTCGCCAGAGCCACCCGGCCTGGCGGTTGCTGCGTTCTGACCATGCGCCTCTTTTGTCTTCCTTCTTGCACCGCGTATTTATCGTGCCCAATGAGCGGGTCATAGCTCAGGCAGATCTAGTAGAAGCATTAAAAGACGAGCTGTTTGCTCTACGCGAACGGCTGGGGCAGGAAGTCTTCCCCAAACCTGCTCTTGATTACCTCAACGATTGGGCGGCCAACGACAAGGGGTGGCTGCGCAAGTTCTATCGCCAAGGCTCGGACGAGCCGTATTTTGACCTGACCCCTTCCACTGAGAAGGCGATTGCGTGGCTCGGAACTCTCACTGAGCGAAGCTTCGTAGGAACAGAGTCACGCCTGCTTACTTTGTTCGAACTGCTTAAGCAGATGAGTGAGGGGAGTGAGTCTGATCCGCAGACCCGCATTATCGAACTCCACAAGCGCCGCGATGAGATTGATACTGAAATTGCCCGCGTACTGGCGGGCAATTTCCCACTCATGAACGACACATCCCTGAAAGACCGCTTTCAACAGTTTACCCAGCTTGCGCGCGAACTGCTGACCGACTTTCGCGAGGTGGAACAGAACTTTCGCGGACTGGATCGGCGAGTGCGTGAGCGAATTGCACTGTGGGAAGGCGGCAAAGGTGCACTGTTGGAGGAGATCATTGGGGAACGAGATCTGATCGCCGACTCCGACCAAGGGCGGAGTTTTCGCGCCTTCTGGGATTTTCTGATGTCCAGCCGCAGGCAGGAAGAGTTATCTAAACTGCTTGAGCGCGTCCTCTCTCTGGGACCGATCGCGGAACTGAAGCCCGATGCCCGCACTCGCCGCCTGCATTACGACTGGCTGGAAGCCGGAGAGCATACGCAGCGCACGGTAGCGCAGCTTTCTCAACAGCTACGGCGTTTCCTGGACGATCAGGCGTGGCTGGAGAACCGCCGGATCATGGACATTCTGCATGGAATCGAGGCCAAGTCCCTTGCACTGCGAGAATTGCCACCCACCGGCGAGTTCACGGAGATCGCGGAAATCGTCGCCGAGATCGAGTTGCCGATGGAGAGGCCACTCTACACGCCAGCACTCAAACCGGTGATCTCTGATACGGTACTGGAATCAGGTGATGTCGATCTGGATGCGGCGGTTCTCTACTCGCAGGTCGTGATTGATAAGACCCGACTGGTACATAACGTGCGCCATGCCTTGCAGGATCGTTCGCAAATCACCCTTGGTGAGTTGTGCGGGATGAAGCCGCTGCAAAACGGCCTGTCTGAGCTGGTGGCATACCTGCAACTGAGCGGTGACGATTTCAAGGCCGTGGTGGATGAAGAGACGATCGATGTCATTGTATGGCACAGCGTTGACGACGATGGAGAAAAACATACCAGGCAGGCGCGTTTGCCGAGAGTGATCTTTGTGAGGTGATGATGACGGAAATGCTTTCTGATACACCGGCGGCAAACGACCTGTCGGTTCTGGTTGTCACCTTACTGAAGGGCGTGATCTACCGGGAGGCGGATGGGAACCTGTGGAACGGGCTGCTCAATCTTCAGTCCCGAATCCGCGATTACGTTGCCGTACTTGGACTGGAACTGGTATTTGACGAGGCCGAGGGGTATGCCTTCCTGCGCTCGCGCATGGATGCGGAGGATGGCGGCCCGAAGATTCCGCGCCTGGTGGCGAGGCGGCCATTATCGTTTCCAGTGAGTCTTTTACTGGCGCTTTTGCGTAAAAAACTGGCCGAGTTCGATGCGAGTGGCACTGATACGCGGCTTGTGCTCTCCCGTGATGAGATCGTCGAACTGGTCCGGGTATTTCTGCCCGAAAGCAGCAACGAGGCCCGATTGATCGACCAGATCGAGACCCATACCAACAAGATCGTGGAGTTGGGATTCCTACGCAAATTGAAGCCGACAGGGGCGAACACGGGCCGGCAGTTGGCTATGTTCGAGGTGCGCCGCATCCTCAAAACATTCGTTGATGCCCAGTGGCTGGCTGATTTCGATGCGCGGCTGGCAACATATCAGGCACAGCTGGCGGGAAAAACTGGAGAAGCAGACGATGAGTAATCCGCAGGAAATGCAGCTCGACTTTGCCGCTGACGATACTTTGGCCGGTTTTCGGTTGCACCGTCTGGAGGTCTATAACTGGGGTACATTCGATCGCCGTGTGTGGGTGCTGCATCCGAATGGCAGGAACTCGCTCCTCACCGGTGACATCGGCTCCGGCAAATCAACCCTGGTGGACGCTGTAACGACGCTGCTGGTCCCGGCGCACCGAGTCGCTTATAACAAGGCCGCCGGCGCCGACAACAAGGAACGGAGCCTTCGCTCCTACGTGCTCGGCCACTTCAAATCGGAGCGCAACGAAGTGAGCGGAACCGCCAAACCGGTGGCCTTGCGTGACCACAACAGCTACTCGGTAATCCTGGGGATTTTTCATAACGCCGGCTACAATCAGACAGTGACACTGGCGCAGGTATTCTGGATGAAGGATGCGGCGGCACAACCAGCTCGCTTCTTTGTCTGCGCAGAACGCGCCATGTCGATTTCAACTGACTTTGCCCACTTTGGCTCAGACATTGCTCATTTGCGAAAAAAACTGCGCGGGCTCGGCGCAGAGGTATTTGACGCGTTTCCCTCTTATGGCGCCTGGTTTCGCCGCCGCTTTGGCATTGAGAACGAACAGGCTCTGGAGCTGTTCCATCAAACGGTCTCCATGAAGTCGGTGGGGAATCTGACCGATTTCGTCCGCAGTCACATGCTTGAGCCGTTTGAGGTCGCTTCACGTATTACGGCCCTGATTAACCACTTCGACGACCTGAACCGTGCCCATGAAGCGGTGCTGAAGGCCAAACGGCAGGTGGAACTCCTGTCGCCGCTGGTCGTCGACTGTGAGCGCCATGGAATGCTGGTCGATCAGGTGGAGGAACTCCGTGCCTGCCGGGAAGCACTAAAACCCTATTTCGCAGGATTGAAGCTAGGACTGCTGGATAAACGCATTGCTGCTCTTGTCGACGAATGGTTGCGTCAAGATGCCATGGTCAAGCGCCTGAAAGAACGCTGTGACGCACTTCGTAGCGATGAAGGCGAGCTGAAACAGAACATTGCCGAAAACGGAGGTGACCGCCTGGAGCGGTTGGCCGGTGAAATCCGTAAGAAGGAGCAAGAGCGCCAGAGGCGGGAGGACAAGGCCCGACGCTATGCTGAGCTGTTGCACCTCCTTGGCGAGGTTCCGGCCGAGGATGAAGCAGGCTTTCTCGCGCAGCGCCGCCTTTTCGCAGCCCAGGCTGAAACGGAAAAGACCGGAGAGGCGGATCTACAGAACCGGCTGACCGAGCATGGCGTAAACTTGCTCCAGGGAAAGCAGGAGCATGACGCGCTCTTGGCCGAGATCGCCAGCCTGAAGACCAGGCGCAGCAACATCCCCTCGGAACAGGTGACCATGCGGGCCGCATTGTGCCAGGCGCAGAAAATCACCGAAGCGGACATGCCTTTTGCTGGCGAGCTGCTGCAATTGCGTGACGATGAACGTGACTGGGAAGGGTCCGCCGAACGGCTTCTGCGGAATTTTGGCCTGTCGCTGCTGGTGCCGGAGCAGCATTACGGCGCTGTGGCGGAGTGGGTGGACAAAACCCATCTGAAAGGCAGGCTGGTCTATTTCCGGGTTCGTTCAGGTTCGAGGGCTGATCTTCCCGAGCTTCACCGGGATTCACTTGCACGCAAACTGGCCATCAAATCCAGTTCCCCCTTCCACGACTGGCTGGAACGTGAACTGGCGCACCGTTTCAACGTCGCCTGTTGCGCCACTCAGGAACAATTCCGGCGTGAACCCCGGGCCATTACCCGTGCAGGTCAGATCAAGGCGGCTGGCGAACGTCACGAAAAAGACGACCGCTTTCGGATCGATGACCGGCAGCGCTACGTACTGGGGTGGACCAACGCAGAAAAGATCGCTGCGGTCGAAGCCAAGGCCAGGAAGCAGGAAGTGCGTTTAGGCGAGCTAGGCAGCCTCATCGGCAAGATCCAGAGAGAACAGACCGCGCTCAAGGAGCGTATAACGGCGCTTTCAAGACTCGACGAATATTCGGATTACGGTGAGCTGGACTGGCAGTCGCTGACAGTGGAACTGGCGACGCTGGAGTACGAGCGTAAAAAACTCGAATCGACCTCAGATATCCTGCAGAGCCTGACGATACGCCTGAAGTCTCTGCAAGACGCTCTGGGTGAAGCAGCACAGGAGCTTGAAAAGAAAACACGGGAACTGGGCGCTACCCAGGCCAGGCGCGAGGCAGCAGAGGAACTGCGCAATCAGACCCTGGCACTGCTCGATTCTCCAGGACAGACTGACTATGCTACCCGTTTCGAACGCCTTGACAGCATGCGTGGTGAGGCTCTCGGCGAACATCAACTTTCCGTCGAGTCGTGCGACAACCGCGAGCGCACCATGCGCGATTGGCTGCAAGCCAGGATTGATGCCGAGGAGGCGAAGTTCAAACGCTTGCGCGACAAGATCATTCAAGCTATGGCCGCCTATAAAGGTGAGTTCAAGCTGGAGTCGAAAGATGTAGACGCCAGCATTGAAGCAGGGTTTGAATATCGGAACATGCTCAATAGCCTTCAGGCTGATGACCTGCCACGCTTCGAGGCGTGCTTTAAAGAGCTCTTGAACGAAAACACCATCAGAGAGGTAGCCAACTTCCAGTCCCAATTAGCGCGAGAACGGGAAACGATCAAAGAGCGGATTGCCCAGATCAACGAATCGCTCAACCAGATCGACTACAACCCCGGCCGCTATATTGTGCTGGAGGCGCAACCGGCGCCGGATAGCGATATTCACAACTTCCAGTCCGAACTGCGTGCCTGTACCGAAGGGGCTATAACCGGTTCGGATGACAGCCAGTATTCGGAGGCCAAATTCCTGCAGGTTAAACAGATCATCGAACGTTTTCGCGGACGTGAGGGACAGTCCGAAGCGGACCGCCGCTGGACCTTGAAAGTCACCGACGTGCGCAATTGGTTCACGTTTGCTGCCAGCGAACGCTGGCGAGAGGACAACAGAGAGCACGAACATTACTCTGACTCAGGCGGTAAATCAGGTGGGCAAAAGGAGAAGCTTGCCTACACCATCCTGGCGGCGAGCCTGGCCTATCAGTTCGGCCTCGAATGGGGTGCAGTCCGTTCCCGATCTTTCCGTTTCGTGGTGATCGACGAGGCGTTTGGCCGTGGATCGGACGAGTCGGCACAATACGGTCTACGGCTGTTTGCCCAGCTCAACCTGCAACTCCTGATCGTCACCCCGCTCCAGAAGATTCATATCATCGAACCTTTCGTTGCCAACGTCGGTTTTGTCCAAAACGAGGATGGACGCTCCTCCAAATTGAGGAACCTTTCGATTGAAGAATATCAAGAAGAGAAGGCGAGGATGGCAGGGTGAACTGGACGCGCCGGCCCGCTCTAATAGCCCAGGTGCAAAAACTGTGGGATCGGGGGGAACTGCTTGCCCCCCTTGTCACCGGCGAATCGCTGTTTCCGAAGCGTCTGACGCTTAAAGCACCCACGTCCGCTGAGATTACCGACCATTTTGACGATGTACGTGTCTGGATTGGTGAACTTCGAGCCATGTCATTTTGTCGGGTGGAAATGCGCGAATTCAGACACCGGCTGTTCGGTGCGAATGCCGTTCCCCAAGCGATTTGGATCGACACCGACAGGGAAGCCTTGGCGCTTATCGGCAAGCAACGCGCTGCTGCCCGTTTCGCCGGATTGGTTGAGGTAACGCAGAAGCTTGAACAGCGGCTTTTATCCTGGCTGGCCAAACGACCACTACAGGCATTGGAGCTTGCCGACGAGTGGTGCCGCTTGCTCGAAATAGTCGACTGGATCGAAAAGCATCCCTCGTCGGGGATATACCTGAGGCAGGTGGACATTCCAGGCGTTCACACCAAGTTCATTGAAGCCCATCGAAGCGTGTTGTCGGAACTGCTGGATATCGTAGTATCGCCCGAGGCAATCGATCTTGCGGCAACCGGAATAACCCGATTTGCAAAACGTTATGGATTTCGAGACAAGCCGGTTCTTGTTCGCTTTCGCAACCTTGACCCTCAAGGCTGCATTCTGCCAAGCGGCTTCGCTCAGGATATTTCTCTTGATGCCGAAAGCTTTGTTCGCCTTGATCCCGAGGTTTCACAAGTGTTCATCACCGAAAACGAGATCAATTTCCTGTCCTTTCCTCAAGTGAAGGAGAGTTTGGTCATCTTTGGCGCCGGATATGGATTCGAGATGTTGAGCAGGTCAACATGGTTGAAGCGCTGCCGCATTTACTACTGGGGAGATATCGATACCCACGGTTTTGCAATCCTTGATCAACTCCGCAGTCATTTTGATCACGTGGAGTCATTCCTTATGGATCGTGCCACGTTGCTGGAGTTTGAATCACAATGGGGTGAAGAGGAGAAGCAAACATTGCGCGACCTTACCAGGCTTAATCATGAGGAAAAGGCACTTTTCGATGATTTGAGGGATAACCGAATTCGCAAACATCTTCGGCTTGAGCAGGAAAGGATTGGATTCGGATGGGTGGAGTCAGCTCTTGCTGCTCTCCTCTAAAGACCTCTCAATTTCCCAATTCGCCTTGTCATTTGGCATGTCCTTAGCATCCATGAACTGGTAGCTTACGTCTTTGGCTGATAATCCATATTTTTTCAGAAAAAGATCAGCATACACGTTTGAGTTAAGACCTTTTTTTACCCCGATTTTCTTCCCTTTCAGATCAGCTGGTTTTTCGATGCCGCTTTTCTTCCTGGCAAGAATCCGGACGCTGGCATCAGAAGAAGAAACCGTACCCACTATTGAAAAATCATTTCGCTTAAAGCTTTGCTTTACTACCGGTGGGTCAGCCATCAATCCAAAGGTGCAATCACCCGCGAGAAAGGTATCCATCGCCCTGCTCCCGTCTCCAAGGTTAAAGACTTCTGCCTGCAACCCCTCATCCTCGAAGTATTTTTTCTCGTGGGCTATCAACGGAAGAAGCATTAAATTACCGCCAGTACAGAATGTTACTTTCTCTGCAGCGCGAACTTCTTGTTGTTTTTTTGGCAGCCGGTTACCCCGAACGTAACAACAACTAAGCAATATAGAATCCGGATATTGCACATGACGCACCTCAAATTAGTTTTTTGAATTTTACCGCACATATTGGGAATTACACTAATGGCGAGAACGCTGAAGCGCAAATCGAAAAAAATAGTAGGAAGGGCTATTGAACAGGCCATGGGAACGGCGGTCTGAAGGATTGAAGAGTGCTAAAGTTTACTTCAGAAAATATATAGAAAAAGGGCCTCCAAATCTGGAAGCCCTTTCGGTTCAACTGACGTGTCGGAAAACTTTACTTCTTGGCCGACTTCCTGCGCCAGAAAGCGAGACCGGCAAGACCGCCACCAAGGAGGAGCATGGTGGATGGCTCGGGGACAGGTGCAACACCTGAGACGATGAGAACTTCCGGAAAACCATTCCATGCTCCATAATTGAGAGTAAAATCATATACGCCTGCAGCGTTATTCAATGTGGTGAGAGTCGGAGAAACTGGGTCCGAGTAATCATAGATAGTTGTTCCCAATGTCAGATAGAAACCATCATCATGAGTTATTTTGGTATTCGCTTCAAAGTAGGCTGTACCAGTAAATTGGAAGAATGAGCCACGGTCCCCAGCAGTATAGAAGTCGTTTTTATCATATGACGATGTAGGATCCCAACTGATCCAATTAAGGTTGTTGGGGTTGCCTGATAGAGCACCTTTTAAAAAATTATCATATGTAACGTTGCCTATCCGGCTATCAAAATTAAGCTTATCAACTGTAAAGGTTGCAGTTGCTGCACCGCTAGGAACAATACCTGGGTCTTGAGCAGATATATCTGCTGGCGTCCAAAGTGCACCACTAAATGATGTTGCCATTGAACTTGTTGCAATCAACAGCAAAGCACATGTAAGTAACATCGTAACCTTTTTCATTTTATGATCCTCCCGAGCATTATTTTTATCCTGAAACAATTAGCCAAACATTCTATAAGTATTGAGATGCAATTAATCAGCCATTCATGTAACTAGCTGATAATATAGAATCATTGGCCCTGTGCTCAGTTTCACAATTGCTCATGTAAAATTTTTCGACAGAATTTATCTGGATTAGATAGAAATCTCATTTGTTATTGAGGTTAAATAACATAACTATCCATTATTGATAGACATTTCCATGTTAAAAAATCCGACATTGTTTTTTCTATTTTCTAAATATTGTCTCGCGATGCGGCGAGTATAAACTCTACATTAGGTGACAAGATTGGTGTCAAGGCCAGTACACGAACAGGGAACAGGTATCTTTCTCTCCTTTCGTTCCCATTTACTAGAAACACTCACAGAAGTATAAGGCTTACTAGTCAGCCCGTGGTGATTTTTACAATGGACCGTGGATGGACCGCAGAAAAAGAAAAAGGGCTACAGCGTGAACTGTAACCCTCTGTTCTTTAATGGTGAGTCGCCCCGGGATCGAACCGGGGACCACCTGATTAAAAGTCAGGTGCTCTACCGACTGAGCTAGCGACTCATCTTGCAAGCAAGACAGATTGTTTAACCTATTTTTTCGGCATAGTCAATAATTTATTTTCAAGCAAATGGGTTTTTCAGCACTATGGTCGATTCACGGCCCGGACCAACTGATACCAGAACGATCGGGCAGCCGATCAGTTGCTCCAGATGCTTGACATACGCCTTGGCATTTTCCGGCAGCTGATCAAAGCTGGTTACTTTGGTGATGTCAATCTTCCAGCCTGGCAGCTCTTCATATACCGGCTGACATTCACTGAACACTTCCAGACTGGCCGGCAGATCAGTAAGAGTCTTACCTTTATAGGTATACGCCGTGCAGACCTTGATGGTGTCAAAATCGTCAAGGACGTCCAACTTGGTCAGCGCCACACCAGTCAGGCCGTTAACCCGCACCGCGTAACGCAGCACCATGGCATCGAACCAGCCGGTACGCCGTGGGCGGCCAGTGGTGGCACCGAATTCATTCCCTACTGCCCGCAACTTCTCGCCAGCCGCATCGTTCAGTTCAGTCGGGAATGGTCCGCTGCCAACCCGGGTCACATAGGCCTTGGAGATGCCGATAATTTCGTCAAGATCGCGTGGCCCAACTCCGGTGCCGGTACAGGCACCACCAGCGCAGGTGGATGAGGAGGTAACGAATGGATAGGTACCATGGTCTACGTCCAGCAGGGTGCCCTGTGCCCCTTCAAACAGCAGCTTTTTCCCGGCCTTGATATCATTGGCCAGGATCAAGGAGGTATCAGCCATATACTTGCGGAGCACATCGGCGAACTGGCAATACGGCTCGAAGATTTCCTCAAACGTAAAGGGCTCGGCACCCAGCAGTTGCTGCAGGATAACGTTCCGCTCCGTGAGGGATTCTTTCAACTTACTCTCGAAAACTTCCTTATCAACCAGATCCATGAGGCGAATGCCACGCCGGCCGATTTTGTCTTCATAGCACGGACCAATACCACGGCCAGTAGTACCGATCTTCTTGTCGCCGCTGTTGGCTTCGCGGGCGATGTCAATCCGCTTAT
The DNA here is from genome assembly GCA_031412995.1 of Geobacteraceae bacterium. GTDB lineage: Bacteria > Desulfobacterota > Desulfuromonadia > Geobacterales > DSM-12255 > JANOEC01. The sequence goes on from JANOEC010000143.1 coordinate 9,784, forward strand.
GGTACGGCATGATGATATGCATCGACTCGGAGAGCAGCAGGGTACTGTCATCCTGCAACCGGCCGCTTGCCTTGAGCTTGGTGATTTCCATGATGAACACTTCTGGGTCCAGAACCACGCCATTGCCAATAACACAGCGCTTCCCGGCATGCAGCACTCCTGACGGAATCAGGTGCAGCACAACCTTTTCGCCGTTAACCACCAGGGTATGACCAGCATTATTGCCGCCCTGATATCGCACGACATCGTCGGCATACTCCGTGTAAAGGTCAACAACCTTCCCCTTACCTTCATCGCCCCACTGGGCACCAACTACAACTACATTTGCCATTGTTTTCTCCTATACTTCGAATCGGAATGGCCCGGTCTGGGCAAACAATTCCTGCTTCTTCAGGCGCTGACCTGTGCCGTCAGCTACCCGCACGATATAGACTTCATCTGTTGCACAACTCTCACCGCCAATGACCAGCATGTAACGGATATTCATCTGCTTCGCGTAGGCCAATGAATCGATAAAATCCCGCTGGATAATGTCCCTGGCGGCTGAATGGCCTCGCGACCGGAGCATCCGGGCAATTTCCAGAGCCTCGCGTCGATCAGCCAGCTGGTTAAAGATCAGAAAATCCCTGATCCCACAGGCGGCAACTTCAGGACTCTGCGCCAGTCCCGCCAACAGCGCCAGGATATTAAAGGCAAAGCCGGTCGCCGGGGCAGCAGCACCATATAGCGCCATCAGATCGTCGTAGCGACCGCCGGAACAGACCGCTTCGCCAACACCGGCAACAAAACCCTCAAAGGTGATGCCGGTGTGATAGGCCAGACCACGCATTTCGCCAAGGTCGATGGCTACATGCTGGCTGACCCCGTAAATTTCCAGGATTTGCAGCACTGTCGCCAGATTGTCCAACGCATGCAGGGAGCGCTCGTTGCCAACCAATTGCCGCGCCTTGGCCAACACCTCTTCCCCACCGATCAACCGTGGCAGCGCAATGATCTCTTCTTTGGCGCTAGCCGGCAACGGCTCGGTTGCCAGCAATTCACGGATGGCCGAGCTGTCCTTCTTGGCCAGCGCTGCTTCCAGTTGCCGGCGCAATGAGCCAGTTACCCCGGCGCTGTCCAGCACCCCCCGGGCAAAGTCCACCTGCCCCAGATCAATCTTAAAGTCGACAAACCCGAGGCTGCGCAGCACTTCTACCACCATGCCGATCATTTCGGCATCGGCTTCCGGCGATTCCAGGC
>JANOEC010000144.1:0-119724 GCA_031412995.1 Geobacteraceae bacterium
TCTATTTCCGCCCTGACGGCGTAATTCTTCGCAGCGCTTTGTGCGGCGTAGCCAGGCTACGCCTCCGCAGCCCTGTTCGACAGCCTTGCCAGGACGAAAAATCCCTCGTTTTCGAATCGGGAACGGGGAAATAGGAGCGATGTCCGATTAGGTTTTTGCAATTGCCTTAAAAGTCCCCCCGCCCCTTGCGGGAGGGGGTTAGGGGGTGGGGGAGCTTGCCACATTTGACTCCGTTGGCTACTTCACCCACCCCTCAATCCCCACCCGTCAAGGGAGGGGAGGCTAAAGCAATTAACAAACCGGACAACGCTGATGAAAAGCACTCAAATATGGACTAAAAGGGCGACCCTGCCGGGACGCCCTTTTTTTGCTTCATTTGAGCGGGACGAGTTTGAGCTTGGGGGCCGGGAAGCGCCGGCCCACCAGGGTTTTGTGCCGGGCGCGCAGTTCCAGCATGGAGCCATGCAGCGGGGCCAGGACGGTGTCATCGTCAAGGAGTGCCAGGTAGCGGTCCGCCAGGGTTTCGATCCGCTCGTTATAGACCTTGCGCGAATGGCCGTGGGCATAATTGCGGCCCGGAAAACGGCGAATGTCGCCATTAAAGTCGGGGGAGACGTGATACAACTCGTGCAGCACCGTCACCAGCTTTTCCCGTAAGGTCAGGTTGAGGAAGCGGGGCACGAGAAAGTAGATCAGATAGAGGATATCCCGACGGTTGTGGGTAACTGTCGGCATGGTGCAACTATAGCGACGGCGGCCGCGACGGACCTCGGTGCTGGCCGTGCCGTCGGCAAAGCGGAGGGGGTGGATCTTGGCATAGGTGCCCTGGATGCCGCCACTCCGCGTAGACGAAAGGCAGACCAGCAGCTGTTCCGGCCGGATATGCTGCAGTTCGGGCAGTCGGTTGACGGCATCAGTAATGAGCCGCTCCAGGGCGGCGGTTATGTTCAGGGTTGACATGTGTTGGGGATTGGGGACCAGGGACCGGGGACTGGTAAAAGCCTTTGCCTTTCCTGGTCCCCGGTCCCTAGTCCCTGGATTTCCGCGTTACTTGCTCTTCTTATGGCAGAACAGGCAGCGCATCGGCTGACCGCCTGGTTTTTCCGGGTGGTTAGCCGGGAATTTGATCTTGACCCCATCGTGGCATTCGGCGCAGAGAGGATCGACTTCTTTCTTACTCTTGCCGCTGGCCAGCAGGTCGTAGAATTTCTGGTGATCGGCATTGCGCGGCATTTTATGGGTTTTTTCCTCGCCGGAAATACCCCAGAAAATGGCGAAGACAACCAGTGCGCCAACGATAAATACGCCGTCTTTTTTACTGAGAGCCATGCGGATGGTACTCCTTAAATTGGTCTATTCGCCCTTGATGAACAGAAAGTAGATCAGGGCGGAGCCGATGCCCAGACCGCCAAAGGCAAAGGGGATGGTAGATTTAAGTGACATTTCGGCGCCGGGGTCTGCCGGCAGAGTGTAGCGCATCAGGAACATCAGGGCAATAGCGGTGAAGACCGTCAGCAGGATGGTTTTTGAGCGCTTGATTATCCCCATAAACAGGACAAACAGGCAGAGGATCATCATCAGCGGGTTGTCGAGGAGGGTGCTGAAGGAAAAATTCTGGGTGAAATGGACGATATTCGCCGTTTCAAACGGGGCAAAAACTTTGCGTGCCGTACTGAACATCTGCTGTGTTTCCATGATCTCTCCCGCCCGCTGAATTCTAGCTGTTTGTAGCAGATATTCCCGTAAAATCAAACAGCTTACCTTAATACGGGTGACGGGCCGAATTCCTTGACAAGGTTTACCGCATCCCCTACGATACACAATTCTTTAACGGATTCAATAGTTAGCGTTCACGAGTGTGGCTGCAAACCGCACTCCGGTGCGTACTTTGGTGAGGTGTTTTGTGCCCTGGAAGGCAATTGGCATATTTGATTCAGGGGTCGGCGGGCTGACGGTCTTGCGGGAGATCGTGCGGGCGCTGCCGCAGGAGGATACGGTCTATCTGGGCGATACGGCGCGGGTTCCCTACGGAACCAAGTCACCGGAAACCGTGACCCGCTACGCACGGCAGATCGCTGCCTTTCTGGTCAGCCGTGATATCAAGTTGCTGGTGGTGGCCTGTAATACCGCAACGGCCGTGGCGTTGGAAACACTGCAGGCCGAGCTGTCGATTCCGGTGGTTGGGGTGATCGAGCCGGGGGCCCGTCGGGCAGCGGCGGTCAGCCGCAGTGGTCGGGTTGGTGTAATTGGCACCGAAGGGACCATTCGCAGCAGCGCGTATGCCAAGGCGATCAAGCAGATCAATCCCGACATCGAAGTGGTCACCCAGTCCTGCCCGCTGTTTGTCCCGCTGGCAGAGGAAGGGTGGACCGATAACGAGGTGGCCAGGCTGGCTGCCCGTATCTATCTGGCACCGCTGCAGGAGCAGGGGGTCGACACCCTGGTGCTCGGCTGTACCCACTATCCGCTGCTGAAGCAGACGATCGGCGAGATCATGGGCGACGGGGTGACGCTGGTTGATTCAGCCGCCGAGACCGCCCGCACCGTGGCAGCCATTCTGGCGGAGCAGCAACTGTTGCGGCCGGCAGCGGAGCAGGGGAACCATCACTATTTTGTCACCGACATTCCGGCCGGTTTCATCCGGGTTGGCAACCGCTTTCTCGGTGGGCAGCTTGGTGACGTCTATCAGGTCAATCTCGATGAGCAGCAGTGCGGAGGGAGCCAATGAAAAAAGCTCGGGTTTCGCCCCGTCGCACAGCAGTATTGGTTATAGCCTTTATCTTTTGTGCCCTGGCCCTGGGAGTGCTGGTAGCGCGGCGCTATCAGCAAAGCCACCAGCCACCGCCGGCACCGGTGGCGCAACCGCTGGCCAGTACCCGCATTGTGACCCTGTTTTTTGCCACGCCGGATGCGGATAGTCTGGTGCGGGAAGGACGGGAGATCGATGCCTGTGGGGATCAGGCCGAGTGCATCCAGGCCGTCGTGCAGGAGTTGCAAAATGGCCCGGTGGGTGATTTCGAACTGATCCTACCCGAGTCGGCACCGGTGCCGACCGTTACGGTGCTTGGTGACACTGCGGTGTTGGATCTGAGCAGCGAACTGGTTGCCGAACTGCCCGGTGGCAGCGCCAGCGAATTGGTCACGGTCTACGCCCTGGTCGACACCATCACCGTGAACTTCCCGCAGATTCGCCGGGTGCAGCTGCTGGTAGCCGGCCAAAAAACGCAAACCCTCAAGGGGCATATCGATATTCACGAACCGCTGGTGCAGGATCTGTCCCATGAGCGCAAGAGTGCAGTGGAGCCGGTACCCGGTGGTAAGGGAGCAAAACCATGAAGCAGACATTTATGCAGGCGTTGCAGGAACGTACCCTGGTGCTGGACGGAGCAATGGGGACCATGCTCCAGGAGCGGGGTCTTGCGCCTGGACAGTCACCGGAAGAGCTGAACCTGACCATGCCTGAGGTCGTGGCTGGGGTGCACCGTGAGTATGTGGCGGCTGGCGCCGATATTATTGTCACCAACAGTTTTGGCGGCAACCGGGCAAAGCTGGCCCATTATGGCCTGGCCGACCAGCTAACCGAGATAAACGCGGCTGCGGTGCGGATTGCCCGCGCAGCCGCTGGCGATGCGGCCTATGTGGCGGCGTCGGTAGGCCCTACCGGCCGATTTGTCGAGCCGTTGGGTGATGCCACCTTTGACGAGATTGCGGATATCTTTCGCGAACAGGCCCGGGCGCTGATCGATGCCGGGGCCGATCTGATTTCCCTCGAGACCTTCCTGGATATCAAGGAAATTCGCGCGGCAGTGATCGCCATTCGCGAACTGTCGGCTGATATCCCGGTCATTGCCATGCTCACCTTTGATGATAACGGGCGGAGCGTGCTCGGCACCTCCCCGGAAGCAGCGGCCATTACCCTGGAAGCGGTTGGCGCGACCGTGGTCGGTTCCAACTGCGGTCTGGGACCGGAAGGGCTGTATGCAGTGCTGGCCTCGATGCGCAAGGTAACGCGACTGCCGCTGATCTCCCAGGCCAATGCCGGGCTGCCGCAACTGGTTGACGGGGCAACGATCTTTCCGGCTGCACCGCACGAGATGACGATCTTTCATGATCGGTTGCTGGATTTGAATGTGCGGATCATCGGTGGCTGCTGCGGTACGACCCCGGCCCATATCCGGGCGATCAAAGAGGCTCTGGCAGGTCGTGACCAGTCGTGGCGTGCCGTTGGCCCAACAGCGAATGTTACCTTTCTCTCCAGTCGGAGCAGTCATCTGGCCATTGGTGGCGGGGCGCCGGCCGCCGTCATTGGGGAGCGGATCAATCCGACCGGCAAGAAGGCTTTCGCCGCAGAGCTGGCGGCCGGACAGGTGGCCTATATCCGCCGCGAAGCCATGGAGCAGGTGGCAGCCGGGGCGACCCTGCTGGACGTCAATGTGGGGGCACCGGGGATTGATGAGCCGGCAGCCATGGAACGGGCGATCTTTTGCGTGAGCGGTGCGGTGCAGGTGCCGCTGGTGATTGACTCTTCCAGCCCCGAGGCGTTGGAGCGAGGGCTCAAGGCGGCTGATGGCAAGGTGCTGGTCAATTCGGTATCCGGTGAGGCCAAGAGCCTGACCCGGGTATTGCCGCTGGTAAAGAAGTATGGCGCAGCGGTCATTGGCCTGACCCTGGACGCGGGCATCCCGCCGACCGCCGAGGAGCGGATTGCGGTAGGGGAGCAGATCATCGCCGCCGCTGAAGCGGTCGGCATCTGCCGCAACAATATCCTGCTCGACTGCCTGACCCTTACGGTCAGTGCCGAGCAGAAGCGGGCCATGGAAACAATCCGGGCCGTGACCCTGGCCAAGGAGCGGCTCGGTGTGAACACGGTGCTGGGGGTGAGTAACATCTCCTTTGGTCTGCCCCGTCGGCCGTTGGTCTCGTCGACCTTCCTGGCCATGGCGCTGGCCGCCGGTCTGGACGCCGCCATCATCAACCCGAAAGAGACCGCCATGATGGATGCGCTCCGCTCGGCCATGGTGATCCTGGGGCGTGACCTGCAGGCTTCAGCCTATATTGCCGCGTATGCCGGTAGTCAGGATCTGGCAACCGCTGCTGCACCGGACGCCGCTCCCGCTGGTATCCGTGAACGCTTGAGCCACGCGGTGATTGTGGGTGATCGTGAAGGGGTGGTGGCGCTGATTGAGGCTGCCCTGGTTGAAGGTCTGTCACCGCTGACCATCAGTAACGAAGGGCTGTTACCCGGGCTGGAGGAAGTTGGCCGGCGTTTTGCGAGCCAGCGCTATTTCCTGCCCCAGGTGATCCAGTCGGCAGATACCATGCAGACCGCCTTTGGTCGCCTCAAAGCCGAGTTGCAGGGGGGCGAAATGGTCTCCCTCGGGCGCATTCTGATGGCCACCGTGGAGGGTGATATCCATGACATCGGCAAGAACATTGTCTGCACCCTGCTGGAGAATCATGGTTTCGAGGTCATTGACCTGGGCAAAAATGTACCGGCCGAGCGGATCGTCAGCGAAGCGTTGGCGCATCAGGTGGATGCGGTTGGCCTGTCAGCCCTGATGACCACGACCATGGCCGAGATGGAGCAGGTGCTGGCCAGGCTGCGGGAGCAGGGAGTCAAGACCTTTACCATGGTGGGTGGCGCGGTGGTGACCCAGGAGTATGCCGACCGGATTGGTGCCGATCTGTATGCCAAGGACGCCATGGAGGCGGTTGCCCGGATCAAACAGTTGCTAGGAGGCTGTCGGACTTAGAATAAATCTGCTGCAAATCCGTCTGAACGGTCCATATTTCGCCGATTTTTTGGTCAATAGAACAACTATTGACCGGCTAAATCGACAAAATCTGCCCTCGCCCAGCCGAATTTTCGCTTGATTTCCTAAGTTCAACAGACTCCTGCCGGATAAGTCTGGCGGGAATCTGTTGTAAACAGAGTAATGATCATGATATTTTTTCACGATTACGCATTCTACGTGTAGAGGAAATTAAGTATGCGGCTTGGCCATAATCACAACGTCATGTACCTGGGCGAGGTCTATCACGTTCAGACCGAAGACAGCGGCATCAAGAACCCTCACATTATCACCCTGTTGTATCAGGGGGGGACGATCCTGGCCTCGAAGAAAACCACCTATGCCGACATCGTTACCTTTGAAAACCTGGATATGCTCGTTGATGAGCTGATGAAAGATCAGCACAAGGCGATGCTCCGCTCGTTGAAGAGTGGTGGTTTTGATCAGAAAATCACCCTGATGAAGGGTGTGCCGGCGGCGACGATAACTCCAGCTGGCCCTGTCGTTGCCCCTGCCGTGGCTGCATTTACCATCCCTGAAGTCCCGGCTGATATGGCGGCTGAAGTCGAAGCCCTGGCCGAAGTGCTGGCCGAACCCGTGGCCGAGGTGCCGGTTGAGGGTGATGAGGTAACGGATATGGATGACTTGCTTGCGCTGTTGGAGGTTCAGGTCGAGAAAAAACCGGCCGCGAGCCTCGATGACGCAATTCTCGACTTTTTCGCCATCAAGTAAGAAAGGATTTTTGTGACAGTTTCTCTTGCGCAACTCGAAGAACGGGCCCGTCAATTACGTATCGACGTGGTCAGGATGCTGCATGCATCACAGTCGGGCCATACGGGCGGTTCTCTTTCCGCCATTGACCTGGTTGCCGCCCTCTATTTCCATACCATGCGCCATGATCCGGCCAATCCGGCCTGGCCCGAGCGTGACCGCTTTGTCCTCTGCAAGGGGCATGCGGCCCCGGCGCAGTACGTCGCCCTGGCAGCGGCCGGCTACTTCCCGGCAACGGATCTTAAGACCCTGCGCCAACTGGGCAGCCATCTGCAGGGGCACCCGGACAGCAACAAGACGCCAGGGGTCGAGGTCTGCACCGGTTCGCTCGGCCAGGGGCTGTCCATGGCGGTCGGCATCGCCTTGGGGCTCCGTCTGGATCGTAGCAGGTCACGGGTATTTGCCCTGCTCGGCGACGGGGAGCTGCAGGAAGGCCAGGTTTGGGAGGCGGCGATGGCTGCTGCCCATTATCGGGTCGATAACCTCTGCGCCATCGTTGATGCCAATGGGCTGCAGATTGACGGTGAGGTCGCCAAGGTGATGGGGGTCGAATCGATTCCTGATAAGTTCGCCGCCTTTGGCTGGCACGTGCTGGAGATTGACGGCCACGACATGGCGGCGATAGTTGACGCCCTCGAAGCGGCAGCGTCGTTCAAGGGACAGCCAACAGCCATCGTTGCCCGGACGGTGAAGGGCAAAGGGGTCAGTTTCTTCGAGAACAAGGCATCCTACCACGGCGTCACCCCGAGTGATGAAGAGCTGCCGCGGGCGCTCCAGTGCCTCGGCTGTTTTGAGGATAGCCCCAATATTTTAAAGTGACCGCTGCGGCGGGAAAGGATAGCAGTATGATTGCAACACGTGATGCGTATGGCGAGACCCTGGTGGCACTCGGCGCGGAAAACGGCAATATTGTCGTGCTTGACGCCGACCTGTCCGGTTCAACCAAGACCGGTCTGTTTGCCAAGCGCTTTCCGGAGCGGTTCTTCAATATGGGTATTGCCGAGGCCAACATGGTCGGCACGGCGGCTGGTCTGGCCGCGGCGGGCAAAGTGCCGTTTGTCTCCACCTTTGCCATTTTCGCTGTTGGCCGCGCTTGGGAGCAGGTGCGCCAGTCCGTGGCCTATCCCAAGGCCAATGTCAAGGTAGTCGCCACCCATGGCGGCATTACCGTGGGCGAAGACGGCGGGTCGCACCAGTCGGTTGAAGATGTGGCGATCATGCGGGCGATCCCGAATATGACGGTCATTGTGCCGGCCGACGGTGAGGAGACCCGGCAAGTGATCCGGGCGGTTGCCGCCACGCCAGGTCCGGTCTATGTCCGTCTCGGTCGCAATAAGGTGCCGAATGTTTTTGACGAAAAGTATACGTTTGTCATTGGCAAGGGGGTTGAGGTGCTGCCGGGTACGGATGTGACGTTTATCACCAACGGTTTGATGACCGCCATGGCCAAGCAGGCCGCCGATCTGTTGGAAAAAGAAGGGATTGCTGCCCGGGTAATCCATATGCCGACAGTTAAGCCGCTGGATAATGAGCTGATCCTGCAGGCGGCCCGGGAAACCGGGGCAATTGTCACCGCCGAAGAGCACTCGATCATCGGCGGGCTTGGTGGTGCCGTGGCAGAACTGCTCGCTGAACAGTGCCCGACGCCGCTCAAGCGGGTAGGGATGAATGACTGTTTCGGTACCTCCGGCAAGGCGGAGGAGCTGCTGGTCCATTTTGGCCTGACCCCGGCCGGACTGGTTACGGCAGCGCGGGAGGTCTTGGCGAGGAAACGGTGATGCGGCTACTGCGCAGTCAGGCTGGGGTGACCTTTGCCACCGTCATCTTCATGGTAATCATCATCGGCATTATGCTCACCATGACTGGCCAGAGCTGGCAGCGGCTCATGCAGCGGGAGCGGGAGGAAGAACTGCTTTTCCGCGGGGGGCAGATCTTTAAGGCCATCTCGACCTGGCATCGACCAAAGCCAGGCCATCCGGTCACCCCGCTGCGCGAGCTGAAGCATCTGCAAAAAGATCCCCGTTCCCTCGCTAATGTGCGCTATTTGCGGGGGGATCCGGATAAAAAAGATCCGCCGTCCTATATGCTGACCGACCCGATTACCGGTAAGGAATTCAAAACGGTCCAGGGTGGTGATGGTGGCATTGCCGGGGTGATCAGCACCAGTGATCGCGAGCCGTTGAAACAAGGGAATTTCCCGCCGGAATTCAAGCATTTCGAAGGAAAGAAAAAATATAGCGAGTGGGTGTTCAGCCCGGCCAAGCAGCGGGCACTACTGCCGAAGACCATCGATTCGGCTCCCACCGGCACCCTGAATATGCCGTCGCCGTTTCTGCCCGATGACAAAGATAAAAAGAAATCCGGACCGTAATTGGTGCCGGATGATTGTGGTGCAAGGAATGATTAGTTGATCTTTAAAAGCCTCACAACCAGGGTAATTGTCATTTCCATCACGCTCCTGGCGTTTGGCATCAGCGCGTTCACCTTTTTGAACCTGAAGCGCGAAAAAATCCAGATTCTGAACAGTGCCAGGGAAAATACCGATCTGGTGCTGCAGTCCATAGAAGCGAGTATTTTTTCCTCCATGCGTCTGGGTAATGTTGAGGATACCCGGACGGTCCTTGAGCGGATCGGCACCAACCGTAAGCTGGTTGGGGTGCGCATCTTTCATCCCCATGGCATTATCCTGAAATCCTCACGGCCGGCGGAAGTTGGCAAGCCGGTCAATGATACTGATTACCAGCTGTTCATCAATAACCGGAAAGAGGGCTTTGCCACCGTCGCCGGTCACGGCGAAGTGTTGAGCATGGTCAAGCCGATCTATAATGATGTGGCCTGTCATGCCTGTCATGGGCATAAAACCCGGATCATCGGGGTGCTGAACGTCCAGTACTCGCTGGAAGATACCCGGCGCACCATGATCGAAGGGGCTGAGCTGTTCATCTTTTCGACCGTGCTGATTATTGTCTTTCTGTCGCTGGCCATCGCCATGATCATGCTCAAGTTTGTCAAACAGCCGCTGCATCTGGTGGCCGAGAGCATGGCCAGGGTGGCCGAAGGTGACCTGTCAGTGCGGATGAAGCCGGGTGGCAAGGATGAAATGGGGCGGTTGATTGCCACCTTTGATACCATGGTCGATCGTCTGGACACGGCCAAAAAAGAGCTTGATCAGCTGCACTTCCAGCAGATGGAACGGGCCGATCGCCTGGCATCCATGGGGGAGATGGCGGCCGGCATCGCCCATGAGGTTAAAAACCCGCTGACTGGCATTGCCGCCGCCATTACTATCATTAAGGATGATTTTGAGCCGCATGATTCGCGCGCTGAAATTCTCGATGAAGTGCTGGAACAGATCAAGCGGCTGGACAAGACCGTCAACGACCTGCTATTTTTTGGCAAGCCGACGCCACCGGAGCTGGCCTATACGGACCTGAATTCGGTGCTGCAGAAAACGCTCAAATTTGCGGTGCAACACCGCAGTGGTCGCGGCGACACCATTGAGAAGCGGCTTAAGCTGATGCCAGATTTACCACCGGTCTTTGTTGACCCGAAACAGATCCAGCAGGTGTTGCTCAATCTGATTCTGAATGCTTTCCAGGCCATGCAGGATGGCGGAACCATGACTATCACCACTGAAGTGCATCATCGTGATGGCTATCCCTGGGTCATGGTATCCATTGCCGATACCGGTTCCGGTATTCCCGCCCAGATCCGGGAACGGATATTTACCCCGTTTTTTACGACTAAGGCACAAGGCACTGGACTAGGATTGGCAATTTGTCATAAACTTATCACCCAGCATAGCGGGGTAATCCGCGTGGAGAGCGCTGATCACCAAGGCACGACATTTATTATTGAACTGCCTGTTTCGCGGCCGAACGAAGCGTTACAGGCAACGTCTGATATGCGGTAAAAAGGAGTAGGTATGCGGAAGACGAGAATCCTGGTGGTTGACGACGAACATCTCATCCGCTGGTCGCTTGAGCAAAATCTCAAGAAACAGGGGTATGAGGTTCTGACGGCAGGCACCGGTGAAGAGGCGGTGAAGATTGTTCGTGAGGAGCAGCCGGATCTGGTGCTGCTCGACATTCAGCTGCCCGGCATTAGCGGGCTTGAGGTGCTGGAACGGGTCAAGGAGTTTGAAGAAGATACCATTGTCATCATGGTCACCGCTCATGGGGGTCTGGAGACGGCGGTTACGGCCATGCGCCTGGGCGCCTACGACTACATCAATAAGCCGTTTAACCTTGATGAAATGTCCATTGTGATCCGGAAGGCGCTGGAGACCTCCGAACTGCGGCGCGAAGTGATGACCTTTCGCAGTGAACAGAAAAAAATCGGGCCGCCGAATATCATTGGTAACAGCCGCCATCTGAAAAACGTGCTGGAAATCATGGAAAAAGTTGCCAAAAGTGAAGCGACGACCGTGCTGGTGCAGGGTGAATCAGGCACAGGCAAGGAGTTGGTTGCCAAATGGATTCATTATAAGTCCAGTCGGGCAGAAAAGCCGTTCATGGCGATTAACTGTGCGGCTGTGCCCGTTACGTTGCTGGAAAGTGAACTGTTTGGCCACGAGAAAGGTGCCTTTACCGACGCCAAAATGACCAAAAAGGGTCTGTTCGAGCTGGCCGATGGCGGGACGGTCTTTCTGGATGAGATTGGCGACATGGAAGTCGGCATGCAGGCAAAGCTGCTCCGCTTTCTCGAAGATCGGATGCTGCGGCGTATTGGCGGCACCAAGATTATTCCGGTGGATGTACGGATTATTTCCGCGACCAATAAGGACCTGTTGAAAGCCATTGAAGACAAATCTTTCCGCAACGATCTCTATTACCGGCTGCAGGTCATCCCAATTTATCTCCCTTCCTTGCGCGAGCGGGGCGATGACGTGTTGATCCTCGCCAAGGCGTTCATCGAAATGTATAATAATGAGTTCAATAAGCGGATCAAAGGGTTCACCCCGCAGGTTGAGCAGACGCTGCTGGAGTACAACTGGCCGGGTAATATCCGTGAACTGAAGAATGTCATCGAGCGGGCCATCATCCTCAGTAATGACACCGAATGTATTGAGCATCTGCCCCTTGATTCCTCGTCGCTGCCACCAACCACGGACACTGCAGGCCCGGTCGGCATGTTTCGCTTGCCGCCTGAGGGTATTGACATTGAAGAGGTTGAGCGGGAGTTGATTCGCCAGGCACTGGAAAATAACGAGTGGAATCAGTCAAAGGCGGCCAAAAAACTGAGTCTTGGGGTGGATGCGTTCCGTTATCGCATGAAGAAGTTTGGCTTTCTGAAATAAACGCACTTGTGCAGGTTCTGAACGATGCCTGTATATTGAACAACGTATCGCGATTAAGTAAACACTTGGCCTTGGGTCTTTCCGCATAAACACAGCCAATTCGGTGTGGGTTGATTTTAATTTTGCAATGGGCACTGAAGTTGCAGAATGAATGACACACGGAGAAATGAACTTTCACTAAAAAGCGTCACAATAGGACATCTCCATTAAATCCGGAGGCTTGTATATGGTAATCAGAATGAGGAAAGCAGCGTTATTTCTCGTCATCTCACTGGTCGCAGCAGTTATTTCGCTGGGGACAGAAGGGCAAGCGGGGGCAGCAGTATTTCCAAGTGTTGTGGTACGCCCGGCGTGGTATCCACCAGCGCCAGGTTTTGGGTCGGTACTTGGTAAGATTGCCAAGGATGCATCGGATAATATCTATGTGACGGATGTTGAAAACCGTAAGATCGTCAAGTTTGACGCATATGGTAATCATATCGCCTCATTTGATACGTCTTCCCAGGGGCGGCCTTATGGTTTGGCTGTCATGAAGAGTGGCGTGATGGTTGTGACTTTCATGTATCCGCAGCCAAAAGTGCGGCTGTATGATCCGAGTGGCACCCTAATGGGTCAGCAGGGTGATTTTACAAGAACGGACCTGAAATTTCAGAGCCCAATTGCGGTAACGCTGGATGCGCAAGAAAATATTTATGTTCTTGATTCGGGCTCATTTGAAGCACCTATTGTTGGTGTAAATGATGGGACTCTGGGTGGGGACCTCAAATATTATTTTGTGTCTGGCACGTCAATGATGTGTGTGCAAGTGTATGATAAATTTGGTTATGCTAAGAGTACGTTAGGCGCAGCGGCGTCAGCGCTGTTCCCGACCAATTCATTCGGCTCACCTTCCTTGTTGAATCCGCTGGCTTTCGGGGAGCCTAATCAGACGCCGGAAAATGGTAGGTTTATGTCGCCTGAGGCGATCACCTACGATCCAATAAATAAATGGATTATTGTTGGTGATTCTCTGAATGGTCGAGTGCAGTTTTTTGGTGCCGCTGATTATGCTGACCCGTTAAAGCAATTTAAATATCTGTTTAAGATTGGCGACTTGTTGGCTAGTGACGCGAATGCTCCGTATATTCCCCATATGTCGAATCCGGCAGGCGTGACAATAGAGAATCCGTCGTCAGGTATGCGATTGTTTGTTATTGATAAAGTATTGAAGCGAGTTCAGGTTATCGATCCGAATCCTGCTTTGCCGGCCTTGGTTGGAACTTCCATTAATGAAGCTGCCTATCCTGCTATGGATTTGGTCTATCCGCGTGATATTCTAGTGCATCGTGGAAACCTGTTGATCGCCAATGAACAGGGGTTGAATCCGGCCAATTTGCTGACGATAAGTCTTGATGGCGCTCCTTGGCCGCCGGCTAGGTTGACTTTAACTTTTAATCAGGACGCGGCAATGACTCCCCCAGTCGGAGATGTGCATTTTCCAAACCTTGCTCAGCGCCTGCCGGACCATAAATTTACCATTACCGGAAAGGTGACGCCGAACGCCATCGTAACCTGGAAAAACAATGAGGGCGATGGTGTCAATAAAGAGTTTAGTGGTACCTGCTCAGTGTCGGTTACTGGGGTGGAATTGGATGATTATACCTGTGTTGCGCAAATGTCGACCATTCAGACAGATCAGGATATTGTCATTCGGGCGACTAAGGATAGTAATGAAGTACCATTGGCTATCCCGCACATTAACTACTTGCCAACCGGCCCACTGACATACGCCGGTCCAGTCCTTACTTTTAACGCGATCCCGGCAGCTGAGCAGTATCGAAAGACCTCCACGATTACCGTTAGTGGTACCGTAAATTATAAGCTGGCCGGTAACATAAGTACACCTGGCAAGGAACTGCAAGTTGAGATTTACAACAGCGCAAATAAGCTGCGGTACTTTGCAACGGTTGATACTTCCGGTCTGCAGGATGTGAAGACCTGGACGGCAACAGTTACTCTTGTTGCCGATGTTGTGAATACTTTAACGCCGAAAGCCTTTGTCGAATTGAGCCCACGGTCTTCATCTGCACCGATAGCATCGCAGGATGTAATCGTTGATACGGTTGTGCCTGTAGTCAATTTCGGCTTTTACCGCGATGGGTCAGTTGTTATGGATCAGGTGCAAAACGCCGCCGGCACAATTGTCGACGAAAACCTCGATTCGGTATCATTGCTGATTAACAGCGGCTATCCAATTGCGGTTAACCCGAATCGGCTCGGAACATCAACTGCTTATTACTTTAGTTCCCTGGCCCTGCTCAGCAGGAATGGCAACAATACTCTGCAGGTTGTAGCGCGCGACAAGGCAGGTAATGAGACGCTGTCGCTTGTGTATTCCGTTAATTTGCAGCCGATGCTGCCGAATGTGACTGGTCGTTTGACAGCTGCTGGCACCTCTGACAACCTGTTCTACCCCAACGCTTCTGTGCCGTTGCTTTTCTCTGGTGTTGTGCCAGCCACCACTACCAGTGTGAAGTTTGGCACTGAAGACGCAATTCTGAATGGCCTGAGTTGGTCGCGTTCGACAATAGACTATTTACGGGATAGTGAAAAAGTTGTGCCGATAACGATTGATGCAATCGGTGACTACGGCAAAATAAGCAAGCTGCGTTCACTGTATGTGCATGCGTCTGCGCCAAGTGCAGAGATAACCAAACCATTTGAAGACATCGCGATTAATAACGGTAACGGCTATACCTTCACGGTTGCAGTAGCTCCAAGCAACACGAATCCGACGACACAAATTACTTTAGTAACTGTCGAACTGACCGATAGTAACGGTGTACCTGTATTTGCGCCACAGACTTTCAATAACCCTGGTGCGACTGTTACCACGACGGCAGTTGATCTGTTAACTGCAGGTGTCTATACACTGAAAGTGACAGTTTCTAATGGGATAGCTGGTGAAGAAACAGTAGCAATTCGTAATTTGCTCTTAGATAAAACCAAGCCTTCGGTGGGTATTGCTCTGGATCAATCACCGAACCCAACCACTATTCAGGGCTACATTGAGCCTGGTGCTACGGTCAGTGTCACGTATGATGGTGTTTCGCACACCGTAACACAGCCGGACTCACTTAATCAGTCGATCTGGTCAGTGTCAGGTGTTTTTTCAGATCTGTCAAAACTCACTGTAACGGCAACAGACGTTGCCGGCAATACCAACACTCGGTACTGGCAGCCAACGCCTGATGCAGATGTAGACGGTGATGGTTCCCTGAGGGTTTATGATGCAATTGTTGCCCTGCGGGCGTATGTTTCGAGTGCTGTTGATGCTGAAACCTTTAAGCATGCTGACATTGCTCCGCTGGTGAATGGGGTGCCTGCTCCTGATGGATTAATGACAATGGCTGATGCCCAATTGGTTCTGTTGAAGGTAGAAGGAAAGCCTTGGCCTTTGCAGTAGGTATACGTCAGGAGAGATGAATGAAATTGCGAATACTTCCCATATGCTTTCTTAGGAGCGAACGTATGAATTGGTCAAAAGTACTCCAAGGACTCCTCGCAGTGGTAATTGCGGTCGGTGGAGCAGTGAAGGTACATGCAGCACAGATTCCAAATTCGCCTCATAAACAGGCTTGCGAAGTCTGCCACAATGCATTCGGGGCCGCTGCCCTGGATTTTAATGGCAGAAACCTCCGGCATGTGTGTGTATCCTGTCACTCTGATGGTGGTGGCGCGGCGCATATGCCATTTACTGAAGAGTCAATGGCAAATCCGTATGGTACCACCCCAGACGCAGTGCCGAAAGGCCAAGGGTCATGGCGGTCACATAACTGGGATTCGCCGTTAGTGAACCCGAAGGCAGGAGCGCGGATTCCACAAAACAGCTATATGACCTATTATGATACGGGTAAGTTCTATTTTTATAAGGATCCGATTACTGGTGCATCGCTTAATACCTGTACCCGTTGCCACCGGGTACATGATTACGAACCAATTGCCTATGTTCAGCCTCCTGATCCCCTTAATATGGATAAGGTGCGGTTGCTGCGTGATAATAACGATAAAGACCAAATGTGCAACAACTGTCACTATGACTGGACGAACATGACCGCGGATCAAGGCTCACACCCGGTTAAAATCAACTACACCTCAGCTTGGCGGGCACCATTGGATGCAAGCAAGCCGTCAGGTAAGAAGTATGATACCTATGCTGAATATACAACGAGCTTTTATAAGAGTCCGCGGAACCATAACCCGACCAACCATACATCACAGTTGAGTAACTATTACCGGGATGGTAAGATCAACTGCTCCACTTGTCACAGTGTTCACTACGGTGACTCAGATAGTAAAACCTTCGATAACCGCAGTACTGCCAACGGTAGCCAAACGGATATCAATTCACGTAACTTCAGTAAATCAACGGGTATGTTGCTCCGGACTGATCAGTACGGTACTGATGCAGAAGATGTCAACATCTGCACCAACTGTCATAAGCAGACCCAGGGTTCGCGTACCATGACCCATAGTAATCCAAAAAGACCGCAGCATGTACAGTGTGGTGATTGTCACCGTTCACACGTGACCGCGAATGCCACGGATGCTGTTATTAACCAGAAGTTGATTGCCCGGACGTTGTCATACTCAACAAGTTTGGGGAATGGCAAAGGCAAAACCGTCACCTTCACCAGTGCGCAACCATATTACATGGCTGATCCTGCGCAGACTGTTGGTGCCATTGGTGTCTGTCAGTCCTGTCACTCAGTACCTGGCAGCGGTGTGATTAATCCTCGTACCGGCATCCGGGATTATCCGCCTGATCACGATGTTCTTAATACAAAGCCTTTCGCCTTAGCTAATGATTGTAACGGTTGTCACTTCCACGCCGAAGGCTTTACTGCTGCCGGTGTATGTGAGTCGTGTCACGGCTATCCACCGCCGAAAATTGCCAAGCAGTTGCTTAATTATACGACCAATGAATCTTTAACACCGCACATGGTTCACTCGGGCGGAATTGCCAAGCCGATCGCTGATTCAACCAAATACGCCTATGGATGCGGTGAGTGTCACTTTACCGGCTCAACTTCTATCAAACATAAGAATGCCGTCGCCCAAGATCTGTTTGTGACACCAGGGTCGATCGGGACATTGTACGGAAGTCCACCGGCATATAACACTGCCAACCGCACCTGCAGCACTGTTTACTGTCACAGTAACGGCGCCCCGGGTCGATATGTATCATCAAGTAATCAGTGGGTTGCACCAAGCACGAACATGAGCTGGACGAACATGAGTTGGAAGATTACACCTTCCTGGAAAAATGGCCTCGGTACTCTGGCCGGTAAGTGTTATTCCTGCCACGGTGATGCTGCCAGCCTGACCACCGGTTCACACGCCAAGCACGTTGCCGGTGTCAGCGGTTATAGCTGCCAGACCTGTCACGCGAGCACCGTTAACGGCACCAACGCCATTATCAGTAAGACTCTCCATGCCAACGGTGCCAAGAACGTCGGTGCTGGCTTTAATGCTGTCGGTGGCACCTGTACCAATGCCTGCCATACCTTGGCAGTTTGGGGCGGCACAGTTGAATGCGGTTCCTGTCACGCAACCTCACCGAACCTTGGACCTTTCCCGAGCACGATCAGCACCGGTGCTCACACAACCCACCTGACAACCGCCGACGGCCCACAGTTCGGTACGATCCTCAGCTCCTGTCAGGTCTGCCATAGCAGCTTCGTCACCACCGGACCGCACGTCAATAGTGTGGCGGCTTATAACCAGGCCAAGTGTGACGTCTGTCACCCGACTGCCAACGCCACGGTGACCTGGACTAATCCAGCTTCAGTAACCTGCCGTAGTTGCCACGTTGGTACGGCCTCAGTAGTTAACTTCTCTGCCGGTCGGACAGTTAATGTCACTGCCCCGGTCAAGAACAGTTTTGACAGCGCCGGACACGGTGTTGCCTTTAACAGTATCGGCTCGGTCAGTGGCGCTTCTGGCACTGTACTTACCGGTTGCGAAAGCTGCCACGTTGCAACGAAACCGCACATCTTCACCAATGATTCGACCAGCCGTCTCCCTGGATTTCTGAAAGATCAGAATGCTGTCTGTAATGGATGCCACACACAAGTCTGGTCAATTGGCGGGGTAGAGAGAACCAAGCTGGTCACCAAGACGCACGTGACCGCGGCTAATTATGCTGCCGGTGCTGATCCGTCCATGCTCTGCTCGGTTTGTCACGACTCACACGGCACCGGCAACAAGCGGATGATCCGTTCGTCGATCAAGTTCTTCCCGACGTCAACGGCGGCAACTGTTGCCTTTACCAACCCAACATCCGGGTTCGTGCAGATGGTTCCGCCATATCGCGGTCTCTGCCAGGTCTGCCATACGAAAACGGGTCACTTTAAACGTGGAGTGCCTGAACTGTCCGGTACGCACGCTGGTGCTGATTACCGTAAGTGCCTGACCTGCCATGAGCACCAGCCAGGAACTGATTATAAAATGGCCTTTGCACCATCAAATGGCGTATGCAACAGCTGCCACGGCTTCCCGCCGGTCAAGTCAATGATTGGTCTGGGTGTCCATGGCAACTACTCAACGGCCAGACTTGACAGCGCTGCTGGTTATGTTGGTGGTGGCGGTGCCCACGCGGTCGCTGGCCATATCGGCAAGGATTTGACGAACAATAATCAGACCAATATGAATTGTTCGAATTGCCACAGTATGGCTACTCACATAACCTTCGGCACTACAACGCCGGTAAAGGCCAACATCCACATTGTGGTAGATCAGAAGTTCAAGTTCAATGCGACGCAACCGATCACCTACAGCGGAAGCACCTGCTCCAACGTCAGCTGCCACTATGCAGTAACACCAACGTGGTAGTAATGGACCGAGAATTGACGGTTAATGTGAAAATGATGCCTTCAGATATTATTAAGGAGTCGACGATGGAAAGACATCACAACGCGGGACACAAGAATACGCGGGTCATCTGCTGGCTGATCTCGTTATTGGTGCTCGTTGCGTCCCCTGGTTTGGCACAAGCGGCCATTAGTTGCGGAGCATGCCATGGTGGCGATGCAACCACCGGGGTCAGGGATACGACCGGTGCAGCGCCTGGTACGCGGGCCGTCGGTACGCCGGGTACCCCGGGTACTGGTGGTACCTTTATCGGTAACCACGTGACGCACTTGCCGGCCGTGCAGAACGCTGGTCAGTGTGTGGCTTGTCATGGTGCTGCTGCGGCGGCGTATACCAGTTCGCACTCAGCAATCAATAACAGCCGGATCCAGATGGCGTCGAAGATCGACAACTATTCTGGCGCCAAGCGTCCGCGTTATGGCAAAGGTCTTTTCTGGAACATGACGTCGGTGCCGGTGCTGACTGATCCGGTTGCCACCTGTAACAACGTCAACTGTCACTTTGAGCGGAAGACTGATATCTGGGGTATTACGCCAGCGTACACGACAACAGCAGCGAACCGTACCGCTTGTGCCAAGTGCCACGACTATGCACCCCGGACCAAAGCACATACTGCCCACTTCAAGTTCTACAGTACGGCAGCCGGTCTGCTTAATACCTGTAATAAGTGCCACGTGGATTATACTGCTGCCGGCACTGACCGGATGAAGTTCCAGCACGCCACCAGCGCCGGTCGCAGAATCGCAGTGCTGCCAACAGTTGGCTATGTTGGCGGTAACAACCTGTACCTGCCGCCGAACAATCCGGCACAGACCTTTGGTACTTGTTCAACCCTGGCATGCCACTCTAACGGCATCACCGGGACTCCAGTTTCCTGGGACACTAATATAAACGTCAGCACGGGCTGTAACTTCTGCCACCCGAACTTGACTGGTGCCCATGGCAAGCACACTGGTGCAATTGTAAATAAGATTTACGCTAATTATACGGCGAACAGCTCAAGCGGTGCCGATGCGGGAGTTGCTGCCTATCGTTTCGGTTGCCTCAACTGCCACCCCGTATCCAGTGCATCACATATTGACGGCACTATTCAGGTAGAAGTTTCAAAGACCGCCACACCGTTAATCGCAGGTACTCTACGTTACCTCAATGCACCAACCGCAACATATATCGGCGGCAGTAAGACCTGCGCCAATGTTTACTGTCATGGCAGCGGTATCGGTACTCCGGCGAAGACAACCATTGGTTGGGCCTTAACATTCACTGGCGATCGTTGTGCACACTGCCACGACAACAGTCCGTCCACTGGCGCTCACCAATCACACAAAATAGGCATCCATTCCGACAATATCTTTAACGGCACCTCAGGTTTCCTCAAGTATTCATCAGTCGGTAGCGTTGCTCACGGTATTGCAACCCAGGCGACCACCATCAGCTGTAATATCTGCCACGCGTCAACGGTTGCCACCGGCTATAACAAAGCCAGCAACTCCTGCTCAACTGTTGCCTGCCACGGTGGCGATCTGGCTGCCCGTGTCGCCCTGCTTGATGCCCCGGATGGGTTCAAGTTCCACGTGAACGGCAAAGTCGACGTATCCCTCAAGCCGATTAAGATCGTCTCCAAGGCGCAGATCCGTGATTCCAGCTTTACCAGCTACTCCGGGCTCTGGACACGGACGACCTACAAGCAGGGTGCTGGCTCCTTTGATACCGCCAAAACAGCACTTAGCAATACCATGTGGACTGCTGGCGCTCCAGGGTTAGGTTCCTGCGCGAACATATCCTGCCACAACCTGCGGGTAGGGCAGTCGGTAACCTGGAATCAGACTCTGCAGTGCGTGGATTGCCACTCGCAGCTCTAGCTGATCAATAATCGGTCTGCCCTCAAGAAAGTTGAGGGTAGACCGATACCGGATATTACGCTACGTTCTATAGATACACTTTAATGAGGTGAGGTCACCATGGGAAAAATAATCGCAAGAAAGATTCGCGGCATGAATCTCTGGGCCAAGGCTGCGCTGATTACGCTGTGCACCTTGCTGGTCAGTGTGTTTATGTATGAGGGTTGGTATAAACCGCTTGGTGTTCAGGCTGCTACAAATACCTACTATACAATTGGTGATACCGCGACAGATCTTGGTGCAGATGGTATTGCCAACTTGCCAACAGCTCAGTCAACAACCGCTGTAACTAGTGCCACGATACCTACATTCCGTGGCACAGTAACCACCACTGCTCCTGTTACAGCTGTATCGTGGCGCCCTGCGACGACAATTACTGCGCCCGCAGCAATGCTTAATATTTATGGCCCTGTGTACGCGTCGGCAACCAATATAACTGCAATTACATCAAACTTTGCATTGAGGTCGGGTACTGCTACCGATACATGGACATTCCATGTCTATGATTACAACCCTGCAGGTGCTGCACAAAACGGAACTCTTGTTGCGACCTCAACAACGGTCACTACATCTGGAAGCATAACGACAACTGCATATTCCCCAACCTATACAATATCTGGTGGTACATATACCGTTCCAGCTGGTCATCAACTGGTGTGTAAAGTTCGCAAGGTCACAGGGTCAAACTCTACACTGGATAGATTTTATTATCAGGCAGCTACTACAACTACTGGATCATGGCTTGTCGTAACAGAAACGGCAGTAACTACACCGACTGTTCAGTGGACCTCAGCTTCACAATCCAGTGCGAACGAATCCGGCACCATGACCGTAACGGCTCAGTTGTCAGCTACTTCAGCGTCGGCAGTGACCGTACCCTTTTCCATCACCGGTACTGCTACGAACGGCACTGACTTCACCATCACTGCCAGCCCGATCACTATTGCTGCCGGTAACACCACTGGTTCGGCAACGGTTACCATAACTGGTGACGCTACCGTTGAGCCTAACGAAACCGTGATTCTGACCATGGGTACGCCGACTAACGCCACCCAGGGCGCAACCACGGTACATACGGCAACTATTACCAATGATGACGTCGCCGTACCAACGGTGCAGTGGACTGCGGCATCGCAAGCCAGTGCAAACGAATCCGGCACCATGACAGTAACCGCTCAACTGTCGGCTACTTCTGCTTCTGCGGTGACCGTACCATTTACCGTCACCGGCACAGCAACGAGCGGCACTGACTACACTATCACAGCCAGCCCGATCACCATCGCTGCCGGTAATACCACCGGCTCAGCAACGATTACCATTACCGCTGACGCCACTGTTGAGCCTGATGAAACGGTAATTCTGACCATGGGTACACCGACGAACGCCACCCAGGGAGCAACGACCGTTCATACCGCCACCATCACCAATGATGATGCCGCTATACCAACAGTGCAATTTACCACTGCTTCTCAAGCGAGTGCGGCAGAAACCGGCACGATGACCGTGACGGCCCAGCTGTCGGCAACTTCAGCGTCGGCAGTGACCGTGCCCTTTACCTTAACCGGCACCGCAACGAACGGCACGGACTATACCATCACTGCCAGCCCGATCACCATCGCTGCCGGTAACACAACCGGCACGGCAACGATCACCATTACCGCTGACGCCACTATAGAGCCCAATGAAACGGTAATCCTGACCATGGGTACGCCGACCAACGCCACCCAGGGAGCAACGACGGTCCATACGGCCACCATCACGAATGATGATGCCGCAGGGACAACAGTGCAGTGGACCAGCGCATCGCAGCTGAGCGCCGCAGAATCCGGGACAATGACGGTCACCGCCCAACTGTCTCAGACCTCTGCATCGACGGTAACGGTACCGTTTACCATCAGCGGCACTGCCACCAACGGTACTGACTACACCATAACCGCAAGCCCGATCAGCATAACGGCTGGCAATACTACGGGTTCGGCGACAATCACCATTACCACTGATGTGGCAATTGAGAGCAATGAAACGGTCATTCTCACCATGGGGACACCGACGAATGCCACGGCGAGTGGTACTACAGTCCATACTGCCTCTATTAGAGATGATGATGCGACATTTAATTCACCATTGATGCACAATGCCAATAATACTGCTTCAACACGTTGGGGCGGCACGTGGGGTAATAACAAGGATTGTACCTGGTGTCACACCAGTGGCTCGACCAACGTCAAGCAGGTTGCGTTGAATGTAACCAAACTCGACGGTAATCTTCGTCCGGTATACTTCCAGCGCATGACGACCACGGTAACGGCTTCACGGGTTGGTATCTTCGGCGATGACAGCCGGACCTATGACGTGAACGCATCCCGTAACGTCTGCGAAGTCTGTCACCATCAGACGCAATACCATCAGTACAGCTCCAGTAAGATCGCGGACAAGACCCACTACAATCGCAAAGACTGCATCAGTTGCCACTCCCATGATAAAGCGTTCAAGGCGAGCTGCGGATCGTGTCACCTGGCAACGCCGACTTCCGGTAGCCATCCGTTCCATGCTGTAACCAAGAGTATGGACTGCGCCACCTGCCATTTCAATTCGGTTGGTGCTGGGGCAACACACAACGAAGTTCCGAGCAAGAACAGTCTTGGTTTCATGATCAACAACACTAATGTCCCGGGCTGGTCGGCCAACAGCGCTGCCGGAACCTTTAACTCCTACAGTGGCGCCAACACCAACAGTTCACAGGCAAACACAGCCGTTCCCGGGGTCGGTGTTGGTTCCTGCAACGTCTATTGCCACGGCAACTGGCCAAACTCTGGCGGTACCACCAATGCCCGCTGGACAGGTGGTCCATCACAAGCTGCCTGCGGCACCTGCCACGGCGCAACCAATGCATTGCCGCCGCTCTCCAACGCTCATGCCCAACATGCGGGTACCGCTGCTGGCCAGTATTCCCTGGCTTGCGCGAGCTGCCACGGCACCCTGAGCACGGCCCACATCAATGGTACGGTCGTCGTCACCCTGGCTGAAGGTACCTACAGCCGGGCCACCGGTCTGGCCAGTCCTGCAGCGGCAACAGCAGCAAACTGCAGCAACACCTATTGCCATAGTAACGGTACCAACCTGGTAACGCCGGTGGCCAACACCTCACCCAACTGGGGAACCACCATTACTACCTGCGGTGTCTGCCATGCAACGCCGATGAACACCGGCAGCCATGCCAAGCATATCACCACCTATGGTTATACCTGCGATTATTGCCACGCCAAGACGGCGTCCAATAACACGACCATTATCAGCCAGGCCCGTCACGCCAACCGCTTTTATAACGTGTCGGCAAATACGACCAAGACCAATGCATTCACCATCAGCGCCGGCAACCAGTGCAGCAATACCTATTGCCATAGTAATGGTAGGAACCTGATCACACCTGCTGCCAATACCTCCGTCGCCTGGGGCGGTACGGCAGGCTGTACCTCCTGTCACGTCACGCTGACCAGCGCCCATGACGGTCATGTGAACTCATCAGCGCTCACTTGCGATACCTGTCATACCAAGGTGGTCTCGAACAGCACGACCATTTCGAGCTACCCACGACATGCAAACAAGTTTATCAACGTCTCGGCCAATACCGCCAAGACCCCGGGCTTTACCTTTACCTTCGTGGCTGGTGGAGCCAGCACCTGCTCTAACACCCGTTGCCATGGCGGTAGAACGGAAACCTGGAGCAACGTTTCCACCAATGATAAGTGCACCACCTGCCATGGTGCAACGACGACTGTGGCCATCACTGCTGCGAACCGCGATCTGGCTGCCCCGCCAATGAACGTGGCCGGGGTTACTGGCACGCTGACCGGAACCGGTCAGGTAAGTTCTGATCCCAAGGTTGGTGCTCACCAGACTCACCTGAAATTTTCTAACGGCCTCAGTGAAGTTGGCACCATAGACGACCGGTGCATGACTTGCCACGGCATCCTGCCGACCAACGGTGTCCATGCCAATGCCACCGCATTGCCGGCATTCACTGGACTGGCCACCCATAACGGCACCATGTCGCCGGCACCGAGCTTCACGACGCCGAACTGCTCCAATACCTACTGTCACAACCCGGCAGGTACGGGCGGTAGCCTGAACGCTCTTAATGCAGGGACTGGCATCATTCCGGTCTGGACTAATGCTGCCTATATTGCCGATGCACCACTGAAGACCCAGAACAACTGTAACAAGTGTCACAAGTCACCTGGCGACGCCGGGTTTACCTCAGGAACCGACCATAGTGCAATGACCATTGCAGCAACCAGTTGTACGGGCTGTCATGAGCATGATGGTGGTATTGGTGGCACCGCTGGTCGTAAGCACATGGATGGCGTGCTTTGGGGTGGTGGTAATTGTGATTCGTGCCACGACTATGATACAGTAGGCGCCGTCGCCAATGTGGGCGGTTACTGGGGCAAGTCAGCCAAGTCAACACCTAATGGCTATGGCGCACACGCTCAGCACATTAACTACATCAAGACCCGACTCGGCATTGTCACGGCACTTAACGCGGTTAATCAGACCTATGGTGCTGTAGGTTCGCAGAACCGTCAGGTTTGCGGTTCCTGCCATACGGTTAATAATGGTGCCACTGATCACACTACGGACAACAGCAGTGCACGGAGCATTTACCCGGTCGGGCATCCGTATCTGCTGGGTGCTGCAACCCTGGTCTTTGGCCCTGGCGGCACTTTACCGGCTTATAACACCAGTACTAAAACTTGTTCAAACCTGAGCTGCCACTACTTTACGACGCCATCTTGGTAATAGCATCACGCGGAGGAATACAATGGGAAAACTGTTGAGGGTTCAAAACAGCGCGCTGGGTTTGCGGATGCAGGTAGCTTTAGCCCTGCTCCTCACGCTGGTAGTTTCGGTGGTGACTGTACCGAAGACCGCTGAGGCCGTAACTGCGCCGGTGGGTACAGCGGCAACTGGTAGTGCTGCTGCAGCATCATCATTTACGGTCACCATGACGGCGCCAACGATTGGGAATACCGTTATTGCGGTTATTACCACGCGCAGCGCGACGATAAATGCTGTCACGGGGATCTCGCAAACCGGTGTCTACTGGAATCGGGCCGCCTCAACTACTGGTACAGCCGGGACCACGACGGAAATCTGGTCCGGTACTGTTGCTTCAACAGCCGGCACGGTAGCAACCATCAATCTCTCCTCTGCCACCAATGCGGCTGCGGTTGTCATGCAGTACAGCGGTCTGCTCCTGGGCAGTGTTGTTGACAAGTCAGCGGTCAATTTTGCCACTGGCACGGCGGCAACAACCGGTACAACAGCTACCACCGCCCAGGCAAATGAGCTCTGGGTGGCCGGTTTTGGTCTGGTGCTGAATACCTACACCGCAACGACGCCGGCGAGCTTTAACGCTCGAGGAAATGCAATATCGGGCACAGCAGCAAGGGCCTACTTTTTTGACCGGATTGTTACCGCTACCGGAGCAGCAACAGCGGCCAGTACAATTTCTACTTCTTCTAACTGGTCAGGGGCTATTGTCACCTTCCGTGAGTCGCTCCTTACCTGCACCACCTGCCACGGCGGTGCCAGTTCTTTTCCTGACGGTACCTCACGTAACGACGCCGGTCGGTTTCCCGGTACGCACAGCGGCCATGTAGTTGCCAGTGCGGTTGCGTGTACCTCATGTCATGCGAATCAAACAACAACCGATCACTCGAATGGCACCATCACTATGGCTGCAGGGGTGAACTATGCGGCTAAGGGTCTTGGTGCCAGTTGGGCGGTAACCAATACGCCAGCATTTGGCAGCTGTGCGGGGATTACCTGCCATGGCTCTGGTCTGACCTGGGGTACGAGCACCACCAACGCCACCTGCACCAAGTGCCATGGCAAGAAAGTGGTCATTGCCAACTACTCGGCAGCCAATAACTGGCAGTCCGCTCCCGGATACAGCGGCACCGGAACGGACCTTAGCGGTGCAACGGCTGAGACCGATGCTCAGGTCGGCGCACATAACGCCCACCTGACAGCGCGCAGTAATTTATCACTGAGAATTACCTGTGCCCAGTGTCACACGGTACCGGCAACCGCAGCTGCTGCTGGTCATACGGATAGCCCCAACCCGGCGGAAGTGCCGATGAACGGCACCCTGGCCCGTGCCAACACGTCCGTGCCAAGCTACACTGCGGGCACCAGCACTTGTATCAACACCTACTGCCACTTTGGTAAATCTATCGGCCTCTATCCACCAAAAACAGCCAATGCTTCAGTGGTCTGGACAAACACAAACTATTTGACCGGCGCGATTACTCTGACTGGTGATTGTGGCGTCTGCCATGCATCCCCGCCATCCAGCACCGGTACACATCTCGGGTTTACAACCATGGCATCGTGCAACCCCTGTCACTCGCATCTGGGTACGAACGGTGTATTTACTGATAAGTCATTGCATATTGACGGTATTGTTCAGGGTGCTGGCAAATGTATCGATTGTCATGCAACAACTAAAGTTCGGGCATTCGGCCGGCCAGGGGCAACTCTTTCCGCAGTAAAGGCAGAATTCGGTCTCGCCTATGGGCACAAGAAGTCAGGTCGACTTGCTGTTACTGATGCCGACTGCATCGTCTGTCACCTTGAAGGTGAGTCTGCCAGCCAGAAGCCATCTTTAACGTATCACAAAAACGGCAACATCGACCTGCGTGATCCCGACGTACAGGGTGAAACAGCTATCTTGAATCTTACTAATACGGCCTTCACATTCCAGCGATTCACTACTTCTTTTACTGCGGGTACAAGGTCATCGGCACCTGCCGCTAACAATATCGCCCAGGTAATCTCCGTCAAGTTCTGCCTGAAGTGCCATGACAGTAACGGTGCTGTGAATACCTTCGCACGCGTACCTACTATCGGCACTGCGTCGATGCCGTGGGGTGGCAGCACCGGTTACGCTGCCCAGACAGCATCGACTATTAACGGGGTACCGGTTGCCAACGGCTCGACCGATGTCAACACGCAGTTCGCTACGACCAACTCATCGGTTCATCCGGTATTGGGTCCACGCACCAGAGACTTCCCGACTCAGGCACGAATGGTTGCACCTTACAACAGTTTCACCAGAGCCGGTACCGCCGGGACGGTTGCTGCTGGTATAGTCATGAACTGCTTTGACTGTCATAACAACTATCCGACGCTGAACTACCTCGGTAGAACAGGTCTGCTGACGCTGCGAACCAATGCCGCCCACGGTACCAGTGGTGTTGCCGCCAGCGGCGGGATGATGCGCGGCGTGTTCTACTCAACCAACAACACCCTCTGTTCTGCCTGCCATAGCGGGTACACGGTAACTAACAACCATGGCGCTGGCTCGGCAATGGCGACGAGCACCGGACGAACTGACGAGGGGTTCGCTAACAACTGCATGTATTGTCATGGCAGTAAAACATCCGGAGCAACCACTGCCCCGGCCCGCCCGATTGCGGCCGCAGATTTCCATGGTTCTAACAGCAGGTACACCGGCGTTCTTTGGCCGACGATTAATGCCCGTCCGGTTGCCTTCATCCGAGGATGGTCCGGCACCGGCTTCCACCGCGGTCGCGCACTGGCTGGAACCAGTGGTTATGCTGCCGGTACTGCTCAGTGCGGTAACGGTACATGCCCCACCGGTGGTGCAATTGGTGACGGTAGTACCCGTAACTACACCCCGGGCGGCACTTACTAGCCCATGCGTAACAACATGTCGTAACCATGACAACCTCGCCTGAAAAGGCGAGGTTGTCCCATTTTAGGCGTCACATTTCCCTTTCAGCAGACCTGCCCTGTTTGAAATTTAACGTGGTGAGCGATACGTATGCATACTGTTTCATTATTTAGATTCATTTGTTTTGCCCTTTTGACAGCGACGTCCTTGTTGGGCTGCAAAAAAGACGGCGACACCAAGGTATCGCCCCCAACGGCCACAGCATCCGTCGTGGACAGAACGGTACTCCTTGATACCATTCCCGACAATCTGGTGCCGCAGAAATATGCATCTGCATCGGTGTCGACTCCAGCAAAGCCTACAGCCGGTATTTACCAGACACATTTTGCGCCCAACGGCCGTGGTGTCGCCTATATCGTGGTCATCGACGGCAGGAGTTATTACGTCGTGCACAACGGCAAACCGGGTAAGCTGTATGCGGGGGTCAATGACCTGGTATTCAGCCCAGACGGCCTGCGCATCGCCTATAGCGCCAAGGACGGGGAGAAGTACCTGATGGTGCTGGACGGGGCAGCAGGGGCACTCTTTGATGACGTGCTGCAACCGCAGTTCAGCCCGGATGGCCGGCATTTCGCTTACCAGGCGAAGCAAGGAGACTACTGGCATGTCTTTGTGGACGGCAAGCTTAAAAGAAGATCGAAGGATTATTATAACTCTTTTAAATTCAGCGGCGACTCCAGCCGCATTATCTATAGCTATGACCCTCGAGACAATAATGAAAAGGGTTCGAGCCTGGTTGTCAGCAGCCTTGATTTTTCGCACGAGCAGGTTCTGGATCGTGACATGATAAGCTATTTCCTCAACGGTGACGCTTCGACTATTGCCTCTGTATCCAAAACACCCACCGGAAAAAATAAGGTGACACTGTTCTCCTTTGCAAAGCCCGAGCCTCTCTGGAGTGGACCAGAATATGACAAGGTGACCAATTTCAACTTTTCCCCGAAAGGAACTGAACTGTTCTATATCGCCGAGCGCCAGGGAGAGCAGTATGGTGTGTTTGGGGAGAAGGAAGAGGCGATACCGAAGGGGTATGCGGCACAGTATTTCGCCGTCAACCAGGCAACCAAATCAGCAGCGATTCTGATGGAGGAAGGCAACCAGTTCTTTCTCTACAGAATGTTCAGTAAAGCGGTCCGGCAGGGGAAATTCTACGCTGACGCCGCAGAGGTGATCGTCAGCAGCGATGGTGCGGCGACAGCCTTCATCGCATGCAACGGGGGAGGGTGTTTCATGGTTGCCAACGGGTCTGACGGGCCTGCCTTTGACCGCGTGGTGAGCCCCAAATTCAGCCCGGACGGTAAATTCCTCGTCTACCGGGTGCGTAAGGCAGGTAAACGCTTTGTCGTCGTCGCAGATGCCGCAGGCAAGGTGTTACGGCAACACCCGGCATATGAGATGGTCTTCGACGTAGCGTTCACCGCCGATGGCAAATCGGTTGCCTACGGTGTGAAAGAGGGGCAGAAGCTGATCTGGAAGGTGGAGAAGATTGAATAATTAGTTATTCGTGCGTGGATCATGAGTTGTCGGATGCTGATCTTGAATCGGAATGGTCTTCATGTCTCGACAGTTGAAGTTTCAATTCATCGTTCCCTGCAATAATTAGTTAATGCACTTACTCAGCCTCGCATTCGCAGCCTATTGCGCTGCCCGGCCGGATATTACCTTCTGCTTTGTCAATGACGGCAGCACTTATAAAAAAGTTAGCCCATCTGAACTCGCTGGCAAAGGGCAGGGAGGATCGGAAAGCGGTTATTACGCTGCCAATAAATGCCAGAAAGCAGAAGCGTTACGTTCGGCTGTCCTGCATGCGTTACACGGTGCTCCGGTTGATTACGTTGGATTTATGGACGCCGATCTGGCGACGCCGTTGCGCGAAATAGATCGACTTCTTTCCTGCTGTATTGAATCCCCCCCACAGTTCAGTTATATTTGGCGCGAGGTTTAATGGCCCAGGGGTGCAGATACTGCATTCACCTCTGCTGCATTAGCGGTTATGCTGTTGGCGGGAGATTGATCAATGAGAAATAGTATAAATATAAAAGCCGGGTTTGTTAACTTTGTAATAATTTCAATTCTACTGTCAATTGCCACTTTTGCAATCTACAGACAGGTGCTTGATCATGAATTTGTAAATTTGGATGACGGTGTATATATTTACGATAATTCTCATGTAAAAAATGGATTAACAACTGAAAATTTTATCTGGGCATTCAGCACCACAAGAGAAAAATCAGGCTATCTTCATCCAATAACATGGCTGTCTCACATGCTGGATGTGCAGCTTTATGGTATGGATGCAGGCAAACATCACCTTACAAGCTTATTCATTCATGTTTTTGCTACTATTCTGCTACTGCTTTTTTTGTTCCGATTAACCGGCTTACTCTGGCAGAGTGCGTTTGTTGCTGCAATGTTTGCCCTGCATCCGATGCATGTTGAATCAGTTGCATGGGCCGCAGAGAGAAAAGATGTTTTAAGTGCCTTATTTGGGTTTCTTGCATTGTTGTTTTATGTAGAGTATAAGCGGTGTGCTGCGCGCATTGTTCTCATCGATTCCCGCCGTAAAACCTCTGCTACACTTTATTTCCTCTCACTGATCTGTTACACACTTGGTCTTTTGTCTAAACCGATACTGGTAACGTTTCCTGCTGTTATGTTGTTAATTGATTACTGGTTGGCTGTTAACTCATTTGCGCCTGAAACGAATTATCATGCGTCTGCTCAAACCTCTGATTCAAGGAAGTCACTTTGTTCCCTTTTGTATGAAAAGGTTCCATTTATTATATTATCTGTTGTTTTTTCCATTATGACCATCTATTCACAAAACAAGATGGGGGCATTGCACGATCTTAAGGCATTGCCTATGTTACTTCGTACTGAAATAGTCACAACATCTTATGTAAAGTATATGATTGGGACTCTCTTTCCACAAAACCTTGCAGTTCTTTATCCGGTTCCGTCCGAATTTCCACTATGGCAGGTTGTAGTTAGTTTGTTGATTATTATATTTATTTGCATCGTAGTTTACCAATTTAGAAAAAGATTCCCCTATCTCCTGTTTGGATGGCTTTGGTTTTTGGTTACTCTTCTTCCTGTAATTGGTTTTATCCAAACTGGGCTTGCACAATATATGGCAGACCGTTTTACATATATTCCCCATATCGGCTTCTTTATTATGTTAACGTGGGGTTTTTCTGATGCCATAGGGTATCTGGGGCAAAAATGGAATGTCAGAATATTTAATAGTTATGTCTATTTTCCCGCAGTATTTGCTGTTCTCGTAATTATCATCTATGCAGCTTTAACATTCCGACAGATTGGATATTGGCGAAATAGTATTACGTTATTCAGCCGTGTAATTGAAATATACCCTGATATAGGCTATGCGCATTTAAATTTGGGAAGTACATATGCATTAAAAGGTGATTCGGATTTAGCTGTTAAGGAACTGCAGATGGCAATTGCATTGAACAGCCCAGGGGCTCATAAAGCATATTCACTACTAGGTGTCATTAATGAAAGAAATGGAGATTTGAATGCTGCTGTAAAATACCAGCAACTTGCAATTCAATTAGATTCTAATTACGCTCTGGCACACTACAATTTGGGATATGCTTATCAAAGAAGCGGACAACTAGACGAAGCTGTAAATCATTACAGAAAATCAATTATCCTGGACCCTTATTTTTTAGATGCCCATAACAATCTGGGTATTGTCTGTATTGAAAAAGGTTCTATCGACGAAGCTATTTCGGTTTATTTAACGGCAATCCGTGTAAACCCTGATTACGTTAATGCACATTTTAACTTGGGGCGGGCTTATATGGTAAAAATGAAACTTGATGAGGCAGTAAAAGAGTTTCAAATTACTTTGTTGTTATCTCCAAATGATCAGGAAGCAATCGAGTATTTATCAAAGTGCCAGATATTGAAAAAGAACATTTCGTCACGGTAATCCGCCTCTTATGTGTAAAAAACAACCAAGCAGAACAATAGGCTTGCCAATGAACTGCCTTTATCTCAACCCCGCTACTCGAAACAATGTCACCATGGTTAAAGAGGGACGGTGCATGCAGCGCAAGGGGGCCTGGGGCTATATTATGTCGCCAGTGACAATGGTGACCATGGCAACTCTCGTGCGCACTGGTGGGCATGATGTGACGGTGCTGGATTGTCCGGCAACTGGTGATTCTTTTTCAGATATGTTGGCGACCGTTGCTCGTATCAAGCCGGATATAGTCTTTATTAATACTTCAACACCTACAATTAACGATGATATTTATGCTGCTAAGCAGATAAAAGCAGTATGCCCATCACCGATGTTAACAGTTATGTTTGGTATTCATCCCTCGAGCTGCTATGCCGATATTCTGTCGCCTGACGCAGGTATTGATTTTTGTATAATTGGTGAGCCGGAACTTATTGCCTTGAACCTTGCGGAAGCCATTGCTGATGGAACGGACATAAGTTCAGTAGCCGGCATTGCTTTTCTGGATGCAATCGGACGACTCGTTGTAACTACGCCTCAATACCTGTTGCATGACCTGGATGCCCTGCCGATTCCTGACTGGTCTCTGGTAGATATCTACAATTATCGACTGCCTCTAAATAATGAACCGTTTCTTCTGGTCAACACCAATAGAGGGTGTCCATTTCACTGCACATTTTGCAATGCATATGTGTACTACGGGCGCAAGCCACGGCGCCGTAGCGTAGAGCATATCATGATGGAGCTTTCACGTAACGTTGAACAGTTTGGTGTCCGAAATTTTATGTTCTGGGCAGAGGAATTTATACTCGACCGTGATTTTGTCATAGAGCTTTGTGAGGCTATTGCTCTTGCCGGGCTTAACATTCACTGGGTCTGTAACAGCCGAGTTGATGCCGTAGATGAAACAGTCTTGTCGGCCATCAGGCGCGCTGGATGTTGGAATATCGCTTTTGGCATAGAGTCGGGGAATCAACATGTTCTCGACTTGATTAACAAACAGATCACGCTTGCACAGTGCACGCGGGCCGTATCATTGGCAAAGCTGGCCGGATTGCAGGTCACTGGTCATATTATCATCGGTTTCCCTCATGATACATCTGAAACCATAATTGCTACAGAACGGTTTGTTAATGAGCTTGATCTGGACTTCGTACAATATTACTGTGCCATACCATATCCGGGAACAGCACTCTACAAAGATGCGGTTAAACACGGGTGGCTGACAACGGATGAATGGGAGCAGTGGGAGCATAACCGCTCAGTTCTCAGCTATGAAAACCTGACATCAGAAGAGATAATTAGATCCAGGCGGCGGATGATGCTTCGCTGGTATTTCACACCTAAACGGGTAATCAACACCATGAAAAATCATATCAAGCGGCCTTCTGATCTGCTTGCTTTTTTATCACATTTGGTTGGATTTATTCGATGGATGTAATTTCTAATAACCGGGGAAAATGGCGCGTTTCCGTTGTGGTTGCCACTCTGAACGAAGAAGCAACTATCGGCCAGGTGCTGACTGATATCAGCCCCTACGCTGATGAGTTGGTTGTTGTTGATGGTAAATCCCGTGACCGTACCAGGCAGATTGCTGAAGAACTGGGGGTTCGTGTTGTTGTTGATAATGGTAAGGGAAAGGGGGCTGCAATTCGCCAAGGATTGCAACTTGCCACGAATCCTATCGTCATCTTCATCGATGCGGATGGATCACATGAACCAGCGGACATTCCCAGACTAGTTGCTCCAATACGGAACAATCTTGCGGATATAGTGATTGGTTCTCGCATGACTGGTGGCAGTGATGAACTTTTCTCTGATGCTAGTGAGTTTGTACGGTTGAATGGTAGCATGCTGATAAATCTTGCTATTAATTATCGTTGGAATGTCAGGCTCAGTGATACCCAAAATGGTTTTCGTGCAGTCGTCCGGGAAATGGCTATTGCGCTCAACATGCATGAGGACTCGACAACCATTGAGCAGGAAATGGTTATGAAGGCACTGGCAGCAGGTTATCGTGTCGAAAATATTCCCAGCCATGAATACCGGCGTAAAGGTGGAGAATCCAAGGTGATTGTCTCGAAGGTGTGGCTTAAATATGTGCTTAATGTCCTAAAGCATGTCATGCGCTTCAATGGCGAAAATCACAACTAATCCAGACAAGACAATCAAACTGAACATTAAGAGATTAGTGCGTGGATCATGAGTAGCCGGATGCTGATCTGGAATCGGAAGGTTCTTCATGCCTCGACAGTTGAAGTTTCAATTCATTGTCCCCTGCTATGTTGCTGCGTGTAGTGGAACGGGGCGTAGCATAAACTTTTGATTTTCCGCAGTCTAACTGATATTGTATTCAGCTGATTAGTTGGCTCCGTTATCCTTACAATGAATTATATTGATGTAGTGACTTTGCCAGAGGATGTGTATGACCGAAAAAAATAATCTGACCGATCCTGAAGCAGAATCGGAAGCGGAATCATTTCCCGTAGAGCCTCGCTATCATCCGGTACATAAAATCCCGCGAAAGATCTACGATTCCCTGGCCTCCGCCCGGTTGGCCATGGCGCTGCTGATACTCATCCTTGTCTGTTGCATCGTCGGCGTCACAGTTTTTCGCGGTGTGCGGGCCGGAGAGGTTATATTTGCAACCCTCTGGTTCAATGCCATGCTGGTACTGCTTGTCATCAATGTCGCCTGCTGTTTTTTCGGCAGGGTCTGGCATCGCAAGCTGACACTGGTTTCCTTTGGTATGATCCTGTTTCACCTCAGTTTTGTCGCGATGCTGGGCGGAGTAATCTATAACAGCCTGTTCTACTTCAGGGGAGATATTAGGCTTACTGAAGGCGAGGTCCTGCCCAGTGGCGACCCGCAGAGTTACGACTACTTTGAGAAGGGGCGGTTTTTCAACTTTTCACGACTGCACGGTGAAACCTCCCTGATCAGGATGCATACAGGCTATATCGTTTCAGGGGATGACAAGCGCGCCGCGTATGAGGTGTCGGTCGGCAGTGAAGGGGTAAAAAAACGGGGCATAATTTATATCACCAACAAGTTGACTCATAATGGTATTGATTATTTTAATGACAAGGAAGGCTATTCTCTGCTGCTCACCTTGACGGATAAGAATGGCCAGATGCGGTACGGTGGGTATTTCCCGCTGCAGAGCATCAAGCAGAAAGATGGCAGTTTCCTGTATGGATCCGGATATAAAGATGGTGATACGGTTATAGCAAGTCCGGCGCCGTTTCCCGCTGCTCCGGAAAGCCCCCGATTCGCACTGCAGGTGACCTACCTCCCCTCCAAGTTGAAAGAACGCGCGGGGGAGAGCCAATTTCAGATCAATGCGTTTGATCAACAAGGGATGCCGGATACTAAGAATCGGCTTGCTGAAGGTAAAGTGTTGATTGGTCAAACTCTGTCCGTCGGCGATGATTTCATATCCGCCAAAGAGGTCCGCTATTGGGTTTCCATGCATGTACGCTACGAGCCCGGTAAGCTGATTGTGCTTTCAAGTTTATGGGTAGGTTTGGCCGGAATGATTATTACAACAGTGGGACGAATGCTGAGAAGCCGCCGCAGAGAAAAGTGATAGCGTGATACATAGGTGATGTGCAGTTGACAGGCTGAGACGGTAAAGT
This sequence comes from Geobacteraceae bacterium, assembly GCA_031412995.1. GTDB lineage: Bacteria > Desulfobacterota > Desulfuromonadia > Geobacterales > DSM-12255 > JANOEC01. The sequence continues at coordinate 36,064 of JANOEC010000144.1, forward strand.
AATTTATTAGCAGTCAGTATCTGTTAAACTTGCGCACTTCTCAGTGATTGATGAAGTTTCGAAATAACCGGCGCTGTCGGTGTAACAACAGTACCTTTTATAGATTCGTCCTTATTGGGCACAGGAGAGCACATGAAACCTGAACTTATGTTGTTTTGGACCGCAGTTTCTTTGTATGGCTTGAGCACTTTTAGCTATACCTTCGGCTTGATCGCCAAGCAGGAAAAGCTGTTCACAATCGGCCTTTTCAGTGCCCTGGCTGGTTTTGTCCCTCATGTTTCCGTGATTGCAATGCGCTGGGCTGCAACCGGCATCAGCCCGTTTATCTCCATCTCGGAGTCGCTCACCCTTGGTGTATTCATGACGGTTCTGCTGTTCCTGATATTCCAGTTCAGCACGAACAAAGTTCGCCCATTGGGTGTGCTGGTGATGCCGGTGGCATTTGTGCTGATGGGTTGGGCAGGCACACTCATGAAAGAGGTCGCCGCAACCCTGGCACCGGCACTGCAAAGCGGCTGGATCTGGGTGCACATCGTCGGTGCTTCAATCGGGTTCGCGTCAGTCTTGATTGCGGCTGGTCTTGGTCTGATGTTCCTCCTGAAGGAGAGAAATTCTGGCGGGATATACGAGAAACTGCCGGAAACATCAGTAATTGATATGTTCTCGTACCGTTTTATCGCCGGCGGATTTATCATGTTTGGCCTGATGATGATCTCGGGCTGTTTCTGGTCCAACCAGGTGAAGGGTAATTACTGGAATTGGGATCCGGTCGAAGTCTGGTCACTGGTGACCTGGCTGGTGTACGGGATTTACTTGCATTTGCGAATCACCTTCGGTTGGCGGGGACGAAAGCTCGCCTGGTATGCCCTGTTTGCCTTAGTCGCCATGATTATCAGTTACTGGGGCATTCCGTTTAGCGTGGAGACATTCCATAGCGGATTCAGGATTGAGCACTGAGATTAACCATTACTGACAACAGCAGAAAGGCTAAAAATGAAGCGCATTACCTTGTTGCTTGTGGCGGGAATACTGCTTACGGCAATTACAGCCTGTACAAAAAAGGATGCAGCTGTTCCTGTTGCTGAAAAAAAGCAGGAATCACAGGGCAACAAATACCACGGCGAAAGTACTGATCAGGGGCTGGCAACCGTTAAAACACCGACTGCCGATATCCTGAAAAAACACAAGTTGGGCGGTTATCCGCAGAAAACCGTTGGAGAAGCGTTCGATTCCTACAGTAAGGCGGTGGCTAAGGAGTGGCAAGAGGACATAGCGAAAGACGGCAGGTATTTTGTGGATTATATCTGCTGGCTTGATGAAAAGGCAGTGCTGCCGGCAGAAAAAAATGCCGGAGTAGTGAAGAAAGGCCTGGATATTAAGTTTGTCATCCAGGCAAGCGGCGAGGCGTATATTTCGATGGCGACTAAGCTGTTCCTGAAAGCGGATGGAAAGGTGCAGACTGAGGTCATCCCCTTGCCAAACGTGCCTAAAATTGTTGAGGCAATTTACAATAATCGCGAATTGGATATCTGATTCTGGCGGGTTTCGGTCCGAGGTATCTATTCCATGCAGAATCCTTTCACTTGTCGGTTGACAGGGTAGCAGGTTGGGAGGCGGAATGCCGCACATTCTATGCTTCTCATCGAAATCAGCTCAGTCACATCTATCGCCAGGAGATGGCCGAGTCCATCAGGGAACCTCTTCCCGAGTATGTTCGCCTGATAGCAGAGGTTGTCCGGGCAATACAGGCAAAGCTCCAGAAGCCAGTGTAGTTAACAATAAAAACCCCGCCTGTAAGCCTCTAGAAATCGCGTACCAAGAACTGTCTACTCGGAAAGCAGTCCCTGGCCCTTTACTCCCTTTTTCTGCATGCTTTGTTGTATCTCCCATCATGGTCAAGGATAAATGACAAAAAGTTTTGACATTGTTGAAGGTGTGATTCAGTATGACTCTTAGTGAGTCTTTCTTTGGAGGTGGCTGGCGATGCGACAAATGACTGTCAGAGATATTCCTGAAGACATTGAAGCAATCGTGCGGAGTGAAGCTGATCTGCGCGGGGTAAGCCTGAATAAGGCTTTGTTAGCTCTGCTAAAGCGCGGAGCAGATGCAGCGCCGGTGGTACCATTGGCAAAAGAACGGGAGAAGGGCAGATTTACCCGATTTAGTGGCATCTGGAGCGAAGCAGAGGCTACTGTTTTTGATGATGCTACTGATAATCAGCGGACAATCGAGAATGAGTTATGGCGGTAAAACGTTTACTGCTGGATACGTCTGCCTACTCATATCTGATGCGGGGCAATGGGGATGTAGCAGCTCTTCTTGACGCTGCCGATGAGGTTTTGATCTGTTCTATTGTTGTGGGCGAATTGCTTTCAGGCTTTAAAAAAGGTGCACATGATAAGCAAAATAAAGCCGTACTGGATGATTTTCTAACGGTTCAGGGTGTTAAGCTGGTGGTAATAGATGACGTAACTGCGGATCGGTACGCAGTTATTTTGGACTATCTGCGTAAGCAAGGAACACCCATCCCGACCAATGACCTCTGGATTGCTGCTTGTGCCATGCAGCATGGTCTTACCTTGGTCACGGGCGATAAACACTTTTCCCTCATCCCGCAGGTTATTACTGAAATCGTTTTCAAATAAATTTTAGGGCATTGCCGGAGCTATTTGCCCCCGCAATTAAGCATAGAACTGGATCCCCGATGAAACTAGCCATTATTTTCCCCCCGCTCCCCTTTGGTTGGGCGCCGATTGCGCCACCGATCCTGGAATACCTGGCAGCGTTGACGCAGCGCGAGGACCCAACGATCGAAATTGAGCTTTACAACGCCAGTGCCACACCGGATGTGTTCGATACCCTGGATTGTGACCTGGCCGCCATCAGCCTGTTGACGCCGACCTCGATCGGCGGCTATGCGATCGCGGCCAAGCTGCGGGCGCGGGGTGCCAAAGTGGTGTTTGGCGGGATTCATGCGTCGCTGCTGCCGGAAGAAGCGATTCAGCATGGCGATTGCGTGGTGGTGGGTGAGGCGGAACCGAGCTGGCCCCAGGTATTGCGGGATTTCAAGGCCGGTGGGATGAAGCAGTTTTATCATAGCGACCGCCCCCAGCTTGACGACCTGCCAACGCCTCTTTACGGGATGTTGAAGCATGGACATAGGTTCCGGGTGCTGAACACCTCCCGTGGTTGCCCGTACAACTGTACCTTCTGTTCGGTGAAGCCGTTCATGGGGGGGGATATCCGTTTTCGGCCCATTGACCATATTGTGCGTGATGTGGCGGCGATCCCGGAAAAGATGTACATTAACGGCGACGAGAATATTTGGTGGCAGGGGTTCGAGCAGCGGGCCATCGACATGTTTACGGCCCTGAAGGGGAGCGGCAAGACCTGGATGGGCTTCGGCAGTCTGCGTCCGGTACTGACGCCGGCCGGTTCCCGCATGTTGAATGCCGCTCGTGAGAGTGGGATGCTGACGGTCTGGGTGGGGTGGGACGCTATTTCCGACGATGCCCTGACCGCCTACAAAGCTGACGGCAAGATTGGCGTGGATCGCGAACGGGCGGTGCGTACCCTGCGGGATCACGGCATCGATGTCTCGCTGTTTTACATGCTGGGGGGCAGAAACGATTCCATTGATGATTTCAAGCGCTCGGTGGAGTTGGCAGACCGGCTCGGCGTCAGCATGCACCCGTCACTGCTGGTTCCGTATCCGGGGACAGAATTGCGTCGCCAGTATGAACCGTACCTCTACAAGGATCTGGGCTGGGAATACTACTCCGGCGCCTATGCGCTGTTTGAGCACCCTGATCCCCGCATGACCCCGGAAGCGCGGGAAGAGGCATTTTATGAGTCGTCGCTGGAAATTCTCAGTACCTGGCGTATTTTGAGCCACATGCGCCATGTGCCCCTGTCAGGCTTTCCCTACGCCCATATCCTGTCGCTGATGAATCAGCTGCCGGTGCGCAAGGGGATGAAGGTTGCCTATGAGAAGTGGAAACAGGAAAAGGCGGAAGTCCGGGCAAAACAGCTTGTTCTCTGAGCTATTGATGCGCCTTGTGCTGGGTTTGTTAACGCGATGTCGAGGCAGGCAGATCACAACACCTGTAAAGGTAGCAGTGATTAAACGATAACCATGCAGCATCTTCCGGTTAGGTAATTGCATTTGTCTAAAAGTCCCCCCTCCCCTTGCGGGAGGGGGTTAGGGGGTGGGGTAATTTGCCATATTTGATGCTGACAGCAGCTTCACCCACCCCTCAATCCCCTCCCGTCAAGGGGGGAGGGGAGGCTTAATGCAAAGACCAAACCGGAAGCTACTGATAACCATGAAACTAACCATTCTGTCACCGCAATTTCCGTTTTCCGGACGGGTTCCTCTCGTCCCCCCTATTCTTGAGTATCTGGCGGCTTTAACGCATCGCGAGGCACCGGGAACTGACGTCTCTCTTATTGACGCGAATCAGCGTCTAATTTCTCCTGCTGATATACCTGCCGATGTTGTTGCGATCAGTGTCATGACGGCGACGGCGCCATGGTCATATCGTTTTGCCGATGACTGCCGGCGGATTGGTAAGCGGGTCATCTTGGGGGGCATTCATCCCACGGCCCTGCCAGACGAAGCAGCTCTGCACGCAGACGCTGTTGTCATCGGTGAAGCAGAATCGGTTTGGGGAACAGTGTTGGCTGATGCCCAAAAGGGGAATCTGCAACGTTTTTATGCTGGGGAACGGTTGCCGCTAGACAATTTACCGAAGCAGATAAATGCAGATCTGAAGGGGAATTACCAGTTTCGGGCATTTTTTACCATGCGGGGCTGCCCGTATCGCTGCACCTTCTGTTCCGTACGACGGTTTTTTGGGGACACGATTCGTTACCGTCCTATTGCGGCAGTTGTCGATGAAATTGAGACCTGCGCCGGAAAATTGTGGTTCAACGGCGATGACAATATCTGGGGTGGCGATCTCCAGCGCAGCACAGACCTGTTCAATGCGCTGGCGCAAGGGAGTAAAAAACAGTGGTACGGTTTTGGCGACCTGCGGTCGATTCAAAGCGCTGAAGGTGCCAAAATGCTCGCTGCGGCGCGCAGAAGCGGCCTTTTTTCCGTCTGGGTCGGGTGGGAAGGTGAAGAGGGGCAACTGGGGACCTTCAATGCCACGGGTAAGCAGGGGGGAGACCGGGTTGCAGCGGTAAAGATGATGCAGGATGCGGGAATTGATGTGACCCTGTTTGTGGTTCTTGGTGGGCGTCAGGATTCAATCGATAGTTTCAAGCGGACCTTGGAGCTTTCAGAGCGACTACAGGTTGGCGTGCACCCGGTTCTACTGACGCCGCTGCCTGGTACAGAGCTGTACGAGGAATATCGCGAGCATCTGATACCAGGGCTTGGCTGGGAGTCATTTACCGGAGTGAATGCAGTATTTGCGCACCCATCGCCGGAGATGACGCCATTGCGGCGTGAAGCAGAGTACCATCGTCTCAGTAATGAACTGTTTCGTTTTGAGCGTATTGTTAATCGGATTGGCAAGATATCAGCCAAAGGATTTCCTTTAACGCATATTTATTCTTTTATGATGCAAGTGCCCATGAAGCACGCTTTGAGCAAGGCGTATGAAGATTGGAAAGTACAGTCCGATCTCCGAGCTGTAGGGGGGGCTGCTGGTGGTGATCGTCTGGTGCAAGGCGTGTCTGAAGATGCAAATGCTCCAGATCCTTTATCTTGCTTTGAATCATTTTCCGGGTTTTGGTTATGGATTATCGTTCTTTTTGCATTGGCGCTTTCCTTTGGCTGGTGGGTGGCATTTACCAGTACGAAGGTAATCCAAGCGGTGCAGATAGCATTGTACGCCGGATCCTATGTTGCCATTTTATTGCAGCTGTATTTGAGCAGAAAAAGACTTTACCGCAATATGGATCTGCTAATCGATTGGACTGGGGATGGTCTGGCCAGAAGAAAGCTGCTGATCAGGTTTGCCATGTATGGCCTTGTAATCATTCTGGTTCAATTTGGTGGATACCTTCTGGTGAGTAAATATTAGATAGAATCATGTGACCTTGACTTGTTGTTGTCCCAGGTTTGCAAAACTCCCGGTTTGCATCGCTCCATCCCAAATTACTACTTATTGCTACCCTGTTCTGCCAAAATTCTATGAGTCTGTTGGACTAAACCGCTACGCGGCAATTTAAAAACCAAATCAAAAACATCACGGCCAAGGCATCTCTTCGGAGCACCGTGGATGGCGGTTTCTTGAGGCCGTGAATCCGATTGTTATAAACCTTTTACGATTAGCTTGGAGATTTAAGTAAGCAGATGGCGCGGTGTCATATGGCGCGGTTGCAATGAATATTTTTTTCGACTATAGTTTCAACAACTCGATCAGCAAGTTTTGTTACGTTATGTCCGGAGGTCACAATGTTGAGAAGTTATGAGGCAATCTATGACCACGGTCATAGATTGCCTGGCTACATGATGCCCCCAAGCAGAACGCTCACGTGTTATCGTAACTTTGGTGTCTTCATTGCCAGCAATCACCGAGGTTGTAAATCGATCGCCTTCTCAACTAATTGCCGGTAAAGGTTCTACTTTATCAGATATTATAGAACCAATAGTGCTAGAGAAAGATTGGGAGTGCCTGGCTTGATTCTTCTTGATACCCATATCTGGTTTTGGTGGATCAATTTAGAACTTCCGTGAATATCCTGAATTGGAACGTCTCCTATTGTCCTGATGTGTTTCGCATAAATAATTAAGAACTGAAGGTACATTTGACTCAACTCAGAGATGAATCAGGCAAGGCGCCCTGTAGCGCTCTTTAATCGTTAGTAAATGTGAGTTTAGGCATGAAACGCTCGCGTTCAGTCCGCAAGCCGCTCCCGAAGCATGCGCAGATATGCTTCTACCCCAATGGCGGTAACCCCTCGACAAAGTTGGCGTTCACCGTCGGCCAGGCAGAGCAGCAGACCGTCTTCCGGTTTTGTTTCAGCGAAGAGAGTTGCATAGCGGGTAAGGCCTGAAGCCAGCGCTGCTGTCGGCGTCCGGTTCAACTTGATCTCAACCGGAAGCACCCGCAGATTTTCCCCTTCGATGATCAGATCGACTTCCAGACCGTTATTGGTCCGCAGATAGGACAGTCGAGGCTGTTGCCCCAGGTTTGCAAAACTCTTCACCGTTTCCTGCAGACAGTAGTTCTCAAATAACGCCCCTGCCATCGGCCCTTCAAGTAGCTGTTCACGGTCGCGAACGCCGGCAAGGTGGCACGCCAGCCCAGTGTCCAGAAAGTATATTTTGGGCATCTTGGTAATCCGTTTGCCCAGATTGTTGAAATGTGGGGGGAGAATGTAAATGATTCGCCCGGCTTCAAGAACCGAGAGCCAGCGTTTGATGGTCGGAACGCTGACGCCCAGGTCTGTTGCAAATGAGCTCATATTGAGCATCTGGCTGCAGCGAACCGCCAGAAGCTGCATGAAACGATGGAACTCCCGCAGGCTGCCGATATCGTAGAGTGAGCGGATGTCTCGCTCCAGGTACGTCTGGATGTAGGAAGAATACCAGAGCCGCCGGTCAATATCCGGAATTGTGGCCAACTGGGGATACGCCCCGGTCAGCGATGATGAAGCGAACAGCTCCGCCCCTCCTCCCTTGTAGAACTCAGTCTGCTGCATCTCGTCGGTGGCAAAGGGGAGCAGGTCAAGTAGTGCTATGCGACCGGCAAGGGAATCACCCAGATTGCGGATCATGCTGAACTGCTGGGAGCCGGTAAAGACAAAGCGGCCGTTTCGGCTGCGGTCGGCGTCCACCCGCATCTTGACGTACGAGAGGATGCCGGGGGTAAGTTGAATTTCATCAATGATGCAGCGGTCGCCCAGGGAATCAAGAAAAAAGATCGGATCGGCGAGTGCCTGTTCCAGCAGTGCCGGGTCATCCAGGGTAACATAGCGATATTCTGGCAAGGCATGGCGCAGCAGGGTTGATTTGCCGGATTGCCGGGGACCGGTGACCGCCAGACAAGGAAAGGTGGCAAGAATGGCGGGGAGTAGCTTTTCTATGGTTCGTTGAATGTACATAACGGCATGATATCTCTGGCGTTGTTATGCGTCAATACAAATATAATCTCTAAGATTAAATATGTATTACTGAGCAACGTAGCCATCCCCAACGGCAGGAAGAGATGACAGCGTTCCCAGTAGTAGAAGCCTTGAGGATGATCTCTTCGTGGGCCATGAGTCAGTCTTCCAGGTTTTCAATCCAGAGGAGATGGGGCGCGAGAGTAGTACCGGCAAGAGCATTGAAAAAATTGCGGTCGGCAGTGACCATGCGGGCATCCGTGGCAATGGCGAGTGACAGGTAGAGACTGTCATAAATTGTTTGCCGATACTGGGTGGCGATATGCCAAGCCGTGTTGAGCAGTCCGGCAAGCGGTTTGATCGTCAACGCCGACTGTCTGAAATCGTGCAGCAATTCGCCGCCGGTCGGCAGATCTAGCTCACCAAGCCGACATTTCTTCCAGATAATGTTGCCTACCTCGGCCAGAATCAACTCCGGCGCCAAAAGATCATTTCCATCGCCAAGCAGGCGCAGGGCATGCATTGAATGAATTTCCGGAACGTACCACTTTATTGCCACGCTGGCATCGACAACGTAACGCATTATCGCTCACGGTCCTCGCGGATCAGTTTGCTGCTATCGCTGAACGCGCGTCCACCGAGTCGCTCTTGCCACGTCGCGGCTGTAGCTCGCATCTCCGGCAGGGTAGTTACGGCACTCTGCTGGAGGATAGCCTTCACTTCTCCCTGCAGAGAACGATTGTGCTGCTGTGCCTGGGATTTCAGGCGGGTTACCAACTCTGGTTCAAGGTCGCGAATAAGCAACTGGGCCATGAATGCACCTCCCTAATCATTGATAGCAAAACGATATCAAGGTAGGTGGAGTCTGTCCAGTACAGTTTTGCCTGCTGTCAGGATTGTTCTGTTGCAACTATGTGCATGGCCATGATACTTTTATGCGCATAAGAATGTTGGAAAGATGGAGGAAATGTCATGCTGGAACATAAGATTAAAAGACCACCCAAGAAATCCACCAATGTAAGTATTCGAACGGATCTGATAAAGATCGCAAAGGATGATAATATCAATCTGTCTAATATGCTGGAACAATCACTGCTTGAGTATTGCAAGAAGAAACGGCAGCAGGACTGGGTTAATGAGAATAAAAAAGCATTTAGTGATTACAACCGTATTATTGAAGAATATGGATTGTATGCCGATGATGTGAGACTTTTTTGATGGCTCAATTTGATGTGTACCGTAATGGTGGCAAACATGCCAAGATCGTTCCGTTTGTTGTTGATATTCAAAATGATTTATTGTCTGATTTTGCTACGAGAGTTGTCGTCCCTCTTCATTCATCAACTATCCTTAAAGAAAATAATGTAGATGTCATTCAAAAGCTTAATCCTGAGTTTACGGTCTGTGATACTGAGGTCATTCTTTTCCCGCAGCAAATGGCTGCTGTGCATAGCCGGGAACTTGGAAAAAAAGTTGATTCCTTGGTTGCTTCCCGGCACGAGATCATTGCGGCTCTTGATGTTCTGACCAGTGGTATCTAAAAGAGTTGGATTGAGTGTGGAGGTAAAGCGCTTACTGCTTGATACGTCTGCCTACTCATATCGTAAGCGCTATTGAGGATTAGGTGTGCGATACGATCGTTCATGACGGCAAGTAAAATAGTATTGCATTACTAACGAGCGATGCATAAAATAGTTTTAAAATACTATTTGGAGCGTTGCAATGCTTGATGATCTTATCCCTCTGAGCCAGACTTTCCTGAGAATCCGCAACCGTGATTTCAAGCGGTACTTTCTGCGCGACCACCCACGGTCTAACCGGTTCTCAATCATCATCGGTCAACGGGGCATCGGCAAAACGACGGTCATGATCCAGCATCTGCTGGAGAAGTACAACGATGACCGCTCAGGCCGTAAAGCACTCTATATTCAGGCAGATCATTTTCTGGTAGCCCGCTCGTCTCTGTATGAGATAGCCGACGAGTTCTGCAAGATGGGTGGCGAGCTGATTTGTTTCGATGAGATTCATAAGTATCCGGCGTGGTCCATGGAGCTGAAAAGCATCTGTGACACCTTCCCGGACTTGAAGATGATTGCATCTGGCAGCTCTGCTCTGGAGATTGCGCAGGGAAGCCATGATCTGAGCAGGCGAGCAATAGTGTTTCAGATGTACGGGATGTCCTTCCGTGAATTTATCGGCATGAATAACGGCATTTACTTTGAAGCGCTGCCCCTTGAAAAACTGCTGGCAAACCATCAGTATGCCGCTGATTCAATCGTGGCAGAGCTTGATGCAAAGGGTCTGAAGGTACTCGCTCTGTTCAGAGATTACCTGGAGCATGGATATTACCCCTATTTCAAGGAATTTGAGGATATGAGCCATTTTTTCATGACTCTTGAGCAGAATATCCATACCACCCTGGAATCCGACCTGCCGGCCATCCACCAGTCGCTTAATGGTTCCAGTATTCGCAAGATTGAAAAGCTGCTTTCAATAATCGCATCGTTAGTGCCTTTTACCCCGGATATGAAACATTTGAAAAACCTGCTAGGGATCGGCGATGAGCGTACTCTCAAGAGCTATCTGAAATTACTTGAAGATGCCGGCGTCATTCTGTCGGTGCCCAAGAGTGGCAAGGGTCTGCGGGAAATGGAAAAGCCGGAGAAGATTTACCTGAATAACCCGAACCTCTATCACGCACTGTCTCGCTCTCGTGATCCTGACATCGGTGCGATGCGGGAAACGTTTTTCATGAGTATGCTCCGCACTTCACATGCGGTGTCAGTACCTGCAAAGGGAGATTTCATGGTGGATGATTCTTTCGTCTTTGAGGTGGGGGGTAAAAACAAGGAGGCTGGCCAGATCAAGGGAATCGAGAATGCCTGGTTGGCGCTGGACAATATAGAGACAGGTCACGGTAAGCGAATACCACTCTGGCTATTCGGTTTCATCTATTGATGTCCCACCGTTTATTGACAGTAAGTTACAGTTAGTGTAACTTACTGTCATGCTATCGCTCCAGCCAATCAAACAGCTAATCACAGTAATGGCCTCGCTGGCTTCAGCCGAGCATTACCTGTTTACCCTCTCAGACTTACGGGCAGCCCTGCCAGATCTGAGTCCTGGGGCATTCAAGGTGTTAATGAGCCGCGCTGAAAAGGCTTCCCTTTTTAAGCGGCTCTGTCGCGGCCTGTATCTTTATCCCCACGTCCCCTATCCAAAAGGTTTGTTGCTATTCCATGCCGCAGCTCGCTTGCGTGCTGATGAATTTAACTATTTAAGCCTGGAATCGGTGCTGAGTGACGCCGGTGTCATTTCACAGGTGCCAATCAACTGGATTACGGTGATGTCATCCGGCAGGAGAAATGTAATCAGCTGCGGAGATTTGGGGACAATAGAGTTTATCCATACAACGCAAACTCCAGAATCCTTGCATGGCCTGCTTGAATATGATGACCGTTGCCACCTCTGGCGGGCTTCCGTGGCTCTGGCTCTAAGGGATATGAAGGTAACCAGACGCAACCTGGATATCATTGATCGGAGTGTTGTGCATGAGTTTATTTGAGAAATTGGTACTTGACGCGACGAAGAATCTTGCGGGCTTCAATCCTCTGCTTATGGTTGTGGAAAAGGAGCTGTTACATCATGATATTTTGCGTGAAATGAGTGGTGCCGGGTTGCTGGAACGATTGACTTTTATGGGTGGCACCTGTTTGCGGGCTTGCTACGGATCACAACGTTTGAGTGAAGATCTGGATTTTACGGGGGGAGATGATTTCTGCCGTGAACATTTACAGACCCTGCCGCAACTGCTTGCGGGCAAGCTGTTCAGGAAATACGGACTAAGCGTGGAGGTGAGTGAGCCAAAGAGGGAAAGCGGTAATGTGTCTACCTGGAAAATGAAAGTTGTGACACGCCCGGAGCAACGGGGGATGCCAAGCCAACGCATTAATATAGATGTATGTGCAATTCCCAGTTACGACAAAAAACCGATGATGATAACCAATTACTATGGTGTTGACATGGGGACATCCGGCTTGATTCTTCAGGTTGAAAGCAGGGAGGAAATTCTAACGGATAAGCTGATTGCCTTTGCACTCCGTCCGGGGCGGATCAAAAATCGTGACCTCTGGGATATTGGCTGGTTGAAGCAGCAGGGAGTGGTTCTGCCGTTGGAGCTGATCAAGAAAAAAATCGTTGATCATCGGCATACGCCGCAAAGCTATCTGGCATTACTTACGGGAAGGCGCGAACAGTTGCTGGGGGATAGCGCGGTGCACCATGATTTCGTGGCGGAATTGAAACGGTTTCTGCCGGCGACAGTAGTGAAAGAAACGATTCAGAAAAAAGATTTCTGGGACTATTTAAAAGATCTGGTCTTGGGGGAGTGTGAGCAGATTTCCGGGCTGCTGACGGGCAAATCATCGGCAGCACCATTCAAAATGTAGCGTGCCGATTCAGCTTTATAATTGACGTTGATCAGGCGAGCGAGGGGGAACATGTTTGCCTGAGCACCAGAAGGGGCACAGAGTGCAAGCGCATCGCTTACTTCACTTTAAGCGAGCAGCGATATAACCGGAACAGCGCTTCAGGATGACCCCCGGAATCACCGCCCCCAGGTGATAGGGAAGGAATTGCCGCAGCGAAACATCCCAGTCAAACAGATATTTCGCCAGGGCATACACGAGCCAGACGGCACCGCCGAGATAAAAAAGGTAGGTGCCGGTGCGGGCAATGATCTGCTGTTGCATCTGCTGCATTCTCCCGTAGATAAGCAGGCTATTTTTTGTTGGTATCAGGCTCTGGGGCTTTTTCCGACTGTAGTCCTGCCGGGTGGTCCATCAATGTCTGTTTTTTTGCTTCTTCTACAAACCATTCCAATGGCCGATCCGTCTGGTCCTTGAAGGCGTTCAGTGAGGCGTCCCGCATTTTCGCGGCCTCGGCACTGGCCTGGGAAACCAGGATCTCATCCACCACCTGTGGGCAGGAGGCGACAGAGCCAGGCCGGGCCTCGATCTCTTCATGGATGCTCGGATCCACTTTCGGGTCTTTGGCAAAGCGCATTTTCAGGTCAATTGAGAAGTTGGTGTAGGCCTCCAGCATGCGGAAGATGGTGGAATCGCCCATGGCCCCCATGGTGCGGTCCTCGTCGGGCAGACGCGAGACCTTGCCGTTTTCTATTTTTGCCCGACCGACCATCTCGCAGGCGGTGCCGTTATCAGTGGTATACCCCAGGTTGTCGGTGAGGACCGCCAGGACTGTCGGGACGTTGGCCAGGTCCCAGTGGGCCAGAAGGCCAACCTCACCATCAGGGAGCGGGGAGAGATCGTCGATGTTCATCGCCAGGACTCGGGACCATGGTGGGACGGGACGGGTCCGTTTTCGGGCGGGAAGCCCTTTCACCTGGCGGCGCAGGGCATCATCAAACAGATTGGTGGCGGTTTCCGCTTCACCGAGAACATTGACGCAGTGATGTTCAGGAATATCCAGCAGTTCCTTGACCATGGCAAAGTAGTCTTCGCGAGTGACGACACCGAATCGGCCGCGATAACCGCCACCGTCGCAGATCCGACTGCCGGCTGGAAGTTTGAATTTGATCTTCTTGCGGCGGCAGGACTGGAAGAAATAGACGTAGGCGGCAGTGGCGCCAATGAGGGCGATCGGCACGCCACTGGCCTCGGCTTCGCGCAATGCCTTCATCAGATTTTTCACGTCGATGCCGGTTTTCCCCAGCAGGAACATGCTGTCATCAGTGCCGAAGTGAGTACGGGTCTGTTCCATGCCGATGGCCATGCCCATGGAGGGGGCCAGTTGTGGGCTCGGTGCCAGGATCAGGATGCGGCAGCGCTTGCCAGCGGCAAAGTCGGGGAAAAGGTAGGATTCGGTCATCTTTTTGTTGGCACCGAAGACCAGGCGCTTGCCGTCTTCATCGCGGAAGATGCGGCCTCGCTGGGTCAGGCTGGTGGTGCCGCCGGTGAGGCAGCCCATGACCGATTGCTCCAAAGGAAACGACGCCACCAGGTGGGTCTTGAAGACGTCATTGTAGACCATGGGAATATCCTGCCAGCGGCTGACGTCACCAGGACGGATTTTCTTGATATCACAAAATTCGCGGTAAATGGCGTTGGTTTCATACTGGAAGGAAAACATGCGCAGGCAGTAATCGTTGAAGCGGGCATCGGAAAGTTCGGTATCGACACCGGCTGCAATAATGGCAACTATTTCTTCGGTTAGCTGATGACTGGTTTCTGCATTGGTAGGCATACGCAACTCCTGTGCTCACTGCCGTGATAGGTGGAAAGGGGTGATCTGTTAGTTAAGCAAAATCCGCGCCAGCTGAAAAGGTGGAGCGAGGGAGGTTAACTTGTCGAAATAACTTGCTAAATTGCCGGTAAAGGCTGGCTGCATTCTCGCATGTGCCTGTTATTTGGGCATGGAGCTGCCTGGTAACAGGTCACATGCTACAAGGTACAAGTGAGGGTGGTGCGAATGCAAGCAGTAGTTTTCAGTTGAGTTTTGCTTCGATTCTCCGATATTAAGGGATGAACAATAAAATGCTGCGTTGCCCGCCTGGAGCGAAGGGCGAGTTGGCGAGCTGAGGAGACCGGTTAGAGATGTCTTTTGACTATAAAAAACTGCTGATTATTACCAACGGATTTGCCCACGACTTTGCCGCCGGCATCTGGCTGGCAGCCATCGTAACCATCGCCTGGCTGCATGGGGCCCATCAAGTCCACCCGGAGACTGTCGGGGTGCTCAGCCAGTTGGAGCACCGCCTGTTCTGGGGTAGTGTGGCGGCGGCGGTTGTGATCATGGCCACGGGCGCCGGGCGCACCTTCACCTATGTGGACAACTGGTATGGTGAGGATGCCGAGGCACGGCGGCGGCGCGCCCTGATTGTCAAACACGTGGTGCTCTTTACCGCGTATGGTCTCGGCTACTACTGGGTCTGGGGTAAGGTGTTTCATTGCGGATGATGCAATCCTTGCCAAGGCTGCGCATGGTGTTCTGGAGCACTCTTCTGCTACTTGGTCTGTTCAGTAGTGGCTGGTTTGCTAATGACCGCTATCGCGCCCGGGCTTCCCAGAAAAAAACGCACCTAGTGCAGATGAAGGGATATCGCTTTACCAGTCCCTTGCTGGATGTTGAACTCCCCCAGGGGATGTCGGTTGCGAATGAGCCTATTCCTTTTAAATACAAGATCGAAGACTTTATCCGCGACCAGCAGCAACGGGGTCATGTCTCCAAGGTGTCGGTTTACTACCGCGACCTGCATGACGGACCTTGGTTTGGCATCGACGAGAATGTTGTTTTTAACCCGGCAAGCATGCTCAAGGTACCGGTGCTGATGGCCTGGCTCAGACGGGCGGAAAAAGATCCGGCGGTGTTGAGCCAGCGCTTTATCTATGACGGCCGTGACGACCTTACCGCGAGTCAGCAATTGAAGCCGCAGCAGTCCATTGTGGCAGGGCGGCCGTACACGGTGAAAGAGCTGCTGCATTATATGCTCAACTTTTCGGACAATAACGCAACCCGGCTCCTGTATGAACGGATGAATCCGGCTGAACTCGATCAGATTATGGACGATTTGAACATTGAAAATCGACCAACCGCAGAAGGTAACACCACCACGCCCCATTCGTATTCAGGATTTTTCCGCATTCTCTACAACGCTTCTTATCTCAACCGAGAATACTCTGAATACGCACTGCAGTTGTTAAGTCAGCAGGATTTTCCCCAGGGGATGGTCGCCGGAGTACCTGCCGGGATTCCGGTGGCCGCCAAGTTTGGCGAATTTTCCCATGGCCCGCCACGCAACGAGTACCAGTTGCATGAATTTGGCATCGTCTATCACCCGCGCCAACCATACGTGCTTGGCATCATGACCATGGGGCAGGATGCAGAAAAACAGGCTGAAATTATACGGGAGATATCTCGTATAACCTATCAAGCGGTTGATATGCCAAACAGGTAATGGTTTCGTCGGTTCATGGTGGTGTCGGGTACGGTAAGAAATTTGCAGACAAAAAAAATGCAGTCGGATAAAATCAATCTGTTTGTAAATATCGGTCAACTGATCTTCAGATAAGGATGTGTATGCCAATTAAGCGTGTTGCCCTGATTACCCCCCCCTATCATTCTGGTGTTGTTGAATCTGCCGGCACCTGGCTGAACGTCGGATTTGTCTATATCGCCGGCGCACTGCGGGCTGCCGGTTATGAAGTAGATTATTATGACGCCATGTCGCTCTGGCACAAATGGCCGGAGATCCAGAAGCGGATGGAGGACTTTCGCCCGGATGTGGTCTGCTCCACGGCCTATACCGCCTCTATCGTGCATGCGATGCAAGTCTGTGCTTTGGCAAAAAAGATCAATCCCCGGATCATTACGGTCGTGGGGAATGTGCATGCAACTTTTTGCTATGACGAGATGCTGCAGGGCGAACATGGGATTCTGGACTATGTGGTCCGTGGCGAGGGTGAAGTTACCCTGCCGATGTTGCTGCACTGCCTGAACGCCGGCGACGATCCGAAAAAGGTGCCGGGGCTGGCTTTTTGGCGGGATGGCGGGACCGTGGTTACGCCAAAAGCCTCGTATGTGCAGGATCTCGATGCCCTGCCGTTAGCCTGGGATCTGGTGGAGTGGCCCATCTATTCCTATCGGGCCAAGAACAATGCCCGGCTGGCCATTGTTTCTTCATCACGTGGGTGTCAGCAGAAATGTTCCTTCTGTTCTCAGCAGCTGTTCTGGGCCCAGACCTGGCGGGCGCGTAGCCCGGAAAACTTCATTGCCGAACTGGAACTGCTCCATGGTACCTATGGGGTGGAAGTGGCCATGCTGTCCGATGAAATCCCTACTTTTGACCGGGAGCGCTGGGTCAAAATTCTTGACCTGATGCTGGAACGGAAGGTGCCGGTCAAGCTGCTACTGGAAACTCGGGTGGACGACATCCTGCGGGACGCGGACATCATGGACAAGTACCGCGAAGCCGGGGTGGAGCATATCTATGTCGGGGTTGAGGCGGGGAGCCAGGCAACGCTGGACCTGTTCAAGAAGGATACCCAAGTATGCCAGTCCAAGCAGGCCATTGACCTGATCAACAACGCGGACATCGTTTCCGAGACCTCCTTCGTGCTCGGTATGCCGGATGATACCCCTGAATCCATTGCCGAGACGGTAGAGTTGGCCAAGCATTACAATCCGGACATGGGCTTCTTCCTGGCCATCGCCCCCTGGCCCTATGCCGAGCTCTACCCGGAACTGGAGCCCTACGTGGCAACCAAGGACTACACGAAGTACAACCTGGTTGAACCGGTGCTGAAGCCGAAGAACATGACCATGGAGCAGTTGGAGTACGAACTGGGCAAGGCATCCCAGAAGTTCTACATGCACAAGTTCCAGAATCTGCATCAGCTTTCTCCCTGGAAGCAGGAGTTCATGCTGTCGGTGCTGGATATCTTTATCAACCATTCCTATCTGGCCGGGCAGATGAAGGCGGCCATGCAGGATGGGAAAGAAATGCCGGAAGAGGTAAAGAAACTGCTGCGGGCGGTTAAGGGGGCGGCAAGTGATCGGATGGATCACCACCCGACCATCGCGCCGATTCCGTAGCTACTAAAGCGGATAGACATAAAATGCCCCAACTACTGTTGTAGTCGGGGCATTTTTTTTGGCTCCACTGATTAATGATGCAGGCGGAGCATGCCGGCAATGGCGCCGCTGAGAAAGGCGGCCAGCCAGCAGAAATAGATGGTGAGGCTGACCCGGTGAAACACTCGGTTCACTGCTTCTGCTTGGCGGCGCCATGAGGCGACGAACGCCAGCAGGAAATGGAAGGCCATGCCCGCCAAGGAGGCGATGCCGGTAAAGTGATGCCACTGGGGCGCCTTGCCATGGGCCAGGGCAAACCGACTCATTTCCATGGTGCCCAGATAGTCGCAGAGCAGGCCAAGACCGAAGATCAGCAGGTGACGGGTGTGTAGCCCTTGTTTCCTGCCGCTGAACACGGCCCAGGTATAAAAGAGCAGGGCAAGGTTCATGAAAATAATGCCGCGCAGCATCATGGGTGGTCTCCGGCCAGTTGGGATCAGCGCTCACCATAGACCAGCTCGGCATCGATTGCAATCCAATGGGTTGGCGGGAAGTCCCTGGAGAATCGCAACAGGGGCACAAGACATCGTTTTATATATTCAGTTTAAATCGTTCATCGAACTTAAACGGAAGAGTGCCGCGTATCTTCACATGTTTTATGTCGGGGTGCGATGGGTTGATTATGTAATTAAATTCGTGACCTTTTAACGCTGCAGAAGGTACACGCAATATCAACGAACTACATCTGGTCGCCCAATTATAGCCTATTAAGGCAGTTATGTTTAGTGGAGGTGATGTCATCCAGTCAGTGGGGAGTGTGTTGATGTCAACTTCTATAATAGAAACGTTATCTGGGAAGTATATGTCAACCCTACTGAAGTTTGTATTGCTTAATACTGTCTTTGACGCATGCACTAATGTTTCCATTGCCGCTAGAGCGACAGATGGTGATGTGTAAAGTGCTGGAGTGCCAGGAGGGTTCCAACGTCCACCAAACAACTTTGCTCCGGTCCCCGCCAAGTCACTGTCATATATTTTTGGAGTTACTCTATAGACTATCATTACGAATAAACACCATACTCTATGCGCCCGAGTATAGTCATGACAATCTCTGTGCCCATACTTGTATCAAGATAATTGATAGGTTTTTCGCCATTAAGCGCACCGATAGGCTCTTTTAGCCATAATGCTGCGGCTTCCTCATTCCCAAACACTTCTTCACACCGTGCATAGACTTGCGCAATTCTGAATAGGCGGTCAGAAACATTGGGGCTGAGCAACTTTCCTTTATGTCTTTGGAGCGTTTTTGCTGATACATGAAGATATTCGCTCAATTCATTGATTGTAAGCTTAAGTTTGGACGAAAGAGCCTCAATCCCTCCGCACGGGAGACCATTGCGTATAGCGAAGACAAACCCAATGTCCGCTGTTGGCTCACTTATTTGGAGTACTTCTGCTAGTGCATGGCTGTTCATGGCTTATACCCTCCTTTAAATATCCCCTGCAAGACAAATGTCCCATACTGCAAGACATGTGTCAAGGTGTATGCAATAATGAATAGTTGGAACCTACCTATATAGGGCACCATCCCCGATATTTAGCAGGGCGAGGTTCATGAAAATAATGCCGCGCAGCATCATGGTTGGTCTCCAGCCAGTGAGGATCTGCGCTCACCTTAGCCTAGCTCAACGTGGGTTGCAATCCCCAGCGCCGGCCTGGTACCCACGATACTTGTCAAATATCCGGCCATGAATGGTTGCATGGGGGATGACATTTGTGGGAGAATGCGCCCGGATAACGAGCAGTAAAGGGATTGTTGGGGGTGATGTGGGCGGGGAAAGGTGGCAATGGCGAACGGGTGTGCTCTGGATGCTCGGCCTCTGTCTGCTGCAGCTGTCGGTCGCCACAAAGGTGCCGGCTGCGGAAGAGAGGGTGACTGGTCGAACCCGGCTGGTGCTGCTGGGTACTGGCACCCCCCAGCCGGATCCGGACCGCGCCGGGGCGGCAACGGCGATCGTGGTCAATGGCAGCGCCTATCTGGTGGACTTTGGCCCCGGGGTGGTCCGGCGTGCTGCTGCCGCCGCGCGGGACATTGGGATCAGGGAACTGAACCCGACCAATATCCGGACCGTTTTTGCCACCCATTTGCACTCCGACCATACGGCTGGCTACCCGGATCTGATCCTGACCCCCTGGACCATGGGGCGGCAACAGCCGCTGGAAGTGTATGGTCCCAAAGGCTTGCGGCAGATGACCGAGCACGTGCTCGCGGCCTACCGGGAGGATATTGCCATCCGCCGCGACGGCATGGAAAAGGCAGCGCCGGAAGGCTGGAAAGTCACGGTGCACGAGATCAAGGCCGGCGTGATCTATAAAGATGCCAATGTTACGGTAACCGCCTTTCCGACCAGGCATGGCGAATGGGCCGAATCCTTTGGTTACCGGTTTGATACCGCAGATCGGAGCATTGTTGTTGCTGGCGATACCACGCCGACTCAGGCCACCATTGATGCCTGCCGGGGCTGTGATCTGCTGGTGCATGAGGCACAGACCATGAAGTTTCTCGAAAATCCACGCCGGCCCAATGCCCAGGGGTATGACATCCGGGCCTATGTGGCAAAATACCATACCACCACCGAGCAGCTGGCGGAACTGGCTGCCAAGGCCAAGCCGGGACTGCTGGTGCTGCATCATAACCCCATTACCCTGCGGCCAGACAAACGGCCCCTGGCCTCAACTCCTGCAGAGCTTTTGCAGGAAATTTCCGCCCGCTATCCTGGCCGGGTGGTCGTTGGCCGGGATCTGGACATCTTTTGAGGAACCCTATTTCCCTGTAAGGAGTGTAAACCCCATGTCACAGCATGATGAACAAAGTACTCCAGAAACGCGCGGCATTGACCGGCGGGAGTTCATGAAGCAGACCGCCATCGGCGCGGGGGCGGTTGCCGTAACCATGGCGCTGCCCGGATTCATGGTCGCTAAAGCCGGGGCAGCACTGCCGGACCTGGCCAAACTGCCGCTGAAGTATAAGGATTACAACGTTATCCTGGTGAGCTTTGATGCCCTGCAGGCGGCCCATGTCGGCTCCCTCGGCTATTCGCGCAATGTGACCCCCACCATTGATGCCATGGCTAAAGTGGGGTTTAACTTCACCCGGAACATGTCGGTGGCGTCCTGGACGGTGCCGGCCTCCATGACCTGGTTTACCGGCGTCTATCCTTCCGAGCACCGTTTGACCAACAAATTCGCCCTCTTTAATCCGCCGGCAAACAATAAACTTTCCAACCTTAAGGAGATGTCGCCCGATCTGATCACTCTGGCCGAGATCCTGAAGGAGAACGGCTACGCCACGGGTGGTTTCACCGGCAATGCCGGGGTGAGCGGTTTCTTTGGCTATGGCCAGGGTTTTGACCAGTATTTCTTTGAAAAAGGCAAATTCGGCAGCATGGGGGTCAGTATCCCCAAGGCGCTGGATTGGCTGCAGGTGAACAAGGACAAAAAATTCTTCATGTTCCTGCATGGCTACGACATGCATGGTCAGAACGTGCCGGTAGAGGGGTTTGATTACCGCTTTGTCGACAAGGGGTATGACCGGAAATATACCGGCTCGGCCCAGGAGCAGGAAGCGCTGCGCGAAGAGGGGCTGGAGAAGGGTTTTGCTACCTTGCGGGACGAGGATGTGAAGTTCTGGCGAGCTATTTACGACGAGAAAATCCAGCGGACTGATGCCAAGTTTAAGGGTTTTCTGGCCGAACTGGAAAAAATGGGGCTGATGGACAAGACCATCTTTATTCTCACTTCTGACCATGGCACGGAGTTCCACGAGCATGGGCGCTTTGACCATGGTTTCAGCCTGTATAACGAACTGATCCATACGCCGCTGATTATCAAACTGCCCAAGCTACCGGCGGGCAAGGTCATCACCGACCAGGTCAGCAGTATTGATCTGATGCCGACCATCCTTGATCTGCTGGATCTGCAGCTGTCGGCCAAGGCAAAAAAGCAGCTGCGTGGCGGCAGCCTGGTGCCGGCGTTCAGGGGCGCGGCTGTGGCCAAGGATGTCTACTCAGAGACCGATTATCGGCAGTATACCTACAAGCGCTCGGTGATCACCAATGATGGCTGGAAATTTATCTATACCCTGGAGAACAAGAGCCGGGAGCTGTACAACCTGGCAAAAGACCCTGGCGAGCTGAATAACTTGCTGGAGCAGGAGCCACGCCGCGCCTATGAACTGGAGCAGCAGCTCTTTGCCCATTTCAAGTCCATTGGGCATGATCTGCATGCCAAACAGTGGATTCCCGGCTTGAACCCGGTGTATGATTCGCAGGCAAAAGGGGCGCAGAAAAAATGAAGCAATGGAATGGCGTCTTAGCGGGCGCCTTTCTCTCTGGGGTGGCGGTTCTTGCGGGGTTGTCGGCCTTGCCCGGTGCCGCTGCGGTCTGCTTTGCGGCGCCGCTCGTGGCGCCGCCGGCCCGGCATGAGTATACCAATGTCATCATGATTTCGGTGGATATCCTGCGGGCCGACCATCTGGGCGCCTATGGTTATGACCAGGGGACCAGCCCGCAGATTGACCGGCTGGCCAGGCAGTCGGTGCTGTTCGAAAATGCCATTGCCCAGTCCTATCTGACCCCGGTGGCCCAGATGAGTGTGTTTACCGGGCAGTATCCCCGCCGGCATGGCATGGTGTCATTTGAAGTTACCCGGGATCAGGTGGCGACGCGGACGCTACCGGAAATCCTCCGGTACTACGGTTACGAAACCGCAGCGGTGATGAGTTCCCCGGAATTTTTCATGCGCTATGATACTGAGTCCGGGAAAATAGTGAATCCCAAGGACATTTTCTCCCGCTCCTTTAACCATTTTATCCGCACCCTGCCCGATGAGAGCGGCAGCGTGCGGGGCAACCCCACGGCGGCCATCGAGTGGCTGAAGGCCAACAAGGACAAGAAGTTTTTCCTCTGGGTTGAAAGCGGCATGCTGCACCCTCCCTATTCCCAGACCGTTCCTCCGCCTTATAAGACCAGGTTTGACCCGCCCGCGTATACCCCATTCTATGAGCAGCTGCCGATCCGTTTGGGCCGGGAAACTGTTGATCGTGGCGTGCCGACCGAGGTACTGTTTCATCTGTACCAGGGTAACTATTACCTCGATTTCCAGCCGATCCATCGATTGACGGACCAGGATGTCAGTTTCATTCGCGGCCGCTATGATGCCGGGGTCTATTACACCGACACCTTCATTGGCGACCTGCTGCAGACCCTTGATGCACTCAAACTGTCAGGGAAAACACTGGTGGTTTTTCATTCGATTCATGGCGAAAACCTTGGCGAAAACGGTTATTTTTTCCACCATGATGTCTATGATGCGGAAGTGAAGACCGCCTTGATGTTCAGGTTTCCGGGCAGCGAACGGGGAGGGACCCGCATCCCACGCCAGGTCCAGGGGATCGACATCATGCCGACTATTCTCGATTATCTGCAGATCCCGCCCAATCACGAAGCGCAGGGGGCCAGCCTGCTGCCGCTCATGCAGGGGAATGACTCACAGTACAGCGGTGCGGAATATGCCTATATCGACCGACTCCCTTGGTGGGAATATGTGCTGGGTGGCTGGCACCTGGAGCATCAGGCTGCGCGTGACGCCCAGTATACCCCGCTTGAAATCAGCCGGCTGAAGGACTATCGGGCAACCCTGCACCAGACCATTGGCCGCGACCCGCATCCACCCCAGTGCATTGCCATTCGGACCAATCAATGGAAGCTGATTCTGCGGCAGCGCTGGGAGTTGCTGGAAAAAATATCCTGGTGGAATTTTATTGCGGGGACGAAATTCCCCGTGGCAGCGGTTGAGCTGTTTGATCTCTCCCGTGATCCACTGGAACAGAAAAATGTTGCCCACGAACACCCGCAGGTGGTGGCTGAACTGAAGGCCAAACTGCTGGAGTGGGATACCCATAATAATCAGCACCGGGTAAAACCAACTGGCAAGCGATCACCGATGATTATTCCCTACCCGTAGCGGGCCTCTGCTGGCCTGACTGGGTGATTTGACCGCGTAAAGGACCTTTGATGAATGTTCGACCGATAAACCGGTTTCTGATCTGTGCATGGGGTGCCGTTGCTGGCAGCATGTTCCTGGCAGCAACCTGTTGGGCTGCTGCCAGCCCGTTGCCGGTTACAGATGCAGCAGTACAGAAGCGTTACGAGAAGACCAATGTGATTCTCGTTTCCCTGCAGTGTCTGCGCCCCGATCACCTGGGCGTGTATGGCTACCAGCGGGACACCAGCCCGAATATTGACCGGTTGGCAACGTCATCGATCCTCTTCGACAATACAATTGCCCAGGCAAACCTGACCCCGGTGGCGATGATGAGTCTGCTCACGTCCCAGTATCCGCGGGTAAATGGGATGATTGCCTTCGATGCCGCAAAAGATGCGGTCACGAGCCGGACCCTGCCGGAAATCCTCCGCTATTACGGTTACACCACGGCAGCAGTCTCCGGTTCGCCCGAGTTTTTCATGCGTTACGATACGGAGTCCGGGACTGAGATCAAACTGGGTGATGTGTTCTCGCGCTCCTTTGACTATTTTGGCCGGACCCGGCGCGGTCTGGGGGCTTCACTCCGGGTGCTGCCGACGGAGTCCCTGGACTGGCTGCAAAAAAACAAAGAGCGGAAGTTCTTTCTCTGGATTGCCAGCGGGGTGATCCATGTGCCCTATGCCGCCGGGGTGCCCCGTGAGCAGAAGACAATATTTGATCCGCCCGGTTACCGGCCATTCTGGGACAAATTTCATTCGATCAAGGCTGATGAAGGAGCTGCCGACGATGTTACCTATGATCTGTTGATGCGTCTTTTTCGCGAGGACTACTATCTCGGGTTCAAACCGGTCCATCGTCTGACCCAGGTAGATAAAGACTATCTGGTGGCGCGCTATGATGCTTCGATCCGCCACACCGACATGTTTATCGGCCAATTGGTTGCGACCCTCGAAAAAACGGGGTTGGCGAACAATACGCTGCTGATTATCCATTCAATTCATGGCGAGGACCTGGGGGAGCGGGGCACCTATGTTCACTATGACTTGTCCGAGCCGGTGGTAAAGAGTGCATTGCTCGTCCGTTTTCCTGGTGCCGAGTTTGGTGGCCGAAGGTTGGCGGATCAGGTGCAGGGGCTGGATGTTGTGCCGACGATTCTTGATTACCTGGAGATTCCGCCGGATCATGGGATGCAGGGTCTGAGTCTGATGCCGCTGGTCAGGGGTGACGCGGGGGCAATGGGGAGCGAATACTCCTACATTGACCGGATTCCGCTCTGGGAGCATACCTTGAGCCGCTGGTATCTTGAATTCAAGGGCACGCAAACGGATTACCCGGCGGTCGAGCGGGGGGCGGTGACAAAGTATGGGACCATGCTGCGCGCCGCCTTCCCGCGCAACGCGTATCCGGCCGGTGATATTGCCATCCGGACAAAACAGTGGAAACTGATTTATCGCAAGGACCCGCGACTCCTGGAAAGGGTTTCCTGGTACGGCTATATTTCGGGGCGACCATTGTCATTCAGTAATGTAGAATTGTACGATATTGTTGCGGATCCGTTAGAGCAGCAGAACATTGCTGCCCAGCGTCCGGAGATTACCAAAACGCTGCAGGTGAAATTATTGGCCTGGGATGCTGCCGTTGAGCAGCGGCGGGCCCGCTACGGGGCCGGCGAAAAGCGGTTCATAATCCCATATCCGTGAACTGAGGTCGCTGCGCCACTGATCACTGGGTGGTGACAATGGGGTGCAAAACAAAAGTATTTTACCCGGCAGGAACTGCGCAAGGGGAGATTTATGGTTAAACACCTGGGGAAAAGAGAGGTTTTCAGTCTTGCCATTCTGGCGATGATGTCAGGGTTCGGTGCTGTGCCGGCGCTGGCGGCTGACTGTCTGGATTGCCATGCTGAAATCGTGGTTCGTGGGGCACAGGGAGTCATGCAGTTGCGGGGCGCATCGCACCACGTGCAAGGGGTGGGGATTAGCGGACGTCATTGTTATGCCTGCCACTGGGAGGCCATGGTTGACGGCCGCATCGATGCACGCTATCACCTGGGAACAACGGCAAAGGGAACGAAGGAAGCCTCTCGCGCGCCGATTGATCTGGTGATCTGGGCGGCGGGGCAGCGGCCTGCGGTCTATAAACGCTACAGCACGGCGATGCCCTATGCCGCTTCTGCAATCGGTACGCCGCAGGAGCGCCAGGAGCTGGCCAAAATATCGCGCCATTGCCTCGGGTGTCACCATGACCAGAACAATGACACCCGTCCATTTCCCGGTGATGACCATACGCCGCGCCAGTACGCCTGGGATAAACAGAGCGTTGCTGCCCGTTATCTGGAGCTGGGAACAGCCCCATGGGGCAAGTATGCGACTGATAACACCAATCGCAAGAGCCAGGTAATCAAGGCGTTTTCGGCCCACGGTAACGCGGTGGCCAATCAGGGGGGCTGGAGTCCGGCAAGCGGCTATGACGGTGACCTCCCGCTTACGCGGGGTGGCAGCAGCGCCAAAAATGTCGAGTGTTTCGATTGCCACAATGCCCACGGGTCAACGGTCAGTGGGGTGACCTCCAGCTATCGAACGTTTGACGGCTCTTTTAATGGCGGCATCCTGAAGACGACGCACGCTGGCAAGCAAGGCTATGCCATGACCTATGCACCGTCGGCCAACACCAATCGGCAAAGCAATAATCCGTATTCTGCTGGTGCCGGACTCTGTTTCGATTGCCATGAAACGGCGCGGGCTGGGGCAACGCCATGGGGCTATAGCACTTTTGGCGCGGTGCAGCCGATCATTGGCTATAAAGATACTATGCATTTCGGTTCCGGAACCAAGGGATCAAGCGCCCGGTTTATGAATCGCCAAGGGCGGAGCGAAATCGTCAGCAGTCACCTGAAAGCCGGCAGGTTCCTCAACTACTCAACCCAGGATGCTATCAACGGCCTTTGTACGCCGTGTCATGACCCCCATGGGGTCAGCCGCACGCTCGGCGCGAAAATGCCCTATGCGGTCCCGCTGCTGAAGGGGACATGGCTGACCTCACCCTATCGGGAAGATACTCCGCCGACCGGCGCGCCGGCTAATGCTGGCGCGCAGCGGGAGCCGGGTGCTGCCCTGGGTGCCGGCGATTACAATACGGTGAACCGCGAAGCCAATGCCAACTTCGGCAAGGGAGGGAGCGGTGCCCCGGTGGCCGGAGCGTGGAAAGAGGGCGATTATAATACGGTGAACCGCGAAGCCAATGCCAATTTCGGCAAGGGAGGGAGTGGCGCCCCGGTGGCCGGAGCGTGGAAAGAGGGCGATTACAATACGGTGAACCGTGACGCCAATGCCAATTTCGGCAAGGGAGGGAGTGGCGCCCCGGTGACCGGTGGGCAGGATTTCAATCAGTCTAATCGTGATGCCAATAGTAATTTTGGCAAGAGCGGGAGCGGTTCACCCCGCGAACCGATGGCGGGGATGAAATATAACGTTGATCGGAACACCTTTGGCGGCACCAACCGGATCATCGAAAATGACGACATCTTTGGTGGGCTCTGTCTGCGGTGTCACAACCGCATAAAAGGTGCTGGCGACACCCGGGCGGACCGCATTCATCGGGCAGTAAAGGGGTGGGGGAGTAACACTGAACACTCGTTTCCCTGTGCCAAGTGTCACCAGTCCCATAATTCAGGTCTGCCCCGTTTGATGCAAACCAACTGTTTTGAGGCTGGTCCCGCCGGGTTACGTGAAAATAGCGGCCTGCCGTGGCTCCCCGCCACAAAGGGGGCCACCGGTGCGTGGGGTGTCGGTGCCCAGGGTACGCCGGCAAGCACCAGCAAAAAAACAGGCACCCAGGTGGTTGGCTGCCATGTGCGACAGTTTGGCGGGAGTAGTGCAAAGCAGGATAACAGTCAATGGCAGGAAAAATCGTCCTGGTAGGGTGGCTGGCAGTATCTGGTTTCTCGTCTGCTCGGGAGAGGATGGCAATGGTTAATCGACTGGCTGTGATTGTGCTGTTAGCTCTGCTGGCCCAATCGGTTTGGGCCGCAGCGGTGCCGGTTCTGCGGAGCGGACCGAATGGTCTGGCTGGCGGGCTGAACAGAGCGTCCAGCACGGATCCCACCACCGGCATGGAGTTTATGGCGATTCCCGGCGGCTGTTTCCGCATGGGTGATACCTATGGTGATGGTCAGGGTGATGAAAAGCCGCTCCATGAGGTCTGCCTGACCGGTTTCCATCTGGGCAGGTATGAGGTCACCAATGGCCAGTACCGCAGATTCAAGCCGGACCACGACAGTCGTTCCTACGGGGGACAGACGCTCAATGATGACCAGCAACCGGCGGTGAATCTGTCCTGGTACGATGCCGTGGCATTTGCCCAATGGTTGTCAAAGCAGTCCGGGCGCTCCTATCGATTGCCCACTGAGGCTGAGTGGGAGTATGCATCACGGGGTGGGGCGTCATCGCGGAACTTTTGGGGCAATGATCCGGATGAGGCCTGTCGCTTCGCCAATGTCGCGGATCAAAATGCCCTGGCGCAATGGCCGGAATGGGTGGTGACCAACTGTGCCGACGGGTATCGGGTCGCCGCCCCGGTCGGGACGTTCCTGCCCAATGGCTATGGCCTCCATGACATGCTGGGGAACGCCTGGGAGTGGACCAGTGACTGGTATGATGCCGAATACTACTTCAAGAGCCCGAAAGAGAATCCTGGCGGGCCGCTAGCGGGTTCGCTCCGGGTGCCGCGCGGTGGTGGGTGGGGCAATGCGGCAGAGTGTGTGCGGGCAGCGGACCGTAATGGCTTTGCCCCTGAGTTTCGGGTGCTGTTTCTCGGGTTTCGTCTGGTGGCAACGCCATGAAAATTAATTGGGGCAACAATCACCCGATCTGGCTCCGGCGCTGGCTGGCTGCCAGCTTGACTCTGCTGGCACTGGTTGCTGGCGCAGCCGGTCAGCCGGAAAGTGCAAAACAGTTGGTACAGCATAACGATGCAGTGACCGGGATGGCGTTTGTGCCGGTTCCCGCTGGCTGCTTTTCCATGGGATCGGCGGCGGGGAGCGGTGATGAGAAACCGGTCCACGAGGTCTGCGTGTCTGCTTTTTATTTGGGGAAGTTTGAAGTGACGCAAGGGCAATGGCGGGTGGTCATGGGTGAAAACCCGTCACGGTTCGCTGCCTGTGGTGATGCGTGCCCGGTCGAGCAGGTGAGTTCTGCCGCTGCTCTGGAGTTCATCCGGCGTCTAAATCACCGTTCCGGCACAAATTACCGGCTGCCGACCGAGGCCGAATGGGAATATGCCTGTACCAGTGGTGGGAAAAAAGAACTCTATTGCGGGGCCAATAACCCGGACAGCGTGGCTTGGTACGAGAAAAACAGCGGTGGTCAGACCCATCCGGTTGGGCAGAAGCAGGCAAACGGGCTGGGGCTCCATGACATGAGCGGTAATGTCTGGGAGTGGGTTGCGGATTGGAAAGAGCGCTATCCGGTCACCCGGCAGCAGGATCCGACCGGGGTGTCAGCCAGTTCGACCCGGGTTCGCCGGGGTGGCAGTTGGCAGTATGGCACGGTGCAGCAACGGGCAACCTGGCGCAGCAGTGGCTATCCTGATGACTATGCGCTGGATCTGGGGTTTCGTCTGGCGGCTCCTGCCCGGTGATGCTGCCCCGGACCGGTCTGGCTGTTATGGCAATTTGTCGAGTTTCTGCATGTTGCGCAGTTCCTTGCCGGTTGATTCGGTTGGTCGCGCAAATCGTTTTACCTGCAAAGGTACATTCCGGAGGATCTGGTTGGTCTGCAGTGTCACCGCAGTTGGGGCAAATTCGTCCGTCGTGTTGAGATACTCGCCAACCTTTGGGGCACCGCCACCCAGAATGCTCCGAACTCGCAAATAATAGGTCCCGCCTTCATAAACCCGCATCTGATACACGCCGTCTTTTCCCGTCCGGTCTGAGACATAGAGTGGCCTGCCGCTGGCGCGTTTTGCCTGGTAGGCAAATACCACTGCTTTTTCTACCGGTTGACCATCAAGATCCCTGATCACCCCTTCTACTGCGGTTAAGCCGCTCGTGCGTTGGCTGAGATCAGCAGCCCAGAGCTTGGCATACAGGGAGCCCAGGTCGATGGTATCTCCAGCTTTTACCGTAAGGGGGCGGAGTTTTCCGTCGGCAGCATTATGGACATAGAGATATTCACTGCCGGTTGGCGGGCCAATGTCGGCTTCCGGGTTTTTCTGGGCAATCATCAGATAAAAGGTGCCGTTCGGCAGTTGCAGGGTGAATTTCCCATCGCTGCCGATATTCGTAATTGCATCGGGAATGCGCCAGTACTTGTGCGGGTGCGGTGGCGGGCCGTTGGTGTGCGCAAACAACAGGGCAACGCCATTGGCCATGGGGGATTTGTCCGGCAACAGCACCTGCCCGCTTACGGTTGCTACCCCCATAGTTGGGGAGTTGGGCTGATCTGCTGCTGTAGCAGTAACGGTTGCAGATGATAGTATTGCCAGGATGGCCAGTGTACGCAGTAAGTCAATCATCGTGGGTCCTCTTCGGGGGAATGTCGTAATCAACGTTTCCGGAACAGCAGAAAATCCTGAAAGGGGAGGAAGTGATGGTCTGCATCCAGCGTAAACCCCGCCTTTTCCGCTTCGGCAATGGTCACTGCTTTAGAAATTATCATGTGCGGCGGGGGGGCACCAGAAATATCCGCTGCCGCATTAAAGGAAATAATGGCCAGTCGTCCGGTATCTTTCAGGTTGTTGCGCACCTGCGTCAGGTAGCTGACGCGATTTGCGATGAACAGGTATGTGTCGCAAATGAACAGTAGATCCAGTGGGGTGGGGAGGGCAGGGAATTCACTGGTGGCGACGAGGATGGGCTTGATATTCGTTAATCCGGCAGCTTTGGCCCGGTCTTTGATGCTCTGAATCATTGCCGGGTCAATGTCGATCGCATATACAACCCCGGTTTTTCCGCTTTTTTGTGCCAGTGGCAGGGTGAAGTAGCCGGTACCGGCGCCCAGATCAGCGACCATCGCTCCCGGTTTGATCGGTAACCGTTCCAGTACCGCTGCCGGCATTTGCCATTCATTGCGACGAGGGTCATCCATATACGCCGCAGGCACTGCCGTAGTAAAGCCGCTAGCCGGACGGTTTGTGGTCGCTGCCTGTGCCAGGCTGGCTGCGAGCAGCAGGCTAAAGAGCAGGGTTGCAGATTTCAGGCGCGGATGGATCATAATCTGGCCTGCAGATAGTGGCTGTCCATGAACCATTCCTTAGTTGCTGGTGGCAAGACGAAAACCCAGATAGCTGCTGCAATAGTCGGGATAATAAAAATCGCGATACGTTGTCCGCACACCCCGGGCATCAAAAAACCAGCTGCCGCCGCGGAAAACCCGTTTCGTTCCCGTGGCCGGCCCGGTCGGGTTCAGGCGGGGACTGCTGCGATAATAGGCCGCCCCATACCAGTCTGCGGTCCATTGCCAGACATTTCCGCTCATATCATACAGACCAAAACCGTTCGCCTGCTTTTGGCCGACCGGGTGAGTCATGCTGTTGGCATTGCCGGCGTACCATGCAACATCGCCGACGGTGTCGCTCCCGGCATACCGCTGCTGTTTGCCGCCGCTTCGGGCAGCATACTCCCATTCCGCCTCTGTTGGCAGACGAAAATGCCGCTGGTGCTGCTGTGAAAACCACTGGGCATAAGCGACGGCATCATTCCAGCTGACACAGACGACCGGGTGATCTTCGGTCTGGGCAAATCCGGGTGAGCGCCAATCTGCCAGCTTTTCCTTTTGCCAGGAACGGTCTCGATACAGGTAGCAGCCGTCCTTTTTTTCGGCATCGGTACGGTACCCGGTTTCACCGGCAAAACGAGCGAATTCGCTACGGGTAACCGCAAATGCAGCAATGCTGAATGGGGCAAGACAAACGTCATGGACTGGCATTTCGTTGAAGTAGCCGTCGCCGAAACTGTTGCCCATCTTGAAACAGCCGCTGGGCACGGCAACGAATCTACTGCCGGGCAGCGGCACTCTTTGCCCGATATCTGGATATCCTGGCGAAGCCAAAAGGAAACAAAGGAGGAATATGGCTGTGATTGCCCGGTTGCGGGAGTGCCAGCCGGAAAGATTTATTTTGCTCGCAGAAAGTAAGCGCAAAATCAAGGAAATATCCTTTTTGCTGAGGATGTTAAACACGTGCGGTATTAAGTTTAGGGCAACCACTTCTTTGTCGCGGTAACAGGATTTACATTGTAAAAAAAACAAATATTACGATAATTGAGTAGTTGCAACAAGAGTGTGGGGGCAGATATGAAAAAAATTATTGTGCTGGCTGTTCTGGGGGCTGTGCTGGCGATTGCGCAGATTGTATCTGCCTGCGTCGGCAAGACCATTCATCTTGGTATTTCCAATGCTGCCAACGAACGGTTGATGGCTGAATTGGCTTCAATCCTGATCGTCGAGAGGACTGGATCTACCGTGCAAATCGACGTGTATAAAAACTCTGCTGAGCTTTATAGTGCAGTGAAAAAGGGAAATGTTAATGTGATGTTCGAAAGTCCTGCGCGTGCGGCAGAGGTTTTGGGCAAAGCCAAGGACGCACCATACGATCAGATAAAGAGCGAATATCGCACTAAATTGAACCTTACCTGGCTTGAGCCGTTCGGCGACGGGCAGAAGTTTGCCCCGGTTTTAACGTCTGAAACCCTTGCTAACTATCCTGCTCTGCCCAAATTGCTGAATAAGCTTGCCGTTACTCTGTCGCAAGATTCTTACGTGAAACTGCTGAAATCAATGGAATCAGCAGATAAGACGAAAAAAGTTGCCAAAGATTATTTGAAAATGAAAAAGCTCATTTAACAGTCAGGTGGTCGTTGATGCAAACAGGACGGGGGGGGGCGATGATGATTCGCTCCCCCCGCACTATTTTTCATCGCGCATGAGCTTATTCATGTCGTCCCAATTGAGGGTCATTTTTGGTTGGGTGGGTAGGCCCGTCTTTGGATTGCGGTCTGCCATGCCGATGGCAAGGATGATGGTGGCCGACTCCTGCGGGGCTAGTTTGGTCGGGCCCCATTGGCCGAAGATGACACGATTATTAGGGCTGTCAAGTGGGATCTTCTCGCTTTCATCGTGGGGATCTCCCTCTTTATTGGCAAAGTAGACCAAGCTTGGTCTTACCATGCCAATCCAGGAGATGAAATTGGCCAGGCCGGAGAAGTTGCGCCCCTGTTCATAGGGAGAGAGTGGATTGCCGATGTCGGCAATCCCTGCCGTGGTCTGGGCGATAGGGTCAACTACCCCGGCGTACTGATAGAGTTTTCCTTCCGTCCAGCCGACATTGCCGGCAGATGTCCCGTAATCCCCCAGCCATGGTTCATCACCGTACACATAGAAAAATCCGGTGGGCTTGTCACCAATGTTCTTAACTTTAATGGCCAGGATCAGATATCTATCGTTAGCGTTATGAAATAAAAAACGGTCGATGCGGACCGGCACACCGTCGAGACTGGTCTGATGGCTGCTCTTGAGCACAATTTCTTTTCTCGACGAGAACAGCACCTTACTGCCGAGGAAATCCCATTCCGAGGGATAGATCATTTTTTCGGGGCTTTTGCTGTTGGCGATCCCTTCATTGGCATTGCACCAAATATGATACCATTTTCCACCCTGTTTATACGCCATGCCGGTTTCATTCAGCCGAACCCCATCGTTACCATAAATTGGTTGTGGAAGTTCCCCGCCGATAAACAGTCCCCGTGGTATTTTCCCGCTGCTATCCAGAAAGCGGCTAATGCAGATGACGAATTCCGTGCCGTCAGGATTGACGTTATGGATGTAGCCGTGGCCACCACGGGTGTTCCATTTGTAGCGCAGATGTGCTGAGTTGGCGTTTTTGGAGTCAGAGTTCCGGAGGTCATGGAGCCAGCGAAACTCAACTTTGGCGATAAGCCGCTCTGCCTCGCCAAGATAGACGTCATCCCTCAGCTCATAAGTCCACCCCTTTACCCCTCGCAAAAGATAGAGCCCTTCCAGGTCGCCCTGAAAATTGACGCGGGTTATGGAGAGCAGGAGAGAAGCAACAACGATGGTGCCGATGATGCAAATCTTGATGAGGGCTGACCGGGGGAGGGTGCGGGCTAGGGAGAATAATCTCATAAATGGTTGGCGACTCTCCGGTTGATGTGGGGCATGGTATTGCTAACTCCATGATTTAATGCGATTGATCATGACCAGTGACGGGTGATGGCATATGGGAAAGGTGAATTGCTTTTCTGTACGGAACATCTACCGACAATCGTAAATATATCGACAGTTGCATCCCGGCATTTAGAAATTAAATGTATTACGTTAAATGGCGCACAACATTAAAATGGTCTGCCAGTATCATGCCGATTTAAAAAGCAATGATTATAGCCGTATAGATGTTTATTCCTTAGTTACGCATAAATGGCATTGATACTGCTAATATAGCATATGGAATTAATGTACAGAATTACCCAATTCGGTGAAATCATTAATAAAGTAAATGTAACCGCATGTGTTGTGCTTGATTGAGACTAGGCGAAAAGACTGATCCCTTGGGTTATTTCGCTGCTGCATACTAACTGTTTAAAAGTACTAAGTATTTTGATGGGGGGCAGGTCATGGATGTAAGGGGTGCAGTGAGAGCTGGCAGTAGTAGCGCTAGCGTAACGGGGCAAATCCTCGGTAAGTGTCTCATGACGTTGATTGGCCTCGGTCTGGGCGTTGCTTTCACTGTGCTGCCGGCTGCGGCAGTTTCACCGCTGCTTCATAATACTCAGGCAACCGGCAGCACCAGATACACGTTTGGTGCTACCTACACCTGTGAAACCTGCCACACCAAGAGCAAGCAGGTGGCCACCAACATCAAGAAGGTATTGACCAACATCTCGACTCCCATCGGGCGGCGACCGGTTGTTTTTGATCGCATCACGGCGACGTCAAATGCGGTTACCGGTGTGTTCGGCAATGATCAGCGAACCACGTTCCTGCAAAATTCCCGCAACGTCTGTGAAGTCTGCCACCATCGGACGATCTATCACAACTACAGCGTATCCAAGTTGGGCGGACAGACCGCTCACCTGGATCACCGTAGCAACAAGAAGGACTGCAACGCCTGCCATAAGCACAACAAGGGCTACCGGACGCCCAGCTACACGGATTGTACCGACTGCCACGGCACGCCACCCACCAATGTCTCAGAACTGGTGGTGGGCGCCAACACCCTGGGCCTGAACCCGACCAACCCGGGTGCCCACAATACCCACCGCAATATCGAGGGGATGGAGTGCCATACCTGCCATAATAACTACGGCCATGGTCTCCTGGGCAACACCATGATCGAAATCGGCTTCCGCATCGACAAGAAAACCTGGTCCGGCTTTGCCGGCATCTCAACGGTCATGGGTGGAACCTACACCGGCACCATCGGCCCCCCCTTCGATAACGACTTTGCCGTGCCCGCCGGCAACCCCAATACGATCCTGCTGCGGAACGCCGGCGAAAACAGCTGCGATGTCTACTGCCATGGCGGCGGCGGAACCAGCATCTGGAAGACCCCCTCGGGAAGAACTAATACCAAGGTTTCCTGGGTGGCCGGGCCACTGCTGACCTGCAGTACCTCCCAGTGCCACGGCACAACGGCAGCCAACCCCCCGACCCCGGCACTGCCGGGAGCGCACACCCGCCACGTTAAGGATGCGGGTATGGCCTGCATCAGTTGCCACGACGATTACGGCAGTCCCCACATGATCAACGGCCGCATCAAGTGGAACCTGGTCGGCCAGGGCGCCAATGCGAAATACAAGGGCTTCCAGTCCCATTCTACGTCAAAGGTGCTGATGGCTGACCCCTATGGCAAATGTACGAACGTTTATTGCCACAGTAATATCCAGAACCCGGTGAACGGCGTTGGTCCCTTTACCAAATACACCACCGTCACCTGGGGTGGCGGGACA
The DNA here is from genome assembly GCA_031412995.1 of Geobacteraceae bacterium. Lineage (GTDB taxonomy): Bacteria > Desulfobacterota > Desulfuromonadia > Geobacterales > DSM-12255 > JANOEC01. Next base: position 71,723 of record JANOEC010000144.1, read on the forward strand.
AGCCTGGGTTGTACCGGCTGTCATGGCGGTATGAAAAGCAGCGGGGTTAACGCCATTGCCACCGGCGCCCATGCCAGGCATATCAATACCTATTCCTACGGCTGTATCGAGTGCCATAAAGGGGCCGGTGCCGACGGGACAATCATGAATCATGTCGGTGGCAATATCGATGTGGTCTTCGACCGGTTCAGCGGCAGCTACACCCAGATGCCGAGCAACCCCGCTGGCAACGGTTACGGTGACTGCTCAGCCAACTACTGCCATTCGGACGGCAAGGGCAACAAGAAGACCGTCGCCTGGGGCGCCGGCGTGCAGTCCTGCACCGCCTGCCACCTGACCACCGGCGTCACCACCGGCAAGCACGCCGCACACGTTAATAATGCAGCCTACCTGGGCGAAAACTACGGCTGCGTCATCTGCCATGCCAACACGGTAACCAGCAACACGGCATTGACGGCCAACGTCACCAAGCATGTCAACAAGTTCGGTGACTATTCCGGCCAACGGGCCGGCCGCTATACCCCGGCCACCGGCGCCTGCACCGCCTCCTACTGCCACAGTGACGGCAAGGGAAATGCGCCGGCCGTTGCCTTCAACTGGAAAGATGCCTCGGTCATCAACGACTGCAAGGGCTGCCACGGCGTAGCAGTAGGCGGCACTTTTGTAAGTGCCGTTGGCGAGCCAAACTACCCCAACAGCTACCCCACCATGACCAACGCCAACAGCCACGACAAGCACATGGGTGGCGTCGGCATGTACACCTGTGTTTACTGCCATGACGACACGGTAGTCTCCACCGGCCTCAAGAGCGGCACGCTCCACCTGAACGGCACGAAGAACGTAAAGGCTGGCAACGGCAAGGTCTTCAACTGGACCTCCGGCACCAAGACCTGCGACAATATCAGCTGCCATGGTGGGCCATCGGCAATTCAGTGGGGCGCTACCCTGCCTACCGACTGTACGGGTTGCCACGGCAATAACGAAAGTACGGTCCCCTTCAGGCCCATCAGCTCCGGCCGCCACCTCGCCCACGTCACGTCATCGGGCCAATTGGGCAAGGCACTCCGCTGTGCCGCTTGCCATGCCCTCACCGTTAACCCGGATGATCGCAGCATCGCTGATACCTCAGTCCATGGTAACGGTTTCAAGAACTACACCGGCAAGCTGGCCGGCGGGCGGGTTTCCTACAATCTGTCCACCGGGGTCTGCAGTACTGCCTACTGCCATTCAGACGGCAAGGGGCTCATGCTGGTGATCAATACCACCAACGGCTGGAAAGCAGCGAAAACGGTGCAGTTTGGTTGTACCACCTGCCACGGTAACGCAGTCACCACTGGTGGCGGTTTTGTCAGTCAGTTTGGCGAGCCGAACTATGCCAACCTCGGGGTTGGCAACCTGCGGGCAAACGATCACCAGAACCACGTGGATCTGGGAGCCAAAACCTGTTCCTACTGCCATGCGGGCACGGTGGCTACAACTGGTCTTATTATGGCTAACGCCACCACCCATGCCAACCGGCGCATTGATGTCAAGGCCGGGAACGGCATGACCTTCGATTACGCCAGTCGGACCTGCAGCAATATCAGCTGTCACGGCGGTAAGGGGTCATTCAGCCAGGTATGGGGCACCACACCGAACGTGCTCTGCACTGGCTGTCACGGCAATAATGCCCTGACCTTGAGCCCGATCAGTTCCGGTCGCCACAAGGCGCATATTAATAACAGCACTGTGCTCGGCGCCAATTATGCCTGTGCCGAATGCCATGCCCAGAGTGTTAATGCGGATGATCGTACCTTTGCCAATCGGGCACTGCACGGCAATGGCCTGCTCAACTACTCTGGTGCCAAGGCTGGCAAACTCTACACCGCGGCGCAAGGAAACTGTTCCAACACCTACTGCCACACCAGCGGCAAGGGTGACCGCAACGTCACCTTTACCACGGCCAACGGCTGGACCTCGAAAACGGTCTACGTGAACTGCATCGGCTGCCACGGCAATTCGCCAAACACCTCCGGTTATGTCAGCGTGGCCAGCGAGCCGAACTACGACAGCACCGGGGCCAATTTACCCAAATCCAACAGCCACAATGTGCATGTGGGTGCGGCTGGTGCCACCACCTGCTACTACTGTCACGCCGATGTGGTCGGTGTTGCCGGCACTTCGGTCAACACCAGGCATATCAACCGCCTGATCACCTACTCCACTTCAAATGTAGTCGGCAAGACCTTCAGTCGCGGGGCCGGCAAGACCTGCTCCAACATCGCCTGCCATGGCGCCGGTTCGCCGGTCGCTACCTGGGGCGGTGCCGCCCTGTCCTGTAACGGCTGTCACGGCGATGCCACCTCACTAACCACCGGCAAGCATGCCGCCCACAGCAACAACGCCAGCCAGATTGGCACCAACCTGGGCTGCGTCGCCTGTCACGCCCAGGTGGTCAGCAGCAATACTTCCTACAATAACCGCTCACTTCATGCCAACGGTTTCCCCAACTACTCGGGCGCTATGGCCGGCAAGAACAGTGCCGCCTGCAACGCCGCCTATTGCCACAGCAACGGCAAGGGTGCACCGGGCTTGGCAGTGAACTGGACCAGCACCCCGGCCTTCACCTACTGCAACGGCTGCCACGGCACGTCCAATACCGCCGGTTACCCTGATTACGCCAACAGTGGCGCACCCGGCTCCGCCACCGCCAACAGTCACCTGAGCCACGCCACCAAGCTTGCCTGGACCGGCGCCGCCTCCTGCGAACTCTGTCACTTCCAGACCGTCAACTCGGCCGGCACGGCTATTCTGGGCACTGGTCGCCACCTGAATGGCAATGCCCTGATCGGCAATGACGTCGTCTTCAACACGGTTAAAGCCGGCAGCGCTACCTATAACCCGGCCCTCCGTTCCTGCAGCAACACCGCCTGCCACGGCACTCCGGCCCCGGTCTGGGGCGACGCGGCCAGCGCCGGTTGCAAGACCTGCCACTCCAGTCTCACCGGAGCCCATGCCGCCCATGTCGGCACGACCATGTCCAGCGGCACGGTCACTTTCTACAACTACACGGGCAACCGCTCCGTCGGTACGGCCTACGGCTTTGGCTGCGCCACCTGCCACCCCATGGTGGCCGGCACCTACCACCAGAACGGCACGCCCGGTGATATCGACCTGTCCTCCAACGCGGCCGCTATCGGCAAAATGCGGCAGCTGAACAGCTCCATTACCGCCCCTGGTACCGGTTATACCAAGGCCAGTGCCAGTGACTTCCGTTGCAACCTGGTCTATTGCCACAGCGACGGTCGCAACACCACCAGCCCGACCTACCGGCAGTCACCCAACTGGTACGGCACCTTTACCGGCAACCGCTGCGGCATGTGCCACGATAACCCGCCGCAATACGCCGGCCAGTCCCATTATGTGACAGAATCATACCTGGGGAACAACGGTCGGGGCACCTACAAGGAGTCCGGTCACATGGTGGGCATCCACTTCAAAGGGAACGCCAAGGGCGGCGTGAAAAACGGCTTCCTCGGCTTCTCCTCCAGTGGCAACATGGCCCATGGCAACGCGGCCCTGGCCACCACCATCAGCTGCGTAACCTGCCACAGCGGTATCGTCAGTCCGACCCAGATCGATACCTATGCCATGGACGGTAAAACCAGCCAGTACAAATGTGGCAATTGCCATAATGCCAACACCAGGACAAAGCTGCAGGTGGGCCAGATTGTGGATACTACTCGCCACCTGAACGGGGTGAAGGATGTGGCCTTCCCGGCCATTACCTTCAAGACCAAGGCCCAGCTGGTGTCTCAGGCCAACGCCCTTGGCTGGAGCCGTTCCGGGAATTACAAGGAAGACAACTCCTATGACAGCTTCGCCCTTGGCGGGTCCACCTGGGATGCCGGGACCAAGACCTGTCTGACGGCCTGTCACGTAAACCAGCCCAACATCACCTGGGGTGCGCAGCTGCAGTGCTTCAGCTGCCACGCGAATCAGTGAGAGGGGGCGCCGCCATGACAATGAACACTTTGAATAAAGGTAAGAGGACCATGAAGATGACGCAGCGCAACCTACTGAGCATGCTGGTGTTGATGATGCTGCTCTCGGTAACCGTGCAAACGGCCTGGGGGATCGACCTGATGCACAACAGCACCGACACCGGCTCCACCAAGTGGCCCGGTGGGTGGGGGACACCAACCGGCAAGTATGGCGAGTTCACTTGCGCCACTTGTCATGAACCCTTTGCGGACAACCTGAAGGGAATCCGCCGTACCCTTGGCACCATGAATACGGACAGCTGGCCCAACGGCGCCCAGACGACCCAGGTCTACTTCAATAACATGACCAGCCAGGGGCGTGATTATGCGGGTCGTACCACCTCTAACCGGGTCTGCGAGGTCTGTCACAGCCGGACCCAGTTCCATAACTCCAATGCTGCCAACAATACGGGCGGCAACAACCACCCGACACCCAATGCTGAGTGCACCTCCTGCCATTCCCACAGCACCGGCTTCAAGGCTGCCTGCGGCGGCTGCCACGGCAACCCGCCCGTTTCCACGGCCATTGGTGGTGATTATGGGCTCATCGGTACCCCCCGTGCGGGCAATCTTCTGACCCCCGGAGAGCCAGGTGCACACCAGAAGCATAAGGACCGTGGCATCGTTGTCTGCGACAACTGTCACTACATCAATAACGGCACCATCAAAATGCCGAACCTCTCCAATACCCTTGACATCGGTTTTTACGGTTTTGGCGGTCTGGTCACCAGCGGTACCTACAAGCCCTATTCATCCAGCTCCCCCCATCAAGGGTATAAGATCAAATCCGGCACCCCCAATACCACCATTGCTTCCGTGGCCACTGCCTATGCCAATGCCAACGTCTGCAGCAACGTTTACTGCCATGGCGGCGGCTCCGTAGCCAATGGCAAGCCGGCACTGTCCGGCGGTTCCAATATCACCCCCCATTGGGATATGCCCGGTTCCGCCGGCTGCGGTACCTGCCATGGTGCCACCAACGCCAATCCGGGCACCCTGGGAAGTCACCTGAAACATGCTTCCAGTGTGAGCGGGTATAATCAGTCCTGCGACCTCTGCCACCCCACCATTGATATGTCCCATGTGCAGGGTAAAGCCCGCTGGCTCATCAATCCATCCCTTAACCGGGGCGGTTCCGCAACCTACAACGGTGTCCCCAGCGGTACCATCGGCTTTTCGGCCGGGCTGGCGCCAACCGCAGCTGCCTCCTATGGTACCTGTACCAATTTCACTTGTCACAGTGATGGCCGAGGTGGTGCACCTCGTCTTGACGCCCAGTGGGGCAGCAGCACCTTCAATGCTGACTGCTCCGGCTGCCACCGTGGCAACTCCAGCTCTGCTGCCGCCATGAACAGCGGCATGCACGCCCAGCATATCAATCAGCTGGCCGTAAACGGTGTCCTCTACGGTTGTGCCGAGTGTCATGCCAAGACGGTCAATGCCGACCGAACCGTCAGCACCCGCGCCAATCACACCAATGGCCTGATAAACTACTCAGGCGCTCGCGCCGGCCGTAACGTTGCCACCTGCAGCAGCGCCTACTGCCACACCAACGGTAAGGGAGTCGCCGGCATGACCGTGAGCTGGACCAGTGGTCCGGCCATCAATAACTGCATTGGCTGCCACGGCGCAGCCGGCACCCCCGGCTTCACCGCCCTTTACGGTGAGCCGAACTACATCAGCGGCGCTGCCGGTTCCGCCCTGGCCAACAGTCACCAGCGGCATGCAGCCGCCGGCGTTGTCACCTGCTTCTACTGTCACGGCACCACCGTAACCTCCACCGGTGTGCTTTCCGGGGCCAACCACCTTGACCGGACCATTGCGGTGGCCGTTGGCCAACCCGCCACCCGCAATTTCGTCTACAACTCGGCCCTGAATGAAAAGAGCTGTGCTGCGGTCACCTGCCATGGTGCCGGTACCCCCACCTTCAAGTGGGGCCAGACCCTGGCCACTGATTGTACGGGCTGCCACGGCATGGTCGGCCTTACCACCGGCTACCACCCGGCCCACAATAACCAGTTGGCGGTGAACGGTGAGAACTACGGCTGCGTCGAGTGTCATTCACAGGTAATGGCCACCAATACCACCTTCAGCAACCGGGCCCTGCATGGCAATCTGCAGGTGAACTACTCCGGTGCCCGGGCTGGCAAGAATAAGGCCGCCTGTGCCGCTGCCTATTGCCATAGTGATGGCAAGGGAGCACCGGGAACCGCCGTCAGCTGGTCCGTTGCCGGCACAACGCTCAGCAATTGCAAGGGTTGCCACGGCGTTGCCGTTACTACCGGCGGCGGGTTTACCAGTGTCTATGGCGAGCCGAACTATGGCTCTGCCGGCCAGCAAGTGCTGCGGGCCAACACCCACGGTAAGCATGTGGGCAGTTCCGGCGCCGCCACCTGCGTTTACTGTCACAGCGAGACTGTTACTTCCACCGGTGCCCTCAACGCAAGTAAGAAGCATATCGATCGGACGGTCAACGTATTGGCGAACAGTACTAAGACGTTTATCTACAATCCAGCAGCAGATCAGAAGAGCTGCACCAACATCAGTTGCCATGGCGCTGCCGTTGCCGGCACCACCTTCTACTGGGGTTCCACCGCCATGCCCGCAGACTGTACCGGTTGCCACGGCGGCAATAGCACCTCCGGCAGCCCCATCGCCACCTACATGCATGATGAGCATATCAGCCAGATAGCCCTCAACGGCACCAGCTATGGCTGCGTCGAATGTCACGCCCAGACCGTCAGCGGCGACCGGACCGTGGTCAGCCAGAATTTCCATGGCAATACCATTGCCAACTACTCCGGCGCCAAGGCCGGTAAAACAGTGGCGACCTGTAATACTGCCTACTGCCACTCCGATGGCAAGGGAACTGCTGGCCGCGTCGTCAGCTGGACCACCGGCCCGGCCATCGGCTGCAACGGCTGCCACGGCATCACCACCACCAATGGTGCGCCGGACTATGCCAGTGCCGGCGAAGCGGTCCTCAAGTCCAACAGCCACCAGGCCCACGTCAATCCACTGCAAGGCAATGTGTCCTGCGCCACCTGCCACTTCCAGACCGTGAATACGGCTGGCACCCTGATTCTTGCCACTGGCCGGCACCTTGACAAGGTCTACGACGTCCAGTTCAATACGGCCATCGCCGGCGCTTCTGCCTCCTATGCCAGCCGGACCTGCAGCAACATCGTTTGCCACGGCTCGGCCCTGCCCAAGTGGGGCGGTTCCGCCGCCGCCGGCTGCTCCGGCTGTCACCCGAACCTGTCCGCCACCCATGCCAAGCATATCGGCGTCGCCGGCGACTTTGCCACCTTCTACGCCTACACCTCCAACCAGTCACTGCCCGGCGGGACGGTGAACCGGTTCGGTTGCGCCAACTGCCACCCTACGGACATCACCAAGCACCGCAACAGTCAGGTTGATATCGATCTGCGGGGCAACAAGCCGGGAGCCGGCCTGCTGGGCCGGTTGAACAACCTGAACAACGACTCGGTATCCGGGTACAACCGGATTGCGGCCAATAATTTCCTCTGCCTCACGGTCTACTGCCACAGTAATGGCAAGAGTCAGGCCGGCAACCTGGTGGCGGGTGATTTCAAGGCCACACCAAACTGGTATGGCGGCGTATTCACGACATTGCCGGACCGCTGCGGCTCCTGCCACGGCAACCCGCCAACATACGCATCAGGCGGAGGTTTAGCAAACTCTCACTACGTTGCCCAGTCCCAGATGGGGGCCAACGGCACCGGTACTCCCACGGAAACCGGCCACATGGTGGGTATCCACTTCAACAACACCTATGTGGGCAACAGTCAGACCGGCTTCCTGGGCTATTCCTCCAGCGGCAACAAGGCCCACGGCAACCCGAATACGTCTACTACCATCGGCTGCTACATCTGCCACAGCGGCATCGTCAGCAGCACCCAGCTGGATACCTTTACGCTCCAGGCACAGACCACCAGCACCTTCCGCTGCGCCACCTGCCATACCGGCAGCACCCGCACCAAGCTGCAGACCGGCCTGATTGTGGGCGCCAAGTGGCATGTGAATGGACAGAAGGATGTCCTCTTCCCGAACGTTACTTTCAAGACCAAGGCCCAGTTGGCCAACCAGGCAAATGCCCTCGACTGGAGTCGGCCAAACGGGTATAAGGTGAACCAGGATTCCTATGATACCTGCAATCTTGGCACTTCAACCTGGAATGCGGGCACCAAGACCTGTATGACCGCCTGCCACGTGAACCAGCCCGGCATCGTCTGGGGCCAGTCGCTCCAGTGCTCAAGCTGCCACGCGAACCAGTAGGGCTGAGGGGTCATGACTATGAATATGCTGAAGATAACTACTGCCAAGGGTGACAATACGATGAAGAAGCGGACGATCAAGACCAATCGCCTGAATAAAATTCTGCGGGGCGCCACTGCACTCATCCTGTTGGGAGCGATCAGCTTCCTTGCCCCGATGCCATCCGTGGCCATCGACCTGATGCACAACAGCACGGACACCGGGTCCACCAAGTGGGGTGGCAAATGGGGGGTCTCAGGCGGGCGCTATGGCCAGTTCACCTGCGCCACCTGCCACGAGCCTAATGCCAAGCCCAACATCAAGAACGTGCGGGCGGTCATCAGCGTCATGAACCCGGTCAGTTCCCATCTGCTGCCCAACGGGCTTAAGTCCATTCCGGTCAGTTATCGCAACGTCACCAGTCAGGGGCTTGACCGCGATAATCATGCCACCTCAAGCAGGATCTGTGAGGTCTGCCACAGCCAGACCCAGTACCACCGTTACAATTCCAGCGCTCTAGTCGATAAAAACCACCCGCCACCGAAAGTGGGCGGCACGGTCTGCACCTCCTGTCACAAGCACAATACGGCCTTCAAGGGCGCCTGCGGCGGTTGCCACGGTAACCCGCCCCGCTACGCCACCTTTGGCAATGACTCCGGACTGGTCGGTAAGCCGCGGATATCCAATACCCTGACCCCTGGCCAGGCCGGCCATCACGTGACTCATACCGAAGCTCGCAACATGGTCTGCGATACCTGTCACTACATCAATAACGGTATCGTCAAGATGCCCAACCTGAGCGACTCCATTGACATCGGTTTCTTCGGCTTCGGCGGCAAGGTGACCAGCGGTACCTACAAGCCCTATTCCGGCTCCAACCGCGGCTACAAGGTGGCCTCCGGCACCCCCAACACCACCATTGCCTCGGTTTCCACCAACTACGCATCGGCCAACATCTGTTCCAATGTCTACTGTCATGGTGGCGGTTCCGTCGCCAACGGCAAGCCGCCCCTCAGCGGCGGTAGCAACACGGCGCCCCGCTGGGATGCCCCGGCCCAGAACCAGTGCGGTTCCTGCCATGGCGCGGTTGCCTCTGCTCCGCCCACCACGGGCGCCCACGTGAAGCATGCCGGTACTGCGGGTTATAGCCTTGATTGCGATTATTGCCACCCGGCCATTGATATGGCCCACGTGCAGGGCGTGGTGCGCTGGAAGTTCAATCCGGCCGACCCCCGCACCGCCAGCGCCAAGTACCGCCCCTATGGGTTTGCCAATGCCACCTCAAGCGGCAATACGGGTGATCTGGCCCCCAGTAACAACCTGGCCGGTGAGTGTTCCAATGTCAGATGTCACGGCGATGGTCGTGGCGGCCTTGGCTACGTAGCCACCCCCACCTGGAACGGTTCGCTGCCGGCCAACTGCATTGGCTGCCACGGCAATACATCTTCCACCAGCAACCCCATCGTCAGCAAGGGCCACAAGGCGCACGTGTTCAACACCAGCGCCCGGTTCAATAACTTTGACTTCAAATGCTACGAGTGTCACTTCACCACCGTTGATGCGACCGATATGACGGTTATCTCCAAGCCCCTCCATGCAAATGGCACCAGCGATGTTGCCTGGGGTGGACCGAAGACCGCCGGTGGCCTGCCCTACGCAACCAATGGCTGCAGCCAGGTTTATTGCCATTCCAACGGTCAGGGGATCTTCCGGTCGCCGCCCACCACTTGGAATGCCATGGCTGACGATCAACAGGGGACCATCGGCTGCAGCTACTGCCATGGTGGCTTGGCAGCTGATGGCACGGCGGCAGTCTCCAGCATGCGCCACACCAACCACATCGGCTCCGGCCCGCTGCCGCACAAGCCGATCAACTGTAACTGGTGCCACTCCAATACGGTTGCGGTCGACGGGTCATCAGTCTACAACAGTACCAACGTCAAGCATATCAACCGCGCCATCGACGTATCCTTCGTCAAGCTGCTGAATTATTCTGGCAGCTACGATCCAGGTAACAAGCGGTGCTCTGCTACCTATTGTCACGCTACCGGCACCACCTCATCGCGTGATTGGGATACCCCGACCCTCAATACCTGCGGCAATTGTCATGAGGCCAATAACTCGTCAACAGCAACGACCAAGCTGTCCGATGCCCACCGCAAGCATTACAATACGGTGACCCGCCCACCAAACACCGGTTTTTCCGGGTGGTCCAGCACGAACCGCTCGGTCAATGCCAACGTCTTCATGTGCGGTGTGTGTCACTGGAGCGCCGGCGGTCCTGTGGTCAGTCACGTCAATGGTCTACCGGCCGGCGTAACCAATGGCAGTGTTGCTGAGGTGGCCTTGAAATTGCCCTTCACGCCACCGGTTGGTGCCGAACGCGCTGAGACTGTAACCCGTGGCACTGGGGTGACCCTGGATGGCCGTGGCTATGGCTATTCTACCGGCACGACCTGTGATACTTACTGCCACACTGATGGCCGTGGTGGTGCCCCCAAAACGATCATGCGCTGGGCAACCACCACCACCAGTTGCGGCAACTGCCACAACAAGTACGGCGATACGGGGACCTCTGTATCCTGGTCCGGCAACCACAGCAAACACCTGGCCGGGGCCAGAAGTGCCAATGCTTCCTGTAATGCGTGCCATGCCGCAACAGCTTCTGACAATACCAGCCTGATCACCGGTCGTCGCGACCGGCACCCCAACGGCTTCCGCAATGTCACCGGCAACAGCGTGACCCGGAATATGCGCTGGAACGGTGCGACCCAGCAGTGCACCAATACCTATTGCCACTTCAGCAACACCATGACCTGGGGCGGTGCTCCGCTTCCTGTTGGCTGCACCGGTTGCCATGGCGGCCTGGCCTCCTCCGGCAGCCCCATGAATACCATGGGTCACAAGTCCCACGTCAATAACGACAGCGCCCAGTACGGTGGCTTCTTCTTCTCCTGTGCCGATTGCCATAACACCACCACCAGCACCAATGATGCCATCAGCAATCCGGTGAACCATGCCAATGGGGTGAATAACGTTGCCTGGGGCACCCGGGCCGGTGGCACCGGTACGCTGGCCTACAATGCCGGCAACTCCTGTACGGTCTACTGTCACTCCAACGGCTTGGGGGTCTTCCGGTCGCAGCCGAAGCTCTGGACGGCCATGACCCCGGCTGATGAAGGGACCATCAGCTGTAACTACTGTCACAACGGTCTGGCAGCGCAAGGTTCAGCCATCAGTTCCATGCGCCACACCAACCATATCGGTACCGGTCCGCTGCCCCACAAAGCGATTGGCTGCAACGCTTGTCACTCCATGACCGTTGCTGCCGATGGCTCCTCCGTGTTCAACGGCACCGGCGTCAAGCATATCAACCGGGTTGTTGACGTGACCTTTATCAAGATGGGCAACTTCTCCGGGGTGTTTGATGCTGCCCATGTCTGCACCAATACCTATTGCCATGGCAATGGCTCCACCGCCGCCAGCCGGGACTGGGACACCGCGACGGTCAATACCTGCGGCAACTGCCACGAAGCGAGCAATCTCACTGCCGGCGGCCTTTCCGCTGCCCACATCAAGCACTACAATACGACTACCCGGCCGGCCAATACCACAACGGCAGGCTGGGACAACACCAACCTTTCCGGAGTTGCCAACGTTTACAACTGCGGTGTCTGTCACCCGGCCAACCCGACCGTAACGCACCTGAACGGCCCGCCAGTCGGGGTCACTAACGGTTCCGTTGCCGAGGTCGTGCTGCGTCTGCCTTTTACGGCTCCTGCCGGGGCCAGTCGCCCTGAGTCGATTAGCCGCGGCACCGGCGTCCAGTATGACGGTCGGGGGTACGGCTATTCCACCGGCACGTCCTGCAACACCTACTGCCATTCCGATGGCCGTGGTAATGCGGCGAAAGTGACCATGTACTGGGCAGCTACCACCTCCAACTGCGGCAACTGCCACAACAAGTACGGTGACTCGGGTTCATCGATCACCTGGTCCGGCAACCACAGCAAACACCTGACCGGGGCCAGAAGTACGACCGCGTCCTGCAATGCGTGCCATGCGGCTACTGCTGCTGACAATACCAGCCTGATCACCGGTCGTCGCGACCGGCACCCCAACGGGTTCCGTAATGTTACGGGCAACAGCGTCACCAGGGCACTGCGCTGGAACGGTACGACCCAGCAGTGCTCCAACACCTACTGCCACTTCAGCAACGTCATGACCTGGGGCGGCGCTCCGCTGCCCGTTGGTTGCATCGGTTGCCATGGCGGCCTGGCCACCTCCGGCAGCCCAATGAATACCTTGGGTCACAAGTCCCATGTGAATAACACCAGCGCCAAGTACGGCGGCTTCGTGTTCACCTGTGCCGATTGCCACGCCACCACCACCAGCACCAATGATGCCATCAGCAACCCGGTTCTTCACGCCAACGGGACGACGGAAGTTGCCTGGGGTGCCGCCCGGGCTGGTGGGACCGGGACTCTGGCTTATAACCGTACCGCCTCATGTACGGTCTACTGCCACTCCAACGGTGCTGGCGTCTTCCGGTCGCAGCCGAAGCTCTGGACAGCCATGCTCCCTTCTGACGAAGGAACGATTAATTGCGATTACTGCCACAATGGATTGGCCACGGACAGCACCGCCATCAGCTCTGGTCGCCACACCAATCACCTTGGCAGCGGCCCGCTGCCCCACAAGCCGATGCAATGTAACGCCTGTCACTCCATGACCGTTGGCACCAATGGGATTTCTCTCTACAACGGTCCCGGAACAAAGCATATCAACCGGGCCATTGACGTGACCTTTATCAAACTGGCCAATTTCTCGGGATCCTACACCCTCGGTGGAACCCACGTCTGCAGCAATACCTACTGCCATGGCAACAACTCGACCACATCCGTCCGGGATTGGGATACGGCTACGATTAATACTTGTGGCAACTGTCATGAGGCCAATAACACATCGACGGCAGCCAGCAAGCTCTCTGATGCTCACCGCAAGCACTACAACTCGGCTACCCGGCCGGCCAACAACACAACGGCAGGCTGGGCCAACACCAACCTCTCAGCAACAAATAACGTCTTCAACTGCGGCGTCTGTCACCCGGCCAACCCGACCGTAACACACCTGAACGGCCCGCCTGTAGGCGTTACCAACGGTTCCGTTGCCGAGGTGGTCATCCGCCTTCCGTTCACGCCACCGGCTGGAACTACCAGACCTGAAACGTTTACCCGCGGTACCGGTGTTACCCTGGATGGCCGTGGTTACGGCTATTCTACCGGCACCACCTGCAATACCTACTGCCATTCCGACGGCCGCGGCGGCGACCCCAAGACTACCATGGCCTGGGCAACATCGACGTCAAGTTGCGGCAATTGCCACAACAAGGCCAGTGACTCACCCACCTCCACCACCTGGTCAAAAGCCCATGATAAGCATGCCATCACCTACGGTAATGGTGGCACGGTTGGCAGTTACAACAACACCACCAACAACACTGATGTGACCTGTGCCGCCTGCCACGCCTCCACGGCTGCCACGAACACCAGTTTCGTAACAGGATCACGCGCCAAGCACCCCGACGGGTTCCGCAGTATTTCTGCCAGCATCAGGGTGGGCGCTGCCGCGTTCCGCTGGGACGCAGCCCAGAACCAGTGCAAGAACGGGTACTGCCACAGCAATGCACTCTCCTTTACCGACTATTCCACTCCCTGGATCAAGTGGGATGTGGCCGTACCGGTAAACTGCGGCAGTTGTCACAAAACCTTCAATACTGCCGGCGCACCCGTTGGCCCGGATTATGCCAACGGTTTCAAGGGCAAGGCCAACAGCCACTCGACCCATGCGGTCTATTGGGGATTCACCTGTAACTATTGCCATAACGCCACCTCCTCCACCGGCACCAGCATCACCAACGTCCGCAACCACGTGAATAAGGGCTACAATCCGGCGGCTGCTACGACCGTATCCTTTGGTGGCCGGTCCAATACCTTTACCGCCGTTGCGTCAACTAATCCGCCGGTAACCAAAACCACCTGCAGCGCAGTTAACTGTCATGGTGGCAACGCTGCCAAGGTCTTTACCTGGGGCGGCACCAACAAGTGCGGTGACTGTCACCTGACCACCGCAGCCGACGTTGTCTACTACGGCTTCAGCAAGACCCCGTCGACCATCGCCAATATTAACTCAACAGAATGGAAATATTCCGGCCACGGCAAGTCATCTGGCACGTACGATGTAACCGGGGCGCCTTTTGCTGCGTTCTCGTCGGCTGCCGCAAACGGGGCGACAAATCCTGCGGGTGATCAATGTCTGTATTGCCATGATTACAGTATCCAGCATGGTAATGTGGGCAATCCGCTGCGCTTGCGAAATTTTGCCCACGGCACCTGGGGCAAAAATGGCGTCTGTCTGGTTTGTCACGCAACGACTGGAGCGACGGGAGTCCAACCGGCGGCTAATTATCTCAACAAATCTGCCAACCGGAAGGTTGATAAATACCATGCGGGCGGTGCCCATACTGCATCCTTAAGTGGTGGCCAGTTCTGCTGGGATTGTCATGATGCCCACGGTGACCGGGCTAGCGCTACAGATGGTCGTCCTATTGCCATGATCCAGAAAAAGCCGGCTAAGGCTTCCAATGCCACAACCGGGGTGCCAACGTTCTTTACCGCAACTACGGTCAGTTTTGTGGCCAAGTCTACCGGCGCTAATTTTGTCAGTACCGCGGCTCCGTATCGCGGAGTATGCAACGTTTGCCATGATTACAATAATACAACTGGCAGCGGAAAAATGGTCCACTACACGGCTACAAATGGCGATGGTCATGAGTCGTCGAACGTCTGCACCAGTTGCCACGCCCATAGCAATAACACCACCTACGACGGTACAGCGTATTCCGCCCCGTCGAATTGCAATTCCTGTCATGACTACGATACGGTCGGGGCAACATACACAAGTAACATCTGGAGTGGCGGCTACTGGGGTAAAAGTCCCCGATCGACGCCTAACGGTTACGGCAGTCATGCCAAGCATATTAACTACATCAAGACAAAGCTGAATATTTCCGTCCCGCTGGCAGCAGCCAATCAGACCTATGGGGCGGCAGGTTCAGATGGGGTCAAGGTTTGCGGTACCTGTCACACCAATGCCTTGGCACAACACACAATGGATAACAGTTCACAACGGTTGATTGACTTCGGTAGCAGCACTTTCGTTATGGGAGGCACTGGTGGTCGGAGCCTGGTGTTCGGTACGAACCCCGCTTACTCGACGGCAAACCGCAACTGTTCAAACCTGAGCTGTCATTACTTTACGACGCCGGCCTGGTAACTTATAAAAACCTTGCCGGTAGGGTTTCCTGCCGGCAAACACCATTTTCCCATGCGACCGGCGGGTGACCGTCACCGCATTTAGGGGGTTCGAAAGAACCCCCATTTTTTTATCTTGAATCGGAAAAAGTGCAGAAAATATGCAGGTATTTTGTTGCTGGAATAATTGGAACGGCGGGGGGACGTGCAGGTTACGAACGGGAGATCTTCTCGATAAAAGCCTTAACCTGCGGGGTAAACGTTTCGTGTTCAAGCAAAAAGGCATCATGACCATAGGGCGAGGGGATCAGATGGTATTCAGCGTCCTTACCCAGTCGACGCAGGTCATGAACCAGTTCTTCGGTTTGCGCTGGCGGATAGAGCCAGTCTGAAGTGAAGGCAAAGAACTGGAGTGGTACCGTGATCTGACTCAGTGCTTCGTCCTGCGATTCATAGCCAAAGGCGATATCATAGATGTCGAGCGCTTTTGCCAGATAGAGAAATGCGTTGGTATCAAAGCGGTCAACGAAGCCATAGCCATTGTAGGACAGGTAGCGTTCAATCTCAAACTGACCAAAAAAGTCAAAAATACCGTCCTTAGCTGAAAATCTACGGCCGAATTTACTCCACATGGACTCGTCGGAAAGGAAGGTGATGTGGCCGATGCCGCGGGCCAGTGCCAGTCCGTCCTTCGGGTTTTTCTTGTATTCGCCCTTGCGCCAGGTGGGATCATTAAAGATTGCCCAGCGGGCTACGGCATTAAGGCTGATAGCCATTGGCGACGGGCGGGGGGTGGTGGCCAGGGCGATGGCCGAGGCAACCCGCTGCGGAAACTGGGTGGCCCACTCCAATGCCTGCATCCCCCCCATACTGCCACCGAGGACGGTGAGTAAACGCTCAATGCCCAGATGGTCAAGCAGGAGCGTCTGAGCGCGGACCATATCGCGCACGGTGATAACTGGAAAGGTCAAGTTATAGCGCTTGCCGGTTTTGGGGTTGATACTGGCTGGTCCAGTTGAACCGTAACAGGAGCCGATGACGTTTGTGCAAATGACGAAGTAGCGGTCAGTATCCAGGAGGCGGCCCGGTCCGACGATGGCATCCCACCAGCCCGGTTTTGGTTCGTCGGCATGATTGCGACCAGCCAGGTGAGCATTGCCGGTCCACGCGTGGGCGACGAGGATGGCGTTGGTGCGCTCAGGATTGAGCGACCCATAGGTTTCATAGGCCAGCGTCACCGGACTGAGAATCCGGCCGCTGTCCAGTTTGATCCCTTCAGAAAAGGTTATCTGTTCTGTTTCAATAATGCCAACCGACATGAAAAAGCCCAATCTCTTGAGGGGAAAGGGCTTATGAGCGGCGTTGCCGTCGAAGCGCCTCCCTCATCTTTGCCTTTCGGCAGGAATTAGCACCTGACGTTTGCAGAGCAAACCGGTTGCTGTGGCTTCAAAGGGCCTGTCCCTCCACCACTCTCGATAAGAAAGTATGCTGCTTTATGAAATTGTTGGTCGAGAATACGAAAGGGGATGACGGTTGTCAATCCCCTTTTATCCCAATTCTACGGATGGTAACGACTGTCGCTTGCGTTACGCAATCCGGGTTTAGGCAAGTTGTAGTTGGGTCACCAGCGGTGTCAGCAGAGTCCGCATCTTCTGCAGCGCGCGTTCCTCAAGTTGGCGCACCCGTTCCCGCGAGATCCCGAAGTGGTTGGCGATTTCCTGCAAGGTCTGCGGGGTGTCAGCAGTGATGCGGCACTCAATGATGTAGCGCTCCTTATCATTCAAGGATTGCAGGGCGGTACCGACTTCCTTTTGTAGCTCTGCTGCTTGCTGGTGGCTGCCCAGTAACTCTTCCTGGTTCAAACGATCATCGGCAAGGGTCTCCAGTAAGCTGATACCTTCGCTGCCGGCAATATCCGCGTCAAGGGAGTATTCTCCTTGCATTCTTACTTCCATCTCAGCGGCTTCAGTTTCAGTGACCTGCAGGGAAAGAGCAGTTTCTTTCAGGTCGTCACTGCCCATCAGGTTCTTGATGGCGTTTTTCGCTTGATTCAATTTGTAGAAAAGTTTTTTCTGGGCCTGAGTGGTGCCGATTTTGACCAGACTCCAGCTTGAGATGATAAAGTTCTGGATATAGGCGCGAATCCACCATACCGCATAAGAGATTAGCCGCAATCCTTTAAATGGATCGAATTTGCGCACCGCCATCATCAGCCCGACATTCCCTTCCTGGATCAGGTCAAGCATCTTGAGGCCATAGTTGCGGTATTCAGCGGCAACTTTCACCACAAAGCGCAGGTTTGAGGTTACCAGCTGGTGGGCGGTTGCCAAGTCCTGTTCTTCGTGAAACTTGACCGCTAGTTGATATTCTTCTTCTGGTGAAAGCAACGGGAACCGCTTGATCTCAGCGATATACAGGGTCAAACTGTCGGCTACGACGGGTAATGTTGCAGTCATGCTACGCCCTCCGAATAAGAGTTAGCACTCACTGCGATAGAGTGCTAATAAATGTGTAGCAAGTAATGGGTAAAAATGCAAGGGGTGGAGTTGATTTTACTGCGACTGGGATTCGGTCTGTTTTTGCTGGAACATTAAAACCGTATATTCAGGCTTTCTTGGAGCGTAGGCAAAAGTAATCCGGGTGGTCTCGTCTTCCCAGACACAGGAAATGAGATGCGGGGCATTGGTTCGATCCATTTTCCCGGTGCCGAATTGTTTCTGGTGCTTGGCGAGCAGGTTTTCGATACCGACATTATTTACATAGGAGGGAGCAAAAGATACCGTGATGGCGTGCAGTTTGTTGTCCCGGAAGGCAAATGATCTTTGACGGATATCTTTGGTTGGTTGTAACTGTTTATAGATGAGTTGGTTATGCAGTCTTCCCATTGTACCTTTGGAAAAAGCTTTCATTACCTTCGTCGCGTCAGTTCCCCAGGGGGTGGTTGCATAGCCAGGGAAAAAAGCGCATGCCCATTCAGTTATACTGAGTACCGATAGGCAGATAGTAAATATAAGTGTGAATCGTTTCATGCTGTTCTCACGGCTGAACTTCATATTGTCGAACCATACAAGGATGCCAGATAAGTGTCAAGGATAAGACCTGTATCCAGGTAAAATGCTTGCCGACCAACGGGTTATGTGTTAGAGGGAAAGCTGTATGAGCGTGCACTGACACGCCGATCTGTTGGAGGTGACTATCCATGGAAATCGCGATACTTCCCCTTGCGGAAACGCAAAAAAAACCGAAATTCACCGACCCTGCCCAGCTTGGTTTCGGTAAGATTTTTACTGATCGCATGCTGTTGGCTGAATGGAAGGTAAATCAAGGGTGGGTTGATGCCCGGATCAAGCCCTATGAGCCGTTTGTCATGGATCCTTCATGCTTGGTCCTGCACTATGCCCAGGAGATCTTCGAAGGGCTCAAGGCGTATAAATGGGCAGATGGCACGATTGCTCTGTTCCGCCCGGAGATGAACGCCCGCCGTTTCAATGTTTCCGGCGAACGGATGTGCATGCCAGCCGTGCCGGAAGATCTCTTTCTTGATGGCATTGCCGAACTGGTACGCTTGGAGGAGGCATGGATTCCGACTGCTGCCGGGACGTCGCTGTATATCCGTCCGACCATGATCGCCATGGAGCCGGTGCTGGGTGTCAAACCGTCGGACCTCTTTTATTTTTATGTCATTCTCTCCCCGGTAGGTCCCTACTATGCCGCCGGTTTCAATCCGATCAAGATCATGGTGGAAGACACCTATGTGCGTGCGGTTCCGGGGGGCACCGGTGAAGCCAAGACCGGCGGTAACTATGCCTCATCCCTCAAGGCCGGCCTGGAGGCAAAGCAGAAGGGGTATGATCAGGTACTCTGGCTTGATGGGGTGGAGAAAAAGTATATTGAGGAAGTCGGGGCAATGAATATATTCTTTGCCTATGGTAACAGGGTGGTAACTGCGCCACTGGAAGGTTCGATTCTGCATGGAGTGACCCGTGACTCTGTGGTTACACTGGCTGGGCACCTCGGGTTCAGTGTTGAGGAACGAAAAGTGGATGTGGCGACGATCATGGCCGATATCCGTTCCGGCAAGATCACCGAGGCCTTTGGCAGTGGTACGGCAGCGGTCATTACTCCGGTGGGTTATCTCGGTTACCAGGGGGAACAGTTAATGGTTGGCAATGGTGGCGTCGGCACACTGACGCAGAAATTGTATGACACCCTTACCGGCATCCAGTATGGTCACCTGCCTGATACCTTTGGTTGGGTCAAAAAGATCTGATGATGTCTGATCCGTACCGGGAAAGCGAATGATGCGCCAACGCTCGACCCCTGAAGGTGAAATCAACGCCCTTTGTCAATCCTGCCGGCGCACCTGCAAACAGCCGCTTCTGGTGCTGATCGCATCTTGTCCCCGCTACTATGCCGGGATGAAGCCAGAGAAAAAAAAGTGGCGGCAGCTGTCGCTGCTTCTGGAATCAGTGGCAGATCCTCGTAGGCAAAAGAAATAAATCAGCTGAAAAAATAAAAAGGCGGTCCAGATCGGGCCGCCTTTTTGCGTCGATGAATCGATGAAGCTATGGGCTTTCCCAGAGGCCTTTCTGGTGGCGGGATGCACTGGCAGTTTTTGGGGCCATGGCCAAGCGGATGAGTCCTTCGGCTTGCGGTTTGGCAATCGCCGGCTTTTCTGCAACGGCTTCTTCCGCTTCTGGGACGATAACATTTTGTCGGTAGGCGGCAATTTCAACGCTGATCGCTTCTGACTGTAATTCGTTCATGGCGGCATTTTTGATCATCTGCAGGTCAGCACATCCAGTCAACAGCACCATTGCCAATCCTGTCATTAATAGCCGTTTCATGATGTCCTCCCCGCGTTTGGTTTGCCTGTCTATACCTATTACGAGATACGTGCCAATTTGGTCATTGATATAACTGGCTGATATTATGCAGAAAGGACCTATTCGCTGGCATGTGGTAGCTGTTCATTTGTTGAACAGTTGGCTGTGGGTAGTCTGAGGTGGGCATGAATGAAGGTTCTTGGCTGTCTATTGCTTGAACAGATTGACCGGGGCGTGCCTTGACAGTCCTGGTGGCCGCTCCTATCCTGTTAAGGAGAGAGAAAAATATATGTAGATGATGCCGGGCACCATCCGTTGTCCAAAGCTCCCTTATGCCGGTTACGACGGCTCGGAAGAAGGAGGTATAATTATGATCAGGCCGGAAAAAATGACGATCAAGACTCAGGAGGCGTTGGCCGGAGCGCAGGAAACAGCGGTGAACGCCAATAATCCTGCGATCGAGCCTGAGCACCTGTTCAGCAGTCTGCTGCAGCAGGAAGGCGGGCTGGTAGCAGATATTCTGCAGAAAGTCGGTTTGAACCTGGTGGCGATGCGCGGCAAGGCCGCAGCGCTGATTAAAAAGCTGCCCCAGACGCAGGGGGCCACGACGCAGTTGTTTGCTTCGCAAGCATTGTCACGGACCCTTGACGCTGCCCAGAAGGAGGCTGATCTCCTGCAGGACAGTTTTGTTTCCACTGAACATCTGCTGCTGGCGCTGGTGGAGAGCAAGGCGAGTGCTGTTGGGCAGTTGTTGCTTGATAGTGGGGTGACGCGCGAGGCCGTTCTGGCGGCACTCAAAGGGTTGCGTGGCGATGAAAAGGTGACCGACCAGTCACCGGAAGATAAATATCAGGCCCTGACCAAGTATGCCCGTGACCTGACGGAATTGGCCCGCCGCGGCAAACTAGACCCGGTCATTGGCCGCGATGATGAAATTCGTCGGGTAATCCAGGTGCTGTCTC
Organism: Geobacteraceae bacterium; assembly: GCA_031412995.1. Taxonomy (GTDB): domain Bacteria; phylum Desulfobacterota; class Desulfuromonadia; order Geobacterales; family DSM-12255; genus JANOEC01. The sequence continues at coordinate 93,124 of JANOEC010000144.1, forward strand.
GTCGCACCAAGAATAATCCGGTATTGATCGGCGAGCCGGGGGTGGGAAAAACCGCCATTGTGGAGGGGCTAGCCCAGCGGATCATTGCCGGCGACGTGCCGGAGAGTTTGAAGCACAAGCGGGTGGTGGCCCTGGATATGGGGGCGCTGATTGCCGGGGCCAAGTATCGGGGAGAATTTGAAGATCGGCTGAAAGCGGTGGTTAAGGAGGTTGAGAAGTCAGAGGGGAAGGTGGTCCTTTTTATTGATGAACTGCATACCCTGGTGGGGGCTGGTGCGGCTGAAGGGGCCATGGACGCCTCTAACCTGCTAAAGCCCGCGTTAGCCCGGGGGGAGTTGCATTGCATCGGTGCCACCACCCTGAACGAATATCGCAAGTACATCGAAAAGGACGCGGCTCTGGAGCGGCGTTTCCAGCAGGTCTATACCGGTGAGCCGAGTGTCGAGGACACCATCGCCATTCTGCGCGGCTTGAAGGAGAAATACGAAAATTTCCACGGGATCAGGATCAAGGATGGAGCCATCATCGCAGCGGCCACCCTGTCCGACCGCTATATCACTGATCGCTTCCTGCCGGACAAGGCGATTGACCTGATCGACGAGGCGGCGTCACGGCTGCGGATCGAGATTGATTCACTTCCTACCGAGATTGATGAAGTTGATCGACGGATCATTCAGCTGGAAATCGAGCGCCAGGCCCTGCTGCGTGAACAGGACAAGCATGCGCTCGAACGGCTGAAAAAACTTGAAGAAGAGCTGGTGGAGCTGAAATCGCAGGCTCAGGAGCTGAAAGGCCACTGGCAGGAGGAAAAGGGGCTGCATACCCGAATCAGCGAGCTGAAGAAGCGGCTGGAAGAGCTGAAAGAGTCAGCCAAACAGTGCGAACGGACTGGCGATCTGGCGCGGGCGGCAGAGCTGCGCTATGGGGAGATTCCGGCGGCAGAAAAGGCGATTGAGGCTGGTCAGGCAGAATTGGCCGAGCGGCAGCTGGAAGGGCGCATGCTCCCGGAAGAGGTTGACGCGGATCTGGTGGCGGAAATTGTGGCCAAATGGACCGGGGTGCCGGTCAACCGGATGCTGGAAAGCGAAGCGGTAAAGCTGCTGAAGATGGAGGATCGCTTACGGAGCCGCGTCGTCGGTCAGGATGAGGCCCTCACTCTGGTGGCCAATGCCATTCGCCGGGCGCGGGCCGGGTTGTCTGATCCTCATCGTCCTATCGGTTCGTTTATTTTCCTTGGGCCCACTGGGGTGGGGAAAACCGAAACTGCCCGGGCCCTGGCCGCTTTCCTGTTCGACGACGACCAGTCCGTGGTGCGGATCGATATGAGTGAGTACCAGGAGAAGCACACGGTGGCCCGGCTGATCGGGGCGCCACCAGGGTATGTGGGGTATGAGGAGGGGGGGCAGCTGACTGAAGCAGTACGACGACGACCCTACTCCATCATCCTGTTTGATGAAATTGAAAAGGCCCATGCTGAGGTGTTCAATGTCCTGTTGCAGGTGCTGGATGATGGACGGCTGACGGACGGGCAGGGGCGCACGGTCGATTTCCGCAAGACCGTCATCATCATGACCAGTAATCTTGGTTCGCAATGGATTCAGCAGTATGGCTCATCGGACTATGGCCGGATGCGCTCCATGGTCATGGAAACGCTGAAAGAGCATTTCAAGCCGGAGTTTCTCAACCGGATCGACGAAACGGTCATTTTCCATGCCTTGCCACTGGAGCAGATCAAGAAAATTGTCGACATCCAGATTACGGTTTTGCAGCAGCGTCTGGCAGAACGGCGACTTAATCTGGAGGTAGGCGACCGGGCGCGGGAATTCCTGGCGCGCGAAGGTTACGATCCGGCCTATGGTGCCCGGCCGCTCAAACGGACCCTGCAGCGGCGGATCCAGGATCCGTTGGCCATGTTGCTGCTGGAAGGGCGGTTTGCGGAAGGCGCCACGGTGCATGTTGATCTGTCGGTAACGGGCGAAGATCTGGTGATTCACTAGCATGTTTGTGTATGCCGCAGTAGTTGAAATAGCCATCCCCTGTCGCTCCCTGAAGGGTAAGCGAGCGATTGTTAAAAGTATCCTGGCACGAGCCAGAAATCGCTTCAATCTGTCCGGCGCCGAAGTGGACCGTCAGGATGACTGGGGCACGGCGATGCTCGGTTTTGCCAGCGTCAGTGGTAGTCGTCTCCGGGCCAGACAGATCCTTGAGCAGCTTGAAGTATGGCTGGTGGCTGAGCGGCCAGACGTTGACGTTGTGGGTTTCGACATCACTGAATGTTGATGCCCTGACCGTGCAGTGGAATCTTGTCTTGCTTCCCTTTGGCCATTTGGGGTAGATAAGAAGGCTACCTACTGTCGAAAGGTTGCCTCAATCATGGACTCAATAACGCTCAAGGCTCCGGCAAAAGTTAATCTGCGGCTGGATGTGCTTGCACGCCGCCCGGATGGCTATCACGAGTTGCGCATGATCATGCAGCAGCTTGATCTCGGTGATGAGGTCTCCATTACCCGGGTCAGCGAGCCGGGAATATTCGTCACCTGTGACCGCGATGGTGTGCCCGATGGCCCGGAGAATATTGCCTGGCGTGCCGCACGGGCACTGCTGGACCGGAGTCAGCGCAGCGATGGTCTCGCGATCGCAATTAGCAAAAATATTCCGGTGGCCGCTGGTCTGGGGGGCGGGAGCAGTGATGGCGCCGCCGTATTGCTCGGGGTGAACCAGTTGCTGGGATTAGGGTACTCCCGAGAAGAACTGATGCAGATCGGGGTAACTTTGGGTGCCGATGTGCCGTTTTTTGTTTATGCGCCGGTGGCGGTGGCAGAGGGGATTGGCGAGGTTCTAACGCCGATTGCGCAGATGCCGGAACTCTGGATGGTGCTGGTCAATCCGAATGTGCCGGTGTCAACGGCATGGGTATATAAAAATTTACAGTTGACAGCTCGCGAAAATGGCGATAAATTGCCTCGCTCCTTTGCTGATCTCGCTGAAGTTTGCGCCATCATGGCAAATGATCTGGAAAATGTAACTATTCCGGCCTTTCCGGTAATCAGGGAAATCAAGGAGCAGTTGCAGAATCGGGGCGCGCTCAAGGCAATGATGTCTGGCAGCGGCCCGACCGTTTTCGGAATTTTTGCTGATGAGTCGACGGCAAGAGCAGCAGCAGCAGACATGAGTACGACATCAGACTGGTTTGTGACCGTGACCCGGTCGATCGCATAACGAAATTACCTATCGGACTCTCCTTGCAGGTCCGTTTACCAATGTTGGGGCGTCGCCAAGCGGTAAGGCACCGGATTTTGATTCCGGCATCCCCAGGTTCGAATCCTGGCGCCCCAGCCATTTTTTTTCCAGCTGGCGGGACTATGAAGGACAAAATCAGAATATTCAGCGGGAATTCCAATCCGGTACTCGCCGCCAGTATTTGTGAAAAGCTCGCAGTGCCCCTCGGGGTAGCGAAAGTCAAGCGGTTCTCCGACGGTGAAGTCATGGTCGAGATCTGTGAAAACGTTCGCGGCCGCGATGTCTACGTCATTCAATCCACCTGTGCTCCGACCAATGATAATTTGATGGAACTGCTGATCATGATGGATGCTCTAAAGAGGGCGTCGGCTCAGACCATCACGGTTGTCATGCCCTATTACGGTTATGCCCGTCAGGATCGCAAGGCTGCTCCCCGGACGCCAATTACTTCCAAGCTGGTCGCCGATCTGGTAACCACTGCCGGTGCTCACCGGGTGGTCACTATTGATCTTCATGCCGGCCAGATTCAAGGTTTCTTTAATATCCCTGTCGACAATCTGTACGCTGCACCAGTCATTCTGGAGCACCTCCGTCAGCGGTTTGCCGGTGAAATGGACCGCCTGGTCATGGTGTCGCCTGACGCCGGTGGCACGGAGCGGGCCCGGGCGTTTGCCAAACGGCTTGGTTGTCCCGTGGCGGTGATTGACAAGCGGCGGACCGGACCCAATGTGGCGGAGATCATGCACCTGATCGGTGATGTCAAGGATAAGGTGGCGATCATTCTGGACGACATGATCGACACTGCCGGCACCTTGACCCAGGCAGCGGCTGCATTGAAGGAGCATGGTGCGCAGACTATTTATGCTGCAGCAACCCACGGGGTGCTTTCAGGTCCGGCCATTGAGCGGATTAATAATTCGGTAATCGAAAAAGTCGTCATTACTGACACCGTTCCATTGGGGGACAAAGCGACACAAACCGATAAGGTGCGGGTGCTGTCAGTGGCCGAATTACTGGCTGAAGCAATTCGGCGCATCAATGATGACGAGTCGGTCAGTTCACTTTTTGTGTAGTTAACTCAGCGGCCGTCAGGCTGCGCTGGAGGATATTGTTATGCAAGAGATTAATCTGAATGTTGAAGTGAGAAGCGCAATCGGCAAAGGTGGTTGCCGCAAGCTTCGCGCCAATGGGCTTATTCCCGGGATCGTGTACGGAAAAGGCATTGAGCCGGTTGCCATTACGGTAGAGCCGAAAGCACTGTCTGCTGCAATTGCTGGTGAAGGTGGCCGTAATAACCTGATTACGCTGGCCGGCGATGCCGCTTTGGCCGGTACTACCGTGCTGGTGTCTGACCTGCTGCGCGACCCGATTAAAGGAAACTTTCGTCACGTGGATCTGCACAAGGTTAACCTAGATGACAAGGTACACGTTGATGTGAAAGTAAACCTGATCGGTATTGCTCCCGGCGTAAAAGAGGGCGGCCATCTTGACTTCCCAATGCATAAAATAGCAATCGAATGTCTGCCGGCGCAGATCCCCAGTCATATTGACGTGGATATCACCAGCCTGACCATCGGTCGTGCTATCCATATCAGTGAGCTGCAATTCCCGGCGGGGGTAAAAGTAATGGATGATCCGAAAGCTGCGGTAGTCAGCGTGCTCGGTCACGCCAAGACCGAGGCGGCTGCCGAATAACGGCACTCGGCAGGAACGCCGGTGGCTACATATCTAGTTGTCGGGCTGGGTAATCCTGGCCCCAAGTATCAGGGAACCCGCCATAATGCGGGTTTTCTGGTTTTGGATCGATTGGCTGACGAGGCCGGTATTGCCGTGACCCGCAAGCAGTTTGGCGGCTTATACGGTGAAGGTACCCTTGACGGCCATCGCCTTTTTCTCCTCAAACCACAGACGTTCATGAATCTCTCCGGCCGATCGGTGGCTGAGGCGGTTCGCTTTCACAAACTTTCCCTGGATCAGGTTGTTGTCGTACATGACGAACTGGACATCCCTTTTGGTCAGGTGAAAATCAAGGAAGGTGGCGGCCATGGCGGGCACAATGGCCTCCGCTCAATGGTGCAGGAATTGGCCGGCAATCAGTTTGTGCGGGTGAGGGTAGGTATCGATCGTTCGCCAGGGAGTGACACTGCTGGTTACGTGTTGGCCCCATTTCCCAGGGAACAGCAACTCCAGTTGCCACTGCTGATCGACCGGACGGTTGAGCTGTTACGCTGCTTGCTCAGCGACGGTCTGGCCAAGGCAATGAATCATTACAACAAGAAAGATCTACTCGCCTCGACCTGAGGCGGACAAGGAATAGCACATGGGGTTTAACTGCGGTATTGTTGGTCTTCCCAACGTTGGCAAGTCGACTATTTTTAATGCACTCACTTCGGCAGGTGCCGAGTCGGCCAACTATCCGTTCTGTACCATTGATCCCAATGTCGGTATCGTGCAAGTGCCTGATCCGCGGATGGATCAGCTGTCGGCGATTGTTATCCCGCAAAAGATTCAGCCAACCACCATCGAGTTCGTCGATATTGCCGGCCTGGTCAAGGGGGCGAGTCAGGGAGAGGGGTTGGGGAATAAATTCCTTGGCCATATCCGGGCCGTTGACGCCATTCTCCATGTGGTCCGCTGCTTTGATGACGACAACGTCGTGCATGTGAATGGCAGTGTTGACCCGGCGCGGGATATCGAGACCATTAAGATGGAACTGGCTCTGGCTGATCTGGATACGGTTGAAAAGCGGATTCTCCGCTCGGAAAAGATGGCGCGCAGCGGTGACAAAAAAGCCAAGGATGAGGTGGATTTCTGCCAACGGGTCAAAGCTGCACTTGATCGCGTCCAGGAGATTCGTCATCTGGCCGAAAATGAGGATGAGCGGCTGGTATTGCGGGAAATGTGCCTGTTGTCGGCAAAGCCGGTACTGTATGTGGCTAATGTCGCGGAAGACGATTTGACCGGCGCACACCCATTTGTCGCCCGGGTGCAGGAGTTGGCAGCGGCGGAAGGTGCCGGGGTGGTGACGATTTGTGGCCGGATTGAAGCAGAGATCTCTGAACTAGCCGGTGATGAGAAGGCGGAGTTCCTGGCCAGCATGGGGTTGGCTGAATCGGGCCTGGATCGTTTGATCCGTTCCGGCTACGAACTGCTGGGCCTGATCACCTATTTTACTGCCGGGGTCAAGGAAGTGCGGGCTTGGACCATCACCCGCGGGACCAAGGCACCACAGGCTGCAGGAGTGATTCACTCTGACTTTGAAAAAGGATTTATTCGCGCCGAAGTTATCGGCTTTAGTGACTATATCGCCTCTAATGGCGAGTCCGGTGCCAAGGAAAAAGGGTTGATGCGGTTGGAAGGCAAAGAGTATGTGGTGCAGGACGGCGATGTCATGCACTTCCGCTTTAATGTATAAATCAAAAATAGGCAGTTCGAATAACACAGAGCAACGGAGCAACAGAGAAATCAAGACGTTGCATGAGAAACCGCAATCACAAATCAGGTGTATCTCAAAAAAGTAAGAAGCTGCTTTTTTACTCAGTTGCTCTGTTGCTCTGTGTTTCAAATGCTTTTTGTGGGATAAACTGCTTGCTATCTTGTTGATAGCTGTGTTACTTAACAAAATTCCTGTGATCCCCATAGGGGGGGTCCGATCACGAGCCGCTAGCGGTTCCTGAGTCTCCTTGCTCCAGCATTGGCTGGGGCTGCCCAAACCGAGAGGAGGAAGCAAAAGATGAGGATGTACGAAACAATTTTTATCCTCCAGCCTGACCTTTCCGACGACGACATCAAAGACGTTACCGGTCGTGTCGAAATGGTCATCAGCGACAAGAATGGTGAGCTGAAGCAGCTGGCAGATTGGGGTATCCGTAAATTGGCCTACCCGATCAGCAAGGTATCCCGTGGCCGTTACTTCTACCTGCGCGTGGATGGTGGCAATGACCTGATTGCCGAGCTGGAGCGTCGTCTCCGCTTGAACGACAAGGTGTTGCGCTATCAGACCGTGAAGCTGGACAAGGACACCATGTCACCAGTTGCCGTTAAAGCACCGGTGGTTGAAGACCTGGCAGCTACCGAAGTAGAAGAGGCAGAAGTAGTTGAGACCGCGGCAGAGCCTGCGGCTGAATAAGGGGGGATATCATGGCTGAAGAAAGAGCACCGCAAAGAAGTAGCGGGCCGCGCAAGAAGCGCCCGTTTCAGCGTCGTAAGGTTTGCCGGTTCTGTGCCGACAAGCAGGCCATCGACTATAAAGATCCACGGACCCTGCGTTATTTCATCACCGAGCGGGGCAAGATCGTGCCGCGCCGGATTTCCGGTAACTGTTCGGCTCATCAGCGTCAGATCACCGAAGCCATCAAGCGGGCTCGGAACATTGCTCTGCTGCCGATTGCCGGCACGCACGTAATGCCGTAACGGAACGATTGGTGAATGATTCGACAACCAGTCCGCTGGTTGACATCCTGAAGGGGGTCGTAGGTTCTGCGGCCCTCTTCTTTGCCTATCTGCAACTACCGATCATTGGGATGGCTGCCGGGGTATTTGCTGCGTTTCCGGCAATTTACTTCGGACTCAAGCGGAGCCGCAGCAGTGCGGTGATCATTGTTGTTTTGACGGCTTTGATATTTATTCCCTTCCCGAAGGGGATCAATATCGCCCTGTTCTTTCTCATTCAGTGTGGGGTGTTGGCGGCGGCATTGCCCTGGTTTCTCGCCAGTGGCAGAAGCGGTGGTCGGTCACTGATCTATACGGTGACGATCAACTTGTTGCTGGCAGTTGCCGTGACGGTTGCCTTTGGCGTGCTGCAGGGAAGCGACCCGCACACGTTTATCATCAAGGAAATCGAGAGCAGCATCAATCAGACGCTGCCGCTCTTTGAAAAATCAGGGATCAAGGGTGAAGAGCTGCAGCTGCTTCGTGAAAGCATGCTGCAGGCCAAATCGCTGTTAATTGAGATTTATCCCGCATTAGCCATTATCTGGGTGGCGCTGGTTGCCGGTTTGAATCTGTTGCTGGTCAGTTTGATTGCGCCACGTTTGCCGGTGACCCTCAACCTGCAACGCTTCGGCACTTTTAGAAATCCGGAACCGTTGGTTTGGGTGCTGATTTTGGCCGGATTTGGCACGTTGGTTCCGGACCCACTGGTTAGTTTGGTGGCGCTGAATCTCCTGATTGTGGTTTGTGCCGGCTATTTTGTGCAGGGTTTGGCGGTATTCTCCGCCATTCTCGACCGGTTTACCCTGCCACCATTACTGCGGAACGTACTGTATCTATTCATGGTGCTGCAACCCTATCTGCTGCTGGGGGTTGTGGTGCTGGGCATTTTTGACATCTGGGGGGATTTCCGAACCCCCAAACTACCCAAGAAACCTGTAGCATAACAGGCTAGGAGAGACGACATGAAAATCATTCTCAAAGAAAACGTAGAGCATCTGGGCCAGATCGGCGATGTTGTCAAGGTTGCCCCGGGTTATGCCCGTAACTTCCTGTTGCCCCGCGGTTTTGCCATGCTGGCGACAGAGGGTAATGCCAAGGCTTTGGCTCACGCCAAGCGGCAGTTGGAATATAAGAAGAACAAGGTGCTGGAAGGCGCTCGGGCCATTGCTGCCAAGATTGAGGCGCTGACCCTGTCAGTGAAACATCAGGCTGGCGAAGAAGGCAAGCTGTTCGGCTCCGTGACCAACATGGAAGTAGCAGAACTGCTCAAGGCCCAAGGTGTTGAAATCGACCGGAAGAAGATTGAAATGGACGTCATCAAGCAGGTGGGTGAGCATACCGCCAAGGTGAAAATTCACCCGGAAGTATCAGCAACCTTGAAGGTTACCGTCGTCGCTGCGTAAGTTAAGCGGAGATGTTGTCTGAAATTGGGGGATGCGCGCAAGCGTGTCCCCTTTTTACTTTTGGCAGACCGGGCACCAGAAAGTAGAGCGCCCGCCCTGGGTAATGCGCTGGATCGTGGTGCCGCACGTCAGGCAGGAGGCGCCATCTCGGCCATAGACCGCGAGCTGTAGCCGGAAGTAACCCGGCTCACCATTGCTGTCCACGTAATCCCTGAGAGTTGTTCCTCCCATGGCAATCGCTTCGTGCAGCACCTCCTTAACGCATGTCGCCAACAGGTCACACTCAGCCTGAGTCAGCTGGTTGGCCGGTCTGGCTGGGTTCAGGCGGGCGCGGAAGCAGGTTTCGTTGGCATAAATATTTCCCACCCCCACCACAACCTTGTTGTCCATCAGCACCACCTTCAGCGCGGTTTTCCTGGCGCGAATAGCCCGGTGCAGATAAACCCCGGTAAAGTCGCCCCCCAACGGTTCCGGGCCGAGCCCGGCCAATAGCGGGTGCGATGCCGGATCAGTGGTAGTCCAGACCACGGTACCGAACTTGCGTGGGTCGCTGAGCCGTAGCAGGCGACCATCTGCCAGCTGCACTTCAAAATGGTCATATTTTGCCGCGAGGGTGTTGGCAGCGAACAGCCGCAGGTAACCGGTCATCCCCAGATGGATAATCAGGGTGCCATTGCTGCAGCGCAGCAACAGATACTTGCCCCGCCGGTCAACGGCGGTGATGGTCTGGCCCGCAAGTTGCTCAGGCAACGCCGGGTCAAGCGGCAGGCGGAGCTTGGTGGTGCGACAGAGGGCACCAATGATGGCACGGCCACAGAGGTGGGGCGCCAGGCCATTGCGGGTGGTTTCAACTTCGGGTAATTCTGGCATTGTGGTCCTTTAATACTTGCGAAATGCTGCGGATGGCCAATTGTAGCCGATTAAGCCTTGACACGCTACCTTGATCTCGCTACTCTTCCCAAGCTAAATCATTGGATTGTTACAGTTTTAACTCAATTGAAATACTCACCAAGGAGGTTGTTCGCCGTGACCTTTCAAGATTTGATTCTCTCCCTGCAGGGCTACTGGGCCAAGCAGGGGTGCGTTATCCAGCAGCCCTACGATACTGAGAAGGGCGCCGGCACCTTTAATCCGGCCACATTCCTCCGTGTGCTCGGGCCTGAGCCATGGAATGTGGCGTATGTGGAGCCTTCCCGCCGACCAACCGACGGTCGTTATGGCAAAAACCCGAACCGTTTGCAACACTATTACCAGTTTCAGGTGATCATGAAGCCATCGCCGCAGAATATCCTCGAGCTTTACCTGGACAGTCTGCGGGCCTTCGGCATTAACCCGAACCAGCATGACATCCGTTTTGTCGAGGATGACTGGGAGTCGCCAACCCTCGGCGCCTGGGGCCTCGGCTGGGAAGTCTGGCTGGACGGTATGGAAATCACTCAGTTCACCTATTTCCAGCAGGCGGGCGGCATTGATCTGAAACCGGTGGCCGGCGAGATTACCTATGGCTGCGAACGGATCGCCATGTATCTGCAGGGCGTGGATAACGTTTATGACCTGGAGTGGACCAAGGGGATTAGTTATGGCGACATCCACCATATGACCGAGGTGGAGTTCTCTACCTATAACTTTGAAGAGGCCAACGTGCCGTTGCTCCTCGAATCTTTCACCAATTTTGAACAGGAGTGTATCCGCCTGGTGGCAAAGGAACTGGTCTTCCCGGCCTATGACTTTGTCATGAAGTGCTCACATACCTTTAACCTGCTGGATGCCCGCGGAGCCATTTCGGTTACTGAACGTGCTTCCTACATTGGCCGGGTGCGGAACGTTGCCAAGCTCTGTGCTGAAGCCTATGTCCGCCAGCGGGAACGGCTGGGCTATCCGCTGCTGAAAGGGGGGTGCTAAGCCATGAGTAAAGAGCTTTTTCTTGAAATAGGTACCGAAGAGATCCCGGCCGGATTCCTGCCCAAGGCCATGGCCGATATTGCAGCGCTGATCCGTAAAGAGCTGGACAATGCCCGCCTCGAGTTTGGCGATATCAAGACCATGGCAACACCGCGGCGAATGGCTCTGTGCGTTACCGGCTTGCCGGCAGTGCAGCCGGATGCCGAGATTACCGCCATGGGGCCGGCGAAGCATGTCGCTTTTGACGCTGACGGTAAACCAAGTAAGGCTGGTGAAGGGTTTGCCCGGGGGCAGGGGGTTGAGGTTACTGCACTGACCCTGATCACTACGGACAAGGGCGAGTACGTGGCGGCAGTGCGCAAAGAAACCGGCCGGCCGACCCACGAACTGCTGGGCGAGATGCTGCCTCGGCTGATCGGCAATATTCCGTTCAAAAAATCGATGCGATGGGGCGATTTTGATGTCCGTTTTGCCCGGCCAATTCACTGGATCGTTGCCCTGTTTGATGGCGTTGTGGTGCCGTTCAGTTTTGGCCCGATTGACAGTGGCACCGTCTCACGTGGTCACCGCTTCATGGGCAATACGGTCTTTCCAGTAAGAGACTTTAGTCATTACCTGGAGGAGTGCGAGCGCCATTTTGTCATTCCTGACCCGGCAAAGCGGAAAGAGATTATTCGCCGCGAGATCCACCGCACGGCCACGGCAGCCGGCGGCCACCTGTTGCCGGACGAAGGGCTGTTGGATGAAGTGACCTACCTCTGTGAGTATCCGAGCGTGGTGCATGGCACCTTCCCGGTCGACTTCCTGAAAGTGCCCAAGGAGGTGCTGATCACCTCCATGCGCAGCCACCAACGCTACTTTTCGGTGGTTGATGGCAATGGCAAGCTGCTGAACGTCTTTATCACCATTAACAATACCCTGACGGAAGATCCACAGGTCGTGGTCAAGGGTAACGAACGGGTCCTGCGAGCCCGTCTGTCCGACGCCCGGTTCTTTTTTGACGAAGACCAGAAGGTCACACTGGCAGATCGCGTCGAGTCGTTGAAGTCGGTGGTATATCAACAGAAACTCGGTACCTCCTATGAGAAAATGGAGCGCTTTCGCGCCCTGGCCGAGGGTCTGGCTGAGCAGCTGAACCCGGCAGTTAAGGCCAAGACGGCCCGCGCTGCCTTTCTCTGTAAGGCAGATTTGGTTTCCGGCATGGTCGGGGAGTTCCCCGAAGTGCAGGGGATCATGGGGCGCGAATATGCCCTGCTGCAGGGGGAAGATGCGGACGTGGCCAACGCCATTGCCGAACACTACCTGCCGACCCAGGCCGGTGGTGATCTGCCGACCGCCGATATCGGTGCTTTCGTTTCTGTCGCCGACAAGCTGGATACCATCTGCGGCTGCTTCGGTGTGGGGCTGATTCCGACCGGTTCCGCCGATCCCTATGCCCTGCGCCGTTCGGCCCTGGGGGTCATCAATATCATTGTCGAGCGGGAATATCGGTTGCCACTGGCAGCCCAGGTGGACCGGGCGCTGGCCTTATTAGGGACAAAGCTGACTCGTCCGGCAGCAGAAGTGAAGAGTGACGTGCTGGAGTTTTTCCGTGGCCGCTTCGTCAACTTGATGGCGGACCGCTACCAGGGAGATGCCGTGGATGCGGCCGTGGCCGTGGGTTATGATGATCTGGTGGATGCGGTGTCCCGCATCGGCGCCCTGGCAGCCTTCAAGGCCCGACCAGACTTTGCCGAATTGGCCGTCACCTTCAAGCGCGTGGGGAACATCATTAAGGAAGGGGTTGAGTCAGCAATCGATCCGGCCCTGTTCCAGGAAGCGGTCGAAGGGGCGCTACAGACAGCGCTTAGCGGCGTCGAGCAAAATGTGGCTGCGGCGGTTGCTGGTCGCAACTACGTGACGGCCCTGACCGAAATCGCCGCCCTGCGCGGACCGGTGGATGCCTTCTTCGACAAAGTCATGGTCATGGCTGATGACGAAAATGTCCGTATTAACCGCTTGGCATTACTGACGCGAATCGGGCGCTTGTTCAGTGGCGTGGCCGACTTTAGCCGCATCGGCTAACGAGCTGAGTTCTAGTCACAGATGGGTATTGGACTGGCGGGATGGTTCCAAATTGGAAAGCACGTAGTTTCTCTGGAGGAAGGTGCAATGAAAGTGCGGTTGTGGTTGGTTCTTTTAATTCCATTCGTGGCTCTGCCGGTCTGTGCAGCAGAAATTCGGATAGGGACAGGTGTTTCGGTTGCCAATGAAATTCTGAAGCCAATCGAGGTAGCATTTGAGCAAAAGACAGGTCATAAACTGATTGTAGTTGAATGTGGTCCTGACGCGGCACTTAATGCTCTGAAAACCGGGAAAGTGGATGCAGCCGGAATTATCTATACTTCGAAAGAGATTGACGATCTTTTGCAAAAAAGCAAGCAGGCTTATGCCAGCTCTTTTTTCCACCGTGAAGAGCTTGGCGAAAGTCGTCTGCTTATCGTCCTAAATAAAAATAATCCGGTTAAGAGCTTGACCAGACAACAATTGCGCGGCCTCCTAACTGGTAAGATTGCTAATTGGAAGGACGTTGGTGGAGCTGACCTGGCGGTGCTCACGGTGCTTGGTAACAAGGCGCAAGGAATCAACGAATATTACCGGAAGAAGGTTCTCGAAGGTGAGGCTTTTGCTCGCGGGTTAGTTGACGCTGACACTGGCAGTCAGGTGCGAGCAACAGTAGCGATATATGATGGCGGCATTGGTATTGTCACCGGTAACCTGATTGACAATACAGTTTCGGTACCCGAGCAACCAGAAATAAAGTTTAAGATGTATCTTTACACAAAAGGCAAGCCTGAGGCGAAAGTGCGGGATTTGCTCTCCTATATCAAGCACGCCATACGTTGATCTGCAGCGCTAAGTCTGGTTACGCAGGGATATACCTCTTTTTGTGATGACGCTTCGGGCGTGTTTCGTGGGAGACATTATATATGTCGTAGCTGGCATCGCATTGCGTTTGGCAACACGGGTGAATTCGGGGGGGGGGGGGGGACACAATACCGATTGTTTGGCAATTGCACTCTCGGGTTCAGCTCTTGATACGAGACAATGTTTGCTAACTGGAATATCCATTTAACTGGCGTAACCACGATACGAAGCGATTGAATAATTGATGATTAACCTATGGGGCGATCTGTTCCAGCGCCTATTTGCCGGAACCTAAAGACTTTTCTCCTCCAACACCAGTCGCTCCATTTCTGCTAGAAACGTCCGACTCTACAATAATATTTCATCAATTTCTTCATTCTCGAACGTAACAAGGGGGCGATAATCGACTTTTTGCCGGTTTTCAAATAGCCAATCAAAATGTTTACCGTAGGCCGATTCGACAGTTTTTGTTCGTACATAATCACGATGAAGAGCTGACCGCACCTCTTTGTGTGAACGAAACGCCCGACTATCTTTCAATAGTAGGGCGGAAAAAGCATGGAAACAGCAAAAATAGGCATCTCTGACAGCTATCTGGAGCCTTCCGGCTGTGCCATTCACCTGTGCTGAAGCCAAATCTTCCCGGGCCTTTTCCAACCAGTAGTCGATAATAATGGCTCCGTTCATGAAACCAGCGCTCCATCTCTCATGATGTCCGTGTAAATAGAAAAATGCTGAAAAATGCCGTTTTCCCACTCGTCATGGGAGGCAAACAGCGGGCTGAATATCACGTCAAATGACATTCCAATATCAAACAATCTTTCTACAACTGCCTTTTCTTCGCGCCAGTTAAGCGGGCGCTCAGTAACCAAGAGCAGATCAGTATCTGAGAATTCATCCCCACACCCTCTGGATTTTGAACCGAACAAGATAACGGTTTCTACTGGAAATTCGCGCCTGATGGTTGCACTCGCCATCTCGATAGCTTGGCTATAGTTTATAGGCAGAGTTAGATTATTGAGAGTGTTCATCGCTGCCCCGAATATTGCCAGATCTTCTCTGCAACCACAAGTAGCTTGATTTCATGTCAGCTCCTTGGCGGTTTCTTGCTGGAGTATACGTTGCCTAGCACCAAAAGCAATATCCCCCCGGCCAGTAATTGTGCGGAAGAGAAGGCGAGAGATCCCGGTTTTAAGCGTACCACTATTAGAATTCTGTAAAATCAAGATCACTTTCTCCCGCTCTACACAAACCCCAGTTCAACCCGTTTGCCGAACACTCGGGCGATTTTTTCCAGGGTTTTGATGGTAGGGTTGGCTTTGCGGGGATTTTCCAGGCGCTGATAGACCTGATACGAAATGTTGAGTTGTCGTGCCACCTCTGCTTGTGGTCGACCGGCGCGCATGGCGCGCAGCATGATGGCAACAGCGATGTGCGGCGCAACTGGGATAGTGTAGCTGTTTTCACCTGAAATGGCTGAAGGGGAATTGATGGCAAAATTTCGTTCGAAGTCGGACTCGATGCAGCCGTTTAAAGCTTCTTCAGCATTATTGAGCGCCTCTTCCAGCGTGGCTCCATAGGTTATGACGTTCTCCAGGTCCGGGAAGGTCACCAAGTAGCTATCATCCTGTTTTTTGATATGTGCCGAATATGCCAACATGTTATTACTCCTTTATCCCTGCCTGTTTCAATATTGCATGGACGAGTTCTTTGGGCAGGTCGGTTGAACCGTGAACCGGAATGGGTGTTGACCGGCTCCCTTCGCGAATCATAATGTGATGGCTACCGGAAATACGACCAAGTAGCCAAACATGCTCTTCCAGAAGTCATTTGAGTTGTTTACCGGTCATGAGAAAAGCATATGCAGCATATATGATGCAAGTCAAGGGGCAACTTCATCCTTGGCGAGGAATAAAATATACGACTCAGGTTGAGAAGGTAGGCCTGAACAGGTTCTCTATCGATGCTACCGCCGAAGGCGGGGGAGACCGGTGGCTGGAAGATATAGAGGGGAAAACAAATAATGGATCAAGCAATACACAATAAAATTATCTCGTTCATCTGGGGAATCGCCGATGATGTGCTGCGCGACCTCTTCAAACGTGGGAAGTACCCTGACGTCATCCTGCCGATGTGCGTGCTTCGCCGCTTGGATGCTGTGCTGGAACCGACCAAGCAGGCGGTGCTCGATACCAAGAAAATGCTGGATGATGCGGGTATCACCGAGCAACGGGCCGCGATGTGCGAGGCTGCCGGGCAGGCATTTTACAACACCTCCCGTTTTACCCTGCGGGATCTCCGCTCCTGCAACAGCCAGCAGCAGCTCCGCCAGGATTTTGAAGCATATCTGGACGGTTATTCCCAGACGGTGCAAGACATCCTGGAAAACTTCAAGTTCCGCAACCAGATCCCTACCCTCTCCAAGGCCGATGCCATCGGCACCCTGATCGAAAAGTTCCTGAACCCGGAGATAAACCTGAGCCCGAATCCGGTGCTGAATAACGATGGCTCGGTCAAGCTGCCAGCCATGGACAACCATTCCATGGGTACTCTGTTTGAGGAGCTGGTCCGCAAGTTCAACGAGGATAACAACGAGGAAGCGGGTGAACACTGGACACCACGTGACGCCGTCAAGCTGATGGCCAACCTGATTTTCCTCCCCATTGCCGACAAGATCCAATCCGGCTCGTATCAGCTCTATGACGCTGCAGCTGGTACCGGCGGGATGCTGACCCTGGCGGAAGAAACCCTGTTGCAGCTGACCGAAGCCCAGGGCAAGCAGGTCAAGACCTACCTGTTCGGCCAGGAGATCAATCCGGAAACCTACGCCATCTGCAAGGCCGATATGCTAATGAAGGGGGAAGGGGAGAACGCCGACCACATTGTCGGCGGCGCTGAGTGGTCCACCCTGGCCCATGATGCCTTCCCGGCCAAAGAGTTCGACTTCATGCTTTCCAACCCCCCATACGGCAAGAGCTGGAAAAAGGATCTGGAGGATATGGGCGGCAAGGATGGCATGCGCGACCCTCGCTTCAAGATCAGCCATGCCGGTGATCCTGAATACTCGCTGGTGACCCGCTCCAGTGACGGGCAGTTGCTGTTTCTGGCCAACATGGTCTCCAAGATGAACCACAAAAGTTCATTGGGCAGCCGCATTGCCGAAGTTCACAACGGCTCGTCCCTGTTTACCGGCGACGCCGGTCAGGGGGAGAGCAACATCCGCCGCTGGATCATCGAAAATGACTGGTTGGAAGCAATCGTCGCCCTGCCACTCAATCTGTTTTACAACACCGGAATCGCTACCTATATCTGGGTGCTGTCCAACCGCAAGCCGGAGCATCGCAAAGGGAAAGTACAGCTCATCGACGCCAGCAGCTGGTTCAAGCCGTTGCGCAAGAATCTGGGCAAGAAGAACTGCGAGCTGTCCGAGGATGACATCAAGCTGGTCTGTGATACCTACCTGGCATTTAAAGAGACGGAGCAGTCGAAGATTTTCCCCAACCGGCATTTCGGCTACTGGAAGATTGTCATGGAGCGCCCGCTGCGGCTGCATAGCCAGTTGACGCTTCCGGCCATCGAGTCACTCCGCTTTGCCTCCGGGGATGAGGAGCTGCGCAGTCAGCTGCATGACGAGTTCGGTGATCCCCTGTTTGATGACTTCGACAGCATTGCTAAGGCCGTTGAGAAATATCTGGCCGAATGGGGCAGCGGCGATGATGAGGGTGATGACGAGGAAGGGAGCAAAAAGGGGCTGCCGGAGAAGAAAAAGAAGAAGCTGCTGGACAGCAGCACCTGGAAGCGGGACGCCCGGCTGGTAGAGGCGGCAACCGCCCTGCGCGACACCATCGGTGACGAGCTGTTCGAGGATCACAACCTGTTCCGCGCTGCGGTGGATGATGCGTTGAAAGAGATGAAACGGGCGGGTCACGGACCCGCCCCTACAGCGGCAGAATTGAAGATGGTCCTGAAGGCGGTCAGTTGGCGGGTGGAGACTGCCCCGCCGGTCGTCGCCAGGATCCATAAACCGGGGAAGGCCACGCCAGACCCGTTGCGGGGTCTCTTCTTGCTCCCGCCCCTTCAAGGGGAGGGTCGGGGAGGGGATGGGGCGAAACAGGTCGTCGAATACGAACCGGATACCGACTTGCGTGACACCGAGCAGGTGCCATTGCTGGAAGTTGGTGGTATCGAGGCGTTTATCCGCCGTGAGGTGCTGCCTTATACTCCGGATGCCTGGCTTGATGAAGCCAAGACCAAGATCGGTTACGAGATCAGCTTTACCCGGCATTTCTACAAACCGCAACCGTTGCGGACTTTAGAGGAGATTCGAGCTGATATTCTGGCGGTAGAGCAGGAGGCTGAAGGGTTGCTTGAGGATCTGCTGCAGGGTGGTAAGGCATGATTGCCGATTTGATGGCATATCCGGAATATCGGGAGACAGAACAATCATGGCTTGGCGCAGTTCCGTCTCATTGGGAAGTGTTGCCGAACCGTGCAATATTTTCAGAGATAAAAGAACGGAACCATTCAGACGAACAAATGCTGTCGGTTACGATAAACAGGGGCGTTATACGGCAGAAGGCTTTACTTGAGAATAGTTCCAAGAAGGACAGCTCGAACAAGGACAAGTCGGCATACAAGCTCGTTTGTCCCGGCGATATTGCCTACAACAAGATGAGGGCATGGCAGTGTGCAATCGGTGCATCTGACTTACGCGGCATTATCAGCCCTGCGTATGTTGTTATGCGCTTACGTAACGATGACCATAACCATCAATATTTCCATCATCTCTATCGTACACCGCAGTTTGGCAAGGAAGCGGAACGCTGGTCGTATGGCATTACATCAGATATGTGGAGTCTCCGTCCAGAGCACTTCAAAATAATCAATACCCCACTTCCTCCCCCCGATGAACAAGCCGCCATCGTCCGCTTCCTCAACCATACCAACCAACGGATAGAACGCACCATCCGCGCCAAGCGGAAGGTTATCGCGCTGCTGAACGAGCAGAAGCAGGTCATCATCCACCGTGCCGTCACCCGTGGCCTAGATTCGAATGTGCGGCTGAAGCCGTCGGGGATTCCTTGGCTGGGGGGGGTGCCGGAGCGTTGGGAGATAAGGCGTAACAGTTATATCTTCAAGGAAAGAAATGAGCGTGGCCAGACAGGATTACCAGTTTTAATAGTTTCGTTGAGAACTGGCGTAACCGTAGGATCGGAGACAAACGAAGCTGGTCGTGAACGACGGCTGATTGCAGACCACACGTCATATAAGTTGGCTTGCCAGGGTGACATTGCCTACAACATGATGAGAATGTGGCAGGGAGCGGTAGGCGTAGTTCCTGCTCTGGGATTAGTAAGTCCTGCTTATGTGGTAGCCCAACCGCTTGAAGGCGTGAGCAGTAGCTACTACGAACTGTTATTCCGAACTGATGCCTGTAAGGGTGAGATCAATCGGAACTCTCGTGGAATTGTTTCTGACCGTAACCGGCTCTATTGGGATGACTTCAAACGTCTATTCTTACCGGTTCCACCGCTTGCTGAGCAGATATGCATTGTCGAAAATCTCTCAATTCAGTTTACCGAAGCTGACCAGGTTATCTCCCGCACCGAACGGGAAATCGACCTGCTCCGCGAATACCGCACCCGCCTGATCGCCGATGTAGTTACCGGCAAGTTGGATGTGCGGGAGGCGGCGGCGCGGTTGCCGGATGACACGGACGGCACGGACTTTGTTAACACGGACGATTTGGACGATTCTTGTTTTATTGAGGGGGAAGATGATGGCGTTACCTCCACGGAGTGAGCCGGAACCGCTGATTCCCAAACATGGCGGTTATCGCAAGCTGAAAAGCTTCCAGGTGTCGCAACTGGTCTATGACATTACGGTCCGCTTTGTGGAGCGCTATGTTGACCGGTTCAGCCGCACTTGCGATCAGATGGTGCAGGCGGCCCGCTCCGGAGTGCAGAATATTGCCGAGGGGAGCGTGGCCTCCGGCACTTCGAAAAAGACCGAGCTGAAGCTGACCAATGTGGCACGGGCCAGTCTGGAAGAGCTGCGCCTGGACTATGAGGATTTCCTGCGGCAGCGTGGCTTGCCGCTCTGGGCGCCGGAACACCCGGCGCTGCAACGCTTCAAGGCGAAGCGCTGCTCTTCGCTGGAGGAGTTGCGGGAGTGGGTGGAAAGCGAAAAGGCACAGGCAAAGGCGCACGGACAATCGAAGGAACACGGACAAAGGAGGACTGACACGGACGAACACGAACCAACGTGCCCTGATTTGTCTGTGCCTGTCGGTGAAAGTCCGTGTTCGTCGGTTCTGCCTTCGTTCGTGCCGCCTTCAGCACCTTTGCCTTCCTCGCTTTATGTCGCTAATGCCGCCCTCTCCCTGCTGAATCTTGCCTGTCACCTGCTTGACAAGCAGATAGCGGCGCAGGCCGCTGCCTTTGAGAAGGAAGGTGGCTTTACCGAAAGATTGTATCGAGTCAGGACTTCCAAAAGAGGTAAACCATGACCACAGACACCACTGAACGTGGACTGGAAGATCTGATCTGCATCGCCATGACCGGAAGGGCATCCATTGCGCCGCTGCCGGTCGAAGGCCTACACTCACCGCCTGAATCATACGGCGGCACCGGCTGGCTGCTGGGGGATGCTCGTGACTATGATCGGGAATATTGCGTTGATCTGGTCTATCTGCGGGACTTTTTAAAGGCCACGCAACCGGAGATCGCCGAGGCGTTGGAGCTGGATAGAGACACGCCGGTGCGGCGAAAGTTCCTGGCCCGGCTGGAGAAAGAATGTGGCAAGCGCGGGGTTATCGACCTGCTGCGCAACGGCCTGAAACACGAAAAATATTTCATCGACCTCTTCTACGGCACCCCCTCCCCCGGCAACGATAAAGCAGCCCTCCTGTACGCCGCCAACCGATTCAGCCTCACCAGACAATTTCGCTATAGCCGCGATGAGACCCGCAGGGCACTGGACTTGGGCTTGTTCATCAACGGTCTGCCCATCGCCACCTTTGAGTTGAAGAACAGCTTTACCAAGCAGACCGTGGAGGACGCCGTCGAGCAGTACCGCCGCGACCGCGACCCGAGGGAACGGCTGTTCAACTTCGGGCGTTGCATGGTCCATTTCGCGGTGGATGACAGCGAAGTGCGGATGTGTAGCGACCTGAAAGGCAAGATGTCGTGGTTTTTGCCGTTCAATCTGGGCTGGAACGACGGGGCGGGCAATCCTCCCAACCCTGACGGGCTGAAGACCGATTACCTCTGGAAGCGCACCCTCACCCCCCAAGGCATCACCAACATCATCGAGAACTACGCCCAAATCGTTGAAGAGGTTCACCCCAAGACCCGGAGAAAGATCCGCCGGCAGGTTTTCCCCCGTTACCACCAGCTGGACGTGGTGCGGCGACTGCTGGCCGATGCATCGCAGAGCGGGGCCGGGAAGCGCTACCTGATCCAGCATTCGGCAGGCAGCGGCAAGTCCAACTCCATCGCCTGGCTGGCGCACCAGCTCATCGGGCTGCGCAAGGACGACAGTAATATTTTCGACTCGGTCATCGTCATTACCGACCGGCGTATCCTTGATGATCAAATCAAGAACACCATCAAGGGGTTCATGCAAGTCGGGTCTACGGTAGGTCATGCCGATAAATCCGGCGATCTGCGGCAGTTCATCGAGAGCGGCAAGAAGATCATCATCAGCACGGTACAGAAGTTCCCGTATATCCTGGACGAAATCGGCGATGAACACCGAGGACGAAGTTTTGCCATTATCATCGACGAAGCCCATTCCAGTCAGGGGGGCAAGACCGCCGCAGCTTTGAGCGAGGCGCTGACGGACCCGGAAGATACTATCAACGATGCCTTGGAAAAACGGATGGCAGCCCGCAAGATGCTGACTAATGCCAGTTACTTCGCGTTCACCGCCACCCCTAAAAACAAGACGCTGGAGCTTTTCGGCGAGCCGTTCCCTGGTGAAGAGGGAAAAGTCAAACACCGCCCATTCGATAGCTACACCATGAAACAGGCGATCCAGGAACGGTTTATTCTGGACGTGCTTAAGAGTTACACCCCGCTCAACAGTTATTACAAGCTGGTTAAGAAGGTTGAGGACGATCCGGAATTCGACAAGAATAGAGCCCAGAAAAAGCTGCGCCGCTACGTGGAGAGTCACGACCATGCCATCAAGCTGAAAGCTGAGATCATGGTGGATCATTTTCACGAGCAGGTGATTGCCCGCAACAAGATCGGCGGCCAGGCTCGTGCCATGGTGGTCTGCAGCGGTATCGAGCGAGCCATCCAATACTATCATGCATTCACGACGTATCTGCTGGAACGAAAGAGCCCGCATCAAGCCATCGTCGCGTTTTCTGGGGAATATGAGTTTCGCGGTTGCAAGGTCACCGAGGCGTCGCTGAACGGTTTCCCGAGTAATGAGATCGCTGATAAAATTCAGGAGGATCCATACCGATTCCTGATCTGCGCCGACAAATTCCAGACCGGCTATGATGAGCCGCTGTTGCATACAATGTATGTGGACAAGGTGTTGTCGGGAATCAAAGCGGTGCAGACCCTGTCACGTCTCAACCGGGCTCATCCACAAAAGCATGACGTGTTCGTGCTGGATTTCATGAACGACACCGACACTATTCAGACAGCATTTGCTGATTACTACCGGACCACGGTGCTCAGCGAGGAAACTGATCCCAATAAATTGCATGACCTGAAAGCAGGGATGGACGGTTACCAGATCTACACCCCGGAACAGGTTGAGCAGTTTGTAACCCTCTACCTGGATGGAGCGGATCGGGACAATCTTGACCCGATTCTGGATGTTTGTGTGGCGTTGTACTTGGAGCAGCTAAATGAGGATGGACAGGTGGACTTCAAAGGGAAAGGGAAAGCGTTCACGCGCACCTATGACTTTTTGGCGTCAATCCTGCCCTACAGCAATGCAGAATGGGAGAAACTTTCCATTTTTCTGACATTCCTGGTGCCGAAGCTGCCAGCCCCAAAAGAAGAGGATTTGGCCAAGGGCATCCTGGAAGCAATCGATATGGACAGCTACCGCTCGGAGAAGCAGGCAACCATGAAGATCGTACTGGCGGACGAGAATGCCGAGATCGAGCCGGTACCGGTCGGCGGTGGCGGCAGGAAACCGGAGCCGGAACTGGATCGTCTTAGCAATATCCTCAAATCCTTCAACGAGCAGTTCGGCACCCTGTTCACCGACGTTGACCGCGTTTCTAAGCGCATCCATGAGGATATAGCGCCTAAAGTTGCCGCCGATCAGGCGTACCAGAACGCGAAGCTGAATACTCCCGGCGCTGCTCGCCTGGAGCATGATAAAGCGCTGGAACGGGTGATGCTGACATTGCTGAGGGATGATACCGAGGCGTACAAGCAGTTCGTTGAGAATGAGTCATTCAAGCGGTTTGTATCAGATATGGTGTTCAATATGACGTTCGATTCACCCAGACCACAGGCCATGAATGCGCCGTAAGATCCTGTAGGGTTGATCTGCATGCCGTTAGCTGGACATGCTCATTACGCACTGTATATCTAAAGGGCGGGGGAGAAATCCCTCGCCTTTTGCTGATTTTAATCATGAATGAAAATCACTTCAATCTTAGTAAAATTAGCTAGTTACGTGACAAATTGATTGCGGACCCATTTTGTTTGTGCAACTATGCGCCTACGTTCGATAAAGACTTCGCGCATTCGCGTTAACACACACAGTTGAAGGAGGCAGTTCATGGCAGCTAAGTATGTCTATTTCTTTGGTAATGGTCAGGCCGAAGGTGGCGCCGACATGAAAAATCTGTTGGGGGGTAAGGGAGCCAATCTGGCAGAAATGACCAGTATCGGTCTGCCGGTGCCGCCGGGGTTTACCCTGAGCACTGACGTTTGCACCTACTATTACGACAATGGCCAGACCTACCCACCGTCACTGACTGCCGAGGTCAGGGAGCATCTGCAGCAGATGGAGCAGATCATGGGGCGCACCTTTGGCGATGCCACGAATCCGCTGCTGGTCTCGGTCCGCTCCGGGGCCCGCGCTTCCATGCCGGGAATGATGGATACCATCCTGAACC
This sequence comes from Geobacteraceae bacterium, assembly GCA_031412995.1. GTDB lineage: Bacteria > Desulfobacterota > Desulfuromonadia > Geobacterales > DSM-12255 > JANOEC01. Next base: position 117,109 of record JANOEC010000144.1, read on the forward strand.
TGGGTCTCAATGACACCACAGTGCAGGGGATTATTGCCCAGAGCGGAGATGAGCGTTTTGCCTATGATGCCTACCGCCGCTTTGTGCAGATGTACTCTGACGTGGTCATGGGGATGGACAAGCACCTGCTGGAGCATATGCTGGATGAAAAAAAGCATGCCCGTGGGGCAAAGCTGGATACCGATCTGACGGCTGGCGACTGGAAGGAGTTGGTGGCAGCGTTCAAGCTGGCGATCAAGGAGCATCTGGGGCAGGAGTTCCCGGAAGATCCGCAAGCCCAGCTCTGGGGCGCCATTGGTGCGGTGTTTGGTTCGTGGATGAACCAGCGGGCCATTACCTATCGTCGTCTCAATAATATCCCGGCTGACTGGGGCACCGCGGTTAACGTTCAGTCCATGGTCTTCGGTAATATGGGGACCGATTGCGCCACCGGTGTTGCCTTTACGCGTGACCCATCCACTGGTGAGAATTACTTTTACGGTGAATATCTGGTCAATGCCCAGGGTGAGGACGTGGTGGCCGGCATTCGTACCCCGCAGCCGATCAATAAGGGTAGGGATACTAACTGCTGCCATAATTCCATGGAGGAAGTGCTCCCTGAGTGTTATCAGCAGTTGGCTGGAATCCGTTCGACCCTGGAGAAGCATTATAAAGATATGCAGGACATCGAGTTCACCATTGAAAAAGGGAAGCTCTTCATGTTGCAGACGCGCAATGGTAAGCGGACTGCTCCGGCGGCGATCAAGATTGCCGTGGATATGGTGCAGGAAGGGCTGATTGACCAGAAAACCGCCGTGCTGCGGGTGGCACCGAGCCAGCTGGATCAGCTGCTCCATCCCTCTCTTGATCCGAAGGCAGTAAAAAAAATCATCGCCAAGGGTCTGCCGGCATCTCCTGGCGCGGCGAGCGGCGGGGTGGTCTTTACTGCTGATGAAGCGGAAGCAGCGGCCAAACTCGGACTCAAGGTGATTCTGGTGCGGACCGAGACCAGCCCGGAAGATATCCACGGCATGCATGCGGCGCAGGGAATTCTCACCGCCCGTGGCGGTATGACTTCTCACGCGGCAGTCGTGGCGCGCGGCATGGGCAAGTGCTGCGTGGCCGGCTGTGGTGAGATTAAGGTGAATTATGCTGAGCAGCAGTTCACCGCGCGCAATGGTTTGGTGGTTAAGAAGGGCGACATTATCACGCTTGATGGTTCCTCAGGTGAGGTGATGCTGGGTGAAGTGCCGACGGTGCCGCCACAGTTGACCGGTGATTTTGGCACCCTGATGACCTGGGTTGATTCGTTCCGCACGCTCAAGGTGCGTACCAATGCTGATACGCCCAACGATTCCCGGGTGGCGCGGGAGTTTGGCGCTGAAGGGATCGGCCTCTGCCGTACCGAGCATATGTTCTTCGAAGCGGACCGGATCAAGGCCGTGCGGGAGATGATTCTGTCCGAAGACCTGGAAGGGCGGCAGAAGGCGCTGGCCAAGATCCTGCCGATGCAGAAGGGTGATTTCATTGGGATCTTCCGCGAGATGAAGGGGCTGCCGGTTACCATCCGCTTGCTGGATCCGCCGCTGCACGAGTTTCTCCCCCAGGAGGAAAAGGATATTGAAGCCCTGTCCAAGACGCTGGGGGTCAGTACCCAGCAACTGAAGCACAAGGTGGAATTTCTCCACGAATTCAACCCGATGCTTGGTCACCGGGGTTGCCGGCTTGGTCTCACCTATCCGGAAATCTATGACATGCAGGTGCAGGCGATTATGGAAGCGGCCTGCGAGTTGGTGAAGGATGAAGGGTTCAGCATTGTGCCGGAAATCATGATCCCGCTGATCGCCACGGTCAGCGAATTAAAGGTGCTGCGGGCCAATGCAGTCAAAATCTGCGAAGAGGTCATCGCCCGATATGGCGTCACCCTGGAGTACCTGATCGGCACCATGATCGAACTGCCGCGGGCCGCCCTCACCGCTGATGAAATTGCCCTGGAAGCTGAATTCTTCTCCTTTGGCACCAACGATCTGACCCAGACCACCTTTGGCCTGTCGCGGGACGATGCCGGCAAGTTCCTGCCATTCTATGTGGAAAATAATCTGCTGCCGGAAGACCCGTTTGTCACCCTTGATCAGGGCGGGGTGGGTAAGTTGGTGAAGATGGCCTGTGAACTGGGGCGCTCGGCCCGGCCGGGGATCAAGCTCGGCATCTGCGGCGAACATGGCGGTGATCCCGAATCAGTCATTTTCTGCCACCGGATTGGTCTCGATTATGTTTCCTGCTCGCCGTTCCGGGTGCCGATCGCTCGTCTGGCTGCGGCCCACGCGGCGCTGGGCGGGGGATTCGACTCCACAAAGTAGGGAGATAGGACAACAGCAACGGCGAGGTCTGCGGATCTCGCCGTTGCTGTTTGACTGCAAGCAGTCAATGCTGTAAGGGTTGGTGAAATAAATCTAGGAAACAACAAATTCGGGGTTGGTTCGGGTTTGTTGCTGGAGGATCTACCGGGTATACGGTTGAATAGTCTGCAATGAAGGATGAAAGTGCACGCGCCGATGCCGTTGGCATAATTGCTGCCTCTGCAGATTTATCTGGCTATCCTGCACTGAGTGCAGAAGTAGCACTGGTGGCAAAGAA